>NZ_JBDKWZ010000021.1:0-134658 GCF_039710355.1 Rapidithrix thailandica | reverse complement strand
GAATGCTTGGCAAAATGACCGCAACAACAAAGAAAGTCGGATAAACTGGCAGTTTACCACCAAGGAATCAAGAGTGAAACTAAAAAGACTTTATCCGTCATTTAATGATTAACATAACACTAGAACACTGTTTGACTTTTTCAATATATATTGTGTTTAGTGAAAACTTACGGTCATAAAATTGCCTTAACTACGATACCACTGGCAATCGTGATGGATTTAGTGTGAGTTCCTTTGTTTTTAGCGCTTACGTTCTATCTTTATGGCGAGGAAATACGGTTTTTTAAGAATAGAAATTTTTGCTATGAAATGAGGTGAATTTGTAAGGAGGGGATTTACATATTGATCTTTAAAAAAACACGAAACCAATTATATTCTATTATTAAAAATTCAGAGATGAAAGAGTTTAAGATCATCACATTTACTGCAAATCCAAAGAGATACTATCATGACTCCATAGAGGAAAATGAACGCTTACGAAGAGAAGGGTATGTAAAGCATTCTGCCATCGATATGCCATTGGGGTGTTCCCGTTACGGAGGGCCTGTGTTTGATATGCCGAAAGGCCTTACCCCTCCGGAAGATTTAGCCTTTGTAGCGCAATTGGATTTGAAGGAGTTTTCGAAATACGATCAAAATAACCTGTTGCCGGAAACCGGACAACTGATCTTTTTTGCGGATATGATAGAGGAAGAGTATAAGGTGATTTACTCAACGGTAGACAACAGCCAGCTGGAAAGGCAGGTACAGGTCCACGATGGAGATTTTTGGGACGGAGTCTTAATTGATCAGATTGCCTCAGATGTGGAAACCTGGGATGAAGACGACCTGATTCTTGACCGGGATGAAATTTATGCCATAGGGGACAAATACGAAGAGAGAAGTGGAATATCAAAGATTTTTGGCGTGTTCACGAACCTGGAAACGAGTGATGAAGAGGTCAATCAAAAGATTGAAAACGATGAGTTGGTCTTGTTGCAAGTGGGTGAAAGCGGCTTCAATGATGAAGGAGTGCTGACGGTGACCATCCCCAAAGAGGATTTGATCAAACGGAATTTTGACCGCTGTGTATTTTATTATGGTTGAATGTCTTTGCTCTTAAAACGCCCATGACTTCCGATTTTTTGTGAGAGGAACGTTATTGATGAGGATATAGAATAAAACACAATGAAACTATTCGGCCCGGATGCCGAAACAGGGTTGGCACAGTACATAATGGCAGAGAATATCGAAACCTTGGAAGAAAAGTATGTTCAAGACTTGGATCTCAATGCCCCTTTTGAAATTACAAAATATATCGAAGAGCCTCCCATTGTCTGCAGCATATCCTGAAGACATTAATAGAACACGGAACGTTTAGAGAAGTATGCAAGGCCCAAGAGTTTTTCGAAAATCCCGGGTTTTACATTGATAAATTATTCGATTGAACGAACCTTTGTAGGGCATCCGGGTAAATAAAAGTATCAAGTTGTTTTCAGGCATAATCGATTTTCAAATGAAGTATGAAAAATTATACTTTTCGATTATGAAAAGTAAAGGATATGATGCTGATCAAGTCGGTGAAGCATTGGATAAGCTAAACCTGGATTTTCCGGAAGAAAAGCTTTACCAAATAAAATCGGCGATCGTCTTCTTATCAAATTTTGAACGCGAAGTTCCCGGATTGGTTGAACAAGCAAATAGGAATTATCAATCCGTCTTAAATGCGGCAACGGTCAAAGAGTAGCGGGGTTAAAAGCGACCCAACGAAGCTTCGAATTACAAATTATTAAAAAGGGAAAACAATGAATCAGTCAAAAAAGTCCAATCCAGGTATTCCTATTCTTAACGGAACGCCCCGGGTCCACTATGATGAACTGGAATATATCGAAAAGGAGTGTTGTCTGGATGAGTGGGCGTATTATTACAAAGACAAATTATTTACAGGCATTGCCTGGTCGGAACTGAAGGGGGTTGTTGCTGAAGATACTTTGGAAAAGGGTGTTCGCAACGGACGCTGTGTAAGGGTTCATGCCAATGGCACATTGGCAGAAGACGGATATTACCAAGAGGATGAACCCGTAGGAGAACTCTTTAGCTGGGATGAAACCGGGAGTTTATTAAGATATTCCAAATATGACGATAATGCTAGGTGTTTACTGAAACGGGAATACAATTCTCAAGGGGTGATGGTCAAGGAAGTAGATGAACTTGAGGAATTCAGGCTTCGGCATTGGAGCGCAGAGGGAGCCTTGGTTTACGAATCCGCAACAGGTTTTCAACGGTGTTTTGCTCCCAACGGGAACTGTGTGATCGAGGAGGGCGATAGAGGAAAACCCGAAGAACGTAAACCTACGGTCTATTCGGACGAGGAGTTGTATGAACATGCCTTTGAGATGTTGTCAGCCGATATTCAAATGGTAGAGTACCCGGTTTTCAGATGGTTGAATCAGCAATTGGATCAGGGAGACATACGTGCTCTGAACTTACTATATACCTTATTGGAACATCCTTTGGTAAGCATTGCGGAAAGTGCTTTATACATTATCGGAGCAAGGAAATATCAGGAGGCTATTCCTTTGGTCCGGAAAATGACAGAAAGTACCCGGTGTAAAGCACCCGGTGCCGGGGGCTTTATCGGTACCACGGCAGAACTTGCCAAAATTACATTGATGAAACTTACCGGAAAAGGCAATGTGGAGCAAGCCATAGACGGGGCATGGGAAAAGCGAAAAGAGAGGGGCAGTGATTGGGAACTTCGCCTGTTAAGTATAAAGGATAACTGGCCGGAAATAAAGGCGGAATTTAAAGAAACTTTTATCGGGCAGGCGACATTAGAAACAGCTGATCAGCTATTTAGCGGAGAAGCGGCTGCTACAAAATTGGACTATATTCACCTTTACCGGTATGTGGTGGACGGACGCACTTATCATGCAACGGTTACAAGCTCTTCCCAAGAGCCTCTTCCTTTTATAGATGTGCGCTATAAAACGGAAAAACCTGAAGAATACATCATTGATGCAGAATGAACGGCATTTATGTATTCGCTTAAATGAGGTAATCCTGACGACCTGGTATTACAATTGATTTTATGTGGAAATCAGGGCGGAAAGTGAGAAACTCTTTTAAGAAAATGAAAATAGAAGTGTACCACACTGTTAGCTTAAATGAAGAAACGGAAATTACTTTCCCAACGGCATCCGGTCTTGTATTTTATTTCTGTCTGGGAAAAACGGGTAAGACGGAAACTGACTTGGTGCATCGACCGGAAACAGTATACAAAGAGAAGGTCGCTTGAAGAGTCGCTTGAAAAGTTACCTTACAGGGTAAAAAAGCATCAATCAAAATTGCTGAAAAAACTGGGGGAAACCGATATGCAATTGCAATTCAACAAAATTGACAACTTGAAAATTGTAGTTGCTAAGATTAACGGAACGTTGATCCAACCGGGAGAAACGTTTTCTTTTTGCAAAACGGTAGGATTGCCAACCCGGAAAAAAGGCTACAAAGAAGGTATAGAACTTTCATTTGGTAAACCCAGACCCGGTATCGGAGGGGGAATCTGCCAAAGCACCAACCTGCTACATTGGTTGGCTTTGCATTCACCTTTAACCATTACGGAAAGACACCACCATAGTGTTGATCCCTTCCCCGATGACGGAAGGGTGCTGCCTTGGGCAAGTGGGGCCGCTGTATTTTATAACTACCTTGATTTTCAATTGACCAATCACACCCAATGGACGTTTCAACTGAATTTATGGTTGACGGATAAACTGTTGGAAGGGGAGATAAGGGTGAATGAAGCGTTAGATTTTGCTTATCATGTAAAAGAGAAGAATCATAAGTTTATCAAAGTCGGGGATGAGTTTTACCGCAGTAATGAAATTTGGAGAACGAAGATTGCAAAATTCAGAAGTGGCGCTTTGCTCGAAGAAGAGTTGATTTCCAAAAACTATGGTAAAGTAATGTATGAACCCAAAAACTATGAGATAGAGGAGGGTGTCAATTAGAGTATAGGATGTGAGAAAACTATTTTGAACAGGTATTGAACTCAATACTGCATTTGCACCGGGGCGTTAGGGTTCAAACAGGAGGGGATAAGAATGGTAAATAAATGGAATGAATAATTTCTTGGTTTGGAAGTTAAAAGTGAATGTTCTGGGTAAGCTTACAGAAGGCAAACAGGCGCTAGCGATGAAATGTTTATGATATGTGTACACTCATTGTTGTATACATTTGACGGGATCGTAAAAAATGAAAAATGTTGTTGAACGATTGTGGAGTTCAATTACATCTTTTGTACCACTTTTTAGCTTGGACAAGCTGATCGCTTTTGTCTGGCTTACAGGAGTTGACGGGGCAATTGGTCGTATAGGCAATTTTACATTTTTTTAAATGTGCTTTCAGTTAAAAGCTTGAGAGGCATTTCTTCACAAAGGTAATTTTATAGTTAGGACGCCTTTGGTTCCACAGTAAGTACTCTGTACCCGGAACCGAGTGTGACCCATCAATGTTAGGCAACATATTGATAAATTTCATTAAATAATGGTACGAATGAAAATTACAATTTTGCATGTATTAGCCGTTTTGTTATGGACAGGATGCGCTGACAAAACAGAGTCCGGGAGCACAAAGCAAGTAGGAGCTGAAGTTCCGGCAGAAGTGATTGAAGAGTTGAAAATTGAGAACCTGCTGCGGGATTCATTAGAGTTAACAGGGAGTGTTGAGGTGATTATGAGTTATCTGGAGGTGCCCAAGCATACAACCTTGCCCACTCATTATCATCCCGGAGAAGAATTTGCCTATCTAATTGAAGGTTCCGGAGAATTGATACTGGAGGATCAGTCGAAAATGATGATAAAAGCCGGAGAAGTTGCCAAGGTTCCATTTAAACACGTACATAGTTTTTCAACCTTGGATGAGCCGGCTAAAATTGTGGTTTTCAGAGTGCATGAAAAAGGGCAGCCTGACCGCATCTTGGTTGAATAAACCCATGAACGAGAAAACTCCTTATCGTATATAAGAAAATACAGTGCATCTAAAAGCTCCGGACCCGGAGCTTTTAGTATTTACAAAGGGATGCTAAAAGAAGTGTACCCGGCACAAACCATCAACCACCAACCAGCCGACAAGATCCTTCCGGATCCTCTTACAGCCCAACTGGCTCTTGGTCATGGGCTTTGAAATGACAGGTGCCAACACCTACCACAAACAGGGCTTTTGCCTGACACAAACCGGAGAGAGTTTCACAACCCATATCGCCGGCCGTTATACCCGGGTGGACTTTGTGCATAACTTACAGAAGTTGTATCGATTAACCACTTTTAGGAGTTTGATGGTGGGGTGAAAAAGCTTGAATATATAAGTAAAATAAGCTAGATATATCAAAAAGGCATTGGAAGATAATTGCAAAATCAACCAATCTAAGTATATTAAGGGAATAGGATAAAGTAAAACTCAAGAAAACAATGGAATTATTGTATCTCTGGATTAAGAATGATAGAATGACGATAAAAAATCAATCGTTTAATTTCTCTAATCAGATAAACTTTAAATTTGAAAGAGAGAATGAGTTATCAGGAGTTTTAGTCTTAGAAGCGAACAGCAAATTTATAAATGACTTTTTTGGAAAAACAACCGATTTAGACGGTAAGATTGTAAATATTACGGGGATAATAGGAGAGAATGGTGTTGGTAAAACTAACTTGTTAGAGTTTATAATTGACCTACTTACTGATAGATTACCGATCGGTCGACAGTTTATTGTGGTATTCAAAGATGAAGAAAATAGCATTATCAAAACTTACCATACTCTTAGCGATTTCTCTCTAACTATAAAGGGAGAAGTAACAGGTTTTACAATTGAAAAACCCGTTGAACAGAGAATTATCCAAACTCCTTTTGGCGTTCCCATCAGAATACCTGAAAAGTTTGTAGATAATTTTGAAATAATCTATTACAACCCAATTCTTGATTTAAGAAATTACCCGCCAAATATTTCTAATGAGTTTAAGAATTATATAGATGTTTCGAGTAATGCATTAGTTGAAAATGATGTACTTCGAAAAGGAGATTCGTACCCTAAGGAGATCAAGCAAATTGAATTATATAAATTTTCAAATATCAGACGACAGTTTGACATGGCTTACAACCTCTCTTTAGAGAATATAAATAGTATAAACTTACCCAAAGAAGTACAAATAATATTTCATAGAGATTATTTCGACCCTAAAGAATCAAAACAAAATTTAACGGTTGAAAACGAAAAAATATTCAAGCATTTGGATGAAGTTATTAACAAAGCTTGGGCGGAAGTTAATTCAACACTCGACTATTATGACCATAATTATAGAGGTAGCGGCAAGAAAAACCCAACATCACAATATAGTAATGACCCTTCTTATCAAAAAGCCCTTGCAAAAAAATTAAAAATAGAGTTTAGTTTTTCCTTTATTCATAATTACTTCCTCAACTTAAATTCAATATTTAATATTGAAATTGGATTAGAGTTAAATGATATTAAAGGGGATACACTATTCGAAAAAACACAATACTTCTTTGAAAACCAGAAATGGGTTGGATATAATGATAAAGCTGTAAAGGCAGGGCCTCTTTATACAGCAGTACTTCGATGGATTGATGCTGTTGATTTTGAGAAGAACAGGATTGAAGATGATGATAATTCTTTTACAACAGGAGTTGAGGGGGGAACTGAAATTATGAATCTATATGAAGACTATTTGTTGTCATTACCATTGGATTATAAGTATAATTTTGTCTCAACCAGTTGGCGTAATTTAAGTTCGGGGGAGAGCGCATTAATGGATTTATATTCTCGACTATATTTTGCTAAACAATATAGATTAGATTACAATAATTCTGACAAACCATCAAATCATTTCTTATACATTCTTATTGATGAGGGTGAAGCAGGTTTTCACCCTCAATGGCAGAAAGAGTATTTATACAACTTAACAGTTTTTATACGAGAAGTCTTTAACAATAATAAGGTTCAGGTAATTCTCACTTCTCATTCTCCCTTTCTTGTTTCAGACTTGCCAAAAGAAAATTTAATTTTTCTTGAGAAAAAGGAAGGTTTATGTAAAGTTGTTTCATTTAACCAAGAACAAACTTTTGCTGCAAATATTCATTCTTTGTTTTATGAGCAGTTTTTCATGAAAGATGGAGTAATTGGCAAGTTCGCACAAGATAAGTTAAAGAGTGAACTAAAACCTTTGCTTGATGATAAAAATATAAGTTTAGATAAAAAAAGACTGGAGAAGGTTATAGCGATGATTGGCGAACCTGTTTTGCGGTCAAAACTCACTGAAATACTGAATTCTAAAACCGACGAATAATATGTTTAAATACGATAAAAATAAAAAAAAACAACTTTTTCGAGATATAGCAACTCAATTTTATGAAAAGCTGAATCCCCAGAAAAAAAATAAAGCTTATCATAAACATTCTATAATACATAGGTTAGATCAAAGAATCCAGAATGGAGGAAATGCTTCTAACAAGAATTATTTTTATCAGAAACTAAGTAAAAGTAATTATGAATTGCTCAGAAGTATAATTATTGGAAGTCCACAGAAGTTAAAGACGATTAAAGAAGAAATTGAAGCAGATCAGAATATCCCAGCTTTTTTTAGTGGTACAAATGGTAATCTAAAATCAACACCTTTTGGGGAAGAGGTTCTTGAAATGTTTGGTTATAATAACTTTAGGAAAAGCGAAAAAAGTAGATGGCTTGTAGAAAATTTAGATATACCAGTATGTCCTTATTGTAACTATGAACCGTTATTAATTGTGCCCCCCAAAACTCTTTGTGATTTCGATCACTTCATACCCAAAGTAATGGCTCCTTACCTTTCCATGTCCTTTTACAATTTAATACCATCGTGTACAATTTGTAATCAACGTTACAAGGGTGATAAACTAGCCTATATCCATCCTTATAGCCAAAGTTTGGATTCTATAGTCGAGTTTTCAATTAAACCGGATAGAGTGGATTTTTCTTCAGAAACATTTAACATAATATTATCATATAGAACAGGGGTTGAACCAAGCCAAGTTAAAAATGCCCAAGAAAATTTAAATCTCTTTAAGATTGTTGGCAGGTATAATTGTGAGCTTTTTATAAAAGAAGTAAAAAGGTTAGATAGCGTACAAAAAGCATATCCTGAGAGTAGAAAGATGGAACTCCTAGATGAAAAGCTAATAGGAAAAATAATTATTAAGGATAAATGCGATCTACTTAGAGTTATAGCGGAGACTTCAAGTATTCCATTCAATGAGGATGAAGCAAAAAGAGAGGAAAAAGGCAAGTTTAAAATGGACCTTGCAAAGGATTATTTCAAAATTATAGTCTAAATTATTTACTGAATTGGAAACAGGGGATTTATTAAATTCTTATTTCCAATTCAGCAGCAAACGAACGTCTTCTTTTACCAATCCTTATTGGCCAGTCCATTATCCAATACCATCCCTAAGCTTCTCAGGTAAATATCCGTCATTTCCAACGAATGGTGTCGTAACTGGCTTTGCAGGGTTTTGATACTCAGGTTTGATTTATAGAAGTTGACCAAAATAAGAGCTAGGTTAGATTGTTGGCCTTAAATAGCTAAATATTCCCATTCATCCCCGATGGAGTTGCCGTACTTTTGGAAAAGAATCAACTGGTACACAGCTATGCAAATCCGTCCAAGTCGGATTAAAATACAGCTTTACCTGAAAGTCTTTTTTAAGTTCTCCGGCTTCTTGTTCGCTGATCTTGCCCTCCAGTTGCAGTTCTTCCACCGCCTGGTACCATTTGCGCTGAAGGTGTCAACCTCCGGGTGCTACAAGGAAAATAGTAGTATAAGTAGTAGGTAGATAAAGATAGTTGTTGAAAATGATTCGTTTGTTAGTCTGTGGAAATATGTAACAGATTGTAGTCAATTAATACATACTAGTGTGGTTTTAAATGTATTGATTTTTGCCAGGAATTATGAAGAAGGCTTGTCAAGGTGCAATCTGAATAAATTGATATGAGTACTGTGAGATATTACTTATGGACTTTAAAAAAAATGCAGCATACTAATTAATATGCTGCATTTTTTTTAAAGGTTGTGCCGAAGGCGGGACTCGAACCCGCATGGGATTGCTCCCACACGCCCCTGAAACGTGCGTGTCTACCAATTTCACCACTTCGGCATTGTTTTATTTGCTCTTTTGAGCGGGAAACGGGTCTCGAACCCGCGACCTCCAGCTTGGGAAGCTGGCGCTCTACCAACTGAGCTACTCCCGCTTCATATATAATGTACGGAATTTTTGTAACCAGTTTAGCTTTTATTTTGCAAAAAAGCAATATTTCAATCTTATAAAGAACTCCTTTCTGAGAAAGGCAGTGCAAAAGTAATAATTTATTTGAAAAATCCTAACACTCTGTAATGTATTTTGTGAATGAGGATTAAGATTTTTTTTGAAGTATTTTTTTTGCCTTTTCAGTAGTTTTGATATTTGCCTGTATCTTATTGATCGTCAGTGTTTTTTATAGGGTTGTTTCGCTTGGTTTGATGCGGTTTTTTTAAGTGTTTTATTGAAAAAAGTCTCCGGAAGGATGTAACCTTTGCATAAACCTTGCGTGATTAATGGATAATTTTCACCAACTAATAATAACCAATGAAAAAACTAATTGTAGCATCTATTTTAACTTTGGTTTCTTTTTCTGCTTTTTCACAAGGAGTAAAAGTGATCCCTCAGTTTGGATTAAACCTTTCAAAGTATACTACTGATGAAAATCAGAAACTTTCTGAAGGCCGGATTGGCTATCAATTAGGGGTAGGATTAAGGATTGGAGAAAAAACCTACTTTCAACCCAGCGTTATGTGGACTCATATGAGTACCGAAATTGGAAAAGTAAAGGATTTGCATGCGGATAGCTTTTCAGATATTAGAGAAAACGCCACGATTAATACCATTCAGGTGCCTGTGATGATCGGGCATAGTGTGATCAATAGCGAGTTTTTTAAATTTCGCTTGACGGGAGGTCCTTCACTGACTTTTGTAACCAATGTAGATGAGAGTGATAATTTGTTGCTATTGCAAAAAGACAATTACAATAAAACCGTTTGGGGGTTAAAAGCCGGGGCTGGTGTGGATATCTGGATGTTAACCTTTGATCTGGATTATGAATTCGGAATGAGTAAAATGTATAAAAACGGTCCGGACAGTAAAAATAATATCTTGCGCTTGACTGCCGGTTTTAAAATCTAATTTTAAAGAAAGAATCTGTCGAGAATACAGACAAAGCCACTGGTGCCTAAAAACCAGTGGCTTTTTATTTGTTCAATTTTAACCGGGTCAGAACAGAATAGGGGGTAGTTGTTGCTGTTGTCAATAGCACTCATATGCATTCGTATTGATTCTGGAAAGAGAATTGACTAAAATAGGATGATGATTCGTATAATCAGACCGTAAATATTTTATTCCTCAGTATGCCCGGGTCTTTTATAAAAGGGTGTTAGAGCATTCATCAATAAGTCGATTACTTGGGCTTTTCCTAAAGGCAAGGCTTTGCCCATTACAGAATAGCCTTCGATATAGGGGAGTAGCAAACTGGTGACGGCTTGGGGATGGGAGGAGTAAGAGGCAAAGACTTTTACAATCCATTTGCAATAGGTTTGGTAATACTCAAAGACTACTTGTTCTATTTTGGGGTTCCGGGTGGACAGTGCCCAGATTTCTCTGAACATCGTACATTTTTCATCGGGATGACCATCCACCAAATGCATCATCAGGAGTTCTTTTAAGAATGGTTGGAGGTCCGCATTGCCCGATTTTGTAATCTTCTCCAAGGTATTTACAACCTCCTCTTCACAAAGTTTGAAATAATAGCCTATCGTAGCGCTTAATAGCTCGTCTTTGTCTTTAAAATAATACTGAAGGTTGCTGAGAGTGATTTTGGAATGCTCGGCAACTTTTCTCATAGAAAGGCTTCCACTCCCTTCTTTTCCCAGTAGTGAAATTGTGGTGTGGATGATGGTATTGATTTTTTCTTCTCTCTTGCCCATTGGTTAAACCTTAGTAAAAAATACAGTTCTTATTTGCAAGTATAGGTCAAGTGACCTATACTTGCAAAATTGGTCGGTTGACCTAAAATTGTAAAGCTTTAAAAATACTAATGATTATGCATAAAAAAGTATTGATTATCAATGGGCACCCGGATGAAAAAAGTTTTAATCAGGGAATCTGTAAGGCGTATCAGGAAGGGGCCATAAAGAGTAATGCAGAGGTGCAAACTATTTCGATACGCGATTTGGATTTTGATCCGAACCTGCAATACGGATATAGAAAAAAAGTAGAGCTTGAGCCGGATTTGCTGGATGCGATTGAAAAGATCAAATGGAGTGAGCATATGGTATGGGTGCATCCGTTGTGGTGGTATGGGTACCCGGCTCTTATGAAGGGGTTTATTGACAGGGTTTTCCTTCCGGGGGTTACATTTGCGTACAAAGAGGGGGCGTCAATGCCTGAGAAATTATTGAAAGGTAAAACCGCACGGATTATCTGTACGGCAGATACGCCTAATTGGTATTACCGGTATTTTTTGAAAAGCCCTGCTATAAATCAACTTAAAAAAGGAACATTGGAATTTTGTGGAGTAGGGCCCGTTAAAACCACCTATATCAGTCCGGTGAGAGATTCAAAAGAGAGCTTCCGGAATGGCTGGCTGGAAAAAATAACTCGGCTGGGAGAGCTTGTAAAGTAAGTAGGTATCCGGCATAATGAACTAGAAAAGTAGTGGAATGATCAAGTTACAATAGTTGATGTTGATCTGCTAATGATCAGTTCAGCCTGGTTTCAACCGGCCGTTCGTTTGCCAAACAAGACTTTCCGATAGGGGTGTTGGTTGTAATAGTAGATGGAACGGGGTGCCAAAAGTGTAATGGCAAACACTATGTTGATTCAAAATTTTGCTGGTCAATCGCTATCTTTTGCGTAATTTGGCGCTATGATTTTGAGTATTGAAACATCGACTACGGTTTGTTCTATTGCGGTGCATCGTGACCATCAATTACTTGCCTTGCAGGAGTTGCATCTTGAGCGTTCTCATTCCAGTTATTTGGCGGAGTTAGTAGAGAATACCATCCGGTATGCCGGAGGTACTATGAAAGATGTACAAGCGGTGGCCATTTCCGAAGGGCCGGGTTCTTATACGGGTTTGAGGATTGGCACTTCTACTGCCAAAGGTTTGTGTTATACCTTGGGTATTCCCTTAGTGGCTGTAAGTACTTTAAAAGCAATGGCTTGCGAAGTGGCTTCTTATCAGTGGGAGTGGCCTTCGGATGTGTTGCTATGTCCGATGTTGGATGCTCGCAGGATGGAAGTGTATACAGCCTTGTACACTATGGGATTAGAAGAAGTGGAAAAGGTGCACCCTAAGGTAGTGGATGAGACTTCTTTTGGAGAATATAAAGATAAAACATTGGTTTTGTTTGGAAATGGAGCGGCTAAGTGTAAAGAAGTGTTGAATGGGGATTCCTTTCAACTTGTGGAAGGGATCACTCCTTCGGCTAAATTTATCGGAGAATTAGCCATTCAAAAACTGGAAAAGGAGGAAGTTGTGGATATGGCGTATTTTGAGCCGTTTTACTTAAAAGATTTTATGATCAAACCTTCAAAGAAAAAGCCGTTTATTACAGGAATCGGTGAGTAGTTATTTCAAGTATTTGTGAGGGTAAATGGTTTGAACAACAGATAGTTGCTTGCATTTGTTGATAATGCCTTTTCTTGAAGTGACTACAAGCCTGAAAGCTTTGTTGATTCCTTAATGGTTGATGCGTGGCTGCCGATTCCTGATTTCTCATTATTTTTGATGAAGATTTACTACTTTTAGCAAGGGCCGTGAGGTTCTTGCCTGTTTCTTTATTTGAAAAACCCTTACACTAAACAGAAAGCAGCGTGTTGCTCAAAGACCCAAATCAGGTTCCGGAGTCAAGGACCATTAAGTATGTCGATGTTATTATTCCTGTGCCCATTCCGAAGCGGTATCGTTATGCCATTCCGAAGGAGTTGGAGCCTTATGTGCATATAGGCTTCCGGGTGGTGGTGCAGTTTGGGGAGAGGCGGCTATTGACAGCTATTGTTGCGGAGGTGTTGGAAAATCCTCCGGAGCATTATCAGGCGAAGTATATTTTGGATGTTTTGGATTTTGAGCCTACCGTCAATGCTACGCAATTGCAGTTGTGGAAGTGGATTGCGGATTATTATATGTGTACGGTAGGGGAAGTGATGAATATAGCCATTCCTTCGGGCTTGAAACTGACCAGTACTTCTAAAGTACAGTTGAATCCGGAATTCAATTATTTCGAACATGAAATGGAGCTGAATCCGCATGAAGATAAATTGTTGAATCATTTGCGGGGGGTGAATGCGGTGCCTTACGATCAAGTTTCGGAAATCCTGGGAATTAAAAGCGTTTATCAGGTAATTAAGAGTTTGATTAAACGAAGGGCGATCATTTTGTTTGAAGAGGTAAAAGAGAAGTATAAGCCCAAAAAGATAAAAAAAATACGACTGCGTGACGCTTATTTGGAGAGTGAGCAAGCGATGGAAGAGTTGTTTGCCAGCTTAAGTAAAAAAACAAAACAAGAGGAAATCTTACTTAAGTACTTGTCGGAGTTGCCAGTGTTGTCGCGGCCGGAGTTGAATAGGGAAGGGTTGGAGAAAACAGAAATTACCCATGGAGGGTTTTCGACTTCTTCTTTGAATACCTTATTGAAAAATCAAATTTTTGAAGAGTTTGAGGTGGTTCAGTCTCGCTTGGATGAAATGGAAGAGTCGGTCACTGTAGAGGCGTATGATTTTACGCTGAATGATATACAGGCCGGAGCATTGGACGATATTCTGGAAATATTTAAAGAGCGGGATGTGTGTTTGCTTCACGGGATTACCGGAAGTGGTAAAACGGAGGTATATATAGAGTTGGTGAAAAAAGTGCTTGCCAATGGCTCTCAGGTATTATTGATGGTACCGGAGATTGTGCTTACTGCTCAGATGGTGGTGCGCTTGCGGAAAGTGTTTGGGGAAAGTGTTGGGATATATCACTCCAAATTTTCGGATAATGAACGGGTAGAAGTTTGGAAAGGAGTGGCAGAAGGTAAGTTCCCGTTTGTAGTAGGGGTGCGTTCTTCATTGTTTTTGCCTTTTGATAATTTAGGATTGGTCATTGTGGATGAGGAGCACGAGTCTTCTTATAAACAGTATGATCCTGCGCCACGGTATCATGCCCGGGATATGGCGGTGGTATTAGCAAAGTTGCATCATGCAAAAGTGCTGTTAGGCTCGGCAACGCCTTCTGTGGAAAGTTACTATTTGGCAAAAACACAAAAATATGGATTGGTAGAGCTTAAACAACGGTATGGAAATGCGCAGTTGCCAGCGATTCACTTTGCCGATATTCGAAAAGAGCGCAAGCGAAAAACCATGAAGAGTGAGTTCTCCAGTTTGTTGCTCGATGGGATAAAAGAGAGCTTGAATCTTAACGAACAGGTAATTCTTTTTCAAAACAGAAGAGGATATGCTCCTTTTCTTACTTGTGAAGAATGTGCCTGGACTCCGAAATGCAACCAATGTTCGGTGAGTTTGACTTACCATATGTACCGGAATGAGTTGCGGTGTCACTACTGTGGGTACCGTGAGCCGGCTCCAAAGCATTGTATCGCTTGTGGATCGAGTAAGGTCAAAACCGTGGGGGTAGGTACGGAGAAGATTGAAGAGGAGTTGAAGGTTTTATTGCCTGAAACCCGAATCCAGCGAATGGATTTGGATACCACCAAACGCAAGTACAGTTACCAAAAAATCATTTCTGATTTTGAAAACCAACAAATTGATATCTTAATCGGTACGCAGATGGTGAGTAAGGGTTTGGACTTCGATCATGTAAGCTTGGTGGGGGTTTTTGATGTGGATAGAATGATACATTTTCCGGATTTTCGCTCACATGAACGGACGTTTCAATTGATTACTCAAGTGAGTGGCCGGGCCGGAAGAAGGGAGAAGCTGGGAAAGGTGATTATCCAAACGGCTAATCCCAATCAACTGATTTTGCAGCATGTTTTCAATCACGATTATTGGAGTTTTTTCAAACGGGAGGTATGGGAGAGAAAACAATATTTATATCCTCCTTTTACCCGGATTGTCAAGCTTTCGGTTAAAAGTGAGAGCCGGGAGCTGACCGATCATGCAGCAGAGCAGTTGGCAGTGTATTTAAGGGGGCGGATAGGACAAAAGAGGGTGTTGGGTCCCGAATTTCCGGTTATCGACAAAATCAGGAATCAGTATTTGAAAGATCTGATTGTTAAATTAGAGCGGGGGAAAGTGGATTTGGTGAAGGCAAAAACATTGATTGCAGAACAAATAGAGCGCTTAAGGCAACAGAAGGGTTTTAGAAAAGTATATATTGTTGTCGATGTGGATCCGGCTTAAACAAGGATGAAGGAGTGAGGGGTTGAAGGATTGAAGGGAGGAGAGAAGTAATAGGAAATGTGGAAAACCTAAAGATGGGTGATCGTTGCTTATTGCCACTTGGTTTTTATTAAGTCTGAAAAGTATCCATTGATCCGTTTATTTCAAGAAGAGATAAGCAAAATAAAAAAAAGGAGCCCCAAGCGGAGTTCCCCTTTTCCTTCATCGTATATCTCAGATCAGTTTATGTCAAATCCTTTTTCGCCATGGTAGGCAAGGTCCATTCCTTCTTCTTCGATGGAGCGTTCTACCCGGCCTCCGGCAGTAACTAAGGTGGCTACTTTAAAGAGTACCGCAGAGACAGTTCCGGAGTAAATAATAGTTACGCCTACACCGTAGAGTTGTGTTAACACTTGTCCGGGATTGCCATAAAGCAAACCTGCGGCTCCGTTTACTTCCGGATTGGCAAAGATTCCGGTAGCAATGGCTCCGAAGATACCTACCAAGCCGTGGATACCAAATACATCCAATGTATCGTCATATCCTAATATTTTCTTCAATTTGATTACACCGAAATAACCGATAGCACCGGAGAAAAGCCCGATAATCAGAGCGCCAAATACATCGACAAAACCGGCTGCAGGTGTAATGCCTACCAGTCCGGAAACCACCCCGGAGGCACTGCCTAGGAGCGTAGGCTTTTTGTGTTCGGTTGTCCATTCGATGAGTAACCAGGTCATTCCACCGGCGGCTGCCGCTACATTGGTTACTAATAAAGCATTGGCAGTAATAAAGTCGGCAGCGAGTTCACTACCTCCGTTGAAGCCAAACCATCCGAACCATAACAAGGCAGAACCTAAAATCATCAGTTTGGTAGAGGCGGGTTTACTGCCGGTAGGCTTGTTGTGATCGATTCTTTTGCCTACCAAATAGCACAAGACCAATCCTGCAACGCCAGCATTGATATGGATGACGGTACCGCCGGCAAAGTCCAGGTCGCCATGTGCAAGTAAAAAGCCTGAAGCACTCCATACCCAGTGTGCAATGGGGGAGTATACCAGAATTACCCATAGGATGGAAAATAAGATCCAGGTAGAAAATTTTACCCTTTCGATAATAGCTCCGCTTACAAGGGCTACGGCAATGGCAGCGAACGTGCCCTGGAACATTACAAATAACAATGTGGGGATCGAGCCCGAAACTTCGTTGATGGGGATGTTATTGAGCATGAAAAATTCCAAAGAACCTAAAAAAGGATCGTTGGCACCTCCAAAAGCAATACTGTAACCAACAATGACCCATACGATAGAGGCCGTGCAGAAGGCGGTATAACTCATTCCGATCGTGTTCAAGACACTTTTTCGTTGAGTGAGCCCTCCGTAAAAGAGCGTGAGTCCGGCCGGAGTCATCAAAGCGACCAGTGCTGTGGCTATGAGCATCCATGCGGTGTCGCCTTTGTCGAGGGTCGGAGCAGTTTCTTCAGCAAAGGCTAATGCGGGAGTAGAGAGTAGCAGGAGTAGAATTGAACCAAATTTTCTCATGTTTACTAAAGTTTTGTAATTTGATGATTCAAAAATGAATTAAAAAAATTAAAAATGAAAGAAATTTCTTAAAAAGAAGATCAAAAAATATCCTAAAAATTAATTTTTGTTGAAAAAATTAGATTTAAAGGGTGTTGTGTGGTGGGTTTGATGTGATTTTGTGAAAAACAACCTTTGTAAGGTGGAAAATGCAGGGATTCTAGGAGAGAAGGGTGAAAAAGTGTGAAAAGGGTAATTTTTTTGGTCAGAATAGAGAGAGGAACAAACATTTTGTATATTTCAGAAAATAAAGAATGTATTGTATGGATTTAGTGATAGATATTGGAAATACCAACATAGTATATGGGATCTACGATCAAAACAGATGGGTGCATCAATGGAGGGTGGAAACGGATATACAACAAGATGAATTGTATTATGGCATGCATCTGAGGTCTTTGTTTTTGGAGTATGGGATAAAGTTAAATGCTATTCAATATATCGGGCTTAGCAGTGTGGTGCCACCGTTGACTGAGGTTATTTCCGGTATGGTTGCAAAGTTGCTTGGGAGTGATGTGGTGGTAATGGGGCCGGAGGTGTATAAATGTATCCCCTTGCATATTGAGAATATCTATGAAATCGGGAGTGATTTGGTCGCCAATGCGGTGGCGGCTTTTACAAAGTTTCAACAACATTGTCTGGTAGTGGATTTTGGAACGGCTTTGACCTTTACCACTGTATCCGATGAGCCTGCTATTTTAGGGGTGGCAATTGCTCCGGGTCTGAAAACCGCTATGCGCGCATTGTCTACCTCTACAGCCAAACTTCCCGATGTGGAATTAGAACTGCCTTCTTCCGTATTGGGCCGGAATACGGAGCACGCCTTGCAAGCCGGTGTATTGATCGGGTTTACCGGGTTGGTCGAAAAAATGATTGAAAGAACCCGGCAGGAGTTACCGGTAGCGTGTAAAGTGGTGGCTACCGGAGGGCTTTCTTCCGTGTTGACTCCTCTTCATCAACAATTTGACTTGATCGATCCGCATTTGACTTTGGAGGGAATACGGTATTTGTTGTTGCAATACAATGCCAGGTAAGTAAAGTGCTGGAAGAACTATTAATAGTTTGAATATGTGCTTTCAGTCTAAATGAAAAGAGGGTAAAAGAGAACAATTCTCTTTTACCCTCCGGTTTTACATCGCTAGCTCCTTCATTCTTCAATCCTTCTGTCCTTCAACCCTTGCACTACCGGCTCATTGCCATTAGCAAGTCGGATTGGGTGATGATATGTACTTGGTCCGAGTGATCCCTGACCAAAAGTGCTTTGTTTTCCCGGTTGATCAAAGAGGAGAGCGAGTCAACCGAATTATCCATTCCGACAAACATAAACGGCTTGTCCATGATTTCGCTGACCAGGTGGTCTTTGAGTTCCGGGTTGTCTAATAGTTGGTTGAGAATTGCGGAATCGGTGATGCTTCCTACAATTTCACTTCCATCGGATACCGGAACTTGAGAAATGCCCTGTCGGTTCATCATGACAATGACATCGCTGATTTTCTGGTTTTTATCCACCATTACCAAGTGGTCTTTTCCGTCTTTATCAAGGATAATGTCTTTGGCGGTTGCGTATACCCGTTCTTCTACAAAACCGTGGTTTTTCATCCAGTCGTCATTGTAGATTTTGTTTAAGTAACGGGTGCCATGGTCAGGCAAAATGATCACCATCACATCCTCTTCTTTGAGATGTTCTTTGGCGTATTCCAAGGCACCGTATATTGCGGCACCACTGGACCAGCCTACAAAAATTCCTTCTTCCCGGGCCAGTTTCCGGGTCATGACCGCAGCATCTTTATCGGTGACTTTTACAAATAGGTCGATCAGGTCAAAGTTAACATTCTTTGGCAAGATATCTTCTCCGATACCTTCAGTCATATAAGGGTAGATTTCGTTTTCATCAAAAATGCCTGTTTCCTTATATTTTTTAAATACCGAGCCAAAGGAGTCTATGCCAATGGTCGTGACCCCGGGGTTTTGTTCTTTCAGGAATTTCGCTACCCCACACATGGAGCCGCCTGTGCCTACGCCAGCCGCGTAATGGGTGATTTTGCCAGCGGTTTGCTCCCATATTTCCGGCCCTGTCGTTTCATAATGGGCTTGCGTATTGGAAAGGTTGTCGTATTGATTCGGATAAAAAGAGTTGGGGATTTCTCGATTGAGTTTTTGAGCAACGGAATAGTAGGAGCGAGGGTCGTCCGGGGCAACGTTGGTGGGGCAGACGATTACTTCGGCACCTACTGCGCGAAGAATGTTGATTTTTTCTTGCGATTGTTTGTCGTTGACAGTAAAGATGCATTTGTATCCTTTGGCAATGGCAACCAAAGCCAAGCCCATACCGGTATTTCCTGAAGTGCCTTCAATGATAGTACCTCCCGGTTTTAAGCTTCCGTCCTTTTCCGCGTCTTCAATCATTTTTAAAGCCATACGGTCTTTCATAGAATGGCCGGGATTGAAGTACTCTACTTTTGCGAGTACGGTCCCTTTGATTCCTTGTGTTACATGGTTAAGCTTTACCATGGGAGTGTTCCCAATAGCTTCAATGATGGATTTACAATATTTCATGAGTCAGTAATTTTATCACTCTGAAAAATTATGAGATTTTTTTTGATCTCCCCAATATTTCTTCAACAATTTTTCTAGGGAACTTTTTCCCGGGTGAACTAATATTTCCTTCCGAAGCTTCCTTTATTAAGAAGTATGCTGAGATCCGTATATGGTTAAATTAAGTAACATTAGGTAACTTATTAAAGAGTAAAAAAATACAATAAAATACTTCTAAGCTTATGTTGATTCTTTATATTTGTTACCTGACAAAAACCACGGTCAAGTTAGTGATATTGAAATCACTTTGTTGATGAGATTTCCACCAAACCTTTTGTTTGCATATGGCTACTGGACAGTTACGGTATTCACCGGAAGAACTTCTCGAATTTGAGAAGCTAATTAACGAAAAGCTTAATAAGGCAAAAGCTGACTTAGAGCATCTCAAAGAATCTATATTACGCAGTCAAAGCGGATATGATAGCAATCATAACGGTTTGAAAACCCTTGAGGATGGCGCAGATGCTTTAGAACGGGAGCAATTAAACCAGCTTGCAGCCCGGACCCGAAAGTATATTACTCAGCTTGAAAATGCTTTGATTAGGATCAAAAACGGAACGTACGGTATTTGTATTGATACGGGGAATTTGATCTCTAAAGAACGCCTCAGAGCAGTGCCTCATACACAGCATTCCATTGAGGCGAAAAAAAGTCGAATGTAATTTAGATGAATTTAGTAAATTTTGAGCCGGCAAGCTTTCTTGCCGGTTTTTTGTTGTATGAAATATCTTTGCCTGAAATGATAAATGATTAGTTTGTATGGGAATTGATTTTTTGCAACGGCATGTAGAAGCCTTGATCTTTTGTAGTCCCACCCCTATTAGAATTTCAGAAATACAGGCATGCCTTTCTGAAATGTTTGAAGCGGAAGTCCTTGTAGGGGATATAGAAAAGGCTGTTTCAAGCTTGAAAGTTAATTATGAACAAGAAAATTTTGCTTTTGAAATTGTCAATGCCGGTTCCGGGTACCAGTTTATGACCAAACCTGCTTACCAGGCCAGTATAGGCATCTTACTTAAGCAAAATTCTAAAAAGCGCTTGTCGAAATCGGCTTTGGAAACCTTGGCGATTATTGCGTACCGGCAGCCCATTACGAAAACCGAATTAGAGCAAATCCGGGGGGTGAATTGTGATTATGCGGTAAAGAAACTTTTGGAAAAGGAATTGGTGGAAATCAAAGGAAAGTCGGAAGCTATCGGACGCCCTTTGTTATATGGTACTTCGGCCAGCTTTTTAGAGTATTTCGGAATCAATGATTTGAAGGAATTGCCGGTGCCAAAAGACTTTGCGGAAGAAGAGAATGAAATTGGTAAGGAGGGGTACGAAGAGCAGTCAGAGGAAGAGTAAAATGGGTATCGAGGGTATATGTCAAAGCACCGGAGGAATTTCCTCTTCCGGTGCTTTTTGATTTGCCTTGAGAGTGAAAGTGTTGTTTTAAGAGGACTCATGTAAGGTCAGAATGCATTGTTTGCTTTCCTGAATGGCCGTTTTGGCAATGCTGCTATTAAATAGCTTTTCTAAGAAGCTGTGCTTTCTATGAACAATGCCCAGAATATCGATTTTATGACTTTGGCAGTATATCATTAGTCCGGTAAGTACTTCGGGGTTGATGATCGTATGGAATGAAATTGACAAGGGGTGGAACTCTTGTTCTATAGCGGCTTTAATTTCTTTAGCTTCCAGGCTTTTGTTCTTTTCATTCTCTATATTCAAAATATGAATTTCGGTATTAAATATTTCTCCCAGGGCTTTAATGCTGTCAAGTACCTTGTAGTTTTCCAGTTGATGATAGTCGGATGCCAATGCAATTTTGAGTTGCGAATTGGGTAGTGGATTGGGGTTGGGGATGCTAAGGATCGGTACTTTAGAGTGCAGCATGACATTGGCAGTATTGCTGCCTACTAATTTTTTTAACCCGGAAGCGCCTTCGGTTCCCATAATGACCAAATCAGGAGCGGTTTGTTTGATTTGATATAGGATGCTATCCTCAGGAATGCCAATGTCGGTGATAAAGGTGCAAGTACTTAAATCTTGAGGCGGAATAATTTTTTCCACAAAATCCCGCATGTCTTTGATTAATTCATTCTCTCGATCGGCAACGGAAGGAGAAACGCTGTAAGTGCCGTCAATCAAGGGGTTGAATAATTGATAGGTATGTAGAAAGGTTAATTGACTTTTTGCTTTTTTTAGTAAAGTATAACCGAAGTCAATCGCACTAACAGAAGTGTTGGACAGGTCTATGGGGATTAGTATGTTTTTCATAATTTAGAAACTGTTAATGTTGGCAATGAAAATCATTTAGATAATTTGAATTAGGAGTCTGTTGCTCTGTTGGAAGCCTGATCCTTTTGATAAGGTAAAATTGCTGGTTTTCGGGTGTTTGTGCAATAACTTGTATCTGGTAGACAGGATGATTTTGATCAGTGTAGTTTTTATGACGGTTGATGGAGGGTATTAATAAAGTAGTTTGTGTGTGAATAAAAAACCTGGTATTGGCCGTTGCCAGGTTTTTTATAGGTTTGATGTGTGTGAAAAATACCTCCGGCAAGAACTGTGGATTTATTTGAAATGCTGATTAAACGTGATGATCGGGCGAGTAGCATGGTTGGCGACCTCTTCTGCAATGCTTCCTAATAATAAGTGGCCTATGCCTGTTCGTCCGTGAGTGGTCATCATGATTAAATCGGCATTTAAATCATTGGAAAACGAGCGAATTCCTTCCTCTTCGGAATAAAAATTATAAGAGTTGACAGTATAGTTGTCAAATTTGTGCGTTTGTGCAAATTTTTGAATGAGTTGGTGGGTATCACTGGTGGTTTCAAAGTTGTTGGGTGTGATGACTTTGACAAAATGCAAAGTAGCCCCAAAAGTTGTTTGGATATAGCGGATGAGTTCAATGGTTTTGGTATGGACTTTTTCAAATAAAGAGGCGAATACGATATTTTTTAATTCAAAGGGTTTTATTTTTTGTTTGACAGTCAATACGGGGGCTTTGGCCAAACGGATGACTCGTTCTGTATTGGAGCCTACCAGAATTTCCTCAATACCACTTACGCCTTTAGAGCCCATAACGATCAGGTCGGTTTCATCCTTTATGACAAACTCTGCGATATGCCGTTGAAGGCGATCAAACTCCACATGTTCGGTGATATTCACCCCTTGGTATTTCTTTTTAACCCCTTCCAGTTTATCACGGGTTACTTCTATGAGTTTGTGCATGTAAGGCTTGTAGAGCTCAGGGTCATCACTGGTTTCTCCCTGACCAAAAATGTCTACATAATCCGAGTGTCCGACTACGGGTACATCAATGACGTGTAATAATGATATTTCAGCATTCGTCTTTTTGGCAATGCCGGCCGCTACATCTAATGCGTTCATCGATTCCTCGGAAAAGTCGGTAGGTACGAGAATTTTCTTGATTTCCATATTCAGATAGTATTTTTGTAAATCATTTAACCAAATCTACTTTATAAACTTATAAAAAAAAATGATGGACATCAGGGCGAAGGGTAAAAAATTATTGTTATGAATACGAGTGGGGAAGGAGGGGCTGACTTTTCTTTGTTGTTTTTTTTAGTGGGGAATAAAAGTCAAAAGTAATGGCTTGTTTTAAAAGCGGGTATACTCCTGATTGCGGTTTGTTTTATTAATATATTTAAGGTTGATAATGATTGTTTTAGGAAACACCATTTTGAGTGATGACATTGCTGAGGAGCAGTTTGTATGCGATTTAAGCAAATGTAAGGGTGCATGTTGTGTTGAGGGGGATTTAGGAGCTCCGCTAACGGAGGAGGAATTGCCTGTCATGGAAGAGATTCAAGAACAGGTAAAGCCGTATTTGACTGAAAAAGGGAGGCAAGAACTTGAAAAACAAGGGGCGTATATTAAGGACTATGAAGGGGATTACTCTACGCCTACGATTGAAGGAAAGGAGTGTGCTTATGCGATTTACGATGAAAAAGGTGTTTTGAAATGTGGGATTGAAGAAGCGTATAACGATGGGAAAATTTCTTTTCACAAGCCGGTATCATGTCATTTGTATCCGGTCAGGGTTACACAATACGATCAGTATGAGGCTTTAAACTATGATCGTTGGTCGATTTGTAGTGCTGCTTGTGATTTGGGAAAGTCCTTGAAAGTGCCTGTGTATAAATTTGTGAAAGATGCCTTGATCAGAAAGTATGGGAAAGATTGGTATACAAAGTTGGAGATAGAAATCCGGGAGCGGGCAGATAATCATATTTAAGTGTTGAAATACTAAGCGCTCTGAGAAAGGCGAGTGGATGTAATGCCGGTTCGCCTTTGTGTTTTTTATTATCCGGTTGGCTTTTTAGGGTCATGGCATTGAGGTGATAACGGTGTGGTTGGGAGTGTTATAAAAAAACGGAGGCTTCGAATCGAGGCCTCCGTTGGTAGTATTGTGGTTGAGAACTGAATTATCTTAAGAATAACATTTCTCTGTATTTTGGCAATGGCCATGCTTCACTGTCTACAAACAGCTCCAGTTTGTCTACAGAGTAGCGTATTTTGTCAAAATACGTTTCTTTTACATCGTCACAGTAAGCGATGGCTTTGTCGCGAATATCCTCAATTTTGTTCACGCGTTTTCTCTCTTCGATCATTTGGCGAACATTGTTTTTGATAGATTCGATATGTTGAGAGATATCGTTGATGGTTTTAACCACTGCAGAATTGTCGATACCCAAGCCTTTTAAGCCGTTCGCATTTTCGATCAATTTATTCTGATAGGCAATAGCGATCGGAATGACATGATTTAATGCCAAGTCACCCATGATTCTGGATTCGATCTGAACCTTCATGATGTAGTTTTCAAGAAGGGTTTCATGCCGGGCTCTCAATTCACGTTCTGTGCATACATTGCTCTTTTCGTAAAGTTTGATAGTCTTTTCGGAAATGGTAAAATCCAGTGCTCGCGGGGTGTCTTTTACATTAGAAAGACCTCTTTTCTCCGCTTCTTTTACCCAATCATCCGAGTAGCCATCTCCATCAAACAAAATGCTTTTCGATTCTTTGATGTATTTTCTGAGAATGTTAACAATGGCCATTCTTCTTTCAGTGCCTTTATCGAGTTCTTTTTCAACTTCTTTGTTGAATTGGTTCAATTGATCGGCTACTGCGATGTTCAATACGGTCATTGGACCGGCAACGTTGGCATCGGAACCTACTGCTCTGAATTCGAATTTGTTGCCGGTGAAGGCAAATGGAGATGTGCGGTTACGGTCAGTGTTGTCAAGGATGATTTCAGGAATTTTGTCGATTCCTAACTTCATATACATATTGTCACCTTTTTCCACGGATACGTTTCCACTATGCTCCAATTCATTCAATACGGCACTAAGTTGTGTACCGATGAATGCGGAAATAATAGCAGGAGGTGCTTCATTGGCTCCTAAGCGGTAATCATTACCGGCTGAAGCGATGCTGGCTCTTAATAAATCGGCATGATCGTAAACTGCTTTTAGGGTGTTTACGAAGAAAGTTAAGAAGATCAGGTTTTCTCTTGCGCTGCTGCTTGGTTGTAACAGGTTGATTCCCGTATTGGTCACCAAAGACCAGTTGCAGTGTTTTCCGCTGCCATTAAGTCCAGCGAATGGTTTTTCGTGAAAAAGGACCTTTAGATTATGTTTTTCAGCCACTTTGTTCATCACATCCATCAATAATTGGTTGTGGTCTGTGGCAACGTTGATTTCTTCAAATACAGGAGCAACTTCAAATTGTGAAGGGGCTACCTCATTGTGACGAGTGCTTACCGGGATGCCTAATCGGTGACATTCGATTTCGAAGTCCCGCATGAAGTCAAATATCCTTGGAGGGATTGATCCAAAGTAGTGATCATCAAGCTGTTGGCCTCTAGGAGGCTGGTGGCCAAAGACACTGCGACCGCACATAACTAAATCCGGACGGGTTGAGTACAACGCATGGTCAATCACAAAGTATTCCTGTTCGCATCCTAAAGAAGGGGTTACCTTTGTGATGTTGCGATCGAATAATTTACATACCTTGGTGGCGGCCCTGTCGATGGCTTGTACGGCTTTCAATAAAGGTGCCTTGTAATCCAGTGCTTCGCCTGTATAAGAGACAAAGATCGTAGGAATACAAAGGGTACTGCCGATTAGGAACATTGGAGAACTAGGGTCCCAGGCGGTATACCCTCTTGCCTCAAAGGTGCTACGGATGCCTCCGTGAGGGAATGAGGAGGCGTCAGGCTCTTGTTGGACTAATGCACCGCCTTTGAATTTTTCCAAACGGGCATGCATGTCGTAGAAAGAATCGTGTTTTTCAGCTGTTCCACCGGTAAGCGGTTGGAACCAGTGAGTATAGTGGGTGGCTCCTTTGGCAATGGCCCAGGTTTTTACAGCAGCAGCAATGGCATCAGCGGTGGGCTCATCTATTTTTTTGCCTTTGTCAATGCAATGTTTTAGGTTGTTAAAAACGTCCTGAGAAAGTGATGCGCGCATTTGATCCAAGCCAAATGCATTTTCACCAAAGTAATCAGACACTTTGTCGGAGGGAGCAGTTACTTCAATTTTTTGTCTTTCTTGCACTAATTCAAGTGCGTTGAATCTAAGCTTTGCCATGTATTGAGTTAGTTTTTAATAAAGGATACACTTTTTCTTAATTCAGGGTGAAATTAATACTAAAAAAGTTAGAAAAAAATAAATATTGGAAATTTCAAGTTGAATTTTGGTTAGAATAAAAAGAAAAAGCTGTTCTTTGATTGAGAACAGCTTGAATGAGTGTGTAAAAAAAAATTACAGTCCGGCTTCGATAATAGTAGAGGTCAGTTTGGCCGCTACTTTGTAAGGGTCGGCATTTGAAGCAGGTCTTCTGTCTTCTAAATAGCCAGATTTGTATCCGCTTTCTACCGTTGGAATCGGAATTCGTATAGACGCTCCCCGATCACTTACTCCATAGCTAAAGGTACTGATATGTTGTGTTTCGTGAAGGCCGGTTAAGCGTTCATGGTTGTTTGAGCCGTAAACCTCAATATGTTCATTGTGTTTTTTCTTTAAGGCTTCGCAAATGGCCAGGAAGTAATTTTCGCTTCCGTCTTCCCGCATTTTCTTGTTTGAAAAGTTGGCATGCATGCCAGAGCCGTTCCAATCTCCTTTTACGGGTTTTGGAGCAAACTCTACATGAACATCGTATTTTTCTGCAATCCTATATAATAGGTACCGGGCGATCCATGTGTCGTCAGCGGCTTGTTTAGCACCTTTGCCAAAGCATTGAAATTCCCATTGTCCTAACATTACCTCAGCATTAATGCCGGTGATGTTTAGTCCGGCATCCAGGCACAGGTCCAGGTGTTCTTCTACGATATGTCTGCCTTCGATGTAATCATCGCCTACCGAGCAATAATACATGCCTTGTGGGGCGGGATAGCCATTTTGAGGAAATCCTAACGGTCTTCCTTCTTTTACTAAGGTGTATTCTTGTTCGTATCCGAACCAATAATTGTCCGGGTCATTGATTAATGCTCTGGTATTAGTGATGTGAGGTGTTCCATCCGGGTTGAGGACCTCGCACATAACTAACCAAGCATTTTTCCTTCCTGAATCGGGGTATATACTTACGGGTTTGAGTAGGCAATCGGAAGTATGTCCTTCGGCTTGTTGTGTGGAGCTTCCGTCAAAAGACCACATAGGGGCTTTCTCTAATTCTCCGGCAAATTCTGTTGCGTCCAGAATTTTTGTTTTACTTCTTAAGTGAGGTTCTGGCTTACAGCCGTCCAGCCAAATGTACTCTAGTTTTACTTTAGTCATACGATTCTTTTTAATACAGGTTAAAATTTAACCTCAAAAATACAATTTTTTGCAAAAAATCAATATGTAGAATTAAAATTCATCTATAAAAATTGTAAATAGTGAAAAATACAGATTATTGAATTGTTTTTTATTGTTTGTGCTGGTGAGTTTTTGAAAATGCCGCTTTGCAAAAGCTAAAAAAAACTTATGGAAGTAACTTCTTAAGTACTTGTCGTTTAAAACCATATTTTGGCCTAAGTAGATCATAATTTCGCCTAACCTTATCCGTCAACATATGGATATGGGTAGTTTTTGCGTTAATCCAATGATAAACACTATTCCGACGAAAGGAATAATTGCCTAGTGACCCTTAGTGATGAATAAGAGTATATGAAGATTAAATATCACTATAGGTTTAAAGCAACAATAAAGAAAACTAACGTTCATTAATCTATTTAAGAAATAAGAGCAAACTCAGACCCCGAGCAATTACCGCAATCAAGGTCGGAGAGTAAAGTGTAAAACTTCCAGTGACTATGAAGATTAGGTTACTTTTTTTATTTATCATTTTTTCAGCTACCAACCTTTCAGCACAAACAGGCATCACCGGAGCCATTTCTGTGAATGACGGTGCCACCATTACCAATAACCCTGAAAAAGTTGTAAACCTGAATATTTCTGCGAACGGTGCTACTCATATGATGATTAGTAATGATGGAAGTTTTGTGGGAAGACGTTGGGAGCCTTATAGCACCCGGAGGCAAAACTGGAGGTTGGCAGGTGAAGATGGTAGAAAAGTCGTATACGCCAAATTCCGGGATGGTGGTGGAAATGTATCTGAAGTAGTATCTGCGGAAATCGAACTTGACAGAACACCCCCTCTTGAACCTTCTATTTTGATTAACGGTGGAATACAATATACAAATAACAAATCCCGTACGGTGGTTTTGGAATTGCATGCCCAAGAAGCGCATGCAATGCGCATTTCAAACCGTGGAGACTTTTTGGGAGCAAAGTGGGTGCCCTTCCGCGAGAAAGTTACCGGTTGGAGATTAACCGGGGCTGACGGAACAAAAGAAGTGTTTGTTCAATATAAGGATCTTGCCGGAAATACGACAGAGACGATCTCTTCAAGAATTGTTTTGGACATGATTCCTCCGACTCGCTGCAAAATGATTGTGGCAGACGGACAGCGAATCATCAATAGCAAGAAAGTGAGAATTCGCCTTTTGGCTGAGGGGGCACATGAAATGATCATTAGAGGCGGAGAAGGTTGGGTGCCTTATAAAGAAGAAATTGAATGGGAATTGATAGGTGGTGATGGTGAAAAAGTTATTTATGCGAAATTCCGGGACGCAGTCGGAAATGAATCCGTAGTAGTTTCCGGCCGGGTGATTTTGGACACCAAACCCCCTTCTTTAGGGATGATCGTAATTAATAATGGTAGCCGGTATACGAATCAACAAGATGTGCAGTTGAAAATGATTGCCAAAGGTGCTACACATATGGTCATAAGTAATACCGAAGAGTTTAAAAATGATTGGCGACCTTATTCACCCGTAGTGCCCAACTGGCTACTTGATCCACAGGATGGTACTAAAACCGTGTATATCAAGTACCGGGATCATGCTTCTAACGAATCAAAGGTTTTTAATGATAAAATCGTATTGGATAGAACTCCTCCTAAAAGACCCTTTATCCGTATTAGTTCACCGGATGCGGTTTATGATAGTATTATGGGAGCTACTTTATTGAGCAATGATGCTAAAATTGTCGATTTGGTAATTAAAGCTGAGGACGCTGATTATATGATGATCAGTAATATTAGTACTTTTTATGGGGCTCAGTGGGAGGTGTACCAACCTGTTAAGAAAAACTGGGAATTAGGAGGTAATAACGATGGAGATAGAAGTGTATTTATTAAGTTTAGAGATAAAGCTGGGAATATATCTGAAGTAGCCTTTGATAAAATTATTATTGATACACAAGCTCCTGTAGGCGGGAAAATTTCTATCAACAACAATGCGGAGTTCTGTACTGACCAAGAAAGGAAAGTGATGCTTCAGTTATTTTGTAGAGGGGCAACTTTGATGAAGGTCAGCAATGATGCGACTTTTGCCGATGCGGAGTGGGAGCCTTATCAAACGACAAAACCATGGGTATTAAGTGATGAGGACGGACTTAAAAGTGTTTTGGTGAAATATAACGATGCAGCCGGAAACGAATCAGAGCCTGTTATTGATAATGTGATTTTGGATAGAAAACCTCCGTTTGCAACATCTATAGTAGTAAATAAGGGTGAGGAAATGACCAACCACCCTGATAAAGTTGTATTGGTTAAAGTAAGAGCTGAAGATGCTAAATTAATGCAGATCAGTAATTCGGAAGATTTTAGCCATTCTCGTTGGAGAGGCTATTCGAACCTGAACTTTAACTGGACTTTAGGAGGGGATGATGGAGATAAAAAGGTGTTTGTACGTTTTAAAGATGAAGCGGGAAATATCAGTGAACCTGTGTTTGATGATATCAAATTGGATCGAAGTCCTCCAAAAGAAGGTTCCATTAAAATTAACGAAGGGGAAGGCATTACCAATAATGCAAATAAAAAGGTTTTGTTGAGTTTGTATGCGGAATCCGTGACAGAAATGATGATCAGTAACCGGATGGATTTTAAAGATGCAAAATGGGAACCCTTCAATGAAACAAAAGATTGGGTGCTCTATGGACCGGATGGCTTGAAAACAGTGTATGCTAAATTTAGAGATAAAATAGGGAACGAATCACGTATTGCAATTGCAAGGATTGGTGTGGATAGACAAGCACCAAAAGAAGGGCGGATTACAGTTAATGGTGGAGCAAAGTACTGTACCAATGTGAATGGGTATGTAAATTTGAAACTCTATGCCCAGGAAGCAAAAGAAATGATGATTTCTAACAATAGCACTTTTGATGGCGCAGATTGGATCAAGTATGATTATTTCTATCAAAACTGGATGTTGGATGATGAAGATGGCGATAAGAAAGTATATGTGAAATTTAGAGATGAAGCAGAGAATGAAACTACTCCCATCGTAGCAAATATCATATTGGACAGGCAAGAGCCGGTAGGTGAAGACATCGTAATTGACAATGGAGCAAGTTTCACTAATAACAAATCTAACCGGGTAAAATTGGAAGTGAAAGCAGAGGGAGCTGTTGAAATGATGGTAAGTAACAGTCACTTTTTCAGACCTCCTGCTAAGTGGGAGCCTTATCGCGAATCACTGGCGTGGACATTAACCGGAAGAGATGGTGAAAAAGCCGTATATGTAAAATTTAGGGATATAGCCGGTAATGAATCCTCTGTGGCTACTTCTAAGATCCGCCTGGATACGGAGCCTCCTATTCCTCAGTATATGAAAATTAACGATGGTAAGACGAGTACGGATGATCCGCGAGTGACATTGACCATCAAAGCGAGGAATGCGAATTATATGATGATATCCAATAATCCTAAATTTGAAGGAGCAATCTGGGAACCTTATGCACTCACTAAAGAGTGGAACTTATCAGAGGGGGAGGGCTTGAAACGATTGTTTGTGAAATTTAAGGATGACGCTCAAAACGAGAGTGGTCATATCTTCGCAGACGTTACTTTGTATACGAATTACTAAACGTCTCGCTTAAACGCACTATAATAATATACAAGAAAGCCCCCGATTGAATAATCGGGGGCTTTCTTGTATATCTCTGAACAGCAAAGGAAGAAATTAATTATATAAACTTTTTTTGAGATCTTAAGACTGCTTTATTGATTTCCTTTACCAAATCAGGGCCTTCGTAAATAAAACCGGTGTAGATTTGCACCAAGGAAGCACCTGCCAATAACTTTTCAATGGCGTCTTCGGCAGAGTGGATTCCTCCGACTCCGATGATTTTAACCTTGCCCTCGGATTTCTTATGAATATACCGGATGACTTCTGTGGATCTGCTGTTTAGAGGTTTGCCGCTTAAGCCACCGTTGCCTATTTTGTCCAAGGTTGTCTTGGAGGTTTTTAATGCATGGCGGTTGATGGTCGTATTGGTGGCAATTACACCGGCAATTTGTGTTTCTTCTACAATCTCGATGATCTCATCCAGTTGTGTATGAGTTAAATCCGGAGCTATTTTTAAAAAGATAGGTTTGGGGTTTGCCTTCGTATGATTTACCTTTTGCAAGGTGAATAGTAAGTGTGAAAGCGGTTCTTTATCTTGTAATGCTCGGAGGTTAGGGGTATTCGGGGAGCTGACATTCACGGTAAAGAAGTCCACATGATCGTACAGTGCTTCAAAACAAGTGAGGTAATCATTTACGGCTTCTTCATTAGGAGTAACTTTGTTCTTTCCTATATTCCCGCCAATAATAATATTACTTCTACGCTTTTTAAGCCGTTTCAATATTTTATCAACCCCATCATTATTAAACCCCATTCTGTTAATCAAAGCACTGTCACTTTTCAAGCGGAATAAACGGGGTTTAGGGTTCCCTTCTTGAGGTTTGGGAGTAACCGTTCCGATTTCGATAAAACCGAAACCAAAGGCCGGTAAAATGTTAATCAATTGTGCATTTTTATCTAGGCCCGCAGCGAGCCCCACCGGAGATGGAAATTTCAAGCCGCATATTTCTGTTGTCAGTTCCGGGGCTTTTACCTGGTATTTCTTTTTTACAAAAAAGCGAACTCCGGGAATCGAAAAAAAGAATTTTAAACTGCGAAACACCCAATGGTGTACTTTTTCAGGATCAATCTGGAAGAGTATAGGTCTAATAAATAATTTATACATGTAAGGCTTTAGGTTTGATTCAACAAATACTCGTTTTTCGTAGATCAGGTTTATTTTTGCGCAAAGTTAGAATTATAAACCGGAACACATGCAAGAATTAAAACTCAAAGATTTTACTTATCACCTTCCGGAAGAAAAAATAGCCAAATACCCAATGGCTAATCGCGATGCGTCTAAACTGTTACTGTATCGCCAAGGTGAAATGGAACACCGTGTATTCCATCACCTTCCGGAAATATTGGAAGAAGGGGATGTTTTGTATTTCAATAATACAAAAGTGATTCCGGCTAGGATGCATTTCAGAAAAAGTACGGGTGCTCTGATCGAAATATTTTTGTTAAACCCTATGCATCCCTCTAAGGTGATGGAAGAAGCCATGCAGGCCAAAAAATCTACGGAGTGGCAATGCGTTGTGGGAAACCTGAAAAAATGGAAGGGTGAATCCTTACATACAACACTACAAATAAACAATCGGCTAATTCAATTTTCTGCCTTTTTGGTCGACCGGAACAAGAAAATTGTAAAATTTACCTGGGAAGAAGAGGCTATTAGCTTCTTGGATATTATCAATCACCTGGGTGAAACACCTTTGCCCCCTTACCTTCACCGCGAATCCGAACAAGCGGATCTAACCACCTACCAAACCGTATACGGTAAAAAGGAAGGAGCCGTGGCAGCACCTACTGCCGGTCTCCATTTTACTGGTAAGGTACTGGAACAACTGCAACAAAAAGGAGTACAACTACAAGAGCTTACCCTGCATGTAGGGGCGGGTACTTTTCAGCCTATCAAAACGGAAGAAGTAGCACAACATGATATGCATGTGGAGCAGGTAGTTCTGCGTAGGGAAAATTTATTGCCTTTAGTAGAAGAAAATAAACGGGTTGTTGCAGTGGGGACAACTTCCCTGAGAACCTTGGAAAGCACCTATTGGTTTGGTGTAAAGCTCTTGAAAAATAATGGCAATGCCAGTTTTGATATAGCCAAAAACGATCCTTACAACCCCGATTGGGGTGAATTGCCCTCTGCAGCCCAGGCTATGAAAGCCGTACTGGAATACATGGATCATCAACAGTGTACTCAACTGATTGGGCATACGGGAATTTTTATATACCCGGGGTATCAATTTCGAGTGTGTGAAGTGTTAATTACTAATTTTCATTTGCCAGCGTCTACATTAATTTTGCTGATAGCCGCTTTTGTGGGAGATGATTGGAAAAAGATTTATGAGGAAGCCTTGAAAAAGGATTATCGGTTTTTGAGTTATGGAGATTCGTCTGTGTTATTCCGGGGTTGAGCATTTACATTTTGAGAATATCGGAAGGCTTTAAACAAAGCTTTACCTGATCACCATACACAACAATGGGGGCTTTGATTAAATCCGGATTTTTCATCATGATGTTTAACCAACCTTCATCGTCAAACTCATGCCCGCGAAGGGTCGCTTGATATTTGGGGTTGGCTTTGTCCAAAAGTTCTTTCGGGGTCAATTGCATCCGGTTTAGTAAGTCTCTCCAAATGGTTGTAGTAAAAGAATCACTACAATAATTAATGCCAGTCACGTAATTTGAGATAGACTTTGCATAGGCAATGGTCTTTTTTCCCAAATCCGAATTGTTATTATAATACACTTTTATTTTATAAGGATGCTTTTTCATTGTTGTAATATTTGGTGAATACTCTTTAAAATTTAAGGATTTTTTGGAAAATAATCAATGATGTTGATTCCTGTTTACTGTTTTTTTCAGTTATTTCGAAGTCTCAGACCACGAAGTGGTGTAAACGTATAGTTTTTGACCGAAGATGGAATCCAAATCGGCTCATCAAGGCACTTTTTGAAGAGCATAGCCAAAGCTATTGTTGAAAAAAGTAAGACAGAGGAGGCCTTTTTGAAACATTTTTCAGGAAAAGAAAAAGTTTAATTCACTTCAACAATAAACAACCTATAATATCAAAACCATGGCAGAAAAAAGTAGCATCTTTGATATGATCGGTCCGGTGATGATCGGGCCTTCCAGCTCACACACGGCAGGAGTAGTGCGTATTGGCAGAGTCGCCTATAAAATTTTAGGAGGAACTCCTGAAAAAGCTGATATTACCTTCTACAACTCCTTTGCCCGAACTTATGAAGGACATGGCAGCGACCGGGCGGTTATTGCCGGTTTATTAAACTTTAAAACCGATGATACCCGTATCAAAAATTCCTTTGATCACGCAGAGAAAAATCACCTGGAATTTACTTTTAAGTCAGTGGGAAACGCTTCTACCATGCATCCGAATACCGTAAAACTTCATTTGGAGAGGGAAGGACAAATGGTAGACCTTACCGGAGTTAGCCGGGGAGGAGGGGTCATTAGCATTACGGAAGTAAATGGCTTCCCTTCGAATTTTAGTGCCAACTTGCATACCATGATTATTTTGGCGGAAGATAAAAAAGGAAGTATTTCATTTATTTCCAGTATCATCGCACACGATGAATGCAACATCGCCAATATGATTGTATCCCGGAAAGGAAAACATCAATTGGCTTGCCAGTTTATTGAAATGGATTCCGGGGTTCGGCCGATTACCTTAGAGTACCTTAAAAGCCTCCCATGGATTAAAGATGTGAATTATATTCCGGATATCGACCAATAAATAAGTATTCTTTGTAGTGATCTTGCTTCGGATATGAGCAGAAAACCAAGCCTTTGCTCATATCTTTTATACCTGCCTTCGGTTCCTTTTCCCGGAAGGAATAGCCCCTCTGATACTGCTTACATCAATTATTTGCCTCTGATAAAATATCCTTAGTTTAAATATACAGGAATCTGTTACTTTATTGAAAGAAGTCTGTTTTTTGCTGAATTGTGTACGCTTAATCGAGCAAACCAGACAGTGGCCGGAAAAGTAGTGTAATCAGTAGTGTTTTAGGATTTTGTAATGACAGATATAGTTTCCAATACCATACAATAAACTTCGGATATGTTACGACATCAACTTACCTGGCTTATCTTCATGATAAGTTGTTTTACCAATCCCTTGACGGCTCAAGATGAAAAACATTGGTCTATCGAACGCTGTATCCAATATGCAATGGATAATAACTTAGAGGTGAAAATGAGCCGCTTATCGGTAAATCAAAGCCAGGAAGCGATCAAATATTCCAGGCATCAGCGATTGCCCAGTGTAGGAGCTTCTGCTTCTTACAATTGGGGTTGGGGACGGAATATCGACCCTTTTACCAACGTGCCCGTAACGGAAGGCACCCGGACTAGTTCCTTTGGGATTAGTGCCAATATGGTGTTGTTTAACGGAAATAAAATTAACAGTTCTGTCAAGCAAAGTCATATAGACTTGCAAGCTAGCCAATACGATGTCCAAAAGTCAGAAAATGATTTGAAGTTGTTTTTGGTTTCCGACTATTTACAAATCCTGATTGACCGGGAAAACTTGGAAAATGCTAAGCGAACTGTCGAAACGACACAGTCGCAACTGGAAAGAACCGAAAAACTGGTGCAAGCGGGAGCCCTTCCCGAAGCGGATTTGTACGATTTGCGTTCGCAATTGGCTACGAATGAATTACAAATGGTGAACGCCGAAAACAAACTTTCTTTATCTTATCTGAACTTGAAGCAGCGCTTGCAACTGACCGAACAACAGGAGTTTGAGGTGATCATTCCGGAAATTCCGGAGCCGGATGCATCTTTGATGGTGCAAAATATTGAGGAGGTCTATCATACGGCTTTGTCACTCCAGCCGGAAATTAAAAGTGCTGATTTAAAAGTGCAAAGTGCTGAGTTGAGTGTGCAAATCAGCAAAGCCGATTACTATCCTACCTTATCCTTGCAAGGGGGGCTAAGCTCTTCTTATTCCAGTGCTTTAAAACAGGTGCCGGATGGGTTTGAAACCCTCCCCGAGCCCATGTCCATGCCAGTAGGATTCGTAGACCCTAGTTATACAGGTGGTGCGGTATGGCCGGTTATCCGCGAAGTCAACGAAGTTTCTGTATACAGGGATGCGGATTTCTTTACCCAACTCGATAAGGCTTTCCGTCAGTATGTAGGGCTAAACTTGAGCATTCCTATCTATCAGAAAAACCAGGTGAACTATTCGGTAGCCCGCTCCAAAGTGCAATACGAAACGGCCAAACTGAATTCACAGATAGAGCGGAATACTTTGCGTAAAAATATTGAGCAAGCGTATTACAATGCCCGGGCAGCTGCCAAAACTTATGCCTCCAACAAAAGGCAACTGGAAGCCTTGCAGGAGCAGTTCAGGGTAACGGAGCAACGCTACAAATCAGGGATGGATAATGTCACCGATTACATTATTTCGCAAAATCAACTCAACAACGCTCAGTCAGATTTGATCTGGTCCAAATACGATTTTATGTTTAAATTAAAGGTAATGGACTTTTATTTAGGAAAAGAAATCACCTTCTAATACAGATATACACTTCTTCAAAAATCAAAAAGCCCGTTGTTGAAACAGCGGGCTTTTTGAGGAAAAAGACTGTTGAGCTAAATGCCCGGTATGGTCACCAGTGGCTCTCGTATTAATACTGGGCCAACTCCATAGGTACTTCAATCAAAAGAATCTCGGCTTCTTCTGAAACGGCTTTTACTTCAAAAACCTCCGTCTCCCAAATGCCCATCCCGTCTTTTGAGTCCATCCACATGCCGGCAATATGTATCTTACCGGAAAGCACAAATACATAGGTGCCTTGCCCGGGACTATGGATCAAATAGGGTAAGATGTCACCTTTTCTTAAGATACTGGTGCTGATATAGGCATTCTGATTGATCTTTAGTTCCTTTCCGGATGGTTCGGGGCAAATCATGGTGCAAATCTTTCCTGCCTTTTCTTCGTAATGGAATTGTTGCTTTTTGTAATCCGGCAAGTAATCCTTTTGTTTAGGAAAGATCCAGAGCTGGAGTAATTGTAGTCTTTCCTTTTCGGAAGGGTTTTGTTCTGAATGAATGATCCCCTTTCCAGTGGAGAGCACTTGTATTTCTCCTGGTTGCAGTATATCAGTGGTTCCTTGTGTGTTTTGGTGATAGAGGCTTCCTTGAAGTGGAAAAGAAATAATTTCAATATTATCATGGGGTTGTGCCGGATAGCCGGTCGTAGGTTCGATAAGCTCTTCGTTTAAAATCCTTAAATTTCCGAAGTCTATCCGCTCAGGTTGAAAGTATCCTTCACAACTAAAGGTGTAATACGATTTTTTCCATTCCAAATCAGCATATCCCCGGGTTTCAGCGCGGTGTATTATGGTTTTCATTAGTGGTTGTTTTTAGTTTAAGTAATGGTAGATTACTTTTTGTAAGTCATTCTGTGTTTTCGCTACTTAAGAGTATGTTTAAAATCCGTTTTACCACCAAAGGATGAAATTTAAACATGCTCTAATATAGGTAAAACACAACAAGCCGTAGTCTGCAAAGAAAATAATTACGCTATTTATTAAACAAGCCATTTGGGTACATGTTTAAATAGGCTCTTATTTTAACAGTCAAGGAATTGGGATATGTAAAACCTTGATAGGTACCGGCCTTTTGTTTACCTTAAAAACAGAAAAACAGAGACCGTTAACCTTGTGTAGATTGCTTCGGTTTACAAACGTTTATTCAAACCTATGGTACAGAAAAAATGGAAAATATGGGTGGATACGGGAGGGACGTTTACCGATGCATTGGCCTTCTCCCCGGAAGGGTATTTGAAACGCGTTAAACTATTGAGCTCCTCTTCCTTAAGAGGAAGACTTTTAGCCAGAGTGGGGGACAAAACGTATCGGATACAGGCAAACTGGCCAATTGAAAAAGATATTTTGGCCGGGTATACTTTTAACTATTTGGGGAGGGAAAATGCGGAGAGAATAATAGTCTTGCATGTTGATCACAAGCGTCAAACATTGGAATTAAGTAAGGCATTGGACCTTGAGGAGGATTTTCCGGTTGAGTTTGAAGTGACGGCCGGGGAAGAAGCACCGGTTATGGCCGCACGGATGATTACACAATGCGGTTTACAAGAACCTCTGCCTCCCCTGGAAATGCGTCTCGGTTCTACCAAAGGAACCAATGCACTACTGGAAAGAAAGGGGGCCAAAGTGGGACTGCTCGTGACAAAAGGGTTTCAAGATGTATTGGAAATAGGAAACCAACAGAGGCCGGACTTATTTTCCCTTTCGGTAGAGAAAGCCCCCTTGCTTTATTCCTATGTGGTAGAAGTGGAGGAGCGGATCGGAGCAGATGGCACCGTACTACAAGACTTACAGGAAAGTACCCTTTTCGAGACCTTTGAGGCCCTCAAGAGTTCCGGTTGTGAGGTGATTGCCATTGCTCTGATGCATAGTTATGTCAATCCTCTTCACGAACAAAAATTAAAACGGATGCTGGTCCGGTCCGGTTGGAAATATGTGTCAGCCTCTTACGAATTGGCCCCCAATATTAAAATTGTTCCCCGGGCGCAGACAGCTGTGGTAAATGCCTATTTATCGACAGTAATGGAAAAATACCTTTCCGAAGTATCAGAAAATATTCCTCAGGGCTCTCTCAAAGTTATGACAAGTGCAGGTGGTTTGGTCGCTGCCGGAATGTATCACCCGAAAGACAGCTTGTTGAGCGGTCCGGCGGGTGGGGTGGTGGGAGCAAGGGATGTTACCCGCCGAATGGGGTATAACCGGGTACTGACTTTGGATATGGGAGGAACCAGCACTGATGTATCCAAGATAGACGAGGACTTTGACTACCGGTATGAGTTAAAAGTGGGTGATGCCACGTTGTTGAGTCCTGCCTTGGCCATTGAGACAGTTGCGGCAGGAGGAGGTTCTATCTGTTCTTTTGATGGGTTTAAGTTGAATGTGGGACCGGAAAGTGCGGGGGCATTTCCGGGACCGGCTTGTTATGGAGCGGGAGGCCCCCTGACCGTTACAGATGTTAACTTGCTTTTGGGCCGTTTAATCCCGGATAATTTTGGCATTCCGGTACATAGAGAACAAGCCCGGCAAAAACTGAAAAATGTAGTAAGACAAGTCTCTGTTCAAGCCGGAAAGCCGCTTGTTGGAGAGGAAATCCTCTCTGGGTTTTTGGCCATTGCCAATGAAAAGATGGCTGAAGCGGTTCGCGAAATTTCTGTCAGAAAAGGCCATGATCCTAGAGATTTTGCCCTTTTGGGTTTTGGTGGTGCCGGAGGGCAACATGCCTGTGCAATTGCCGGACTCTTGCATATGGATACGGTATTGATCCCGTATGATGCAGGTTTGTTAAGTGCCTATGGTATAGGAAAGGCCATTGTAGAACGCTTTGCTATACGCCAAGTGTTAGCACCTTTGCGAGTTATGATAGGTCAACTGGACGGTATCTTGCAGCAACTTCAAATGGAGGCTTATACTCAATTGAAAAGCGAGGGGTATTCCGAGAAGCATATGAGGGTAAGGTTTGTATACCTTTACTTGAGATTTGCTGGACAAGAACATTGTGTGGAAATCAAATACCAAAAGAGATCTGCAATTCTTTATTCATTTCGGGAGGCTTATCAAAAATTATATGGGCACTGGCTGGAAAACCGGGAAATTGAAGTGGAGTCTGTAAAGCTTGTGGCTTCTGTATTGGAGAATGATCCGGTAGCACCTCCGGAAAAAGAATTGAGAGACGTGGAAGGTCCGATAGTTCCTGGTGAATATCAACAAGCATATTTTAACGGAACCTGGTACTCTACCCCGGTTTATCCTTGGGAAAAGCTTGTACCCAAAAAAGAAATTCAGGGGCCGGCTATTGTTACAACCTCGACCAGCACCCTCGTAGTAGAACCCGGTTGGGCATTGGAAATAACAACACAAGGGGATGCCTTGATACGGAAAATTAAAAGTGAAGTTCCTGCTTCGGAAATGTCCTCCGGCATTGAAGCCGTAAACCTGGAACTCTTTACACATCGGTTTAAAGCGATTGCCGAAGAAATGGGAGCCGTATTGGAACGGACTGCGTTTTCGGTCAATGTAAAGGAACGTATGGACTTTTCTTGCGCTTTGCTGGACAGAAATGGCGAATTGGTAGTCAATGCACCACATATCCCCGTGCATTTGGGCAGCTTAGGCGTTTGTGTGCGGAAGGTAAAAGCGTTATTCCCAATGAATGAAGGAGATGTGGTTATTACCAATCACCCTGGGTTTGGGGGTTCTCATTTACCCGATATCACATTAATCAGTCCGGTATATTTTCAACAACAATTAATCGGCTATGTAGCGAACCGGGCACACCATGCGGAATTAGGAGGTAAACGGCCCGGGTCTATGCCTCCCGATGCACAAAATCTGGCCGAAGAGGGGGTGGTAATTTCCCCTCGTTACCTGGTGAAAAAAAATAGTATTCATTGGAAAGCAATTCGTCAAATGTTGGAAGAAGGCCCTTATCCATCCCGGTCTTCGGATGAAAACCTGGCCGACTTAAGTGGAGGCTTGGCCTCTTTAAATGCCGGTGTGCAGGCTTTACAGCGCCTCTGTGAAAAGCACTCAAAGCATCAGGTGAAAATGTATATGAAGCGGTTAAAAGCACATGCCGCGGAGTGGGTGGCAGAAGCTATTCACCCTTTCTTAAATCAATCTTTTGAAGCAATAGAGTATTTAGATGACGGTACACCTCTTCAAGTAAAACTGCAATTTGAAAAGAACAATATCCTCTCGATAGATTTTTCGGGCACGGGCCCGGTGCATCCAGGAAATTTCAACGCTACCCCGGCGATTGTCAACAGCGTAGTAATTTATTTCTTGCGATTGTTAGTGCAAAAACCGGTTCCGCTCAACGAAGGCTTGTTAAAACGGGTAAAAATCATCATCCCTGAGGGGCTTCTTAACCCCGGCTTTTCAGACAATCCGGAGGAATGCCCGGCAGTGGTAGGTGGAAATACGGAGACCAGTCAACGGTTGGTCGATACCTTAATCAAGGCCCTGGGGATAGCTGCTTCCAGCCAAGGAACCATGAACAATTTGGCATTTGGCAATGCCTCCTATGGATATTATGAAACCATTGCGGGAGGGACCGGAGCCGGCCGGGGGGTTCATGGGGCCAATGCGGTTCATCATCATATGACCAATACGCGCATTACGGATCCGGAGGTTTTGGAAAAACGCTATCCCGTCCGGTTGGAAGAGTTTTCCATCCGGCAGGATTCCGGAGGAAAAGGACAGTTTCGGGGAGGGAAAGGACTCATACGTAAAATCCGCTTTTTGGAAACTTCCGAATTGACAATCCTTGCACAACACCGGGTGCAAAAACCGTTCGGCATACATGGGGGAGAAGAAGCAAGACCTGGCAGGCAATGGGTGGTACGTAAGGGGGGAGCCGTCCAATCATTGAACGGTGTGGATCAATGTATGATGTATCCTGGGGACGTCATTGTCATGGAAACTCCCGGGGGTGGAGGCTATGGTAAACCGGATATTTAATTTTGTAATTAACGAAGTTTCAGAATAGTTTGAAATAAAAGAATTTGAGGCCTCTTGTATGCTTCTAACCTGGGAAGTAGGTGGGGGTGGAAACGGGGCGAATTCAAGAAAGAGACTCAACCCTTACGGAACTTTGACAGAAGACTGTTGAGGTAAGAACCGGGTGATTTCGAACAAATATTAAATGTGACAAGGTGACTATTTACAGGCGAAGTCATAAAGGATTACAAGCCATAAAAGGGGAATGGATATTTAACAATGTGCGACCCAAAATACTAGGCTTTTTTATTGACTTTTACTCGATTTATTTGTTCCTTCTAAGTAGGAAACTTCAAATTTGAACATAAATTCCTAACTAAGTTCAAGTAATCACGTAGACTATAACCGACCTTATAATCCTGCCTCACCAACTGAATAAACGTCTCAATGGACTAACTGAAATTGGCCATTTTGAAACTAAATTTTCAAGAACAATGAACAGACTTCTAACTATCATGGTGGTATGGGTGGTTACTTTTACGGCATGTACCAAAGGAGAAAGAAAAAGCGATTTTTTGACCTCGGAAAACAAACAAATAAGTGAGGAGGTGAGTAACTTATCCGGCACTTGGCGTTTGGTATCAGGCAATCCGTTTATCCGGTTTATCGAAAATGTCCCGGAGGATTTTAGTTCTCACACCAGTTTGCTCATCTTTTCTAAAAAACATTGGACTTTTGTCCGGTTCAACCCACGCGATCGTCAATTCTATTCGGCGAAAGGAGGCAGTTACTCCTTTGAAAAAGAAAGTATTTCCTTTTATACTGAATACGATTCGGAGAACGAAAATAATTTTGGTGCCATTCATGCATTCAAAGTCCTCTTGGACCAAGACAAACGGAATAAATTGTGCATTTGGATGAATGGAGGGGGGGATGCCAATCAACAATGTACTTTTCAAAAAATGGAAGCCGGTTCTCAGGACCATCCGATGATGGGAGCTTGGCTCAATGTCTCTATGCTGAATCGCAATGGCAAAATGATTGAACCACTCTCTACCGTGATCGAAATCTTTACGGATAATTATTATGTGATTTCGATTTACGATGTCGAAAATCAACATTTCGCAGGAGCTGGTGGCGGCACTTATTTTTTGAGCAGCGGACAACTATTTTGCAATGTGGAGTTTTACAGCTGGGACTCTACCTGGGTGGGGGAGCAACTTGTATTTGACTGTATTTTGGATAAAGAATATTGTCAGTTGTCGGGAGTGCTCAATTTGGAAAACTTTAAAAACCGGAAAGTAGAAGAACATTGGGAGCGGTTAGATTGAGGCGTATGGAGAGTATTCCTTTTGATGGAAATTTAAAACAAGCACAAACAAAAGTTAACCCGGTTTGTGTTTGTTTTTTATTGCACTTTCCTGAGTATTTGCATAGGAGAAACCCGTAGTATATTCCGGTAATTCCACCAACCAATCATGATAATGAGCAGGCCAATCCCTAAAGAAAATAAAGTCAGCTCCAGGTAATTTGGCCGGACCGGCATCTCAAATAAGTAATTTAACAATACTTCACTGACCAAAAAGGCCAAAGAAAAGCCCGTACAAACAGAGAAAAAACCCAAATAGCCGAATTCAATTAAATTGATTGTAAAAAGTTGCTTCCGGACCAGCCCCAAAGTGCGTAATAACACTGTTTCCTGAATGCGGAGGTATTTACTATTGGAAATACTACTGATTAAGATAACGATCCCAATACATAGAAAGAGAAAGGTCATAAAATGAATGACAAATGCCACCTTGTCAATGACTTCATTTAAAGAACGCAGCAGAATATTCAGGTCTATGGATGAAATGTTCGGGAAAAGCTCAGAAATCAGGTTTTGAAAACTTGCTGTCTTTAGTTTCGTGGGCGAATCAATTAAAATCGCATAAAATTTAGGGGACTTTTCCAGGATGCCTTCGGGAAAAATAAACACAAAATTAGCTTGTAACTTGAGCCGGTTGACTTTCCGGATGCTGCCTACGTAGGTTTCCAGGTCTATTCCATGAATACTGAACCGGATGGGATCTCCCAAATGCAATTGTAGTTTTTCGGCCAATTGCTGGTCCACAGAGACAAATACGGAGTCATTTTGGCTTTTGGGGAACTCACCGCTTACGATGACTTCCCCTTCGGATAATTCGCTGCGGTAAGTGACCGGATAATCAATATATAAGGCCCAATTGGGAACTCCCGTAGAGTCGCTGTATGCATCTATGGAAAGGTTTTGAATACTTTTAATCCTGGTATTGATGACCGGAATGACTTCCCGGGTATTGAGTTGATAATTTGCCACTTGCCGTAATACGGCCTCTTTTTGGTCGGGTTGTACATCGACCAAAACCAAATTTACCCGGTTGTGTTTGCCGGCAATTTGTACCTGTCGTAATAAACTGCTTTTTACCAAACTCATCGTCCCGACTAAAAATGCACACATACCGATGATCACCACTAACACTACGGTTTGGTTATTGGGGCGATGCAGGTTTGAAAAGGCTTGTTTCCACTCGAATTTTAACCGTTTGGCCAAGAGTGACGCTCCTACTAACAACAGAATTGCCAGGCACCAAAGGAAAAGAATACAGGCCATTACCCCTCCGAAAAATAGCAAACCCAGCTCCGGATCGTTTGCATGGCGGATGGCAATGCCTACCATGCATAGAAGAATCAATGCAATCAGGAAAAAATTGCGGATTTTGACCTGCCAGGAATTCGTAAGTTTGGGGGCCTTTAGCATGGACAAGGCCGGGATGCTCCGCATTTGTAACAAGGGAATCGAGCCGATCAATAAAGTAAGCAACAAGCCATAAGTCAACCCGCTCAAGGTAGCTTGCAATGAAATTGAAAAATGTAGCCGTACAGGGATGAATTCATTCAGTACCAGTGGGATAAGCAATTGTAATACATTTCCCATGGCTATTCCCATCAGGCTACCCACAAGGGCAAGGAAAACTAACTGAAGCAAATACACCCAATACATCGCCTGGCTACTGGCTCCTATGCTCCGGGCCAGTGCCACCCTTTTGCGTTTTTCTTTGGTATATAACAATATGCTACAGGCTATTCCAATACTGCCCAACACCAAGGAAAGGTAGCTGAGCAGGTTCATATATCGGTACAGGTGATCAAATGCTTCGGAGAGGTTTTTTTTTCGATAGTCCAAAGTTTCAAAACTGTACCCGTACTTGCGGATATAAGGCTTGAGTTTTGCCAGAAGGTCTTGATCATCCTCTTCCCCAATGCACCGGAAAAATTGCCGGTAGGTAACATTACTTCCCCTTTGGATCAAGGCCGTATTTTTTAATTGCCGGTAGGGAATATACACGGACGGAGCCAATGAGGTAATTAAGTTGATATTACCGGGTACTTTCGTAACATAACCGACTACGGGAAGCATCAACTGTCCGACTTTGATAGAATCATTGATGAGCAAATTGTATTGAATCGCCAGGTTTTCATCGACTAATGCGCCTCTACCCAAACGAAAAGAGGCCAATGCTTGTGGAGGATAGGTCTCAAAATTTCCATAAAAGGGGTAGGGGCCTTCTATTCCGATCACTTGAGCCAACCGGCTTTGAGAAGTATTGGGAAACTGGACCATGGACGGCAAGCGGGCATCCAAGGCACTGGGGTTGGCAAATGAATCGGGGAGGGCTACTTCTGCACTTTCGAAAGGTTGGCTGCTGTACAAAACCAAGTCTGCGGCAAGCAACGCTTTAGCTTGGTTTTCCAAATCCGATTTTAAATTTTCATTGAAGGAGGTAATGGCTACTAAAGCGGCTATTCCTAAAATAATCGATAATAACAATAACGCAACCCGCTCCGGTTGAGTCCGCATATCTCTCCACATAAACCGCCAAATCCACCGGTCTTTGAACAGGTTGGTCGAAGGGCGCGGTATAGGACTCAACTTATTCAATTGTTTAAGACGGTTTTAAGGTTTTTTCAATATACGGTGTTAGTTTTCCCCTAGCCATTTGATACACCCGGTCACATTGCATGGCCAAGTCCATTTGATGAGTGACAATGACCATAGGGGTTGCCAGAGTTTTATTCATTTCGAAAAGAAGTGTAGTGATTTCATCAGAAGCTTCCCGGTGCAGGTTACCTGTAGGTTCATCAGCCAGCAAGATCAAGGGTTGGGTAACTATGGAGCGGGCGATGGCTACCCTTTGTTGCTCTCCTCCGGAAAGCATACTTGGGTAATGATAATACCGTTCTGATAATCCCATTTTGGATAACAAGGCTTGGGCTTTTTCCTTTTTGCCGGAGGTTTGCCGAAGGATTTCCAAGGGGAATAAAACGTTTTCCAAGGCTGTATAATGCGGAAGCAACTGGTAATCCTGATACACCAGGCCAATATATCGGTTTCGCATATATGCCCGGTCATTTTCAGTTAATTGATTCAGTTGAGTCGGACCCAGGAATATTTCTCCTTGATCGGGAAGGTCCAGCCCGGCAAGCAGATTTAGCAAGGTGGTTTTACCACTGCCCGAAGCACCTATGATGGCCACAGATTCCCCGGGGTAAACGTGGAAGGATACATCTTGAAGCACAACCACCGACTCACTACCTGTCCGGTAGGTTTTTGTGAGGCGATGGGCGTTTAATACTGGCTCCAAGGTTTGAACAATTTTGAGTGCTAGGTGAAAATTCTATGGTAGTAAAGGTAGAATTTAATCATACTCTTTGTGAAAAACCAATTGTACATGCAGTTTTAATGAAACATTTGGGACCCCGTAGCACAACTAAGCTGAACTTATTCATTTAATTCGTTACACTTTCCTGCCCTCCAAAACTGTATGCCGTTTTTCTGGGCATGATAGGCATTTTCGTAGGTCTTCCCATCGCATCCGCACACAGGGTCACTGTTTTTATAATAGGTTAAGTTTTTGTCATTGGCGGTGGACTTACAGGGCACAATCTCTTCCAAGGTTTTCAGGTCGTATACCACTTTGGACAAGCGGGCCGTACGGGTACACTTATCGGTATAGTACAGCGATTCGGTTTCCATTTTAGCATATACTAAGAACGATTCGCCTTCAAAGTACACATGATCACAAGAGCTGGTACCTGCCCTGAGATAGATTCTTCTTTCCGGAAAGAGTTTTCCCTTCCAATAGGAAGTTACCTCAAATTCCACCACATCATACGATTCCATGGGGGTCACTTTGCTAACCACGCCTACAAAGACCGCATCGGAGGATTGATAGGCTTCTTCTACAGTCACTACCTTTTTACTGCAATAGCAGGGCACATGCTCGTTTTTTACCCAAGAGCCTTGTTCCACATCACCATTCCGGTAGATCATGATCCCCTTTCCTTGCCGCATATTATTTTTCCAATCGCCTATATAGCGATCTCCGTTAGGGTAGGTATGTGTACCTTGACCATTACACATATCCCCGAGCCACTGGCCTTCGTGTTTTTCTCCGTTTACTTTGGATAGCTTGCCATAGCCACTCTTTTTTCCATTGCGGAATCCCCCCGTATAAGTATCTCCGTTAGGCCACTTGTAAGTACCTTCCCCTTCCATAAACCCGTTATGCCACTCTCCCGAATAACTGCTCCCGTCATAAAACTCCAAGGTGCCATAGCCATGCATCACGTCATTGCGCCATTTGCCTACGTATATACTGCCATCGGGCCATACGTACTTCCCTTGTCCGTGTTTAATCACTCCATAGCGGGTTTCTCCTTCATATTTCCCTTTATCCTGGCTTGCCGGTTTTTTTTGAGCATATCCTGGCAAAAGCATTCCCCAGCATAAAAAGAAAAGTAAACAAGTGATCATTGGCATTTGCTGCCGGTGGTTGAATCGATTCATTGATATGTTGTTAGTTATCTTTTTAGAATATTCTTTTCGTAAACTTTTTTCGAGCGGCTCTCTCTCCTGGAAGCACCTCCAAATCCCTTTTTCCATTGGGATGAACTCTCATCTTCTTTACTGCTTATTGTTATTTCTTAACAATTATATAAAGGGGAAAGGTGGAATCCAAAAGCGATTTTTTGATTTTGAATACAATCTTTCGCAACTATAGAAGGAACTCTCCTTGCTAATGGAAAAGAATTTGGGTGAGAAAGGTGCCGGAACACACTGTTTCCTTAAAAATATCCGCATTTTTAAAAAGAACTTAAGGATTTGGAAGTAAATTTATACGCGTCCAAATTTAACTGATTCACCAACAATAAACTTCCTGTTATGACACACTTAAATGTAGAGATTAAAGCTAAATATGAAGATTTGGCGAAAGCCGAAGACATCCTGATGAAGGAAGGAGCGGTGTTAAAAGGTACGGATCACCAAACAGACACGTATTTTGATGCCAGTAATTTTCGCCTGAAACTACGGGAAGGAAATATTGAAAATGCGCTGATCAGTTACGATCGCAATGACCTAAAAGGTCCCAAAGATTCAGTGGTGGATTTATATAAACCCGCTGATATTGCCCAGTTAAAAGTAATTCTTAAAAAAACAGTGGGTGTAAAAGTAGTGGTGGAGAAAGAGCGAAAAATCTTTTTTATTGAAAATGTAAAGTTTCATCTGGATGAGGTAAAGGATCTCGGGAATTTTGTGGAAATCGAAGCAATTGATAAAGAAGGAAGCCTGAACAAAGAAAAATTAACCGAGCAGTGTAAACGCTATAAAACTTTGTTGGACATTAAAGAAGAGGACTTAATTGCCCGTTCCTATTCGGATTTGTTAATTGAGAAAATTGATAACGAAGCCCGGGGGTAAGGAGGGCATAACGTAGTTTATGAAATAGAACGACAAGCCAATGACGAAGATTCTTGTGGCACCCGGAGCTTTTAAAGGAAGTGTTTCCGCGAAGCAGGCTTCAACGGCGATTGCCAAAGGGTTGTTGTACAAAGACCCGTCCTTGGAAATTATCGAGTTACCCGTTTCGGACGGAGGAAATGATTTTGTAGAAGTATTACTGCATACATTGTCCGGTGAGGAGCTATTTGCCAGAGTGAGAGATCCTTTAGGGCATGAGGTAAGGGCGAAATGGGGTTGGTGTAAGGGAGAACTGGCAGTCATCGAAATGGCCGAAGCATCGGGGCTTCATTTGCTCAGCCCCGATGCGTTGAACCCTTTAAAAGCCTCTAGTTTTGGAACAGGCCAGTTGCTTGTGGAAGCCTTAAATAAAGGCGCAAAAAAAATTCTGTTGGGCATAGGGGGGAGTGCAACGGTAGATGGTGGAGTAGGGGCCTTACAGGCATTGGGTGTTCGTTTTCTGAACCAAAAAGGAGTGGTGGTAAACCCTTATGAGGTCAACTTGTCTGAAGTGCAACAAGTGGATTTACAAGGGCTGGACCCAAGGTTGAAAGAAATTTCGCTTGAGATTGCTTGTGATGTCTCCAATCCCTTGATTGGCGAACAAGGCGCTGCCAAAGTATTTGCCCCGCAAAAAGGCGCTACAAACAAACAGGTGGAAATGTTGGAAGAGGGCTTAAGCCATTGGGCGGAATTGCTTGAAAAAGCAACAGGAAAAGATATTACCAAGCTACCGGGTGGAGGGGCTGCCGGGGGCATAGCGGCTGGCTTTGTAGCTTGCCTGGAGGCCACCTTAAGCAATGGGATCGATCTGGTATTGGACGCTTTTGCCTTTGATACCATAGTGCAACAAGTGGACTGGGTCATTACCGGAGAAGGCAGCCTGGACAGGCAATCCCTGAAAGGTAAAACGCCTGTGGGAGTTGCCCGACGGGCAAAGCAGTTTGAGAAAAAAGTAGTAGCCCTTGCCGGAAGTGTTGAACAGACTATTGCATTGAATCAGTACTTTGATGCTGTATTCAGTATTGTGCCGGGGCCATGTACGCTGGAAGATGCATTGAGCTTTACGGAAAGGAATTTGAGTTTCGCCAGTGGGCAATTAGCTTGTTTTTTGTCCTCAATGAAGAAGTAAGCCTTTGCGGCTAATCACGCCTTATTGTTAATAATTATTCCTTAAAAAAATATCAAAAGCATTGTGAAAAACTGGACAATTACCCGTAGGAAATTTTTAAAAACAAGCGCTTTGACGGCAGGTGCTACGGCATTGGGCACGTTCCCATCCTTTGGCAAAGAGATGAAAAAAGCATTGCGTTTTGGCGTGGTCACAGATACCCACTATGCCGACCGGGAGCCTCAAGGCAAAAGGTACTATCGCGAATCAAAAACCAAACTTCAAGAATGTGTGGGATTGATGAATGAGCAGAATGTAGATTTTTTGATCCATTTGGGCGATTTCAAAGATCAGGCAAAAGACCCTCAAGAGCAACAAACCATTCACTATCTGCAAGCGCTGGAAAAGGTGTTTGCGCAATTTAAAGGCAAGCGCTTTCATGTGTTGGGAAATCATGATATGGACAGTATTTCCAAATCCCAATTTCAGGGAAATATTAAAAATTCGGGAATCCCCAAAGAAAAAACCTATTATTCCTTTGACCATAAACACTGGCACTTCGTGGTACTGGATGCCAATTTTACCAGTGAAGGAAAAGCATATGATCACGGTAATTATGATTGGACGGATGCCAATATCCCACAAGAACAATTGGATTGGCTGCAAAAAGATCTGAGCAAAACGAAGTTTCCTGTCATTGTATTTTGCCATCAACTGTTGCAAGAAGAAGGAAATTATACCGTGAAAAATGCAGCGGCTGTGCGGGCGGTTTTAGAAGCTTCCGGCAAGGTACAAGCTGTATTTCAAGGACATATCCATAAAGAAAAACATGCGGAAATCCAGGGGATTCACTATTCCACTTTTTTGGCTGTGGTGGATGGAGAAGGAAAGGAAAATAACAGTTATGCCATTGTAGAACCACAACAGGAAGGAATCCGGATTACCGGCTACCGGAAAGCCTCCCATCAAGTATTGGAGAGAGGAAAATAAAGATGCATAAGGTCCAAGGCGATAAAGTAAACCAACGCGAAAGGGGATAAAAAGAGCAATCGGTATAAAGATATTTTACCCTGCTTTTATCCCTTTTTTAAAGCGTCTACTTAGTTGATAACATTTCGGCTTTGAGTAGCTTTCCGATGGTATCCAACAGTTGTGTTAATTCCAATTCCGTAGTTAACGGATTCATAAGAGTAGCCCGTAAGTACACAAGCCCCTTCAATTGTGTTTGGACAATATAAAATTCTCCTTTCTCTAAGAGTTGCCTTCTCAAGTTCCGGTTAATGGTATTTAGTTCTTCGGTGGATTTTTTTGCTGATGTGTATCGGAAACAAATAATATTGGCTTGAGGCCGGAGCGCTAACTCCAGGTCTTGACGACTTTCGATAAGTCGGGCAAAGCGTTGTGTTAACTGATACAAGTAGTCGATATTGGCTTCAAAGAGTTCCGGGCCATAGGTGCGCAGCAAAGTATACACTTTGAACCCCATCATATATTTGGTGCATTCGAAGGTGCGCTTCCCAAGTTCATGCCATTCCTGTTCGTCTTGTTCATAAAGGTATTGAGCTTTTTGAGCGAATGCAGAATAAGAATCTTTTCCTTCTCTGAAGACAACAGCCGTTGCCAATGCAGGAGTCAGCAGCATTTTATGATAATCGATGATGATGGAGTCGGCTTGAGTGACTCCTTTTAACAAAGAAGCATATCGGGAAGAGTATGCTACAGCGCCACCATGAGCCCCGTCTATATGAAACCACAATGGTTTGCCTTGACAAAACCGGCCTATTGCTTCTAAATTATCATAAGATCCGGTGGAAGTCGAACAGGCAGAACCCACGATGGCTATTACTTCAAACCCATTGGCCTGAGCTTGTTGGTAATACTCCTCCAGTAAGGAAGTATCCATCTGAAATTGTGCATTGACTGGGATCTTTATCACCCCCTCAGCACCAAAACCCATGATCCGGCAAGCCCGGTCTATACAGTAATGAGCTTCTTCGGAAACCATTACCGCAAGTTTTTGGCGCAAGCCTTTTTCCCAGATATTGCCTTGGCTTACTTTCTGTCTGGCAGCGAGCAGTGCGGTCAAAGTCGCCAAGGTGCCTCCGGAGGTTAAGAAACCATCTGCCTGCTCATCAAAGCCCAATACTTTGCTTAATTCTTGTATGACCAACCGCTCCATGGCCGTAGCGGTAGCGCCCATTTCATAAACCGCCATGCCATTGTTCAAAAAGCTGGAAACCAACGAGGTTAATGCGGCTAGAGGTGCCACCGGAGAGACTTGATGCCCAATGTATTTGGGATGATGCAAATGGATGGATTGATCAAGCACTTGTTGGAAAAAATCCGGTAAATTTAGTTTGGGGTTTTGCAGGGCTTCTTGCCAATACGTCAATTGTTGGTTAGGAAACTTCCATTGAGTTACAGGAATGCCATCTTTTTGCTGACTTACCTTTTCCAGATAATCCGCCAGTAGGTTAACCATTTGATGTCCTTGCTCTCTAAAAGTACCGGGGTCGTAGAGTTTTTTTGCAAAATTGTTGTCCATGAGGGAGGTGTTTTGGGTTGCCTTTTCCATCCTCGAATTTAGTGGATCTTTTGGAGGATACGAAAAATATTAATAGATACATTCAAATATTTAAATATTTTATTTATACTTGTAATTCCATATGGCAAGTAAGACATAAGACACACAGAAAGTTTTAGGAGGTCCCGGTTAAGAACGGGGTTCTTTTTTAAATTAAAATATAGATATATTTAAATGTATGAATTCATAAAGGCTTAAACCAAGGAGATCCCTTTCAATTCACATAATTATTTTATACAGTATCCAACAAGAAAAAATCATGAACAAATTAAAAAACAAAGTCGCTTTTATTACCGGTGGAAACAGTGGAATTGGCTTGGCCACCGCCCAACTTTTTGCACAAGAAGGTGCCCGTGTGGTGATTACAGGCCGTAGGCAGGAAGCCCTTGAAGAAGCGGTACATTCCATAGAAGGAGAGGTGTCGGCATTTCTGGCCGACTCAAGGGATTTGGAAGCTTCCAAATTGGCTATCCGGAAGACGGTGGAGAGATATGGTAAAATCGATATCCTCTTTTTGAATGCGGGAATCGCCAAATTTGCCCCCATGGCTGAAATCACCGAAGCGCATTTTGATGAACATTTTACCATTAATGTAAAAGCTCCGTTTTTCACCATCAAAGAGGCCATCCCTTATTTAAATGAAGAGGCCGTGATCGTAAGCAACACGTCTATCGTACACCAGAAAGGGTTTCCGGGCTCAGGTGTGTATACGGCTACCAAGGCGGCTTTAAGATCGCTTTCCAGAGTGCTTGCCAACGAATTGCTCGACAAGAAAATACGGACGGTAAGTGTCGCTCCGGGTCCTATCGAAACCCCGATTTATACTAAAATGGGCAGGTCGGAAGAAGAGCTGGATGCCATGGGGCAACAAATGGCACAGCAAGTCCCCTTGGGCAGGTTTGGTTCTGCGGAAGAAGTAGCCAAAGCGGTGTTATTTTTGGTTTCCGAAGATGCTTCCTTTGTCAATGGGGTGGAGTTGGAAGTGGATGGCGGATTAAGTCAGGTGTAAAAGTTAAGAGATAAATAAACTAAAAGGTCAAAGGCTTGCAGTTGAGCATTTTCGACTGCAAGCCTTTTTGTTGGGTTTTGAAAGGCTGCCTGTTGAGTCTCCTTACTCCGGTTGAAATTAATTATTCACCAGTTTCATGGCCCCTTCCGAATAGCGTTCGCCATGCACTTTGATCGTATCGGAGAGAGCCGTAATACTGTCCATATCTTCGGTAGAAAGTGTAATATCAGCCGCCCCTGCATTTTCTTCCAAATACTTGATCTTTTTTGTGCCGGGTATCGGAAGAATATTTTCTCCTTTTGCCAGCAACCAGGCCAAGGCCAGTTGTGCCGGAGTGCAATTTTTTTGTTGGGCAATTTCCTCCAGTTTATCCACTAACTTTTTATTGTGAAGAAAACTCTCTTCTTGAAAGCGGGGGAGCGTTTTGCGAAAATCATCTTCCTCTTTAGGAACTTCTTTTATCGCTCCGGTAAGCATTCCCCGGCCTAAGGGACTATAAGGAACCAACGAAATCCCCAACTTTTGGCAAACCGGTAGAATTGCTTTTTCAATATCTCGGGTAAACAGTGAGTATTCGGATTGCAATGCCGAGATGGGATGTACCGCATATGCCTTTTTGAGTGATTCTACCGAAGCCTCAGAGAGACCGAGATAACGGACCTTTCCCTCTTTTACCAGTTCGGCCATGGCGCCTACGGTTTCCTCAACCGGAACGTTGGGGTCCACTCTATGGCTGTAATACAAGTCTATGGTATCGATGCCCAATCGTTTTAAGCTGGCTTCACAGGCTTGCTTTACATATTCCGGACGACCGTCAAAATAGGTTTTGTAGGTTTTCATATCTTTCGGATCAAATCCCTCTTCGTAACGAAAACCAAATTTGGTCGCCAGGAATACTTTGTCGCGATGTTGTTGTAATACCTTCCCGACCAGTTCTTCATTGTGCCCTTTGCCATACATATCGGCCGTGTCCCAAAAGTTGACCCCCAAGTCCAAGGCATGTTCCAAGGTGGCTATTGACTGTTGGTCATCCCTTGGACCGTAGGCAAAGCTCATTCCCATACAGCCCAAGCCGATAGCGGATATTTGTTGGTTGGTTTTTCCGAGTTTTCTGTAGTTCATAATTAAGTTTTTAGGTTTTTTAAAATTGAAGTGGTTTAAACGTATGGTTTTTGACCGGAAATGGAATCAAAATCGGCTCATCAAGGCACTTTTTGAAAAGAATAGCCAAAACTATTGTTGAAAAAAGTAACACAGAGGAGGCGTTTTTGAAACATTTTTTAGGAAAAAGAAAAAGTTTAATTCACTTCATTATTATCTACAAAGGTATCAGGCTGCTGCCGAAGCGAGTTTCGCTATTCAAACCAAAAATTATAAAATTCAAACAGGAGGATGGGGAGGTTGTAAGCAAATAGAAATTGAGAACGGTTAGTCAACGAAATACCGGGTGAAACCTTGGCGGTTACTAAAGTGGATTTGTTTCGTGATCTACTTTCCTATTAGAGAATTGCATCAACTACCCTCTAAACCGTTTGGGGGTGATGCTCATTTGCTTTTTGAAAAAATTATTGAAATATGCCGGGCTTTCAAAGCCGAGGCAATAGGCAATATCGGCAATGTTCCAGTCCGTATGTTGTAACAATGCTTTGGCCTCTTGTAGCAATCTTGCCGTAATATGCCCGGTAGTGGTTTTGCCCGTAACTTTTTTTATTGCCCTGTTCAAGTGGTTGGTATGCACAGACAAGCGAAAGGCATAGTCATTGGCACTTTTCAGTTGTAAGGAATGCTCAAAAGACACGGGAAACTGCCGTTCCAATAATTCCAGAAACAGCGAAGTAATGCGGGAGGCGGCATCATGATGTTGGAAAAAAGAATCGGCCGGTTGCATTTTTAAGGCTTCATGCAGTATGAGGTTCATATAGTTGCGGATCAAGTCAAATTTATATCGATAATCCGAAGCGATTTCTTTGAGCATTTCTTCAAATAGTCCGCTTATCCGTTCGGTTTGTGCCTCGTCTACAAAAAAGACCGGGTTTCCACCCACTCTGAACAAGGGGGAATAATACAAGTTTTCACTTTGGTAGTCCGTATTGACAAAGCCTTCGGTAAAAAGGCAAAAGTATCCTTCCTGTACTTCTGACCGGGCTTCCCAGGCATAGGGGATGTTAGGGTTGGAAAATAACAAAGCATTTTGAGAAATGTCAATGCCTTTGTCTGCATAATATAACGTCCCGGTGCCAATGACAAGAGAGATTTTAAAAAAGTCCCTTCGGTTATAAGGTTTGTAGTGGGTGCAAGAACTGCTGAAATCACTCCTCCTATACACATTAAAATGCCCCCATTCATTGGCTTGTTGTGCTTGGAGGTTGACATTTGGATCTTTAAAGGAGACCTGTTTGTAAAAGTCCGTTAACGATTGGCTAGTGTTCATGGTGATCAAAGCTTGCTGTGTGAAAGCATAAAATTATAAAAATCAAACCATAAATGCCCAGCTCTTAGGCTGGGACGTTATAGGAAATGTTTTAATTGAAATAAACCTTGATGTTTGGAGGAGTAAGGTGTGGCTTCACTAGGTAGGAAGAGTAAATTAAAGGTTATTACAAGGGGATTTGTTTAATTATATACCTAAAATTACATAATAAAAAACAAATAAAATGATTGGATTGTAATTATTTGTAGTTAGTTTGGTGGGAATTATAAAAATAATGCAATTTAAATTTTATTAAAATACTTACTATTATGAGTAATAGTTGTATAACTTATTATACACTCTAATTACTATAAACCATTTGAAGAAGCAAGAGTTATGGGAAATCTAAAAGTTGAAAAAATAGGAAGTGGTAATAAATACAGAGTATATATTGATGAAGACACTAAAGAAATTGTTGCTACAGTGTATCCTTCGGGCCAACCTAATCACCCACAATTAAAAACAACTAAGCTCAGAATAGTTGAATTTTTAGTAAAAAAAATGGAAGGGCCTTTTACTGAAGGTGGAGAGTTAGTAGAAGAAATGTTTTCCGGAAAAACCTATGTGTTTAAAGCAACTAAATTTTCTCAGGATGTAACCCTGATAGAAAAACTTAAAAAAGTAAAATGGAGTGTAGAAATAGATGATTGTGGGGAGTTGAATGACTTGCCTCAATCTGAGGCATATATTGAGGGTGATGATATTTGTTACAAATATACTCCAAGGAAATGTGAGAGGGTAAGAATCTATGCTTACTGTAATAGCCCTTCCAAGGGAGTAAGTATACAAACTGAACTAGTTGTTTTTCCCATGGCCATTGCACGTTCTATGAGAAGAGCAGGAGTGGTTAAAGATTCCCAAGGTTCTGACGTAACAAAGGAAGATATTACTAACTTAGGTTTTCAATTACCTGCTGATCGGATAAAAATGCTTACTCGTTTAAATCAAGCATATGAAGAAGCATATGGTATAACTGTAGGAAATGATGAAGATAAAATAGAAGAGCGAGATAATATAGTAGAATATGCCATGAAACAGATTGAAAAGTATAATGTACACTCAGATGATAAGTTATTTGATATATTCAAAAACGATGCGGATGATTGGGCTATGGGTGATTTAGATGACTGTTTACATGATATGATTGATTTTTTCCAAAATAATACAAAAACGATAAATTTCTTTGAAGATCCAAGGCTAAATAAGGCAATTGCATCTCATAATTCAACAGAAAATTTTATTTCTGGCCTTGCTCCCATTTTATCAGATGCTATTAGAAGAAATACTGGTATTAGTAACGCATTAAAAGTTGATGACATGATTACTCAGTATGTGAGGAATGAAATTGAAGAGAAGCCAGATATGTTAGGATTGAACTTACAAGACCTCAATAGCCTGTCTTATCCAGATAAGTTTGGAGGTTTGGGAATTACAATTGATGGTACACAAGCTTTTAATATTTATCTAAACGAATTTGATTTGGATGGCGATGCCTATCAAGGGAAAATCCAATTAGAGATTTTAGACCATTATGGCTTGGATTCTCCTGATATCCTTAAAAAGTTTATTAGAAAACATGAAGAGTTTACAGCATGGTATATTCTCCAACATTTAAGAGATTATAAGCCATTTATTACTAAAATAAGGCTGAATTATACGTTTACTGGCGAGTTATACTCGGAAAACTTAACCATACGTTTAAATGAAGAAGAAAATTAAAAGAACATTGTTTGTCCTGGTGGTGGCGGTGTTTTGTGGTTATGCCGGTAATTTCATTTATAAACGTATCCGTTTCGAACGAGTCTATGCTGAGAGAAAACAAATCAATGACTCTTATCTAAAAATACCGGAGAGCTTGATGCCGCTGCAAAAATATGTTTCCCATCACTTTGACTCTCTGCACCTGCATTACGGAGAAGAAAAATACTTTCAGGAAAAAGGGATTTTTCGCGAGCCTATCGCCAAAGGTCCTTATCATTATTTAGCACTTCCACTTTATCAAATGAATGACTACACTTCCGACAGTGTGGTGATTCGTTCGGCAAATACAATCCTGGATGCGGGATTTTATACGGCCATATGTGATAAAGATACCCTTTCCGGAAACCTTAGAATCAGTTTTAAAAAGTTGTATTTGTCCTATAAGAAGATTCCCACTTACCATCAAATTTTCTATGATAAAGAATACCAGCCTTCTAAAAACTATTCAAGATTTGAGGAAGCGCAATTTTGGTATTTTTTAGCCTATGACGATCAAGAGGCCGATTATCATAATTTTCTGGATTTTACTCCGGAGTGGGTGTTGCCGTTTCAAGAAGCGTATGCATTTTTTAAGCGCAATCCAAACAAACGTTCCAAGTAAAAATCCTCTCTCTGTGTCATTGTAACAATAGTTACACAAAGGCAACTGGAAAATAAAGAACTTTGTGGCCTTAAACTATGAGTGGGTGACCATGGAAAATGTAAAACTCGGATTGAAAGAAAACTGGCAACAATTTACCCTTTTGGTAATTGTCAATGCCTTTGTCGGTGGGATGATTGGAATGGAGCGGACTATTTTTCCGCAATTCGCAGAGCTTGAATTCGGGGTGGCTTCCAAAACTGCTATTTTATCTTTTATCACCGCTTTTGGCCTAAGTAAAGCTTTTGCGAACTATTATACCGGCCGGTTGGCGAACCAATTTGGACGAAAGAATCTACTGCTATTGGGTTGGTTTATGGCAATTCCCGTTCCGTTCATGTTGATGCATGCCCCTAGTTGGAATTGGGTGATTTTGGCCAATGTACTCTTAGGGCTGAGCCAAGGACTGACTTGGAGCAGCACCGTAGTGATGAAAATAGACTTGGTAGGTAAAAAGGACAGAGGTTTTGCCATGGGACTGAATGAGTTTGCCGGGTATTTTGCCGTAGGCCTGGTGGCATTCCTGACCGGTTATGTGGCCGATCAATATGGGATTACCCCTTATCCGTTTTATATAGGCATTTTTATATCTTTAATGGGTTTATTATTAACCTTGTTTTGGGTAAAAGATACTCGCGTATTTGTACATAAGGAAAGTTCCCGCAACGACACCGGTCCGTTAAAGAATGTATTTGTAGAAACGACCTTTCAAAACCGGACACTGAGTGCGGTGACACAAGCCGGCTTAGTAAACAACCTCAATGACGGGATGATTTGGGGTTTGCTTCCCATGGTTCTTATTTCGCTGCATCATACTACTGAAAGCATTGGCCTCATTACAGCGATTTATCCGGCAGTTTGGGGAATCGGGCAGCTTTTTACCGGTAAAATGTCTGATCATTACTCTAAAAAAGGCATGTTGTTTTGGGGAATGCTTTTGCAGGGTTTGGCTATCTTGGTCATTCCCTATAGCAATCACTTTTTATTGTGGGTAGGCCTTTCTGCCTTGTTAGGATTTGGAACAGCACTGGTCTATCCGACATTTCTCTCCACGATTGCACAGGTAACAAATCCGGCACAACGGGCAGAAAGCATCGGGGTGTTCAGGCTTTGGAGAGATTTGGGGTATGCTTTTGGAGCGGTGATTTCGGGCATAACGGCTGATGTCTTCGGGGTCGAGTATGCTATTTTACTCATTGGCGGTTTGACCATCCTCTCGTCTTTAATCATAAAATTCCGTATGCCGGAACCGGTTAAATTAACCAAAAATTGTATTGAAGTACACGAAGTGAAACAAGCTCTTCAAGCCCAAAGAAAAATTCGAATTATTGATGTTAGAAATAATGAAGAGTTTGCAAAGGCACATATTCCCAGTGCATTGAACATCGAATTACCGGAGCTGAAGGATAGAAAGGAACGATTGGATAAGGGATATCAATACGTAACGGTTTGCAATAAGGGAGGGGGACGGTCAGCAGAGGGGGCCCGGTTTTTAAAAGAACTGGGATACGATGCAAGTTGGCTTTGTGGAGGAACGGACAAATGGATGGACAGTTGAGTTGACTGTGATAATAATCATTTAAAAATTTATATCACTTCGGTAAAAGAGGCGGGGGGCTCTATTGACAGCCCTTGGGCTTTCATGTATAAGCAAATGAAGTATTTGTTTGTATTAGGTTGAAAATACTCCACCCTCTCAGGCGATGCCTTCTTCCATGTTATTCGGATATATTGTAAATTGAGCGTGTCAACCTCAAACGCTCAAGACCATGAAAATTCAATACTGCTCTGACTTGCATTTGGAATTTCCGGATAACCGGACCTGGCTGGATCAAAACCCTTTGGTTCCGAAAGCCGACCTCTTGATCATCGCAGGGGATACATACCATCTGGGCCGGGATTTTGACAAACATCCTTATTTTGATGTGCTCTCTCATGCTTTTGAGCAGGTTTTTTTAATTCCGGGAAATCACGAGTACTATTCGGGGTATAATGTCGAAAATTCAGAAGGGGAAATGGACATTGCGTTGCGGCACAATGTGCATTTGGTGAACAATAAAGAATTGGTGATAGAGGATACCCATTTGATTTTTACCACCTTATGGTCCAGAATACAAAAGGAACCCTGGGAGGTATTGAGAGGTTTGCTTGACTTTCAAAGAATTCAATTCAGAGGAAAGCTTCTGAGCCTGGACACTTATAATTACCTGCATGACCACGCATTGTTATTTCTTAAAAATGCCCTCAAAAATAAAGAAACAAAAAAACAGGTGGTCATCACTCACCATTTGCCCAGTCATTTTTGTAACGTGGAAGAATTTCGAAATAGCCCGTTGAACGAAGGTTTTTGTGTAGACCTTACCTCTTTGATCGAAGCTTCATCTGCCGATGTTTGGATTTATGGGCATAGTCACCGGAATGTTCCCAAATTTGAAATCAACGGTACACGGATGCTGACCAACCAGTTGGGGTATGTGGGTTTGGAAGAACATCAAACGTTTAACCGGGAAGCTTGGGTACAGGTGTGAACATTTGAAAAAACCTTCCAGGTTTTCGAAACCTGGAAGGTTTACACTTCTCCATCGAAAAAAAACTTTTATGTACTGACATAAGGCTGTCATTCAGGAGTCCAATATTTGTTCGAAAATAATCTTCCACTTAATTTTTGAGCTAAAATGAAAACTGCTAAGACAAGAACCTGCTATGTATTTATTTTTGAAGGGTTTTCTGATTGGGAGAGTGCGTTGGTGATGCCCGGCTTGCATTTGTTTACGGATGTAGAAGTGAAAACGGTGTCTGTTGACGGGAAACCAGTCACAACTTTAGGGAATTTAACGGTAGTGCCGGATACTTCACTGGCTCAAGTTACTGATAAAGACATAGATTTATTGATCTTGCCGGGAGGGAACGATTGGGAGAAAGGAGGGAATTTGGAAATCAAACCTTTGGTAGACCGAATGTTACAGACGAACAAAGGTGTGGCCGCCATCTGTGGTGCTACGATATTCTTGGCCCAACAAGGATACTTGGAAACTGTACCCCATACCAGTAACCATTTGGGGTATATGAAGTCAGTTGCTCCGGAGTACAAAGGAGATACTTTTTATTTGGAAAAACCTGCGGTGCAAGCGGACAACCTGATCACGGCAAGCGGTACGGCTATGATCCAGTTTGCCTATGAGATTTTCCGGTATTTGGACGTGTCGGAAAATGAGAACCTGAAATTCTGGTTCAATTTCTTTTTGGATACTTTGCCCAAGCGTGAAGCTTTTCATTAAGGAGGGGGGAGGAGAGCTGTTGAAACCTTCCAGGTTTTCGAAACCTGGAAGGTTTGGGAGTGAGAGGTTCTGTAATTATTCTGTACAATGTTGCTCATATACTTCTTGTGCCAATTCCCTAACACGCTGTCGCAAACTATCAGGGGAAATGACTTCCACCTGGTTGCTAAAGCTCAATAACCAACGGGCAAAATAATCACCCGGGAAAACGGTTTCAAAAGTCATATCCACAAACTCATCCTGTTCCTCTTCTTTTACCCAGCGCATAAAATGCTTGTTCTCGGTGATATACCGGCTGGCCGTTTTGGTAAACCGTACCACGGAATGGGTCGGCTGGTGGGCATCAGACTTTTTCTGTTGAAAGGCTTGTAAGGAGTGTCCGGACTCTTCGGGAAATTGTTTTCCCGTAAGGTAGATGGCTTTCATCCGGTCTAACCGAAAAGCCCGGTACCCCTCTCTCAGTCTACACCAGGCGGCCAATTGCCAGTAATTGCCTATATGCAATAATCCCAGAGGTTCAACACTCCGTGTGGTACTTTGTTCTGTCAAAGGAGAATAGTAGTCAATCCGAATCACTTCCCGGTTAAAAATAGCCTCTTGTAAGGTAGTAAAATACGACTTTTGGTTCAATACATTCATAGCGGGAAGGTAATGTGAAAAGTCCATTTGGTGATCCAGTGTTTCTACAAAGTCTTTTTCCCGGCTTCGCAATACTGACCTGATTTTTTCCATGGCCGTTTGATAGTGTTGTTGTAAGGAAGAGTCTCCCCACTTCTTTACCAGTTTTTCTCCTGTCAGTAAAGAAGCCGCTTCTTCTTTGGAGAGCATTACCGGAGGAAGGTGATACCCCTGCATAATGGTATAGCCTTTTCCGGGTTCGGATAGGATGGGGATTCCCCCTTCTTGCAGTGCTTTTAGGTCGCGGAAGGCCGTCCGTTTGCTAATGTCAAAACGCTCGGAAACTTCTTCGATCGTTCGCCAACGGGTGCTTTGCAGATACACCATTAGCGCGGTGAGTCGGTCAATACGGTTCATGCTGTTGTGCTTTTGAGTATCTGCAAAACTAATAAATCACAGGCTTTATATACGTCTATCATTTGATCTTCCAAAAAAATACTTATCAAATAGAGGTATAAAAAGAAGGGCAAAAAAAACAGGTCACACCATCCTGCTAATGCAAGGGCGTAACCTGTAAGTAGTATTCACTTATGTACTAGCGTTTTACTTTTTCATTTTGGATAAAGCTTCAAATTCCTTATCGTCTCTTTTCAGTACGGAAGTACGGCTGGAGCGGCCTGTGGAATTAAAAGCCTTGAGCTTAATGACTTGTTTGTTAACCTCTATAGGCCCTTCATACAAAGGTGAGGTTGCGGTGGGTTCCGAACCGTCCGTTGTGTAGCGGATTTCCAAACCGGGGTAAGCAATATTAGCATGGAGCTTTCCGTCTTTTATCACCGCTCCGGGCAAGGCAATGCGGTAATTGTACCCGTCATTCATATGGCTTAAACGAACAAATTCCTTCTGTGAAATGCTGTTGGCAAACCGGTTCCACTCTTTGTCTACGGCTTTTCTTCGTTCGGTGGTATTTTCAATGTTCGCCCATTCGGCTTGTCCGGCCCATGCTCTTTCAGATAAACCAAAAAGCTTCGGCAAATAATAATATTCCAGCATTTTTTCCCCTTTAATGGTTTCCGCCCAAAGTTGTGCCTGAATACCCAGGATGTTTTGACGGGCTTCCGGCTTCAACCTTTCCATATCTTTGAAATCTTCTTCGGGGTTGTATTTCTTTCCGTTGCCGTTCATCAAAGTGGTTTTGAAGAGATCGTACGGAGCAAATTCATAGCCGCTACGGGTATTGACCATGCCGCCCCAATAGAGCCCGCTTTCTTCCGGGTCTTTATCGTAGGCTAAGTCAAAATAAAAATTGGTGACATTACATAACACTACAGGGTAACCGGCATTAGCCAGGCGATAACTTAAGTCCTGGAACGGCCAGATACTATTCCAGATATAGGGAACCACATTGGCTTTGGCAAATTCATTGTTAGGAGTCCATGTGCCGTCTTCGTGAAAGTTCATGGCTATTTCTTCCCATCCTCCCACTTCTATGCCTTTGGCTTGTACCATCTCGGTGATTTGACGGAAGAAATACCGTTGTAAGTTTTGAGGGTTGTCAATTTCCGGGTGCGATTTCAAAAACTCCTGACAAATCGGAGAACCTGCCCAAGCGCCTCTGGCAACTTCATCCCCTCCGGTATGCAACATTTTCAAAGGAACTCCGGCCTCTTCATGCATTTCCACAAGGTCATTGATTACCGTTTCGTAAAACTTTAATGCGGAAGGCTTACATACACAAATAATATTGTCGGTAAACCATTGGGCAGAACGGTATTCCGAAGAGTCATTCGGATCGGCAAGTCGGTATTCTTCTGCTTCTGCCTCTTTACCCTGTTCCATCAGTTTCCGGTAACGGTATTCCATGGATTTTATGGCGGCTCTGGAATGCCCGGGTACGTTGATTTCCGGAATGACCTCTACATGGCGTTCCTGAGCATATTGTAAGATCTCTTTGTAGTCTTCCCGGGTATAGTAACCACTTCCTACGGTATTGGGGGCATGAGGGTCAGGGCCCGATCCGTATGCAGGTTGCAAAAATTGTTGGTCATTGGGTGAGTGTCCTCTGAGTGAACCGAATTCCGTCAGCTCAGGAAGCTCTTCAATTTCCAAACGCCATCCTTCGTCTTCTGTCAGGTGAAACAATAGCTTGTTCAGTTTGTAGAAAGCCATTGCATCGATCATTTTCTTTACGGTTGCTTTGGGTGTGAAATTCCGGGCAACATCCAAGTGAACACCTCTGTATCCGAAAGCCGGCTGATCGTGAATAACCACTTCTTTGACCGGAAGTTCATTTTTCGGTTTTTCGTAAGCATCCGTTGGTAACAACGATAGCAAACTTCGTGTTCCGTAAAACACCCCTGTGGCAGAGCTTCCGTTAATAACCACCCCCTGCGCTTTCGATACGGTCAATTGATACGCTTCGGCATTTTTGGCAGGTTTTACCTGCAAGGTAATTCTATCCGCTGCGGGTTTTTCCCCTTGTTCTACCTTGATAGGGCTGCCTACTAATTGCCCCAGTTCTTTGGCTAGCAACTGTGCTTCGGAGGCCAACCCATCGGCATGCTGGATGATAAAGGCATTTGTTAACGAAATTTCACCACCCGTTTGTTTGAATGAAGCCGGGGTAGGAATGATAGGCTGTAGTTGGTCTTGAGGAAGTAGGCTTAGGTATTCGTTTTCCTCATACCGCAATTGAGCGGTAGGGATGGCAATTTGATCATTGGCTGAGCGGTGGATTTGCTCCGGTTTGGTAAAAGGAGTGAAGTCGTAGTTATTGACAATCACCGGTTGAGAAGCCTCACCGTTTTCATCGAAGAAAACAAAATAAAAACCATTAGGGGCATCCGAGTTTTTGATGACTGGCCCTCTCCCTTGGTAAGAGATTTTTACTTCTTCACCTGCCGGTAAAGAAAATTGCTCGGTAGGAGTCATCTTATAGTAATCTCCATTGATCCACTCAATTTTTACCGGGCCTTGAATGGATTCCGGTAAAATCTCACGGGGCATCATACTCCAGTACAATTCCCAATCTTTACCCAGAGTCTGTTTGCTATTGTTCTGAATGGATAAAACAGCCTCGTGTTTTCCTCCGTCAGCCAGGTTGGTTTTCAATTCCCAATGAAGTCGTAGGTCTTCTGCTCCGAACATCGCTGTAGTGTTTTGTTGTCCTTGCGGAGAACATCGGAATAAAAATAGTGAAAGGAATAACAAAAAAAGGATTCTCATAATTACTTATACATTTACATTTTTTTATAACATTTTGATAGTTGAATTTCAGCTCTTTTTTCTGGCAAATAGGAAAAAGGATTCAAATTCAATTCTTGATTGAAGGAAGTCCTTATTGAATAGGTGAGTAAAAAGACGGATTTTTCACGGTTGTTGTGAAAATTATTTTGTGTTTATTGGCATTCGAAGTAGCATTCTCCAAAAGTAATAAAAACCGCTGATAAGAAATGTGGTGCACAGAAGATATTTAAAAGGGTGAATTTTATTTGCAAGGTCAAGCCCTCACAAAGGGCAGGTATATCGGTTTGAAAAACCAGGTGACTGATTAGAACTTCTATTGAAAATTTAGGAAAATTTCATTTAAATCAATATTTTGCCAATCAATTTCAAATTCCGGCAAGGGAATTAGAACCGTCATCAAGCCTTTGTATGGCTATAGGTAATACAAACGGCTCAATAAGTAAGGTGGCTAAATAGTAACTGAAGCTTGTTGGTGTTTTACGTCTATGGATCTCCAAGCTTAACAATTAATTGATGATTCAGGATTGCTTAAACCTGTGTAATTCTTTTTCTTTGATGGTGAAAAAACAATACACTTATCAAAAGTCCTCTTTACATATCGCAACAAAAACTTGCTAAAAAGCTCAGTAAGGGAGATACGAAAGCTTTTGAACAGGTCTACTATCTGTTTAAAGATAAACTCTATGGATATTGCTTGAAACTCTTGGCTTCCGAAGAGTTAAGTAAAGAAATTGTTCAGGAAACTTTTGTCCGGCTGTGGGAAAAACGGGAACGGATTGATGCGGATAAATCTCTAAGTGCCTACCTGTATACCATCGCTAAAAACCAGATCAAAGATCACCAGGCCCGTTATAGCCGAGAGTTTGAAATGAACCATCCGTTTCAGGCCGCTGAGTTCAGTGAGAATACGATAGAGGAAAATCTGACCTTTCTGGAAATCAAGAAAATAGAAGAGAAAGTAGTGGATGAACTCTCCCCCCAACAGAGAAATGTGTATAAATTAAGCCGGTACAAACAGCTTTCCCATCAGGAAATCGCAGATAAAATGGGCATTTCTGTCAATTCCGTCAAAACGCACTTACGCCTGGCGCTGAAAACGCTTCGAACCCATATCGCTCCCATGACGGACTTTCTCCTTATTGTTATCGCAATATTAATGAACCGTTAATTTCCGGTTTTTTTGATTATTGACTTCACCCCATCCCTGCACTTAAAAGTATTAGAATAAAAACAAGATAAATGCTGAAGGTTACTGCTTGGCCTGACTTGTCTTATTTGATATGACATTTACAAGAAAAAAATATTTAACGTCAAAGCTACAGAAGCAAGGCTGTACCCGGGAAGAGCTGCAAGAGCTTTATTATTTGATGGAGAAGTACGGGAGCGATGAAGAGTTGGAGGGTTTGATGAGAAAAGAATGGGAAAAAAAACAAGGGGCCCAGTTGGACGAGGAGAGTACTCAATTTCTTCTGACACAAATCAGAAAAAAAACATCTGCTCCTGTAAAACGCTTGAAGCCGGGGTTCCGGCAGTTTACCCGTATTGCCGCTTCATTGTTTTTGTTAGGGGCATTGGTTTGGCTTACCGTTCAACCTGCGCAAAAGGAACCTGAAAAATCAGAGGTAAAGTACCTCACCAAGTCAACCGACAAAGGCCAACGCTTAAGCATTACTTTGGCCGATGGTTCGGTGGTGATGCTCAATGCGGAAAGTTCCATTACTTACCCGGCAGTATTTGCAGATACGGCCAGGGAGATCTTATTAAAAGGAGAAGCCTTTTTTGATGTGGCACGCAACCCTCAAAAACCCTTTGTAGTGGAATCAAACGGCTTGATGACTACCGTGTTGGGGACTTCCTTTAATATCCAGGCATTTCCGTCTGACAGGGTAGAGGTGACAGTGGCTACCGGGAAAGTAAAAGTGGCCGCAAAAAAGAAGGTTTTGGAGCAAGAAGAGGCTTCGGAAGTGGAAGACGTAGTGTTGGTTCCCAACCAACAAGGGAAGTTTCTACTTACCGACCATTCGATTGCGGTAACAGAAGTAGATCTGACGCCTTACTTGGCTTGGAAAAACAATGCCTTGTATTTTGAAATGGTACCCTTGTCAGAAGTGATGAAAACTTTGGAACGGTGGTACAATGTAGAGATTTCCATGAACAACACTTTGGCGAGCAAGTGCCTGGTACGGGCCAATTATAAAGATGAAAACTTGAAGAATGTGTTGAATGGCTTAAAATTATTGGTCGATTTTAATTACAAATTTGTCAATGACAGGAAGGTGGTCATTACGGGAAAAGGATGTAAAAACTAGAGAACTAGCTCATAGATGATGCTCTTCGAAAACTGTTTACTCAAAACTTTTTGCCTATGAAAAAACGGTAAATCCGAACCTGCATATTTATTCCTTACCGGGTAAGGAATAAAAAAAGTCCAGAGCTGTTGCAGCAGTTCCGGACTTATTACTTCGCCCAAGAGATCAGGCTTGGGCCAAAGCGATCATAAACTATAATTTTATAAAAGTATGAAACATCACTTACAAAACCTATTTCTGGTTGTGTCAAGGCAATTATTATATGTATTTTTCATTCAGGTGGCCGCTATTCAACTCCTGGTAGCAAGCCCCTCCTCAAGTCAGAGTCTTGAAGAAGTGAGGATTTCGATCAACCTCCGTCAGGTGCGATTGACCGAAGTCCTTTCCGAAATAGAACTGAAAACCGATTTTCAGTTTGCCTATAATGCCAAAGTCAATCAAAGTGCCGGTTTGGTAGACCTGCATATTCAAAATGGGAGCTTGAAAACCGTTTTGGAAAACATCGCTCAACAGACCGCTTTCAATTTCAAAAGGATCAATCAAAACATTTATGTAATTGACCGCTTGGAAGAGCCACAACAACGTGTAGAAGTGAGTGAGGAGCTGGTAAAAGATATCACCGTTTCCGGAAAAGTAACCGATGAAGAATCCGGAGAACCGCTTCCGGGGGCCTCTGTGGTAGTGGTGGGGACAACCATGGGTACCATTACCGATTTCAACGGAGAATTTAAGCTCTCTTTTCCGGATACTTACCAAATGCTGGCCATTTCGTATATGGGCTATGTGACCTCCGAAATAAATATTTCCGGCAAATCCCGGGTGGAAGTAGCTTTACAGCCGGATGCTACACAATTGGAAGAACTGGTAGTGATGGGATACGATATACAAGAGAAAAAAGACATTACCGGTTCTGTGGCAACCATCAATCCGGAGGAAGTAAAATCGTTGCCAACGGCCAGTATCGACAAAATGCTGGACGGCCGGATGGCCGGTGTACAGGTGCTGACCGATAATGCTCCGGGAGGAAACGTGACGGTGAGGATCAGAGGCTATGGCACCATCAATAACAATGATCCGCTTTATGTCATAGACGGGGTCCCTGTGTCGGGAGGTTTAAATACGGTCAATCCCGCCGATATCGAATCCATCCAAGTATTGAAAGATGCCGCAGCGGCTTCTATTTACGGATCGAGAGCGGCAAACGGAGTGGTCGTGATCACCACCAAACAAGGTTCGGGAGAAGAAAGTACTATTTCATTCAACGCTTACGGAGGAATTCAAAAGGCTTTTAACTTGCCTAAAATGCTTTCGGCCCGGCAATATGGTGACATGTTGTGGCAAGCTGTAAAAAACGATGGGGGAACTCCTTCCAGCGATGTGTATGGTGATGACCCGAACCAAGCCGTTGTTCCTCAATGGTTGAATGAGGAACAAACCCTCCCAAGTGCCGATGTGGATTGGGTACAGGAAATCTTTGAACCGGCGGCTGTGCAATCGTACAACTTATCCGTATCCAAAGGCAATGAAAAAGGAAGGCATGCCTTAACTTTAGGGTATTACAATCAGGAAGGAATTATTAAATATACGGGGTTTGAAAGGTATACTGCCCGTTTTAATTCCAGTTACAAAATCAAGAACCTGATCAATGTTGGGGAGAACTTTTCCGCTACTTTTTCGCGGACAACCGATGTAGGGATAAACACTTCTTTGGGTAGTATTGTATACGATGCCTTTCAATTCCCGTCCATCGTTCCGGTGAGAGACTCAGAAGGAAATTTTGGGGGAAATCCTCTGAACGATTTGGCGAATCCTTTGGGAAGTTTGCACCGTGGAAAGGACAATGTGAAGAAGAATATCCGTATCCTGGGAAATGCCTTTGCCGAACTTGACCTCAAGTACTTTTCGTTCAAAACGAATATTGGAATAGATTTCCAAAACTACAATTACCGGGGCTTTTCACCGAAATTTGATGAAATTTTGGTTTCCCGGAACGTCAACAGCTTGGGTACCAACAACTCATTCAACTATCAATTAACTTGGTCGAATACCTTGAACTATCAGCGGGATTTCGGGAAGCATAGTTTTGATGTGTTGTTAGGCCAGGAAGCCATACAGTATTATTACGAAGGCTTTTCGGCCTCCAGACAATCTTTCCTTTACGAAGATCCCAACTTCCGTTACTTGTCCTATGGTACGGATAATCAGTTGAACTCGGGCAGTGCCAACGAATGGTCTTTGTTATCCTACTTTGGAAAACTGAATTACAGCTTTAACGATAAATATTTATTTTCGGCGACCCTCCGTAGAGACGGAACCACTCGCTTGAACAATAACAAATGGGGGACATTCCCTGCCTTCTCTGTAGGTTGGAGAATCAGCGAAGAACCTTTCTTTGACTTTGGACGTGCTTTCAATTCCTTGAAGTTGCGCATGAGTTGGGGGCAAACCGGCAACCAACAGGTGCCTGCGTATTCTACCTTATTCAGTTATCAAAATAACGCCACCTATTCAAACTATGCCATTGACGGGGCGCAAGAGGCTATAGGAAATGGCTTGGTGCAAACCCGGGTCGCCAATCCCAACTTGAAATGGGAGGTGACCAGCCAGACCAGCATCGGACTAGACTTTGGTTTTTTTGACGATAAGTTGCAAATGACAGCCGAGTACTTCAATAAAATTACAGACGATATTCTGATCTATTCGCCTATTCCGCTGACCTATGGAGGTACCAATGACGGAACCTGGATCAATGGTGGAAAAATGAAAAACAGCGGGTTGGAACTTGCCTTAAAATACAAGGGAAATGTCAGTGCCCTCAATTATAACCTAGGCGTAAACCTGACGGCCTATAAAAACGAATTGACCGAATTACACAGCGTATCTTACCTGGGGATTCCGAGTTCATCGTTGCACAGTGTTAACTTTGACCAGGAAATTTCCCGGACGGCCGTCGGACAACCGATCGGTTCGTTTTACGGCTATGAGGCCATGGGAATTTTTAAATCCCAGGAAGAAGTGGATGCACATGGTATACAGCCGAATGCCCAGCCGGGTGATTTGCGTTTCAAAGATGTGGATGGCGATGGCGATCTGGATGACGCAGACCGCACCTATATTGGCTCTCCGCACCCCGATTTGATCTTGGGTTTTAATATGAACTTCTATTATAAAGGTTTTGATCTGGCCATGTTGTTCAACGCTTCCTTCGGAAATGATATTTATAACCTGACAAAGTACAAAACCGAGTTTTTTAACCAGGCGGCTTATAACAAAAGTGAAGATGTAATGAATGCCTGGACTCCGGACAATCCGAATGCGGAAATTCCCCGCCTCACACTGGACGACCCTAACAATAATATCAGAGTATCCTCTTATTATGTTGAAAAGGGATCGTATTTCAAGTTGTACAATGTACAGTTGGGTTATACTTTCCCTAGTGATAAAATGAAAGGCATGGACCTTAGAGTATTCGGGCAAGTTAACAACGTCTTTACCATTACCAATTACGGAGGAATGACTCCGGAAATCGGTTTGCAAAATTACTCTTCCAGAAACCGGAATCTGGATATCGGTGTAGACCGGGGAATTTATCCTCCGTCCCGGACTTTTACTTTGGGGCTTAACCTGAATTTTTAAGTTGCTCTTAAGGAGTCAAATGATCAAATGTTTGATAGGAATTTCTAATGAGTCAATAAAAATGAAAAACAGATTAAAATATATATTTCTTGCATTGGTGTTGTTAACCTCGGCTTGCTCCGACAGCTTCTTGGACGAAACACCATATGGTGAAATCGCACCGGAAAATATGACCGATCCTGAGAATGTGGAAGGGGCCATCATTGCCGCCTACAGCGTGTTAAACGGACAGATTGACGGAGCCAGCAATGCCTATAATTCTCCTGCCTCTAACTGGAGTTTTGGCGATGTAATGTCTGACGATGCTTACAAAGGTGGAGGGGGTACCGGAGACCAAAACCAGATCCACCTGATGGAAATCTTTAACATCAACCCTACCATCATCGATGTGGAACGCAAGTGGGCCGCTCTTTACGAAGGAGTGAAACGGGTAAACGTAGCCATTCAATTGCTGAATGCTTCGGAAGAGTTCGATGCGGAATTGAAAAAGGTGCGTAGGGGAGAGTTGAATTTTTTGAGAGGGCATTATTATTTCGAATTGAAAAAAATCTACTTCCAGGTACCGTATATCGATGAGTCAGCGACTTTGATTGAAGACTATTACGTCTCCAATACGGAATACAGTTCGGAACAGTTATGGGAAAAAATCGAGCAGAATTTCCAAACGGCTTATGAAAATTTACCTATGGACCAAACAGACGTAGGAAGACCAAATAAGATCACCGCCAAAGCCTATTTGACCAAGTGTTATATATTTCAGGAAAAATGGACTGAGGCGTTGGCTGCTGCCAATGAAGTGATTTCCAGTCAGAAATACGAATTGTTGCCGGACTTCAGAGATGTTTTCCTTCCGGAAAATGACAATAGTAAAGAAGTCATTTTTGCCGTACAACACACCGTAAATGACGGAGCGCCTAACAATTACAACGGGGGAATCGGTGACCGGCTGGCAGCACCCGGAGGGCCTTATTATTCTCAATACGGTTTTCACCGCCCTTCTCAAAACCTGATCAATGCCTATAAAACCAGTGCCAACGGCTTGCCGGTTTATGATAATGTGGATGTGGAGGATAGCGATTTTATAGATCCCCGTTTGGATCATACGGTAGGGCGTCCGGGCATTCCCTATCTCGACTTGGATGTAGAATACGAAGCTTCTTGGGCGCGCGATTTGTCTACCTATGGCCCCTTTGGTCCGAAAAAGAGAATTGTATCGGCGAAATCTTCTTTGCAAATTCAAACCTGGCCTTATATCAGTGCCTTGAACTACTATATCATCCGGTATGCGGATTTGCTGTTGTGGAAAGCGGAGGCGTTGGTGGAGCTGAATCAGTTGGAGGAAGCCAGAGAGTTGGTAAACCAAGTGCGCCAACGGGCCCATGACAGCCAGTATGTAATGAGTTTGGACAATTCGGCTCCTGCTGCGAATTACAATATTGAACTTTATACAAACCCATGGGCAGATCTTGCGCAGGCTCGTAAGGCGGTTCATATGGAGCGTAGACTGGAGTTGGCCATGGAAGGACACCGCTTCTTTGATTTGGTTCGCTGGGGAAATGCGGCTGAAGTGATGAACAAATACATTGAAGCGGAAAAAACAAAACGGTCTCATCTCACTAATGCATATTTTCAAGAAGGGGTCAATGAGTATTTTCCTGTTCCTCAGAAGTATATCGATGTGGTGGGGAGAGACAAGGTGACGCAAAGAGAAGGGTATTAGTCCGGAGACCGGATGAGACCGGTGGATTGACCATTGAAAATTTCATCTGTTTATCTACTTGTTTACTGTCAGGCAGCTTTGCCTGGCAGTTTTTTCAAATAACCTTACGGAATCTGAGAAAATACTCATTGATGAACACCAGTTGTGTTCCTTGAGAATTTTAGAGAATGAGTGAAATGGTGAATTGTTTTCATTAAAATACAGAAAAACATACCATTCAATCACTTGAGTTTATTATTTCTCCTCAAAGGGTTTAATCTTTTCAATTCTATAATTCAAGCACAATGAATAAACTAATGGTTGGGCTTGCTGTTTTGTGCCTTTTTACTTCCAATGCGTGGGGGCAAAGTATGTCAAAACAGTACGATCCCGGATATAAAAAACGGCAATCCTCTTCTTTGGTGCAAGACAAGAATTTTTACTTGTTGACGCTTTTTCAAAAAATCCCGGAAGTCAAAACCTTGTTGACCGAAGACAAGGTATTGCTTGAGTTTCGAAAGGAAAAACTGGAAACGATTAAAAAGGCTATAGAAAGCGGTGCACAAGACCGGGCGGGTGTGGTCAATGCTTTTTTATGGTCGGATGAGGAAATCCGTCAAATCGGTGAACACTTGAAGGGTTTATCAAAAAAGGAAAGCACTTTGAAAAAATTGTTTCAACAGCACCTTCAACCTTCCGGAACTTACCAAGTATGGGCCTCTTTGCCGGAAGGAGAAATCTTGAATAAAGCTTGGGAATTGTGTGCGAAGGGGATCAATCACAGTATCCAAGTATATGGAAACGGGGCAAAACCCTTATACCCCGCCATTGATTCGGTGACTTATAATGTGGAGAACAACACCTATAAAAATACGCTTCATATGTGGGCGAGAGAAGTGCTTGCCCAAGCCGAAAAAAGTGAGTTGTTTTTTGACGGTCCTTTGGATTTTGCTGTTTCGCTCTTATACCTCAACCATCGGGATGAGGCTGCCCGTTATGAGCCGATGGAGATTTTGGAAAACAAAGCTGCCGTGGATTTTATTCCGTCTATTCACTGGAAAGATTATCCTTATGCGTCTATTGTAGTACTGGGAGCTGGTTCGGAAATGTATGGTGTCAGGCTTACTCCTAACGGAAAGTTGAACTTGCGGATTGCCGCCCGGCAGTTTCAGGAAGGTTTGGCTCCATTACTGATAGTTTCCGGAGGGCATGTACATCCCTATCGTACACCGGTATGTGAAGCCATTGAAATGAAAAAGGAGTTGATGGAGAAGTACGGAATTCAGGAAAAACATATTTTGATCGAACCGCACGCCCGGCATACCACTACGAACCTTCGGAACGCTTCGAGACTGTTGTATGCTTATGGAGTACCGGAGGAAAAACCCAGCTTGGTGACGACCAATTACCGGCACAGCGATTATGTGGGGTCTCAGAAATTTCAGGATCGTTGTATCGAAGAGCTGGGCTACCTTCCCGGAAAATTATTGGAAAGGATTTCTCCTACCACCATTGAGTTTCTGCCGATAGTAGAAAGTTTTCATCAGAATCCCTACGAACCTTTAGACCCTTAATCCGAACATTATGCGTATTCGTTATTTGTATTTGATCCTCATCATTGCCTTATCGTGTCAAAGGCCATTGCACGATCATAAAGGCCATAAAAACATACACACACCTTCCGAATATGTGAATGTATTTCTTGGCTCATCCGGAGACAACGGTCAGTTATCTCCGGCCGCTTCGTACCCGTTTAGCATGTTGAGTATAGGACCACATACCTATCCTTCTACCCATACCGGTTATGAATACAAGGCCAAGGAGTTTTTAGGATTTACACATAACCGTTTGGAAGGGGTTGGGTGTCAAGGAAGTGGTGGAAATCTTTTAGTCAAACCGTTTTTAGGGAGTGATTGGGAATCTACCCGGCTGATAAAAAAGGAAGAGAAGGCTTATCCCGGATATTATAGTGTGCGTTTTACCAATCAAATCTCCGCGGAATTTGCCGTGGTTGACAGGTATGGAGCACACCGGTATGCATTCCCACAAGGGGAAAAGGGGTTTTATATCGACTTGAGTCACTCCATTGTCAATCGTTTCCGGAAGGAAGAGCACCACCTCGGAGAAAAATCCTTGAGCGGCTGGATAGAGGCCCGTACAACTTGTGGAGCAGGGCAATACCGCTTGTATTACTATTTGGAATTTGATACTTCCGTACAATGGAAGGAAGTGTCTTCGCATCGTTTGGTTGCTACGGTTAATTCCCAGGAGCAAGAAGTGGGAGTGCATATCGCTTTTTCTTCGGTAAATGTGGAGTATGCCAAAGCAGCCCTTCGCAAAACCTCCTTTGAAGAATCAAAAACCGAAAGTGCAAAAGTGTGGAATACACTGTTAGGTCAGGTGGAGGTAGAAGGAGAGGAAGAAAGAGTCAAGTTATTCTATTCTTTATTGTACAGGGCTCTTCAGTCACCTTACCGGATTTCGGAAGAGGATGGCTATTACAAGGCCATTGACGGGAGTATACAACAGTCATCACAGACTCTTTACCATGGTTGGGCGATTTGGGATAATTACCGGACTCAACTTCCCTTATTGTCTTTGATGTACCCTGATTACTTTCAAGATATGGCGACTTCTATTGCTAATTTATATCCTTACGGGAAAAAAGATTTTGCTTCGGAAAAGTCTCCTGCTCCCACTGTCAGGACAGAACATGCCATAGTCGTTTTGTTGGATGCTTATCGAAAAGGATATAAAATAAATTTTGATCCCATCATAGATTCCTTGATTCATGAAGTAGACGCTTTGGAGCTTGCTCATCCCGATAAAGCCTTGGAATCGGCTTATGATGCCTGGGCCTTGGCTGAAATTCTGACGGCAACGGGCAAGCACGCTTTGGCAAAAGAATACAGCCAAAAAGCAATGGCTTATCAAGAGACCTGGCGAAGTGAGTTCCAAGATGTCCGCCGGGAGGATGTAGACCGGATGGGAGCCAGAGGCATGTACCAAGGCACCGTTTGGCAGTATCGATGGTTTGTTCCATTCGACCAAAAAGGATTGATTGAACTGGCCGGGGGGGAAGATGTTTTTCTCTCTCAGCTGGATGAATTTTTTGACGGGGACTATTACAATCACGCCAATCAGCCGGACCTGCAAGTACCGGGCATGTATCAGGGAACTTCCCAACCCTGGAAGTCCCAGGAGATTATTCACCGGATTGCGGTGGACACCATGGTTCAACATTACTTCAATAACAATAGCCGGGGAACGGAATCGTATATCGGGAAGATCTATAAAAACCAGCCGGAGGCGTATATCCGGACGATGGACGATGATGCCGGAACCATGTCCAGTTGGTATGTATGGGCTTCTACAGGCTTGTTCCCTGCATGTGTAGGAGAAGCGGTGTATTACCTGCATGCCCCCTTACTGGAGCACGTGAGTATTCGCTGGCCAAAGGGCAATATATTTACCATCCGGGTGGAAAACTATGACCCGGCACATGCCTATATTCGGAAAGCTATCTGGAAGGGAAAGCCTTTAAATCGCAATTGGCTAAGTCATGAAGAAATAGCAGAAGGAGGGGAGTTGCTGATCACCACATCCGCCAGCCCCAATCCGGACTGGGGGGTGGAAAACAGGTGGATTTCCAGTATGGAAAACCGCTAAGCAAGGGCATGCAAGGGGAGGAATCAAGGTGTGAGTTGCAGTGTGCCGTTTTGGCTATTTGAGAAATGAGTGAAATAGTGAATAGGTGACCAATCGTTTTTTACTGAAAATACGGGCCATTAATAGTTGCCGGTCAATCAGAGGTTAGAAATATTTTTAATGATTGAGGTTGGGTTTATACTCACTTATTCACCGTTTCACTCAATCACCCACCGGAAGTTACTCGGTTCAAAGGTGAGGAAATACCATGGAAGCGGAGGCGTATAAAAAGCTTTATTAGGGGGTAAAAACTGTTCGGAAGATAGTTTTTACCCTTTTTAAGGGAAATGAACATGAGCCGGATGGTAACTTGAGTTTTTCTTTATAATGAAATGGGGAGTAGGATCTTAGATCAAAGGAGCTTGCTTTCCATTTAGAGTTCATAGCTCTCTACAATCTTTTTAATCAAAGCCAATGCATTTTGATCAATCCCATATTTTTTTTCAAAATCATAAGTCTCTTGTTTGGAAAGCTCTTGTTTTAAAGTTTCTAAATATTCCACTCCTTCAAAGGCAATGGCCATTTCCAACCCATCCAGAATGGTTTCTTGGTTCATCTCTTCCAAATTCATAGAAAGCATGGCAATAAAGTGTTCCAAGGCATTTTCCGGCATTAAATCTTCCGTTTGCTCTTCTTCCTCATTGAGATCAAAAGTGTACAGAGGTGTTTTGTTGGAAAGTAAATTCAATAGCTCCTCCAAAATCTGTTTACTTTCCGGGTACGACTGAGTGAAATAGGCATTTTGTTCCTCTGAGAATTCCAGTGTTAATTCGCTGGCTATCCTGTCGGCTACAGGTTTGGCAATGAGTGTATTACCTTCTATTGTTTCCTCTTTAAAACTAGTGTAGAAAACAGGGTTGCGTTCCACAATTTGTTCCACCATAGGACAGAAAAACACGGTAAGCTCGATAAATCCTTCCTCGTCTTTTCCCACTTGTATTTCTATGGAGGTTTGATGTTCCGGGTCCCACCAATCTAATAAGACAGGTTCGTATTCGTAAAGGAAGTTATGAAAATTGTCGATACCGATATTTTGTAGAAGCTCTTTCATACCTAAAGCATTTTTTTCGCCTTGTTTACAATTGATCCATAGTACTTATTTACGTAATGCCATTATGGTTTGTAAATAAAGTACGAAGGTACATAATCGAGGGTGTTTTTCTCTGAAATAAGCTTGGAAAAGCCATATGTCAAACAATTGAAATCCAAAGAAACCTCATGTTGTCCGTGTATTAGGGTTAACATCCTATCATTCGTTTCGTTTTTTGTCCGAAACGGACAAACAAGATGCCCATACCCAATTCTACTTTTGTCAAAAAAATAAAGTGAAATTTTTATGAAAAAAACATTTGTAATGATTGCGGTATTATTGATCACTGCGCTTTATACCAGTGCACAAACACTTTCCGAAAATAACTTAGCAAAAAAGTGGTATTTGGATAAATACAAAGTCGCTTCGGAAGAATATCAGCCCTCTCGAAAAGAAAAAGGAGATTATCTTTTTTTGAAAGACGATAAGCACTTTACATCTGTGTCGGAAGGAAAAGAGGAGAGGGGTTTCTGGCTGTTGAATGTTAACGGCAAATATATCCTGATGAAGGATGACAAGGGAGAGAAGGTAAAAGCCAATATCCTCCGGTTGACAGACCAAAATTTGGTGTTGCAGTTTGATGTGGATGAAATCAGAGAAGTGGAAGTTCACTACAGTACACAACGATAAAATCCGGTATTGTGAGATCTATTGTCTATCTGGTCTGCTTTTTAGGTAGTTCGCTTTCTACTTTCGGGCAAGGTGAAGTGATTTTGAATACGGAGCCTTTTAAGCATGATGCCCGGTCTGTCTATATCCAAAAAGTGCTGGATGAAAGGACGCGAAAGAATTTGGGGTGGACAAAAAACGGACAACCCAAAGGTATTCCTCTCTATTTATACCCCAATGCAACAGAGGCTGTTCAAGGGTTTATGGATACTTCTTTTCCTTATACCAAAGCGGGGAGGGCGATACAAATTAAAATTTGGGACTTGGAAATACAGCAATCCCAAAGCAGTATTACCGATATCAAAACAAGAGTGCATATGTACCTGGGCTTTTTTGAACGGGTGGGAAACCAGTTGAAGGAGATTTATAAAATCCGCCATTATGAAGAGGAGGTATTTCCCTTGTCACAGGCATCAGCAATTGATACAAGCCACGAAAAGAGAATCAGAGCCGCCTTGGAATTTTGTATGCTTAATTTTATCAATGACTGTTTACAGAAATCTGATTTCGCAAAGATGAAATCCTTAGACAGTGAAGAAGTAAATTCCTTCAAAGACCCAAGGATCTTGGATGTTGACAGCCCGTTACGGAAATGGTACAATTTGCTCACCGTTCAAAAAATATTTAGCAAATACCGCCAAGGGTGGAAAGTTACGTATACCGGATTTGCAGACAGCGAAGAGGATTTTATTTTGCCGTTTACGCTTTCATACGACCAGTACAGTCTGAAGCCTAAAGTCTTGGAACGGAAGGGTTACAAATCCGTTGATTCTTACACTCTGGGAGGGGGATTGGAAGGGCTTGTCAAAATTCTACCCGGCTTGTACGGTCGTCTTGGATTGCATATACCGGTAGGGCTTGAGTCCATTAAAGAGCTGCAAAACAAGAGAAAAAACAATTTCCTGATCGGGGTCAAAGGCCGGCAAGGATTGGTATGGATCCCTTGGGAAGATTTCGGGATTGTGATCGGGGCCGGCTTTTTTCAACAAATACAAACCTCCAAAATATACAAGAGTGATTATGGGTTTGAATTGGAATTGGGGGTTAATTTTTAAGGTCTTGAACCTACGCGGAATCTTCATATAGGTAAGGATTTTCTTTTTCAGAGTATGAGCTGTTCCGTTATTTTTTGTATGCCAGAGAGAGATTTTTTCCGGAAAATTATAAATAAGAATACCTGATAAATTCAGGTGTTGTACGAACTGAATACTTATGGTAATGAAATCAATGTGATATGGAAAAACGCATTATTGGTATCGATGTGGCAAGGGGTTTAGCCATTATCGGGATGATTTTGGTGAATTTTAAGATTGCCTTCGGAGGTTTGGGAAATGAATGGATACGGACGATGGTCGGCTTGTTAGAAGGAAAGGCTGCGGCAACATTTGTCGTATTGGCCGGTGTAGGGATTGCTTTTATTTCAAACTCGGCCGTTGAAAGTAACAACGCACAGAAGTTGACGAAAGTGAGAGCCCGGATTTTCAAACGTGCTCTATTTCTGTTTATCGTGGGTCTGATATATTTGCCGCTTTGGCCAGCTGATATTCTGCATTTTTATGGTGTTTATATGCTCATCACGCTTTTGGTTTTACCCGTTTCCAATAGCATGATAGTGGGCTTGGCGGTTTGTATTGTAGCTCTCTATCCCCTGTTGATGGCTCTCTGGAATTATGATGCAGGCTGGAACTACGAAACGTTAGAATATACCGGTTTTTGGACGGTTAAAGGTTTTCTCAATAACCTCTTTTACAATGGGTTTCACCCCGTATTTCCCTGGGTTGCGTTTATGTTAGTTGGGGTATGGTTTGGGAGACAGGACTTAAGAAATGAAAGATTCCTATTGAAATCCGCCGGGATCAGTTCAGGTATATTTGTTTGCACGGTAGTACTTTCGCGCCTTTTCATAGCCGGTTTTTCTTTTGCAGGTCAAGAGGAGGTAGAAGCACTTTTTGGCACCAGTCCAATGCCTCCTTTGCCTTTCTATATGATTTCGGGAAGCAGTATTGCCATCACGGTCATTTCCGTTTGTATACTACTCTCTTCCAAATTTGAACATACGACAATGATACAATCCTTAAAAAATACCGGACAGCTTGCGCTTACCTTTTATGTGGCGCATGTAGTGATCGGGATGGTAGTGATGGATCTGATCAGTCAAAATACAATGGGAGCGTTTTCGATTGAGTTTTCTTTAGGCTATGCATTGGTATTTAGTGTGGCATGCATTGTGTTTGCTAATGTTTGGAAGCGCAAGCAACCCCACGGGCCGTTGGAAGGGCTGATGAGGAAAGTGACCGGTTGATCAACGGCCACATTAAATCAATACCTTCAATGCCCAAGCTTGAATTTCTGTTATGACAGGCTTTAACAACTCACCCTTTTCGGTAAGTGAATACTCTACGGTAGGAGGCACTGTGGCATACGCTTTTCTATTGACGATCTTCTTTGCTTCCAACTGTTTGAGTTCTTTCACTAGCATCCGGGTGTTAATACCTTCGACAGACCGTTCCAATTCTTTAAACCTCATCGTTCCATACATTAAAGTATTGATGATTGACATGGTCCATTTTCCGGAAAGGAGGTGCATGGCTTCTTGAAAAGGACATTCTTGAGAATTTTTATTTTCTTTTTTGGGCGTATCCTTCATCTGTGGACAAAACTTTACTTTAGGTCACTATATAACAAAAAGATAACTACTTGCAATTCTACAGTCTTGTAGGCAATTTTACTAAAAAAAGACTATGAACTTAGCGCAAGTTATTGAAGCCGTTTCTCAGACATTTAGCGAATCGTATTTTATCCAATCGGAGGATGGCGATTACTTTTTTCTTTACGGATCAGACAATCGTTTTCCTTTTGCTACGGTGGTTACCCATGACAATGAGTATGATCATGTTTCAAAGTTAGATCGGGAGGGTTACTACCGTTTAAATATTGGCATCGGGAAGGAACGGTTTAATGCCTTATTTGCTCATATCGAAGCAAAAAGTGGTATCGGTGGTTATTGGGAAGCTGAGATTGATTTTACAAAAGAAAATGAAATATTCCCTCATCCGGTCTATGGGAATATGTATTGGGTCAGTGTAGTGAACCCAACGGATGAAACCTTTAAGACCTTACTGCTGCCTTATTTGCAGTATGCGTATGAAAAGGCGGTGGAAAAAGATAAAAAGAATAATTCGAATTAATCTCTGTCATTCCTGGTTCCGGTATGCTTAGAGAAGCATAAAAATAGACTCCAAAGACACAATTTCTTTTGAAGAAGCATCTTTGGAGTATTGTTTTTTTAATCCACCAAGGAGTGAAAAGTAAGTGGTAAAAGCTTAGGCTCCCTTAATGAGTAAGTTTAGTGCATAATTTCTCTAATATGGCTTTGAAATCCGTATACTGAGATAAAGAGCTAAAGTATTCTTCTTGAAACTTATAACTATTGTTGTTTACATCTATCGTAATGGATTCCCCGTCCTCCGAATCTTCCTGAATATAGAGGCTTTGCACCTCATCATAATAGACTTGTACCTTTTCGGAACTCCCTTGCGGAAAAGTAATGTATTTTTCCGTGAGGGTAATATCATGATGATTTTGGCTGGCCTTGATATATTGCACTAATTTGTAAATAGCATAGGCAAGAAGCAAGATACCGGCCCCTCCAAACACATAAAAGCTATAGGGATACGGTAAGATGGTAAGTCTTCTTTTAATAGAGATACTCACCTGCTCTAAATAACAATACGCACCGATGCCTCCCAAAACAAGCGGAGGAAGAAATTTATTCAAATAGGAAAATTTTGCTTTATAAGTAAATTGAATAGCGTCCATGGATTAAATGATTTGAATTTCTAATAAATGATTTTCGACTTCTTCGGCTACTTTATTCTGTGCACCCGAAATGATGAATTGAATGATCATAGCCAACAGGCCTCTCATGGTAAGGGTGTTGATAAACCGGCTTGGGGCGATCGGTTGAATGTCCACAATATTTGCTTCTTCAAAAACAACTTTTGCTCCGGCAATACCGCTTTTTTTGACCACTACACATTTTCTGGAGACTCTTATCTCATCAAAAATCCACTCATCCAACGCAATGAAACATTCTAAGGAGGTCTTGGTTGCCAAAAAATCTTTGATACTTTCCAGCGTATTGTATTCCTGCTTTAATTTTCTTTTCATTTGAATGGTTGTATTTAATTTTCAAGGATCGAGTGCTTACCTCTTTCGTGCTTGGAAAATACAGATAGGGTAAAGTAGTTTTGGTTTTCCTTAAAATATTGGACTTGACAATGGAAGTTCAACCCTCCATGTATTTACGAATGGGTGTAATACCCTGACAGAACAGGAGAAGTTACTTAATTCAAATCAGGGTATTTTCATTCAACAATAGTAACTAATAATCAAAGGAATGTAGGGAACCATCCATATTGTAATAAAAACTAAAACTAGTTCCCCCGTTTTCCGGTCGTAAATCTAAGGAGTATCGCATTCTGGAAAAGTCGGCATCATCCGGAGCGCTTAAATATATAGTATACACCACGACATCCATATCTTTTTCCTCTTTGACTTTGGTTTTCGATTTTTCTACCAATTCATTTATTTGATCAAAATCCAACTCTTTGTGCGTATACATAAAATCTTCGGCTTTGGCACCGTCAGGGATTTCCAGGGTAATGTCAGAAGTTTGCTCCCAAAGCCCTTTATGATAAATCCAGCTACCCATTTTCAGGCTGGAAGGATCAGAAGTAACGGTAACGTTAGCTACACTTCCATGTTGAGAGTGTGAAATTCCGAAATCTGTAAAGTAGGCATCTTTTCCAAACTTACTGATCAGTTCCTCTTCAAACTCTTTCAAGCCTTCTTTGGTGGTGAAGTCCTCTTTCACAAGGCCTAATTGGGTACAAGAACTGAAAATGCTTACCATAAAGGCAAATAATACAAAATTTACGTTGTTTTTCATAAGTTGTTAATGGATTGAATATAATTCAGAAATATTTGTATAATAGAATTCAACTTGTTGACTGTATGTCAGTTTGCGCGTAGAATTAGTCTTGAAAGAAAAAGTTTTTTTGCTGCAGCTAAAAAAAAGATCCCCAAAAATAGGTGTTTATTAAATATATGCAAATTTTTGCTTGTTATTTTTTAGCCTTATATAGGTATTTTTTTCTGCGGAGGTGCTTTGTGAAGCTAGGGTGTATACTGGCGAGAGCGAAAAGAGCAAGACTTTTTTTGATAACTTATAAGCCTCTGTGAAGACAATCTTGTAAAAGTCCTCTTTAATGGTTATTCCGGTAGTGAATGTATTATGTTTGCTAGGTTCCTCAGTTAATTCACTCTTCAAAGTTTTAGAGCATGTTTATAATTCGTTGCGGGAATATTTTATAAATCATTCCTCAGGACATTTTGGCCCAAACTTCTGGCAAGTAGAGGGTTCCAAAAAATAGATGAGACTACAAGGTTTTGTACGAAGGATTTTGATCAAGGGAGTTTTGGTGGCGATTCAATGCCCAAGAAGTGTTTGACCGGGGGAAAGAAGACTTCTGAAATCCTCTTCACTCCCCAGTCGAACAGTACGATCAATATAAGGTATAATGTTTTTCCATTGAGAAGTGCTTACATGATCGGTCACCATGCATTTACCTTTTCATTTTGAATTGAAATTTAAAGGCTGCCCAGGACTATTTCACCCTGATATACTTTTCAACAATGTGCCGGTCCATATTAGCCTCCTCTACCAATTCCCGTCCGTACTGAATCAATGAATCTCCTTTAATTTCGATGGTAAAAGGAAAGCTATGCCCCCTGACTTCTTCTGCCCCGGTGTAGCTCAAGGTTTCCGTGTATTGATCACCGTTTAAGGAGTAGGTACCACCACCGCCATAAAAATTACCAGGCTCTTGATTGAAGAAGGCAAAATGACTGTCGTTAATGATTTTTATAAACTCAGATTTGGACATGTCTTTTACCTGAAGGGAGTCTTTTTCCCGGATTTCACCGTAGACCATTTTCCAAGTCCCAAGTAGGGGATGGGGATTTTCCGAAATGGTCACAGGCGTTTTTGTTTCTTGAATGGTTTGAGCATTTTCTTTAGGGTGACAGGCACCGAACAAAAGTGTAACTAAAAAGGAAATAAGGATTTGATTTTTCATACGAATGTTTGGTTGACAATTGAATCCAAAGGGCTAGTCATAGTATAAACATATGTGTGGCAGTTATTTTGTGGTGTTGAAATTATACTTTTTATTTTTATTTACAAGCTGAAATCGTTTCAACTGAATATATCTTTTTTAAATAAGCCAATCACTTCCATTGACGGACAATTTTCTTTATTAGTAGTGTTGCCATGCCTTCTTGTTGAAGCTTTATGAATGCTTTGAAGTAAGTGCCTGCTACGCTTTACGGTAGGGAAAGCAAATACGATTAAGAGCCTATAACCGGATAGGATAATGAAGAATCTGAAAACTGATTGGGACGTTTGTTTTTGAAAAATAAAAGGGCTGTTCAACCGGGTGGGGGGCCAAATAAATCACTTAAACTTCCGGCCGGAGAATGACCCGTTTCAGGAGCTTTGCCACTGAGGCCGAAACGGTACTTTCATACTTTTGAACCGTTTTCTAATAAATTGCATTTTGGTATACGAAATCACAAGGCTTGTCTACTATTGTTTCTTGGGGTTGTTGTCTTTGTATAATTTGGGAGGTAATGGAGAGTGTTTATGAATTTTTTAGTTTTTTTGTGTAAACTAAAGCTGCTTTTGAAACGATATACTTTTTTCAATATACCTATCCAACTTGAAACTTGCAATGCATCTGGTCTGCTGAGTTGTAAATCAGAATTATTGAAAGGAATGTCTTCTATGATTTTGCCAAAGTACGCTTATATTTTTAGTTTTTTACTTCTTGTTTCTATGCCGGGCATGGGGCAGGCTAAGGTGGACAGTGCCTATATAGGAGCATTTGAGCAACGGTTTGCCTTAAGAGGCTACTTGGCTAGAAATTTTTTGTTTCTGAGTGATGAGGCCCAAGACAGGATATTTATGCCCAACAATCCGGTCAGTATAGGGTTGGGTTTTTCGAAACATAACACTGTGTTGAATTTTAGTGCCGGGTACGGGTTTGACTTTATGAGGAATAAACAAAAGGGCAAGACCAAGTACCTGGATTTACAAATGCATCAGTACGGGCGGAAGTTTGTGGTGGATATGTTTATTCAACGATACCAAGGGTTTTACACTGAAAGCAATGAGCAAAAGAATACAAGGCTGGAGATTTTTCCGGACCTGAGCATCCGGCAGTATGGCATATTCGGTCAGTATATTTTCAACTGGAAACGCTTTTCGTACAAGGCGGCTTTTAACCAAAGTGAAAAGCAATTGAAGCCCGCAGGAAGCATCCTGTTGGGAGCCGGAGTGTATTTCAATAAAATTCAATCGGATAGCACTTTGATTACCCCGGAGCATCCGCATTTGCTTCAGAATTTCCAACTGGGTATCAGTAGCGGGTACGCGTATACGTGGCTGATTAAAAAGCGGTATTTTATCAGTGGGTCCTTGTCTTTGGGCATTCAGTTTGGAGGGGAAGATATTTCACAATTTACAAAGCAAAGCCTGGAGGTTTCTCCAACGGTGTTTCCCCGGATGTCCGTAGGGTATAATCATGAGACCTGGTCGCTGAGGGCCTCGTTTGTCAACAATATGATATACTCCTCCTTTGCCAAAGAAGCCAGCCTCGTCTTAAATTCCGGACATTTTCAATTCAACTTTATCAAGCGTTTTCACGAATTTCCACTCTTTTCCAAAAGCAGTCAATAAGTTGCTATACCGAACCGGGCGGTTTGTATACAAGTCTTCCCGGTTTGTCTACTATTCCCCGATGGCGTTTCTAACAGGGCTACTTTCGCATAAAACAATCGCAATTTAATTTTTGAGATATGAAAAAAGCTCTGTTTAGTTTTATCGTGTTGGGGATGATGTTGAGTTTGGAAAGTACTGCTCAGATACAATTGAAAACGACTTATATAGGCACGTCAAAATTCAAAGATGAAAAGGATGAATACACCGGAGGCAAAGGAGAAGCCAGGATTTACCAAGGGGGGATCAATATACCGGTTTCTATGAAACTGAATGAAGAAAACCGGCCTACTGCCTGGATGGTGGGACTGAGTGGTTTATATGCATCTTTGGAAAATACAGGTACTTTTGAGGAGGCGCTCTTGTCAGATATATACAATGCCCAGGTGGCAGTCTCTCATTTAAGGCCCTTGAATACGAAATGGTCTTTGTTGGTTTCGCTGGGGGTTGGGGTATATACCGATGATCTCGCGACTATGGGAGCGGACAATCTCTTGGGGCAAGGGGGTGTCATTTTTATCCGGCACTTAAAACCCAACCTGGAAATAGGAGGAGGAGCAGCGCTGAGTAGTATTTTTGGTTATCCGATGATTTTTCCGGCCTTTTATTTTAACTGGAAAACCAACGGGCGTTTCCTGGCAAAAATATCGGTGATGAATACCATGGAGCTTTCAGTCGGGATGAAACTGAATAAGTTGTTTTACCTGCATTTGGTGGGCGAAATGAACGGGATGATGGCCTTGGTCGAAAAAAACGGGGAAGACGTTATCTTCTCTCATAGATATACGGTGTTTGGCCTTCAGCCTGAAATTAAACTTGGTAATGCCTTATCCATCCCCATAACGGTAGGAGTGACGGGCGATCGATATGCCTATTATCAGGAGAAGTCTTTGAAGGACTTTTTTAACGATGATCCCCAAGAAAATCCACATTTTAGATTTGCTCCCTATGCTTCCGTAGCCTTGAAATATACCTTTCAAAAAAAGCCGCCTCAAGGGCAAAATTTAACGAAATAGACAGGTAGGCTGTAATGGTAAATTCAAACCCTTGGTCCTTTCGAATACTACTCTTTACTGAAGTTTGAATCACTCATTTCCCGGAGAGGAGCTTTTCTATTGGGTGCAAGCCACAACTTGGGCCAATGCCCTCATGCTACAAAATATGTAAATATTGAACTATAGATTCATTCTATGAAAATTGAAATATTAAAAACCAGAGAAGACTACGAAAACGCTATTAGAAGATTGGAAGATGTATTTGATGCTCCGGACGACACTCCGGAAGCGGACGAAGCGGCATTGTTGATACTTTTAATCGAAGACTACGAAGACCGGTATTTGCCCGTTATGTCCCGTTCATCTTTTAGTTTATGGAAGTGGTTTGTCTTTTTTTAACAACTCCTTTTTCTTTAGAAAGTTTACTTTTACCAGCTATGAAATTCCCCCCTTCCTGATCCATTCGGAAGGGGATAACTTTAACGAAACGGATTGTAGATGTAAACCCTTTCCGGGTGCTTGATACCCGCTCAAAGGTGATATAGCGAATCATGAAAAACAAAACAAGAGGTTAGTCTGAAAATAGAACGAAACCCCTTAGGTTTGACAAAACAACAATGAAGTTGACCTTCATTTAAAAAGGACACTATGCACGAATTGAATACAGGTAAATCCACATTTTTATTTGATCTTCTGATTGATGCCAGGTTCAGAATATGGAGGCATCTGATCCTTGTTTTGGCACTGACCAGTATTGCCATGAACAGGGCTTTTGTCTCTTATCAGGATATGGGAGTCGTCAACTTTGGGTATCAGTCCTATCTGAGTATCAGTTTGTTAATTACCTATCTGATCATGGTGTATTTCAATATGTTTGTACTGGTTCCCCGGTTATTATTAACCAAAAAATATTTGTGGTATGTAGCTGCCTTATCGTTGTTTGTGCTGGGTGTTTGGCTACTTCAATTGGTTTTGGAATACTGTACCTATAGGTATTTTCTGCAAAATCCCGTACAGGTTTCCTTTCCCGAGCTTACGGGCATCTTTATCCTGGATGGCTTCGCTACTTTTTTTATTTATATGACTTTTGTGATAGGAATTTCGGTGACGGTCTTATTAAAATCCTTTATCATTGATAATCAACGTATTCACCAATTGGAGAACATGAAAGTCCAATCGGAAATGGAGCAGTTAAAAGAACAGGTAAATCCCTTCTTTCTCTTTAAAATGCTTAACCGGATTGGCGTTTTGGCCACTTCCGAACCGGACAAAGCTTCAGAAATGCTGTTAAAATTAAGCCATCTGTTGCGGTACCAGTTATACGATTGCGGCAGAAAGAAAGTCTTGCTGACGGGCGAAATTAATTTCCTTACGAATTATTTGAACCTGGAAAAGTTGTATTCCGGCAACTTGGAGTTTTCCATTGCCACCGAAGGAAGTATTTATAAAATGCTAGTACCTCCCTTGTTGTTTATCCCTTTTGTGCAACAGGCTATTAACCATACGAAAACAGAGGGGGAAATGACTTTCATACAATTGCACTTCAAATCGGATGATCAAAAGGTACATTTTATCTGTAATTGTAACAACCAAACGACTTTGATAGACCTCGATTTTTCAAAGATCAAACAACGGCTTGAGCTCTTATTTCCTAAGAAGTATTCACTGGAATTTGTAAAAAGCGAACGCATGACAAATGCTTTGCAGTTGGAGTTAGGCATGTGAAAAATGCTTGGCCGGGATAAAATTCAAGAACGGTCGGATTTGTGGCAGATAGCGGTCAACAAACGAGCGAAGAGGTTTTCCTTCTGCATTGGACTTTTTATCCCGGTATTCCCATTGCCTACAATTGTAAATTTGAAACGAATACGGATTTTTATTTCATTATAGACGATGATAAATAATAAATTTATTGCTGATTTTCTCCTAAGTCCCCGCTTTAAGGTCTACAGGCATTTAGTACTGCTCTTGATTTTTACGGTGATTTCTATTGATATGGTTTTAAATATCCCGGAAGCAAATACAACCCCCTCGAAACTGTTTCTGGGTTGGTTGGCATACACGTTACTCTATTTGCTGGCTATCTATTTGAATATCTACGTACTAGCCCCCCGGTTTTTATTGAAAAACAGGCTGACTACCTATTTTCTATCGGTGTTTGGAGTTGTCTTTGTCGCGATACTTTTGATCATTGTCATTCAAAGTGTTCTGTATAAGTTGAGCAATGAGTTTATACAGATAGGCTATAAAGCGATGCTTTTGAGTGTGTTGTCTTCAGTGATCTTGATTAGCCTGATCATTTCAGGGGCATCTGCAATTTTACTTTTACGGCATTGGATCCAAAACAACCAACGCATTGATGCTTTGGAGTCAACGACCTTGCATTCGGAGTTAAAGTACTTGAAGAACCAGATTAACCCGCATTTTTTATTCAATATGCTGAACAATGCCCATGTTTTGATCAAGAAAAACCGGGAGGAGGCTTCACAAGTCTTATTTAAACTAGAAGACTTATTGCGATACCAAATTAATGACAGTTCTAAAGAGAAAGTGCTGTTACGTTCGGATATTCATTTTTTGAATGATTTTCTGAATCTGGAAAAAATACGCAGGGACAATTTTGAATATTCCATCCGAAAGGAAGGAGAAATTGACCCGGTATGGATTCCTCCGCTTTTGTTTATTCCGTTTGTTGAAAATGCGGTAAAACACAATCCGGACAGCGATCACTTATCGTATATTCATCTTTCTTTTACAATAGAAGGTCCTCAACTGGTATTCAAATGTGAAAACTCCAAACCCAATGTCGTAATACAAAAGAAAATGACCGGAGGGCTGGGCTTGAAAAATATCAAAAGAAGATTGGAATTGCTTTATCCGGAGCATTATTCGTTGAACATATCGGATGAGCAAAATACCTTTACGGTAGATTTAAAGATAACACTATGAATTGTATTATTGTTGATGATGAACCGCTGGCCAGGGAGGCTATACAATTATTGATTCATGAAACAGGGCAATTGAATTTGCTGGGCGCTTTTAACAGTGCCCTGTCGGCGACCCGCTTTCTGGATGAACAAGCTGTAGATTTGATTTTTCTGGATATTCAAATGCCTAATATGACCGGCTTAGAGTTTGCCAGAAACATTCCCAAAAGTACTTTGGTCGTATTCACCACTGCGTATACGGAGTATGCCTTGGACAGCTATGAAGTGGATGCGATAGATTACCTGGTGAAGCCGATAGAATCCGCTCGTTTTCAAAAAGCTGTGGATAAGGCCGTTTCTTACCACTCCTTGTTATTGACCGAAGAAAAGGAGAATATAGGAAAAATTGAAAGTGAGTACTTTTTTGTGAAATCCGAAAGGCGGTTTTTTAAGGTGAATTTTAAAGAAATCCTGTTTATTGAAGGCTTAAAAGATTATGTGATTCTTCAATTGGCAGAGCGAAGGATTATCACCAAAATGAACCTGAAGACTATTCATGAACAATTACCAAAAAACACATTTTTCCGGGTGAATAAATCCTATATTGTCAATACCCTGCATATAGATTCTTTCGACAACAATGATATTTTTATCCAGGCGTATGAAATTGCCATTGGCAACAGCTATCGCGAAGCCTTTTTTGAGGAATTTATGAATAAGAAATCCTGACGGTAGTTAATATGTTCAGAGGAAGAAGCGAAGTTTGGCTATGGGATAAAAAAGGTTGTTGGTTGGCTTCCACTCCTTCCTTTATACAGCAATGATCAGTTGAGCCGAACGGCATAAAAGTTTCCGTCCGTGCTTCCAAAGTAGATGATTCCGTTGGTGGGGTCAATCAAGGGAGTGCCTAAAATACTGCCCATAGCCAGGATTTTTTGTTCGGACGTTTCCATATCCGCTCCATACAATTCAAAGCCTTGCCGGAAATTGCCTGACTCATCAAAGACCTCCTGCCGGTTTTGCCGGTTGCCTTCGGTGGCAAAGCTCCATTCGATCTTTCCATTGGCCCTGTTTAATCCATATAATACGCCATCGAAGCATCCGAAGTAAATGCGGTCTTGATAACGTTGGGCACCTCCGTAAACGCGCATTCCCAAATGTCGTTTCCAAATCACCTCTCCGGTTTGTGCATCAAAACAATAAAAGGCGTGGGTGTCCGAAGTGCCGAAATAAACGTATTGATCGTCTGCCAACGGAAGGGACACGACCCAACTTCCCCGTTCTTTCATATTCCATTTTCCGGTACCGGTTGTTGCATCCAATGCATATACATTGAAATCACGGCTGCCAAAATACAATGTTCCGTTTTGGAGAGTGGCTCCCCGCTGGATTTCGCCTTTCGGAAAATAGGCATCGCCTACCGTTTTGAATTTCCAAATCAATTCCCCTTGTTCGGCATGGAGTGCATACATATATCCATCAAAGCTTCCGATGTACAGTTTTCCTTCGTGGTACAAAGGACGGGCGTGGATTATTCCTCCGGTCAAAAATTTCCACTTCAATTTACCATTGGAATGATCCAAGGCATAAAGGTGGCCATCACCACTTCCCCAAAAGATATGTTTGCCATCACTGACAGGAGAAGAAAGGTAATAATCCCACATGTCCAGCCTTTTTTCACCTTTGCTGATAAATTTCCATTTCAACTTTCCGGATGCTTGTTCCAGGGCTAGTAATTCCCCCAAAGAGTTATTGACGATCACAAGGTCTTCTATTAACAGAGGACTTCCGTGTACTTTCCCCTCGGTTTTGTATTTCCATATTTCCACTCCGTTTTCCCGGTTAAGTGCAAACAGATGTCCGTCTGCCGAGCCAAAATAAATCGTGTTTTCATGGATTGCCGGAGAGGAGACGATGGCCCCTTGGGTTTTAAATTGCCATAGAGGTTTATTTTGCCCGAAAGTTGATTGATTGCAACAAAGTAAAGACAGGATGATGAAGATGAGTGATGGAGCGTAATACATGATAAAGGGTTTGAAATCAGGAATAAAAAGAGAAATATAAGAAATTACCTTAAATGTGGCAATTTGGCTTTATTGCCGGGAGGAAGCTTGTGGGTACTCAGACGAATTGAGCTTCTTTTTCAGCCGCTTTTCAAGTCGCTTCCAAATGTGCTGGGGCAAACAAGGAGCCAGTAATTGGGCAATATACGATTGGGGGAAATGCTCCCGGATGCCAACTCTTACAGGCTCTTTCCGGGGACAGGTATAGGTACCGAAAAGGAGATCCATCAGCGGGGAAATGTTTGCGTAATTTCCGGCTTTCCGGTCGAGGCTATGATGCCAATGGTGTAGCTCGGGAGCCCCGATCAGCATTTTTAAAGGTCCGAGGGGTAGCCGGACATTGGAGTGGATATAAATTGCCCATATCCCGCGGAAGGCAATCACCCCGGCCAGTGTTTCCAATGGAAAACCAAAGATAAAGGCCGGTAAGTTGATTAAACCGATGGTATAAATGGAATCGAGCGGGTGTTCCCGGTGGGCTGCCAACCAGTCCAAATGCTCGGCACTGTGATGCACTTTGTGGAACCTCCATAAAAAGCCTATCTGATGCTGTAACCGGTGTCCCCAATAAATCAGGAAATCACTAAGTAATACGACTTCCAGAGCCTGAAGCCACCAAGGCTGGCTTTGAACGGTATTGCGAAAGGCAGAGGGTACCATGCCGGTAAGAAAACTGTTAAACTCATTCAACACCCAGATGACCACACTACTCCATAATAAATATTGGCCCAGGAAATAGCAAAAATCCATGAGCCAATGAGGTCTGAAAATCTTTTGACCGGGTTTGGCAGGAAATACTTTTTCCATGGGAACGAATACCAGAAGTAAAAAGAACAAGCTGATTCCGGTAGCTTCTAAGAGCTTTAGAAATTCCATTACGGATGTTTTTGTGGAGTACTTGGCGAATCAAGAAGTATTTCCGGGGTAAGAAGAATGCCCGATTTTGAGCTTCCCATGATTTTCGGATCTTTTATTTTTACAGAATCGGAGTGAAATGGAGGTTCCAACGAGTCTTTTTTTAATAGATCGTTTTCTTTTAAAATTAATACTTTGGAAGAGGGCATCCATTGCTTTTTCAAGCTTATCGAGTCCGTTCTTTGTAAGGTGTCCATCTGGCTTGAGTGGGAATTACTATCAAGTGTTGCTTTAAAGAAGCCAGCACGATAGGCAACAAAAGTTCCAATCAAACCGGTGAAGAGGGTAAGGGTGAGCATCTTTATGAGCATTGATTGTTTCATGTCCGATCTGTTTTCTTTTTTTAAAGATCTCAAAACTAAACGGATAAAGCAATGGGTACCCTTATGCCCCGGTTAAAAGTAAATTTTTAACTGATTGTCAAATAACTGCATCCAGCCATACAGTTTTTCGCCCAGTAATTGTTTCTGAATTTCCTTTGATTTCGCTTCGTATTCCTGGTACTTGGGTGTATGTCCGGTATAATGGAAGTCAAAGCCCCGGGTATTGATCTGTACCAGGGCCAGTGTGAAGCCCAGCATAAAAACCGCAACGGTGAATTTTCTTCCATCAAAACGGATGAATCTGCGAAGAACTAATAACAGGCAATTGAGTACGATCACTCCGGTAACAATGAGAAAAATATCGTAGTTATTCCACCACCAGATTTGTCCGGTGCCTCCTATATATTCTCGAGAGGGCCAAAAGAAATTCACTCCTCCCCACACAGAGGAGGGAGTGGGCATGTCCTCCAAAAGATGAAGGAGAAAGCCAAAAACAAAACTGAGATAAAACAGTTGCTTTTTTTTGACGCTTTGTAATAAGTTGTATGAGGAATTTCTTTTGACCCAAAAAACCAGACAAGCCATTAAAAAAACCAAAAGCAAACTGGCGGTGATGGAATGGAGAAAGCCATGATGAGAATACCAGAATTTGGAAAAATAGATTTCTTTACCGGAGTGGGAGAGGGCAAGGGCTTTTCCGATGTATGTATCAAATCCCGACCACAAGCTGAAGGCATCCAGGTCAGGCAATGCTCCTCCCAAGCCTCCGAGGGCAATGATCCCTGTTTTTTTACGGAATCCTTTCGATGAAAAGCCGGCAACTACCGTTCCGGCGGCCACCCCGGAGAGAGTATGGGTAAGTATGTCCATGAAATCAAAATTGAGTTTAATTCAAAACTAATATGCTTAAAGTGCTCCTGTATTAGAGCATGTTTAAATTTTACCCTTTGGGTCAAAAACGAATTTTAAACATGCTCTAAATTAACCGTTTCATTCAGAAGTTAATGGTGATTTTTTTTGAATTGTGTTTAAAAAAGCTACTAAAGGGTTTGTACATGTTGTTGTTTTCTACTGATGAAGTGATTTAAACGTATAGTTTTTGACCGAAGATGGAAGCAAAATCGGCTCATCAAGGCACTTTTTGAAAAGAACAGCCAACGCTATTGTTGAAAAAAATAACACAGAGGAGGCGTTTTTGAAACATTTTTCAGGAAAAAGAAAAAGGTTAATTCACTTCGATATTAAAAACAGCTCTCTGATCAGAGTTGATTTCCACCTCAACCCAGAAAAAGTATTGAACCAATACAATTGGACTCCCTCATAACGACAGAGGGTATATGTTTTTGAAAGTACGGCAGAGGTACTCGATGTACCTGATAGCGTTTATCCGTACGGTTATTCTTCTATGGCTCGTATCAAAATGACCGTGATAATTAAAAGCGTCAATGCCAGTGACCAAAGGATAAAAGCATTCCGGGTTTTCTTTTTGGCTCTTTCCTTTTCCCACCAGCGTCCGGGTCTGATCCCTGCCAGGTAAAAAGTGATAATCCCTGCGATGTTTAAACATATGATATTGGTACTGAAAATCAGGAATGAATTAAAGGCATCCGAATAGTTTCCTCCTCCCACCAATAATCCTACTCTCATCAAAGGAGGAAGTAGCGCTGCTGCTACCATCACTCCGACAAGGGTGGGACCTTGCCCGCTGACGATGGAGATGACTCCGGCAAAACCGCAGATCAAAGCCAACAAGATATCCTGATATTCTATTTTGGCATCTTTGGCAATGAAATTTACCTCTTCCGCAAAAAAGCCCCAAAGAATAGAAATAAAAAGTGCCACCAGGGTAGCGCTGATGCCTGTAAGGATCGATTTTTTGATGATGGGCCAATCACCCAAGGTAGTGCCAAAGGCCATCGACATATTCGGTCCCAGAAAAGGAGCGATCACCATAGCTCCGATAATGATGGCAATGTTGTCTTTGAGAATACCGATGCCTGCCACAAAAGAAGATAGGATGACCATCAGGATAAAGTTCACCGTAAGGTTTACGGGTTGGTCGATATCGTTGTAAAGTTCTTCTTTACTAATGGTGAAAAACTTCCCGATTTTGATTTTTTCATCTTCCTTTTCTTCGGGGGGGCTTACTTTAGGAAGCGTCCCTTCCACCGGATAGATGACGACCCGGTACTTTTTAAACTGCTTTTCTAAGGCAAGCAACAGCTCTGTGGCATATTCGCCCTGGGTCAATACTTTAAGCGTCACCTGATGGTTATCAATTGCAAAAAACCATTTTTCAATAATCTGATCTTCATTCAGAAGTGCTTCGATTTCGGCTTTGTCTTGTTCGGATATGATGATTTCTAAAAGTCTCAAAGAAGTATTCTGTCATTTGGGTAAACGATTCTGACTACAATGACGTAAATCCGTAGATTTAATGCCAGACAATTCGGTGATTTTTATACTTGGGCTAATCGTTGAGGTGTACTATACCGGTATATCGTATAAATATATGGGTTAGCTTGGCACCATCAGTTGACAGCGTTGAACCTTCCGCTGTGTCAGTCTTTCAAAATGCCCGGTTTTATGTAGTAGGTATAGAAAAAATGAGTAACTTACTGATACAGTTAAATTGGATAATTGTACTAAACTATTGGTATGATGAGAGCATTACGGTGGATTTTAGGAAGGCAAGAACTTTTACTTTTTGTATGTATATTCTTTTTATCTTGTTCTCAACAGCAAAAACAACCGGTGGCTTTCGTAGACCCTTTTATCGATTCGCATAAAAGTCGTTGGTTTTATTTCAATTCGGCAAGCAGGCCCTTCGGCATGGTTAACCTCAGTCCCGATACCCGGACCGAGGGCAGCTGGAACAGCGGTTATCTCTATGATTCCTTACAGATCCGATGCTTTAGTCATATACATGCCTGGCAGATGTCCGGCATTCCCGTTATGCCTACCACTGGCCCATTTGAAGGGCATTTGGGCATGGAACATACCAAGTCTCAATTTTCCCATGAAAGCGAAATCGCCCAACCCGGATACCATAAAGTAGTGTTGGATAAGTATGGCATTAAGGCGGAGCTTTCGTCTACCACCCGGGTGGGCATGCACCGTTATACTTTTCCCGCTACCGACAGTGCTTATATCGCTTTTCATACCGGAGCAATGCTGGGGCACGGAGGTGTGGATTCCTCCGGGGTTCGCAAGGTCAGTGAACAGGAAATAGAAGGCTTTGCCTTGATGACGGGCACCTTCCGGAGACCTAAATCGACTTATGTGTATTTTGTGGCAACATTTGACCGGCCTTTTCAGGAGTTCGGAGGCTGGCAGGACAGTACCTTATTGCCGCATACCGAGCCTATTTCCGGAAAAAATAACGGAGCCTATGTGCGCTTCCATACCGGGCAGGAGCCGGTACAAATGAAAGTGGGAATTTCTTATACGAGCATTGAAAACGCCAGAAAAAACCTAGAGGGAGAATTGCCTCATTGGGACTTTGACAGGGTAGTCAACGAATCGCGGAAAGAATGGAATACTATGTTATCCAGAATACGGGTAGAAGGAGGGAGCGAACCGCAACGCACCAAATTTTATACGGATCTATGGCGCTCATTGCTGGGAAGAAGGATAGTAAGCGACTTGAACGGAGAATACTGTGACATGACCGGCCCTCAACCTTTGATCAAGCGAGTCCGGCTGGATGACAATGGGAAACCGCTTTACCCTCAGTACCAGTTTGATGCCTGGTGGGGGAGTCATTGGACGCTCAATGTCCTCTGGTCGATGGTGTATCCCGAAGTGATGGAAGGCTTTTGCAACAGTATGGTCAATATGTATAATGACGGGGGGCTGATCCCCCGGGGGCCATCGGGCGGCAATTACACCTATGTGATGATCGGCGACCCGGCCGTTTCTTTTTTTGCCACGGCTTATCACAAGGGCATCCGGAATTACGAGGTGGAAAAAGCCTATGAAGGTTTGCGAAAGAATGCCTTTCCCGGAGGGATCAGAGACCGGGCCGGCTATGACCATAGTGAAATCCCCATCAGTGGAGGAATGCGTGAATATGTGGAAAGAGGCTATGTCCCCGAGCGTCTGGAAGGGGAAGGAATCCACAAAGACGGGGCCTCCATGACCCTGGAATATGCCTATCAGGATTGGTGCCTGGCTCAACTGGCCAAGGCCTTGGGAAAGCCGGAGGATTATGCACTCTTTACCAAGCGCTCGCAGAACTACCGGCATTTGTGGAACCCCGAATCCGGATTTATCCATCCCAGGGAAAAAGACGGAACCTGGATCGTTGATTTTGCCCCTATCGGAAAAGGGTTTAATACCCTTGGTTTTTGCGAAAGCAATGCAGCCATTTACACCCATTTTGTACCGCACGATCTTCCCGGTTTGATTGCCTTAGCCGGGGGCAATGAAAAGTATGTACAAATGGTGGAGAGCTCTTTTCTGAAGTCGGAAAAGCACAAGTTTGTGACCGACCATGGTAAGCATGCCGAAAGCTGGATTGATTACGAAAACCAACCTTCTTGCCATATGGCGCATTTGTTTAACTATGCGGATGCTCCTTGGCTTTCGCAGAAGTGGGTGCGCAAAGTAAAAGAGGTGACCTTCGGGGACACGAGTCCTTACGGAGGCTACAACGGTGACGAAGATCAAGGGCAAATGGGAGCCTTAGGCGTATTAATGGCCCTGGGTCTTTTTCAGATGGACGGAGGGGCTTCGGCCAATTCGAAGTACGACATCACTAGTCCGTTATTTGACCGGATTGAAATAATCTTGCACCCGGAGTATTACGAAGGGGAAAAGTTTATCATCACGACTCAAAATAATTCGAAAGAAAATCTCTACATCCAGTCGGCCCAGCTCAATGGAAAGGTGTGGAATGCCTGTTATTTTACCCACGATACCTTTGCCAAAGGAGGGACTTTGGCCTTGGTATTAGGAGCTCAACCCAATAAAAACTGGGGAAGGCAAGAAGCTTCCGATCAACAAAAAACAGTGAGTAAGTAGTGTTTAGTTACGAGTAATTAGTTAGTGGTAACTAGGTTTTTGTTTCTGACTATCAGTTATTTATAAGGTTGTATATCCAGGAATTTATCCTGTCAGACATATTGAAAACTGGCGAAGCGGAATACTAAGGTATTGTTAATTACTAATTTGTAATTACGAATTAATATCTCCGCAAATGGAGACTGACCGGACCTTGTATATGTATCGCCAGCCCTACAGGACGCCAAAGGACTTCCCTTTTTGAAGGCCTGCCCTGTTTCTTTCTTACAAGCAAATATGATGACATGGCCTGAGATACTTGTACTAAACTATCCGGTAGGATGCTGAAAACCGAGCCTTTAACCCAGAGGATGAAATTTAAATATGTTCTAAGCTTGCGCTCAATGAAAATTTATTAAGATCGACTGACATAGGGCTGTCAGTTCCCGGATTTAGCTTTGTTTCATACAATGAAAAATCAATTTAATTTTTTGTACTATGAAAACCGAAACACAAGCGAATGTAAGTCAAGTGATCAGCCCTTCGGAATTGTTGGAACATTGGCAAGGGCATAGAAATTTGACTAGGAAAATGATAGAAGCGTTTCCCGAAGAAAAGCTCTTTACTTACTCCATAGGCGGCATGCGTCCGTTTGCAGAGATGGCGGTGGAGTTACTGTCCATTGCGAGCCAGGGAATTAAGGGCTTGGTTACCGATCAGTGGGAGGATTTAAAAAACGATATGGATCATGGAAACAGCAAAGCAAAATTATTGGAAATATGGGACCAAACTACAGAGAAAATAAATACGTATTGGCCACAGCTATCCCTCGAGCGCTTTCATGAAACGACCGTTTGTTTCGGTAAATACGAAGGCAAAGTGTATTCCTTACTCCTCTATTTTGTCGATAATGAGATCCACCACCGTGGGCAGGGCTATGTATATTTGCGTTCCTTGGGAATAGAACCGCCTTATTTTTGGGAGCGTTTGTAAATAACTAAAGACGAAACAAAAGATATCTACCAAGCTCTGTCAATTCGTTTCAATTTGACAGGGCTTGTTTATTACTTAACTTTTCCGGGAAAGTCCTTTCCAAAAACGCTTTAAAAAACCATGTATTCAAAAAGCATTCTTCTATTAAAAGGAGAGTTATTATACCCACATAAGGTTAAAAAAAAACTTGTTTAAAAATTGGGTAATTCGAAGGTGTTGCTAACTTTGAGGAAAGATAATTAACTAAAAGAGGGCATTTTTTATACGCATAAGAGTAGGGGTAGCCTGAAAGGTAGCCCAATACAACTCTCACCCTACTAAAGATGGCTTAAAGCAAACTTGGGCTTCATAGTTATCTTATATTTTGGAAGTGAAGTATGTGATATCAAATAAATGATTGTCATTTGGTCTTTATCTGTAAAGCTTCCCGATTTTTTTAAAACAAGTGAGGATTAATAGCATCATCTGCACTGGTGGGTGATTTATATTAATTAATTACCAATAAAGTTTTTTGCATACAAAAGATAGAAATAAGAAGGAATTATGACTAAAAAGAAATTTAGTTTTTTAGCAGAAGAGGATAATGTGGATTTTTATTACTCAAGATTCCAAAAAGATAAAGAAAAAAAGCTATCTGAAAAGGATCAATTGAACCTCAGTTTGAACTTTGAGAAGGTAGCGCGGTATCGATGCAGCCAAATTAATATTACAAAAGTACTGGATGAGATTACTTTTTCTTTGGAAATTAAGACGCAATACCTGCTTTCTACGGCTTTCTCAAAAGTAAAATATTTTCATGTAAAGTTGGAGGATTATATTTGTTCCATTGACCCACAGGTTATGGAATATGCCTTTCAGATTACGGAGCCTTTAGAATTTATCCGGCATAATGTAAAGTTTACTCAAAACAAGAAAGGAGAAATCATTGGAATTTTAAATTTACCAAACTTGCATGCCGACTGGCAAAATTTCAGAGATCAAAAATTGCCTGAAATTGAATTTTACCAAAAAATAAAGGAGCAAAACCCAAAAGCTGCGGAAGATATCATTACAACAGGCAATCAAGAATTTTCTGATGAAAAGAAATTTCAAAATGCTATTCACAAAAACTTGTTTTATCATATTTTTCTCAAAGCAAATGTAGGGGAAGAATTAGAAGATTTTACAATTGAGCAGTTTTCTCAACTATTTCCCAATCAAAAATTAAATACCAAAGTCCAAAAAGTGAAAATAAAAGAAACTGCCTCTACAATTGTCTTAAAATTGATTGGGACATTGCAAAGAGATAGTTTATCTGAGGAATACTTAAAGCAACAGTATGATGAAATCTATAAACCATTGATCAAATATTCCTACTCCGAGTTTAATTATATCTATCGCATCAATTATACTGTGGATGCTCAAACAGGATTACTGTTAGAAGCAAATGCGGCTATCAGTGAGAAGATTAAAAATAACTATGAATGCCTCACCCAATTTCAATTAAAAAAAGTGGAATTATGATGCAAGAAGAGAAAGAAATTGTTTTTCCTTCATTAACAAGTAAAGTAGTAGTCATTGTGGCAATTTTTGTGACTATTGTAACAATCGTATTAGTATTGACTGATTTAATTCAATATAAAAGAATAGCAATGGGTATCATGGGTTTAGCGGGGGGGCTGAGTTATGTATATACAGAAAAGAAGGAAACAGAATTAAAAATAAATTTGAAGGGAGATAATATTATTAATATAGAAAATAGTGGAAATGTTTTTTTGAGAGATGAAATTTCAAGTTATAATATTTACTTGTTTATTTTAAAAATTTATGGGGTCTATGTTATTCGTTTGAATAATACCTTCATTTTTATACATCGTAATAAAAATGAAGGTAGAAAAGAACACTTAGTTAGAGTAGGATATTTAAAAAAAATACTAGAAAATAATTTTAAAAAAGAAATAATTAATTCTGATTATTTTGCATTATTTCTTATTCGAACTCCATTTGTAATCGGTGCGTTAATGATACCAATCTTTATCATTTTTGTTATTTCTCTAATTACAGATAACACAGGTTGGTTTGATTTTTTAAGATAAATAAGGTGAAAAACTCACATTGAAACTGCTAGATACAATGGTCTTTATATTTAATCGTGTATAATTTCAATTTAGATAATTCACATTATTTATTAATATGTTTTTTGGATAGATGTTAGACAGTATCTATTTGATAGAATTAAAGTAAACACTGGTAAATAAACTTGGTTTTAATAAAAAATTAGCATTTATAAAAGTAAATTAATAACCAGTTCCTTCCCATAATTCAGACTACATATTAGATTAATAACTTAGAAAGTTGCAGTATTATTAAAAGTGAGAAGAATGACATCTTTAATGAAAAAAATTAAAGTCCATTTTTGAATCACATATTAAATTTATGATTATATAATATGTAAATATCATGAGTACTCCTTTTATTCCACAACACACTTATGTAGTTTGTACTTTTCAGATGAGTCCCACACCTCAGAAATTGATTGCAAATCGAAGTGAAACATCTGCATTTCATAATAATGAACCTTTGTTGACCATACAAGATAAAAATCTTAAGGAACCCTTTTCTTGTAAATCTCCTATAACGGAAGCTGCTTCATGGATATCATTTGGGGCTGGAATTTTTGTTGCCGCTTTGATTTTTAGTACCCCAATAGGTTGGGTGTTTGCAGGGTTGGCTTTAATGGTAATTGTGGGTGGTATTAGCCTTAAAAAGGTAATTACTCATCAATGTACTAACCCAATGGATATGGGTAAATGGATGCTTACCCATTCTACAGTTAAATTTGATGGATATGAAGCAATTACTTTATCGTCAATGTTAAGATGTAATACTGGGAGTGTTTTAAAGCCCTTTCTAAGTGAAAGTCTTGCCACTGAAGCGGCAAAAAAAATCAAAATTAATAACCGGATTGAGCTTGGTGTAAATACTGCTGTTTCTTTTATCGCGGGTTTATTATTTCCGAGTGGGTGGGCTGGATTGTCTGCAAAATATGGATCTGGAAAAGCGGTTTATTGTTTGGTTAAGAGTAATGCAAGTGGGCTTGCTGTTATTTGGACCACAACCTATCTTCAGAGAGAGTATATGCGGACAGATGAATCATTAGAGGAAAATACAGTTTACCAATCGTTGAATAATGAAGTAGATAAATCTGATTGGTATGGAGGAACACCTAAAAAACCTTCAGATTTGAGTGATCTCAGTGATCTTCAAAATTTTGCTGAGGCTGTGGAAAGTGGAAAGGCGACAGTTGGGGATTTAGTACTGAAGCAAAAATTAAAGAAACTAGCAGGTCTGAGTAGACAAGTATTAAAAAATAATGAACTTGCAAATTCGCTTTTAGATGATTTAAATGCAGGTAAAATAAATCATCTAAAAGATGCAATGACTCAATTCAATTCAAGAAGGATGAATCCCACAATGGTGCAAGAAGGTAAAGCTGTAACTTCTGAAGCTTTTAGGAAAGGAATGGGGAAAACAGGGGCCAAGCTAAGCTTAGGAGCTCTGTTTTTTATTGCCCCATCACTCGCTACTTGGTTTTCTGAGGAAACAAGGAGGGATTTTGCGGAAGTTGCTGTGCAAGATATCAATAAAGCTATGGCTACTCTGGCAGAAAAGGGTAATAGTGTAGTTACTAAAAATCCTTTATAAGGATAACTTTGAAAAATACATATACAACAATTCAAATTAGAGATTTGCTTGGTATGAAAAGCAAGTGGCCTTGAAGAAACTGAGGCTTTCAAACAATTGGTCATTCTTTATAGAAAGAGTGACCAATTGTTTGTTTTTTCCTTTCTAAAACTATATATGTATAAGTTAGTTGTCGGCAGGTTCGGATATTTTTGAAATTGACGGTAAGACTGGATCGTTTGCTAAAAATGAGCAAGGAAAACTTACTATTTTATTTGATGGAAAGGCATATCTCCGGGAGATAAACGGAATTATTTCTGAAATAAAGATAGGGAAAGAATTAGCTAATGATGTAAACAAACTGAAGGGGATTAACCCCAGAGAGATCTGGCAGACAGAAGTAGGGAAGCAAATTAAGGAAAATATTAGAAATAATAAATATCCTTCTGCAATGGTTCAAGCGTCTAAAGATGGAACAGGAACAGTACGACCCAAATATTTGCAAGAGGTTTTGCCCGATACAACAACCAAAGCTGTTATTATGCAAAATATTAAAAAAATTGGGGGACTAGGTGTAAAAGGAGGCGGGCTTATCGCTTTTTTCTTTCCGTTTATTACCACTTATTTTTCAGAAGAAACTCGGAAAGAATTAGTAAATGTGGTGATGGAAGATATTAATAATGAAGGAATAAATGTGATAGCCCATGAAGCTTAAGAAAAAACAAACATTAAAGGAGTTTGCCTTTGAAGATGTAGTTACTATAAGGTTTGTACATTATCTTTCGTTCTTTTTATTCTTTGTTCCAGCTTTATTTCTTTATACCGAGTTTTTATATCCATTTTTTAAAATGTATGGAATATATTTCCTGTTTTTATTTTCGTTTGGTGGTTTGATTCAAGTATTGCGGTATTTAAAAAAAACAGTCATCATAAAGTTTGATACAAAAAATAAATTGGTTTATATAAATACTGGCAAAAGGGAAATAGAGTGTCCCATGGAGGATATAAAGGGTTTTTACAGTCATGATTATTTAAATCGCAATAAATCAATAATATCTATACAGTTTCAATTGCAAAATGGTAAAAAAATAGAAATTACAGATTTTAAGTTTACCAATGAATTTGAAGAAGAAAAACACAAAAAACTGAGTGAATTTTTAAGAGTGGCGCTCCAACAATTAGGCTTTCAGCCTCTTCGAAAGAGTAAACGTAGGTGGCTTCAATGGATGGGCGCGGTCTGGTATTCCAGGCCAAAGAGTTGATTGGCTCAGAAAATAAGAGAGGACTAATTATCTCATTTTGGATTAGCCTGAAAACGTCTTTTAATAAAACCAAGAATGTTTTATTTCGGTGACACAATGGAGAAGGAATAAGTATGATAGCCCATGAAGCTTAAGAAAAAACAAACAATAAAGGAATTTATCTTTGAAGACGTAATTACATTAGACTATTGGGTAGTTGCATTAGTAATTATTACAATTGCTTCCCCAATTTTTCTATTTTCTGTGGTCTATTTGTATCCACTTTTTAAAATGTATGGAATGGCCTTAGCAACTTTATTTATGTTTGGTAGTATATTTTATTTCCTTTCATTTTTAAAAAAAACAGTCATCATAAAGTTTGATACAAAAAATAAATTGGTCTATATAAATACTGGTAAAAGGGAAATAGAATGTCCTATGGAGGATATAAAGGGTTTTTACAGTCACGATTATTTAAATCGCAATAAATCAATAATATCGATACAGTTTCAATTGCAAAATGGTGAAAAAATAGAAATTACAGATTTTAAGTTTACCAATGAATTTGAAGAAGAAAAACACAAAAAACTTTCTAGGTTTTTGAGAGTGGCGATTCAAGAATTGGGCTTTCAACCTCTTCGAAAGAGTAAACGTAGGTGGCTTCAATGGATGGGGTTCGTCTGGTATTCCAGGCCGAAGGGTTGATTGGTTCAGAAAATAAGATAGGACTAATTATCTTAGTTTGGATTAGCCTGAAAACGTCTTTTAATAAATCAAGAAAGTCTTATTTCTGAGAGAAAATAGAGAAGGAATAAGTATGATAGCCCATGAAGCTTAAGAAAAAACAAACATTAAAAAAATTTACATTTTATAATGTAATAACACTAAACTATTGGCTTGTTTTTTTGCTTTGTATTCCAATTGTTTCTCCAATTGTTATATTGTACTCAATTTATTTATTTCCATACTTCAAGCTTTATGGCCTTGTTGCCATGGTAGTTTTTATTTTATTTATTGGGACAACAGCTTTTTCTTTTTTTAGAAAAACAGTGGAGATAACCTTTGATACCAAAAACAAAATAGTCTATATCAAAACAGGAAAGAAAGAGAAGCAATATTCAACAACAGATTTTATAGGTTTTTACAGTCATGACTATGAAAGGAGATATAGTGCTATTGTTCCCAAGGATGAATATTTGGTTTCTTTTATTTTTAAATTTAAAAACGGGAAACAGTTAGAATTAGCAGATATTGCTTATTCGAATGAAGGATATGAAGAAGCGAAGTCAGTGATATTAAAGCGTTTTTTGAGAACGGCAAAAAGAGAATTGGGTTTTGAGGAAACCCGTAGGAGTAAATTTAGGTCTATAGTGAAAATAGGAGGGGCGGTTTGGTATTCCAAGCCAGAGGGTACAAACAATGAAATTTAAAATAAACTTTTAAAAATTAAGCCAGAGGGCGCCAAACTTCCCAATCTATAAAACTGAGAGGTTCAGTGATTTGAGTTTTTACCTAATCACTGAACCTCTTATTCATTTTTACTCAAAATTATTGTACAAACCGGATCGAACCGCAATAATTCAAGTCGGCTTGTAGCGACATTCGCCTCACTTTTTTTCCATTCTTAATAGATAAAGCGGCTGTGTTGGGAGGCTCTTTGCCAAGCGATTTGGCAAACAAAATCAATTCGTTCTTTTGGTCGGGGTCAAATGTTAAAAGGATGGTCTTCTTCCGTTTTCTCAACGCATAATCCTTTACTACCCACTCTCCGTTAAATTTTAAGGAAACTACATCACCATCTACCTTTCGTTGGTCCCATAAGCGAATTTCAATTTCGTTTCCATCTACCTTAAAGGTTCCTTGTTGTTTGACTTGTCTTCCTTGTAAACCGTTGTCTTGTTTCTTCTGTACCTTTTTGTTAGACCAAGTTTCCAGTATAATGGTAAACCCCTGGACTTCCAATTTGTCCGGGGCATTTTTTGCGTTGGTTCTAATAGTAATATCTCTTATATCACCTTCATGGTGATTCAAACCATATTGGTCATGACATTTCTTGTCGTAGATGACTTTGAATGAAGACCAAAATCCAGGTTTTATACCAAAACTCATGAACGGGAAGTCTATGGTAATGCATTGGCAAAAAACGCTTGTTGAATAGATACTTACCGGTTCATTGCTTGGATTTTCAATTTCAAAAGTATAAATTGTTTTCTCCTTCTCCTCAATTACGTTAAGGTTAAAAAAGGTTTCTAAGAATTTCAATTCTCCCTGTGCAAATCCGATAGTTGTAATACATAGGGCTATTATTGTGGTGATCAGATGTTTCATAGACTGATAGTTTTTTATGATTAGAAATTAGTGTTTTGGATAATAACAGAGTACGAATTGTTCATAAATCCGGGAAACACTCCATTATTGAATCATCTCCTCCTATATACTTAGACCCATTCAGCGTTTTATTTATATAGTCTGTAAGCAAGAAAAGAAGATTTCATAACACTTCACAAAATAAATTTAAATGCCTTACGGAAAGACTTATTTCCTTTACTTCTTTCATTCGGATGGTTTAAATTCCAACAAAACACTGGGTGTTCTATAAGTAATAACGGAGTGCTGGAAGCGACTTCTGTTTAAAAAGCCATCAGAGACTTAGATTGAAAAAGTACTCTGATGGGAGGATTTGTTTTTAATCTTTCTTTAAAGTCACCTGGGTAACCCCATTGAAATGTCCTCTGTAGTAGTAGATCAACAGACTATCCCCTTCTTCCAGCTTTTCCCAAGTTTTTTTTGATAATGTAATTCTCTCATAACCGTCTGTACTATGAGTGGTAGGGTATACAATATCGTGATCTGTCTCAATGCCTCCCCCGGCTCCTCTGAATCCTCCTCCATTATGAGAATCAAAAGTTTGTTTTTTAGAGATTACAGTACGCTCTACTTCATAATACGTGTCGATTGCTACCAAATTAAAATATTGACGGGCTTTGAAAAACAGTACAAACCCTCCCACAAGAATCATAATCACATGAAAAACGCTAAAAGTATCCGTGATATAGGCGCGCTTTCTTCTTTTGGCAAAGATTAAGAAAAATATAAAATATAAGCATAGTATAAAAAAAAATGCTAGTAAAAGAGTTGTTGATTTAGTTGAACCATACTCTTTAGCTAATGCCGGATCCGCATTAAAGATATATAGACTCTCCGTATGAGAAAAGGGCTCCTTTGGATAAGGGAAAAAATACGCAGAAAGCCCGATCAGGGTTCCGTAGAACAACAATAATTTACACGTCTTGAGCAAAGACTTTGGTTGAAGACTTTGCTTGATTTTTTTGACAAGTATTTCCTTTACTTCTTTCATTCGAACGGTTTAAACCCCAACAAAACACTGGGTGTTCTATAGGTAATAACGGAGTGCTGGAAGCGACTTCTGTTTAAAAAGCCATCAGGAGACTTAGATTGAAAAAGTACTCTGATGGCAGGATTTGTTTTTAATCTTTCTTTAAAGTCACCTGGGTAACCCCATTGAAATGTCCTCTGTAGTAGTAAATCAACAGGCTATCCCCTTCTTCCAGCTTTTCCCAGTCCCCTTTCCAAATAGTAACTCTTTTATAGCCTTTCTTATAGTGAGTGGTAGGGTATTCAATATCATAATCTGTTATTTTTTTGCTTTCTCCTCTACTACCACTCAGGTTATACTTGTTTACATCTTTTTGAGAGATAGCGGTACGTTCTACTTTATAATAGGTAGAGATGCCTAATAGGTTTAGAAATTGTTCTAGCTTTAGGAATAAAAATAAACCTAAAAAAAAGATCATAATCACATGAAAAAGACTAAATGTATCCGTAATATAGGAGAGTTTCCTTCGTCTGGCTATAAGAGAAAAAAAAAGGAAATATAAAACAAATACAAATAGAAATAACGACATGAAAAAAGTAAAATAACCATAAGTATATTCTCCCAATAAAGCCTCATCTCCATTTGAAATATGTATGCTCTCCGTATGAGAAAAAGGTTCTTTCGGAAAATGATAATAGTAGATAAAAAGTCCGATTAGGGTTCCATAGAACAATAACAATTTACACGTTTTGCGCAAAGACTTTGGTTGAAGACTTTGCTTGATTTTTTTGACAAGTATTTCCTTTACTTCTTTCATTCGAACGGTTTAAACCCCAACAAAACACTGGGTGTTCTATAAGTAATAACGGAGTGCTGAAAGCGACTTTTCTTTAAAAAGCCATCAGAGACTTAGATTGAAAAAGTACTCTGATGGCAGGATTTGTTTTTAATCTTTCTTTAAAGTCACCTGGGTAACCCCATTGAAATGTCCTCTGTAGTAGTAGATCAACAGACTATCCCCTTCTTCCAGCTTTTCCCAGTCCCCTTTCCATATTTCTATAGTTTCAATTCCTTCTGAAGAGTGGGTGGTTGGGTATCTTATTTTATGATCGAGTTCAGTACCCCCTCCAGCTCCTCTGAAGCCTCCTCCATTGTGAGATCTGAACGTATATTTTTCAGAAACCACGGTGCGCTCTATTTCATAATACGTGTCGATTCCTACCAAATTAAAATATTGACGGGCTTTGAAAAACAGTACAAACCCTCCCACAAGAATCATAATCACATGAAAAACGCTAAAAGTATCCGTGATATAGGCGCGCTTTCTTCTTTTGGCAAAGATTAAGAAAAATATAAAATATAAGCATAGTATAAAAAAAAATGCTAGTAAAAGAGTTGTTGATTTAGTTGAACCATACTCTTTAGCTAATGCCGGATCCGCATTAAAGATATATAGACTCTCCGTATGAGAAAAGGGTTCCTCAGGAAAAGGGAAAAAATAAATAAAAAGTCCAATGAGGGTTCCGTAAAACAACAATAGTTTACACGTTTTGAGCAAAGACTTGGGTTGAAGACTTTGCTTGATTTTTTTGACAAGTATTTCCTTTACTTCTTTCATTCGGACGGTTTAAACTCCAACAAAACACTGGGTGTTCTATAAGTAATAACGGAGTGCTGAAAGCGACTTTTCTTTAAAAAGCCATCAGAGATTTAGATTGAAAAAGTACTCTGATGGGAGGATTTGTTTTTAATCTTTTTTTAAAGTCACCTGGGTAACCCCATTGAAATGTCCTCTGTAATAGTAAATCAACAGGCTATCTCCTTCTTCAATCTTTTCCCAGTCCCCTTTCCAAATAGTGATTCTTTTATAGCCTTTCTTGGAATGAGTGGTAGGGTATTCAATATCATAATCTGTTTCAATGCCTCCCCCGGCTCCTCTGAAACCTCCTCCATTATGAGATTTAGAAGTTTGTTTTTTAGAGATTACAGTACGTTCTACTTCATAATACGTGTTGATTCCTACCAAGTTAAGATATTGACGTGCTTTCCCAAAAACAAACCACCCTAAGCAAAAAATTGCGATAACATGAGTAATATTAAAAGTCGTTTTGATATATGAAAACTTTCTTTTTTTTGCTAAAAGCAAAAAAAAGAAAGCATATAAACATAATATAAATAAAGGGATAACAACAAGTATTGTAACTTTATCTGAAATATATTCACCTGAGATAGCTGCATCTCCATTAAAAATATGTAAGCTTATAGTATGAGAAAAAGGTTCCTCAGGGAAGTAGTAAAATACTCTGAAAAGCCCGAAAAGGGTTCCGTAAAATAAAAATATTTTACACGTTTTGCGCAAAGACTTTGGTTGAAGACTTTGCTTGATTTTCCGGGCTATCGTTTCCGTAAACTTCATTATCTAATCTTTTTTCTAAGGTTTTGGAAATTACATCTGAGACAAAGAATGCAGCTATTACCGCATAATTAAAGTTTTTGAATATGCTATTGGCTATGGTATTCTGTGTGCGGCTATTCATGCGATTGCTGATTGCATCCCTTTTCCCTTCGGCATATCTTCTGGCCTTGCCATTGCGCCTGTTTTCTTTATGCCATTGCCTTCTTTTTAGTTTTTTGTTCTTTCGGTTTTTATATTGGTGGACGGGGTTCTTTTGGATATAATCGGCCCTCTGGTTCTGTTGATATTGTTGCAATTTATTTGTCATTTCAGGAGAGGCCATTTTTTGATCGGCCTTGTGTTGGGCTATCTTTTCTACCCAATTACTGGGGGTGTATTTTCTTTCTGCGGCAACGTCCAGGGGCTCGGTAAAGGGCTTTTGGTAGTCGTTTTTAGCTATAGTATACGGGTCATCATCTACACTGCCATCAAGCCATATATCTTTCTTTGCATTGTACGTATTTATAAAGGGAGTTGCTTTTCCAAAATCATCAAATGTATATTCAATATCTTTTTCTTCATCTCCCCAATAGTTAATCACATTTGCAACACTGTTTGATGTTTCAGACATTAGATAGCCTAAGGCAGTCCACTTAATCGTACTTTGTACAAAGGCTATTCCAGCTTTGGCAAAGCCAATGGCTTTTGCTGAATGCACAAACATACCCAGTCCTTTTCCCATAAAGGCCGCTCCGAGTACTTCCGTGGTATTTTTAATAAGGTTAATTCTGTGTTGTTTCTGAGCCATGGCCGGAGAGAAAAACATTTGAATATCCCCTCCACCGATCAAACAGGTCAGTTCTGAACTGCCTATCAAAGCGCGCTCTCCTTTTATTTTTACCGTAGGGTGTATATTGCTCCATTGGCTCCCTCTTAATAAAAGCCAACATAAAATGTTGCCTACAGAACCTTGGGCAGACATTCCGATCAAAAAGGCTGCAAGTACCCCTACAAGAAAGGGTGCAGCCATTACGGTGAGTAATATAGCGGCTGCGGCAGCAGCCAAAACGGCCGTCCACTTACAGGCAAAGCAAGTCGGCTTATCCTTTTCGGTGGCAATTTTTTTGCCCTTGGCAATGGTAACCCCTCTATCCTGCACGTTTAATTTGGAGGTCTGAAATCCACTGGTGCAAGTCAGGATCACCTCTTCATGTACATAACTTTCACTCATTATTTGCTGTGTTTTGAGGTTCTTCGATGATTTTTGCTATTTCTAATTCTTGGTAAGCTTCCAGGTTGTCTCCCACTTTTTCTTCGGTTTCCACTTCAATGTAATTAATTTGATGCGTTTCCCCGTCTATTACATAAAGTGCATAGAAATCATAGCTGTATTTAGTGAATTTTCCTTTGACAAAAGGATAGTTTTTCTTGAATTTCTCTTCCAATAGTTTTCGACTAAGGTGGGTTTTGTTGATACTACCGTCTAGTTTTAAAATGTATTCTCCGGTTTGTGTATACCGGGAGATGTCCACAGAAAGGTGTAGAGGGATACGGATATCATCAAACAGAAGAGAGTTGATGAATTGCCCGGAAATAGGGTTAGCCGCCTCTTCATAAAAGTGTATATTGTATAAAGGGAAAAACAATGTGGAATAATAGAGGGTATTCCTCAGTTCGGCAGCCAATGGGGCTTCCGGAGTAAATTCGGAGTCTCCCTTTTTATACATATCTTGTTGTACTCCCACCGGAAGGTTTTTAATCTTTTCATTTTGTTGAAATTCCTTTTTCAACTCTTCCCACTTGGCTCTCAGTTCGGCTTTATTGGTAACTTTTACCAATTTTCCTTTGTCATCTAACAAAACTTCCAGGTTGTCTTTTAGAGCCATGGATTTTGTTAAGATGTCTCCAAGTTGATCATTAAGCAACATATTGTCCTCAATATTGCTATTTAAGGTATCCAACTTGTATTTGTATTGGCTGCCAGCTTCCAAGAGGTTCAAAGTAAACTCTTTGTCTTCGGTATGAGTAACCATTTGCCCTCCATTCACCAAAACCTCCGTTGTATACGAACTGGTATATTTTTCCTTGCCAAATTGCTTCAAGGTAAATAGAATCCCTTCCGAAGTTCTTCGGGGATTGGTAGTACCATAGTTCGTCTGTTCTTGCTCGTCATAGAGTAAGCTTATTTTTCGTTTATTGTTGTTTGAATTCATTAGTTGCTGGTTAACTATTTTATTACTGTATATTTATTAATTTCATTAAGGATTCAACTACCAAAACCTTCTTTAGTAGTTGAATCAACTTCATTCTAATCAACTTTTAAGCTATGAGATTATCCTTTTTATAAAGGAATAAGAATCAATTGATATTTACAGCTTTTCCATTGATGTTTGTTTCCTCAGAAGAACTCGTATTTATCGTTTTATTACTATTAATAATAATATCATTTCCACTTAATATAATTGTTCCATCTTTTTGTAATACGATACTACTTTCCCCTACTTGAAGCGTTAATACTTTCTCCCCTTCTAGCAGTACCTCGCCTGTTCCTTTCATTAATAACTTTGTGGCAGCAGAAGTCCAAGTACTATTTTCAGTTTCTAAAACCAAAGCAATTAGATCTTCTGATTGGATTGCAGCATTGTTAGAGCCATCTAAGATCAATCTAGATCTGGCACTATCAGCCAAAGTTACCGAACCCCATTCATCATCTATTTCCAGTCGATTCCCACTGGCGGTTACAAAGCCCTTCTTATGGTTCCCTTTGCCACCGAAGCCACTTTTGCCCTGTCCATGAAACATGGCGCCAATCACAAAGGGTTTTTCGGCATTGCCGTTTTCAAAACCCACCAATACTTCTTCGTTGATTTCGGGCAATACATGAAAGCCTTTGCCTTTTCCTGCATAAGGGGTGGCCACTCTGAGCCAGGGGGATAGTTGACCGTCAATTTGCCACGGAAACCGGACACGGATACGGCTCATCCCTTTGGGATCATGATTATCTACTACTATCGCATATTGTTCTTCGCAAGAAGGGACGGCATTCTCATCAAAGTAATTCGGTACTTCTATGGTATGGGGAACGCCTTCAAATTTATTACTATACTCCCGGCTATTTTTTACCACATGGGTTACGCGGGTGATGATATACTTTCCATAAGGATCGGTTTTACCCACTACCGCCATGTTTTTCCCGGTGATATCCACAATATTGCCTAAGGCTATTTGCACTTCATCACTTTCCCCATCTATCTCGACGGTATTCAACGCGTGTTTGGATTTTAGTTCTGATACATTGCTTAATTCACTTGGTCCGTTTTCCATCAAGGAATTATTGTAGATGGCTGTTGGTACTTTGGCATATAGGTTTTTAGAGGCATAGGCAACTTTCATATTGAGAGAAGAGTTTCCTTCTTGCTTCTCAGGGCCTTTCATTTCGGCTTTATGTGTGCCAGCCTGGTGAAAATCATATGCCAAATAGGTATGCCGTTGGGGTTTGGTAATCATAGAGACATTAAAACTTTCGAGGCTTTCTCCAAAGCGCAAAGGGGTAACCTTCAAACCGCTATTGCCAAACTGTAAGCTTTGTCCATCGTAGTACAACCATTCTCCATAACGCACTGCCAGACGGCGGATAAAGTCAAAATCACTTTCCTTGTATTGAACCGTATAGGGGATTTTGTTTTGGTAACGGGGTTTGCTTTCTACATTGAACTCGTATTGATGTCCCTTTACAGCGGCATCTATGATTTCTTTCAGCGTTTTCTGCTCATAACTTTGAGAGTCTTTGCCATTGTCCATCAACTTTGTAGGGCTGTAGGCTGTAATTTCCATCGATCCGTTCCCACCATCTTCTTTATTAATTTTTACATTCATGACGATACCGTTAAACACCAATTCATCCGTATTGATACTAAGACTTAAGGTTTGTCCGATATAGCCTTGCGCTTTTTCTGCAAATTGCCCACTGGTATCTTCCAGGGCTTCCATGGGGCATTCAATGGTCAGTTTATGGTGAGCGGCAATCTTTTGCTCTAATTTTATGCTGAAATTGCTGTTTTGTAAAATTTCTTCTCCTTCATTTCCACCAATAAATAATTTAATATCAACGGGCTTTGCCATAGTTTATCGTAGTTTAAATAAGTACAAAGTGATAATAAAAAAATGTTACAGGGTAACCGGCCATTTGTTTTCGAAGGCAGCTTTTTCAGCGTGCATTTTCTGTACGGAAATGCATAACTGAATCTGCATAGGAACATTGGAATCGTGGTTAAAATGTTCGTGGTATTCGATACAGTAGGCCTTCTGAAACCGGAGGTGAAACAAACGGGCGTGTTCATCCCTTCTGAAAAAAGTAATTTTTCCATCTTTGGTATGAGCAGGGTCCACCATCCAGCGAAGTAATTCGGAGTTTCCCCTGGCCTCTATTAGCAGGGTGATTCTACCACCCCGGGGAATCCCGGAAGGTTTGTGGTTCCGGTCCACGTCTTGCTCAAAATGATAGGTGCAATGGATCACATTATACACTTCCTCTTCGAGCGATAATTGGGCTAAAAATGACATAATTAAAGTTCATTTGGTTTGTTTTAAAAAAAATAATATCCAAGGCCTCTTTTAGTATTGGTAATAGAGCCAATTTGTTGATTTTTAGTAAGTAATAGGTTGTTTGTATATCGTAAACCTAATCCTATGATTTAAGCACGGGAGTACAAAAGATTACAAAACCCTTCTATCTTCCCGGTAAAAAAATCATCTGCTTTTTGAAGCAGTCTTTCTACTTAATTGAAAGATACATACCAGGTAACCCTTATTTTTTTAATTCCCCAAATTTAGTCACATCTTTAAATTATCCAATTATTTTTTTATAATACTTTTTAACCCAATATAGGTAGGGTGTTGATGTTTTCGAGTATCGGAATTGGAATAGTGTTTTGCCGGGAATTTTGGAGGTATCTGAAATGCTTAGTACATAAAGCTTACAATTTTGACCAACGGTTATAAGAAATAGGTGAGTTGGATATTGTATAGAAGTCAGGTATGTCATAGGGCGTTGGGTAAATCCGCCAAACCATTGTTTTGCTTGATCCTGGAATTGTGCAAAGAACCTTGTGCCCTTTCAATATAAAACAGCATTACATTGTTAGTCAGGTCTTCAATAGACAGGTCAAAATAACGACCCGCCGGGGCTGAAGTGAAGGAGGTGGAGAAAGCCAGGTGAGTGATATAAAAGGAACAAGGTTTTGAGCAACCTGTCCAATAGGTGTTCAATGCTTTATTGCACGGTCTATACCAAATGCCTTTGGCGATTTTCCAAGAAAATCGCTGTTGAGGCCATCGTGACCGGAAGAAAGGGAGGTTTTGAGGGGAATCTATGTTTCTTATCGGTATTTTACAGGCAAATATCTGAAATAATCATTGTCTTGAACGTAGTGGTTGAAAACGTTTAACAAGGCTCTCATCCGGTTTTTAGAGGTATAACCCTATACTGTAGTCGGCGAGTGTAAGCCGGAGATTTATAGAAATTCAGAACAAGGTAGAAATTAAGATCACTTACCTGGCCCCGTTTTGAGTATCCGAAGGTAGGATACATTGACGGTATTTGAACAAAGTGCACTTCACAAAGTAGAAAAACACATCCCTTTTACAAAAGGGTAAAAACAGTGTTCCGTAATTTGGATCACGAAAAGAAAAACACTGCCATGAAAAAGTCCGGTTAACATTGTGTGGCCCGACTTTTTTAGACGTATGTTCTATATTAGGTCAGGGATGCTTTTCAGGTATTTATTGAGTATTCCGTATGCTTTAACAAATAAAAAATTAGAATGAAAACATACATAGTTTTATTGCGGGGAGTAATGCCCACAGGGAAAAACAAAGTACCCATGGCACAACTTCGTCAGGTCTTGAGCGATGACGGGTTTAACAATGTCCGTACTTGGGTTCAAAGTGGAAATGTACTCTTAAAAACAGAGCAAACGGCCACCAAATTGGAAAAATATGTACAGAATTTGATAAAAAAGTACATAGGTCCGGACTTAGCCGTAATGGTTCGCACAGGAGCCCAACTCCAAAAAGTTTTGGAGGAAAATCCTTTTCAAGAAGGCTACGATATTTCACGGGTTTTCTTTGTTTCTTTCAAAACGCCCCCACGCGAAATTTTAACATGTTAAAGAAAATGATTCGACTGAGTGAGGAAGTTTAGGAGTTGCTGAAGGAGAAGGTATATCAATTCCCATTGCGAAGTGCCCCCTATATGATTTTTAGTGAATGAGTTAAAAAACAGGTCTTCATCTATCAAGGAATTGAATATAGCCTACGAAGTATTTTGTAGTTATGAAAAAAAATAGATGTTTGCTTTGTTACTTACATTTGCTTTGAGCTTAACTTAAAAAATGCATTTTTGCACTGAAATTTTACCGATGAAGTGGTACACTTTGTTGGATTTGATTCGGACAATTCCTAACTAAGTCATTAATGAAAAAAAGTTTACAACTAATTCTAATTATTATCTTATTGGTTTCCAATGCTGTTTTGTACTTTTTGTATTTCTCCACTTCCCAAAAAATGGCGTATGTGGACAGCAATCAATTGTTAAATGGATACCAAGGGATGATAGATGCCCGGGCAGCTTATCAACAAAAGACTGTTACCTGGCAAGCTAATATTGATACCCTCACCCAAGAAATCCACAAAAAACTCCAGGACTACGAAAAGAACGTAGCCCGTATGAGTAAAAAAGAAAAAGAGTTGTCTCAAGAGTTGTTAAAAACCAAGCAGCAACAGCTAGGGCAATACCAGGAAGCTATCCGTCAAAAAGCCCAGGCCGAAGACCAAAAGCTTACGGAATCGGTGATTAATGAAGTGAATGCTTATTTGGCAGAATACGGAAAAAAACAAAACTATCAAATCATTCTGGCTGCTACCAATGCCGGTAACATCGTTTATGCCGAAGAGATGTTAAATATTACCGAAGAAGTATTGAAAGGCTTGAATAAAAATTATGTAAAGCCTTAATTATTGCTTGCTCCGGAACTTGAAACTCCCCTTTCTGATGAGCCGGTTTGTGTGAAGGTGTCTGGCAGGGAAGGGCGGTATGACAAGAAAAGATTCTGAAAGTCAAATAATTGCATAGGGATAGAAAGGTTTTTCTATCCTGATTCCAAATTTATACTTAACTCCTAGAATGAAATTTTTTTGTATCCTGAAGTATTGCCTGTTAGGTATTAGCCTGGGATTGATCAGTTGTTCGTCCAAAATACGTTCCGAGCAGGAATTGATGGACTATGTGATGGACGAGTCGCATGGGTTGTACCATAAAAAATCTATTAAGGACTTGGAGGTGGAAATGTATTACAAACCCACTGACCTGCTAGTGACGCAAGAATTGAGGGGAGGACATGCGATTTCTTTGGACAGCTTGCGTCAGCAATATGGAAAATATGCCTATTTCATATTCAACGCATCCCGCAACGGGCAGGAGCCTTTGCAGGGAATGGTGGGTGAGTTTGACCGCTTCAGCGAAGTATTGCAAACACTGGCTTTTCGCATGGAGCAGCACGTGTTTCTGACCACCAGCCAGAACGATACCATACCCTTGGCAGATTCCATCTTTCCCCGTTTTTATGGCGCTTCCCGGAATACTACTTTGATGTTAGTCTTTGGAAAGGAAGATTGGCCGGGTAGCGATTGGGTACAAGTTAACTGGAAAGATCCCGGTTTGAGAACCGGAAACATGCAATTCCGCTTTGACACGGAAACCTTACAGGCCGCTCCGCAAATTGAGTTTCCCAATAAAAAATAACATAAGAAACACAGCCAAAAAATCAAACCCTAGAAGCAAATGATCATCCGAAACACCCGGTGGCTTAGAGCCATTGCCGTATTTTGCCTTTTTACCTTACTCACCAACTTGGCGGCACCTACCGTAGCCTGGGCGCTGACCGCAGGCCCTACAGCCCCGGAAGCCACCAGCTTTGAGCCGGTAGACACCACCGATATGGTGAACCTGGCAACAGGAGACTTTACTTATAATATTCCGTTACTGGAAGTGCCAGGTCCGGAAGGGGGGTATCCTTTGTCTTTGTCTTACCATTCGGGGATAATGCCAGACGAAGAGGCCTCATGGGTGGGCTTAGGGTGGACACTGAACCCTGGTTCTATCACAAGGACAATAAATGGTTACCCGGATGATCACCACAATGCAACACAAACCGACCGGTTTTACTGGGAAGGAGGGGAGAGAGATACTTATACTATTGGTATATCGGTTGGAGCTATTCATGGACCTAAGTTTACTGCTGGGGTACAATATTCGGAGGATACTTTTCAAGGTAAGGGAATTGGGGGGTATTTAGGCGTATCAGTTAGTGTAGGTAAATACGCGGGTGTAGGAGGGAGAATTGGTGTATCGCCATATGGGAGTACTTATGCTTCAGTTAATATAAGAGAAAAATATTTAAATGAAAAGTTCTCTAAAGCCACCGGAGGGCAACTTCCAATAGATATAGGAGCAAATGTAGGTGTTAGTACTAATTTTGAATCTATTAGTGCCAGTGCTGGAGTTGGAGTTAGTACAGGAATGCTAGGACAAACAGTTAGTTTAGTTGGTATGAGTATATCTTCATCAGGAAAAGGGTCCATTTCAATGATGGGTACTTCTATAAATAGAATAAATAATTCTAAAATTAACAAAATCAGTTCTTCTAGTTCTGGGTTTAATGTTGAAATTCCGGTACTTCCTGTTGTATCTATCACCTTGGGTCATAGGCATGAACGCTATTGGATCGATGAAAGTGAAGATATCGCTACAAATGGTGTTTTATACTACCCTAATAATGATGAAGGGTCAAATATTAATTTTGATGAAACTGCATTCGATTCCTACGATTTATTTGATCCTGCATACGTACTTGCCAAACCAGAGAAAGAACTAGGAGGGACTTACCCTGCATATGATCAGTATAATGTAAATGGGCAAGGGATTGGAGGAAGTATAAAGCCTTATTTGTATGCTCAATACCTTACCCGTCAAAATATTAAAGATGGAGATACTTATACTGTAAAACACTATCATAATTCTTCTTTAAGAAGCTCTTCCCAAAAAACAGATTTTCGGTTTGTTAATGATTTTTCTAACAAAATAAGGTATAATACTTCTTGGGATGTTGAGTATAATGAAGATCCAAATACCCTTACTCCTTTATCATTAAATGGTTCTGCTTTGGAACCCGAAACAGGTGAATTTGTGGATTATGTGTTACCAGGGTCTCAAAGTATCAACTGGTTTACCAACAAAGAAATCTTAAATGGCTTAGCTAAAAGTCAGGGTTTTATAAATTGTACTGCTCCTGGGTTTGTAAGACCGGACGATGATCAAATCGGAGGAATTATGATTACTAATACCAGTGGGGTGACCTATCATTATGCGTTACCAGTTTATGCCTTTGGGGAATACTCCAAGTCTGAAAATACAACTTCAACGGTTGAGTCCTACAATGAACTAAGAAAACCTGAAAAATATGCTTATACGTGGTATTTGACTGCTGTCACAGGAGTAGATTATGTAGATCGAGATCTATCAGGGGAAATGAAAGGCAAAGTGAATGAAGGTGATTGGGGGTACTGGGTAAGCTTTGAATATGGTAAGTGGGCTGAGAACTACCGGTGGAGGAGTCCTGCGGAGGGCTTTCATATGGATATTGACAACAAATTTCAATTTTTTTCTTTTGGCAAAAAAGAAATTTATTACCTGGATGCTATCAAAACCCAAACACATACAGCGCTTTTTGTGAAAAGTTCTCGTAAAGACGGAAAAAGTATTATCAGTCAAGACAATGGAAGGTTTAGGGGTGAAGGTTATGAACGAGAGTATATTGGGCATCATCCAATAACAGGTCATATTGAGAAGTTAACCCCGTTAAAGCCTATTAGCTTATTAAAATTAGATCATGTCTATCTGTTGAAGAATGATGTGTTAAAATCATTGACAGCAAATGAAGAATTAAGGGATAAAAATACAGTTTATAATAATATTGTATCGGGTATTTCCAAGTTTAGATATTACAGTAAAGATTTTGATAGAACTGAAGATCAAGGGGAATATCAAGAGCAAATTCACTTCGGAAAGAATATTCTTGATGACAATGATTTAGTAAATATCAAAGAAGACTTAAATAAAGGTTGTATTCGAAGAATCGATTTACTTACGGATTACTCCCTATGTTCAGAAACACCTAATACCTTTTATTCTGCTAGTGACAAACAAAATAACTATAATGAAGACGAAAAGGGGGATGGGAAACTTACCTTAAAGTCTTTGCAATTCAGAGGACAAGAGGCTATTGCTACAATTCCTGCTATGCATTTTGAGTATGGGGATAACCCTAAATATAAGAAAGATGCATATGACCTTTGGAATATGTATAAATCTGATTATAGGGATACAGGAAATGAAAATTTAGACAGAACGGTAACAAAAACTTCCTCACAACATGTGGATGCTTGGTCTTTAAGTGAAGTTTTTACTAGTCTGGGAGCTAAAGTTGAGGTAACATATGAATCTGATTCGTATAGTAAAAGTATCTTACATTCTAATCACCCACTTAATATAGATTCATTTGAAAAGTTGTCAGGAGATAGAGTTAAGGTTTTGTTATCAAATACTTCAAATTATCAATTAAATGAGTTTTTTGTTTTAAATGAAGAAGTGGATATATTTTATGCTTATAATGTTTGGGAGTTAATATATAGTTCAGATTTAGAAAATCCGCCGCAGGAAAATATATATGACAGAGCTTCACGTATAAGTGGTTTGATTAAAGAAATAGGCTCGAATTATTTGGAAATTGAATCGCCATCTTTAGTACATTGGCTATTTTTTGATTATGTCCGTGAAGGAGAAAGGGAAGTGCGGCATACACCTCGTGGTGGAAATATTTCGAGTCGAAACTTGAAAAAAACTTTAGGAGGAGGATTGCGTGTTAAAAAAATAAGTATTACAGAGCCAATTACAGAGAGAAAATATATTACAAGTTATGATTATACTATTCCAGGATCAGGTATCTCTTCAGGAGTTACATCCTATGAACCTGGTATTTTTGATTTGATAAATAATAATGTGTCTTATATTGAGGAATATAAGAAGTTACTATATGAATCATTCTCAAATCTATTGATAAATTCTAGGGAAGTTCCACCTCCAAATGTAATGTATGAATATGTGACAGTGAAGGATTATGTGGTTTACGATGGTCAAGAGGAAATACTCCCGCAATATATTGAATATAACTTTGAAGTTTTTGAAGAGGGTATGTTACATTATATTGCTGATATAACTAAAACTCATGCAACAGGAAAAACAAACGAATTAGGGAGTGGGTTTGTACAATCAAAGAATATTTCTCTTAAAAATTATACTTCAAGGGTAGGGCAACTTAATAGAGTGGTATATTACAATAAAAACCATGAAAAAGTTAGTGAAACTAGAAATGAATATTTACACGATCAGGTTTTGATTAATAAGGAGGATTATGTTGGTGGTGCAAAAAACGTAAATTATTTGAATGACTGGGCAGACGAGTATGATAACCATTTAAGTGTGTACGCTAATCAAGGTGTGATCGAAGAAGTATTTGGTAATATCAAACTAGTACAAAGAGGAACAACAAACTCTAGTATTTATGATATTCGTGGTGTAATTAGCCGTAGAGAAGAATATCCTGCGATTCAAACAGGAATTACTCAAATTAATTACCAAACAGGAGTAAAAACTACCTCCCGGACTTTGGCATTCGATATGTATGCGGGAACACCCACCAAAACATTAACCACTGACGGTTACGGAAATCAGTTTTTAAGTGTAACCAAACATGCATACAAAGACTACCCGGAAATGGGCGTGAAAATCCCTGGACAAAATCGTAAAAATATGCTGAGCCAAACTTCTGCTTCCTATACGTTTAAAGGAGCTAGTGAAGATTGGAACCAGCTGATTGGAGCAAGTATTCAAACCTGGAACAAACAATGGCAATACCGGGATTTGGATGGATCTTTGGTAACTAACCACCCGGATATTTGGCGAAAACACCGGACCTATACCTGGCAAAGTAACGAGGTGAATCCGGATGGTACCTATATTGGAGTTACCGCATTTGATGCCTGGAATGCCGGTACGGAGCCAAATAATCCTCATTGGCAGAAGAATTCGGAAATCACTTTGTTCGACCGTTATTCTCATGCCCTGGAGGCTAAAGATCTCAACGGCAATTATGCGGCTAGCAAGATGGGGGACAAGGAAAGTATGGTTTATGCTTCGGCCAGTAATGCCCGGTATACCGAATTTGCTTACTCAGGAGCGGAAGATGTAGCCAATACACAAGGGTACTTCGGCGGAGAAGTCCATAAAGGAGGCGGTCAGATAGTAGAAGATGCTGCGATAGCCCATACCGGGGAGTACCACCTTTCCGTACCGGCCGGCAGCAAAGGTTTTGTGTTCAAACTCAGTGATCCGGATGTGACACGTACCTATCGCCTGAGCGTATGGACCAATCAACTCCAGGGACGATTGTATTACTCTACCGATGGTGGGCAAACGCTCCAAAAATCCCCGGCTCCGGTCAGTACCAAGAAATCCGGGAACTGGTACTTATTGAATTACGATATTCAATTAGAGCCCTCCGTTACTTCACTGGAAGTGGGGTGTTTTGCCGAAGGGGTTGCAGTCGGTTTTGACGACTTCCGCTTCCATCCGATCGATGCTTCTATGCAGAGTTTTGTCTATGATCCCATCACCGGGCAGGTGACTTATATCCTGAATCCACACAACCTCTATACCCGCTTTGAGTACGATGCGGCCGGTAGGTTGAAACGTACCTATCAGGAGTCCTTGAAATACCAAGGAGAGAAGAAAGTTTCTGAGCACGATTATCATTATGCCAGGGAACAAGAGTAGAGCTATCTTTATGGACTCTCTACTTAGTAAGAGAGTCCTAATTACAAAATCAAAACTTTTTCACTAGAAATATTTAGCGATTTAAAAGTATGCTATATCAAAATATATATAGAATTTTGTTGCTTTTTGTAGCCTGCTATTATACTAACCCTATTATTAGTTGTGCTCAAAGTTGTTCTATAGAAAATGTAAGTGGTGATTCGGAATGTGTAGGTGGAACATATTTTTACCGTCTTGAAGGAGGTTCCCAAGTGACTAGAACGGAGTGGCTAGTAAAAGGTGGGGACAAACTGTCAAGTACCCCAACTTCTGTCGAGGTAAAGTGGACAGCTGATATCGAATATCAAAGATATCTGTCAGCATACGGATATGATAGAGACAATAGAGTGGTTATGGAGTGTACTTACTATGCTTCTACTCCTAGTGCAGGCTCAATTTCTGTTTCCAATAACTCTGTCTGCTATGGGGAACCTGTTACTTTAAATTACTCCGGTTCTGGGACTTTACTGACATATCAACAATCCACTAATGGAACATACTGGTCCGACATTACTGGAAATATACCGACTATTTCTGGTGATGTAAAATTTCGGGCGAAAGTTCAAAACTCTTGTGGGAATATTGATTATACCGGATCTAAGGCGGTGGATATGTATGATGCCCCAAAAATAACAGAACTTCAAATTCTCAATGGGTGGGATGTTGTAATGACCTCAACCGGATCGCGTACATCCTATCAACTTGGGGATAACGGAGGTGATGAATTAACTTTTAGAATCACTAAAGTAGAAGGGTTTCCAAAAAGGTTTGAATGGTCAAAACATGATAAGGAAACTGGTGAATGGGTGGTATTACCTACATCTTCGGATCACAAAGAATATAGAGAAGTAATTACAGAAACTACGAATTTCAAAATAGTTCCTATTTCAGTTGAAGATTGTCGTGGAGAGAGAGAGACCCATATTATTTCGGTAACGGTTACAGAACCCACTAACCCTGGATATATCCAAGTACTAGATGAACTGGGAAACATCATTCCTCCTTCACAAGAGAACTCTTCTCCCCCTGAACTTGCTTATTGTGTACCCAATGTAATTCAGCTTCAATTAAAAAACTTTACAGGCTCTGTTCGGCGTTGGGAAAAATCTCTCGACGGTGGACCTTGGCAATATATCAATGAAACGTCTTCTCAAATTACTGAAGGTATTACGGAAGCAACAAGATACAGGGCTTATGTGAAAAGTGGAAGCAGTGTAGGAAAGTATACAAGTGCAATTACTGTTCTACCTGAACCTGTAGATGATTTTACTTTACAGGCTTCTGCAGACAGGGTTCCTTATGGGAGTAAAGTCAGGCTAACGTTGAATTCAACGAACCAGGATTATACTATCAAATACAATTGGTATAAAAATTATGATTTAGTTCATTCTGGTAAAATCTATACAACTCCCCCTTTGGAGGAAACATCTACTTTTCTTGTAACTGTTGAGAATGAATATTGTGAAAGTGCTGGCAAAACGATTACTATCGAACTGGAAGACGATCCGGAAAAAGTCCTTAACTGGACTACTAACCGCGCTTTTGATAAGGATGGGAATGTAATTGCTTCCAGTAAATCTTATTTTGATTTAAAAGGACTTGCGCTACAATCCCAAAGTAAGTCCTATGCCACCAATACTATTTTTGCTACGCAACCCATTTACGATCAATACGGCCGTCCGGTCATCAGTACGATGTCCGCCCCTCTGCCGGAGGTAATACAGGGTTTTACTTATCAGCCGGACTTTGTGACAGTGAATGGCGGACAGCCTTTGACCGAAAGCGACTACAATACGCCCTTGGACAATACCACCCCGGGAACTTTGGGTTGGTATTACAGTGCCAACAACGATAAAGAGCCCAATACCCCGCAAACCGGCTTTCCCTATAGCCGGACAGAGTACTATGATGACGGGACGGGAGAAGTAAAACGCTCCGGAGGGCCCGGGGAGCACCATAAGATTGGCAGTGGGCATGAAGTGTATTCCAAGCTCTTTCCTTTGCTGCAGGAACTGGACGAAGATGCGGGGACAGGTACTCCGGTACCTTATGCTTATTTATCCGTACGAAACCAGATCGTATTTGGCAATCAGAATATCCTCAAGCCTCAAAGCCTAATGGGCAAAGGCCTGAAAAGCGTCAGCCGGGATGTGAATGGCAAGGAGGTGATTTCCTTTATGGATCAGGACGAAAACGTGTTGGCCACTGCTGTAGCTTTGGACCGGGAAGGGCAACCTATCACTATGAAGGTTCAAAAGACCTTTGTTGAAGGAGACGAACTGACGCCTTTTGATTTCCATATTCCCGAAAAGGCAGACAGTACAAATACTACCCTAACCCTTACGACTACTACAGTCAATGGAAACTCTTTGTCAATTGTAGATTTAACAACCATGCAACCGGTAGCCGGGGTACCTACTGAAGGGGGAATACTGGACTTAGGGCCTGGTTTTTATCGCCTGGTTCCCGTGGGGCCTTGCTCAATGGCCTATGAGCTTACCTATTATAACTTTACCTATAATTTTTACAACGATATAGGAAAACTGGTGGCCAGCATTTCTCCCAAAGGAGTGCAACAATTGCAACAGGACGTAGCTTACGAGTACATCGATAAAAATACCTTCCAATACAATGCCCAGGGCTGGTTGCTCTCTCAAAAGGAAACAGATGCAGGTCAAGGTGACTTAATTTACCGCAGGGATGGCAACATCCGCTTTTCCCGCAATGCCCAGCAAGCCTTGGATGACCGCTTTTCATATACCACCTACGATCGCTTTGGACGGGTGTTGGAATCCGGAGAATACCGGGAGGGAACGGTCAAGTTCCAATCTTATGCCGAAGCAGCCGAAGGACCGATTGACATTTGTTCAACTAACGAAATAAAAGTGACCGGGCCTACGGTGACGGATTCTTACAGTGAAGTAAGCCAGATTTATACCGAAGGAGAGGTAATCGTACAAGGAACGGTGAGTTTTACCGCCCATCAGTCGGTGGAATTAAACCCCGGTTTTGTAGCCGACCCGGGGGTGATTTTTACCGCGGATGTGATTCCCGGAAACTGCTATCCCGAGGGCTCGGAGAGCTTGCATGCGGCCAAGGATCCGGCTGGAAACCCACTGGTCGAAAGTGCCTATAGCAATACGACTTTGACCGGGGGGCTGGAGCGTGCCCATTGCTATGGGGTGAATCGTATGACTTACGATATGCCGGTAGCAGGCTCGGGGCGCAGCCAGGATTTTACCATGGGAGGGGTCTCTTACACCGAATACCAACCGGAACCCAATGGCCCGGTGGTGCACAAAACCTGGTACAGTTACAATGATCTGGGACAGGCCACCTGGATGGTACAATATATCGAAGGGCTGGGCTTGAAAACAGTGGACTATACCTACGATTATTTTGGCAATGTGACCGAGGTGGCCTATCAGAAAGGCGTGGTAGGAGAGGAGTTTTACCATCGCTATACCTACGATGCCGATCAGCGTCTGTTCACTGCCTCCACCAGTTTTAACGGGACGGATTGGCAACGGCAAGCTAACTACATTTATTACCTGCACGGCCCCTTGAAGCGGGTAGAAGTGGCCGACCAGTTGCAAGGAACGGATTATGTATATACCCTGCAAGGTTGGTTAAAAGGGATCAACAGCTTGAACAGTAGTGCTGACCAGGATGGCAACTTTGCCCCGGATGTATTCAGCATGCGGCTGGACTACTTCTCCGGGGATTATACGGGAGGAGCCACGGCCTTCACCCAAGAAATAGGCAATTTACCAGCGGAAGCGAAGGAAGACTTCGGAGGAAATATCCGGACCATGGCCTGGCAGACCTTAAAGCCGGAGCAAAGTCCTGAGGTTATGGAGGCTCCTTCCTTGTACGCCTACCAGTATGACGAACGCTACCAACTCAAACAGGCCGACTTCGGGACTTTGAACGGACTGAATGCCCAGATGGACAACTTTAAGTACAAGTTGCAGGGCTTGCAATACGACCTCAACGGCAATATCCTGAACTTGCAACGAAACTATGCCGACCCGGCTGCGGCCTATGCTACGGATGCGTTTACCTATACCTATGAAACCGTTCCCGGTAGCCAGACGACCAACAACCGTTTACAATCCGTGAGCGATTATGCCAACTATCACTATAACGCCATCGGGCAGTTGATAGAGGAAAACCGCCACTACCAGGGCGAGACCCAAACCCAGCAACTGGAATACGATGTGACGGGCAAAGTACTGGCCGTGCGGGACGCTTCCGGGCAGTTAAAGGTCAGCTTTGGCTACGATGACAAAGGCTTACGGCAGAAAAAGACCAATCACGAGACGGGTAAAACCACCTGGTATGTACGGGATGCCAGCGGCAGTGTGTTGGGTATTTACGAAACGGTGCAGGACCTGACCATGCCTTTGGAAGTTCCCATTTACGGGGCAGGGCGTCTGGGTTCCTACCATTATCTGGCCAAGGAGATGAGCTGGGAGGCGCGTTACGAGCAAAAAGATCACCTGGGCAATGTGCGGGCAGTGTACAGAAGCCACTCCGAATGGGACTACCTGGCCACGGTGGATGCGGACCAGCTGGACAAAGAGGAAAACGAATTGGGCTTCCAAAATATCCGGGAGAGCCACGATCCTTCCCAGGGCTATCAGAACAGTACGGGAGCGGCCCGCCTGAATGCGGGAAATTTGCAGGCAGTAGGCCCTTACAAGGAATTTAGTGTACAGCCGGGCGATAAGATCAGCGCCACGGTAATGTTCCGTTACGAAACCGATCCGGTGCACAAAACTCTGTACAATAACACCCAACTGTTGGGCAACGGGGGAGATGGCATCGACCAACCGCTCAACACCTTTGGCGTATTCCCGATGCCAGGCAGCACTGAAGGCCAGGTGCCCCATGCCTATCTACGGATCGAACTGCAAGACGAAAACGGAACAACCATCAGCCAGCAGGCCAGCTATGTGACCCCAGCCAAAGGCGGCTGGTACGAAATCAACCCCAGTCCGGTGGAACTGACCGCCAGCCAAAGCGGCACGGTAAAAGTCTTTGTGGCCAACGAAAGCGATGTGGACGTATGGTTTGACAATTTACAAATCACCTACAGCCCCCGTCTGGAAGTAATCTCCGCCTTGGATTATTACCCCTATGGCAGTATCTTGCAAGAACTTCACTTAGAAGGAGTGGACAAAGGCCGTTATGACTACCAGGGGGACTTTGCCGAGAAAGACCAAGAAACCGGCTGGAATGCTTTTGAACTGCGAAACTACGACCCTGTTATTGGGCGATGGCTATCAGTTGATCCTAAACGGGTTGGCTTTTCTCCTTACATTGGAATGACTAATGATCCTGTAAACTTAGTTGATCCCGATGGAGGTAGTCCATTCTCTACTCATACAGACAAAGATGGGAATGTTGTGGCTGTTTATGATGATGACGATTTAGGTGTTTACCAACATAATATGAGTTTTGAAGACACACAAGCACATCTTGTAGCTAATTATTCAGCCTCAAATACAGGTGCAGGTGGTATGCTTATGGGACAAACATACTTTTGGGATGAATTTCAAAATGGAGGAAGAATTATGTTTGGAGATTCTTGGAATTCTACAATAGAGTCTTTACACGAGGTTTCTAAAGGAATGAATTTGTTAGAGATCAGAGATGCCTCAAAAAGGTTTCAGAAATTCGATATAAAAGAGAACTCTGATATGGCTCCATACGGAATAAATACAGGGAAGTTATTATATGGCCGATATGCCACTGCGAGATCAGCCGGTAATTTTTTGGCAGGATATAATGCAAGTAGGGGTAAATTGGGAATAGCAAGCCTTAAGCTAACAGGATACATGAAACTGGCAGGGTCTTACCATGTTCATGGTGAGTTGAGTAAGGGAGCTATTTATAATATTATTATAAATGATGGGGCATGTGGGCCTGCTCCTTATTATGGTGAAATCCCCTATGCCGGGCGAATGATTGAAATGGGCTGGAAACATAGATGACAAAAGGAATGAAGATTAAGCTTTCGTATTTAATTATCATTGGACTGACGGTTTTTCTTGGTGTTGGTGGAATACTTAATTTTTATCTGAATCGAATAGAAAGAAGAAGTCAACCTGCGACAAGGAAAGTTGAAATTCGTTCATCAGATGGTGACTTCTCTATTTTTATTAAATTAAAAAGTTGGGGAATGACAGGAGACCATCAAGTAATTGTAATTTCCGAGAATCCAAATGACTCATTTCAAGTAGACAACTCAACTGATTATATTTATGAGGGGTTAATTCCTTTTTTCTACAAGCAAAATGGGGATACATTAAAAATTTACGCTACGAAAAAATCTCCTGTACCTGAAAATTTTAAGAACGGCATAGTTATCAAACAAATTGAATTGAATAATGCTGAGTTAATGAACTTGTATGATGACTATGAAGAAAAAGGTCTTAAAAAAATCAGTAATTAGTTTATAATCTCCCCCGCTGGCGCGGATTTGTAATCCCCCCTCGCGCAAGTCTTTTTGACTTTGAAGCTAGGATGTATGATGGGAGAATAGGAAGGTGGACTACTGTAGATCCAAATCGTCAGTTTTGGTCTCCTTATTTGGGAATGGGAAATAATCCAATCATAGGGTTTGATTTGGATGGAGCTTGGTTGTTTTTTGGTAATAGAAAATCGGCAGAAATAGCAACCAAAAATGTTAATGCTATCTTTTCGGATAAATTTGGGTTAGACAATGCTGTGTCAGTCGCAGAAATAGATGTTGAAGTGACATATTATAAAACCTTTATTCATGAGTGGTTTGGTATAAAAAGTACTAAAGTTGAAACCCGATATTACATAGAGCCCAATGGAGAGTGGGATATTTCTGATTTAGGTGCTGAGGATCAATTTATTGCTAATTCATTTTTAGATGTGCTTAACTCTAGAACACATATTAGAGGAGCAATTGTTGATCCAAATTTTCCAGCAAGTGGTCCATATACTGTTGGGCAAATTTATGGCGTAACTAAGAGTCCTCACCTTTTTCTTATTCCCTCTGATTTGCCTGATTATGATCCCAATAGAACCAATTTTAATATAGGTTCCCAAATTTTGCATGAAGTATTATGGCATATTAGTCCAGCAGGGCAAACTTTATTGAACTCAGGGAGAAACTCCAATTGGCTATATGGCAGAATTGGAGGTAGAAGTGGAAATTCTCATGAAATGAAACTCAACTTGATTAATCAAAGTTTACCGAAGCGTACTGGAAATTTTTAGGTTAAAAGAGGCGTATGATTAAGAAGAAATCTGTTTTTAAAGGTTTATTGGTACTACTTATTTTTAACTACCTTACCTATTTGTTTATAGGTGAGGCAATGCTTGAAGATATGGTTTTTCGAGATTTTAAAAGGTTTAATACATCTCGATTGTCTGAAGCTAATCAGGCACTTTTAAGTGATGTTTTCTTTTTTTCATCATGTGGCCATGAGTTTTTTCGGGACGAGAAAGAGTTAAGTCAACTAATTGGTAGTTCAGCTAGTAGCACTAGCTTTTCTAATGAAGATTATTCTCACTATGCTAAAGTTTTTGACTTTAATGATGATGTGGCCAAAATTTTAACAGATCAATTGTCTTCAGGTGATTCTCTTACTTGTGTTATTTACAAAGTATGTCATTTAGGAAACTCTCCTCTTTTTCTTGCAAAATTAGACTTTACGAGAATCTATTCTGAACATTTGGATTTTCATGCTCTGGTTCATGGCGGCCAATTTTCACAGGAAAGAAGTAGATATATTTGGGTGCTTTTTAGGTGGGTTAAGCTACAAACAGAAACTATTTAGTATTTATTGACTTGTCTTCGATTGCTTATTCATTTTATGTAAGTCAATATTAAATTCTTACTCAGAATGATAGCTATATTTTTAGAGGTTTTAATGTTTTTTATCGGTGTAATTAACTGATTACAAGTTAAATAGATGGTATTGAATTCTTTGTACCCAACAAAAGCGATGTGGACGTATGGACTGGGCGTCCCCGTTCGACAACCTGCAAATCACCTACAGCCCCCGTCTGGAAGTAATCTCCGCCTTGGATGAGTACCCCTATGGCAGTATCTTGCAAGAACACCACTTAGAAGGAGTGGACAAAGGCCGCTACGACTACCAGACTAGCCGTCCGCAGGAAACTTTGCCGAAAAAGACCAAGAGACCGGCTGGAATGCGTTTGAGTTAAGAAATTATGACCCTATAATAGGACGTTGGCTCACTACCGATCCGTATGGGCAATATTTCAGTCCCTACTTGGGTATGGGTAACAATCCTGTTAATCGTTTTGACCCTGATGGTGGATTTGATTGGTATAGAAATAATCAGACAAACGATGTGGTTTGGATAGATGGCTCAGCAGAGGTTGATGGCTTTACACACTTATCTGCCAATGCGCTTGACCCTTCAGTAATTGGTGCAATTAGCTCAAGTATACAGGCTGGTGGATTTGATAAGTTTTTAGAGTACTTTAATAATTCTCGTTTAGGCAGTGATTATTTCTTTGACCTTTCTAACACATTTGATTTTCCTCGTGAGGGGTGGTTAGCGTCATTAATAGATAACAGTTTGCCAATAAGTGATGCTTTCCACATTTCAGAATGGACACACAGCTCAATTGCTAATGGGACAGAAGCTAATAATGCTCTTGAGCATCATATCGGAACAGTTTTAATGACGAATAGATGGGGCCCTGGATCTGCTGGTGCGATAACTACTGCCAATGAAATCAGAGGATTAATAATTAATGATAGACAAAGTGGGAGGATGCTTGATGCGCTAAGAGGTCGACCTGGCACTGCATTCGAATGGAAGGATATCGGGAATAATATTATCGGAGGATGGAAGTATACTAAGTGGCATTTTTCGAATTATGTATTTAATCGAAATGCATGGTTTAACGACATGCCTTCTAACGCAAAAGTTTTGCATTAATCACTATGAGTAAAAATGCGCTATATATCCTTTCTACTTTATTTTTCATAGGTTGTGGAGAACAAAAAGATTTTGTTCACAAGGTGGAATTGGCACCGATAAATACAAACGGAACACTTTATTATGATTTATACAAGACAGGTATTGATAATTATAAGTACGAATTTAAAATAAGTACTAAGCAGGATACACTAGATGTGTTTGTGGTGCATTTAAATGATGCTACCTACAAAAATATAGAGTTTAATGTGAAGGAAAATAGAGATACAATATTTATCAACTCCAATTGGAATTTAGGCCGTTATAGTAAATTGGTAAAAAATAAAATGGTTGTTTTGAAAGAGTAGTAAACAAAATCATTTAAAAATATTAGCCAGGTTTAGACAGCCTGGCTGGAATGCGTTTGAGCTGAGGATGTATGCTGGGAAAGTTGGGAATAAATCCAAACTTCCCACCCTTTAGAGGTCTAAAGAGTCCGAACGGCCAAATAACCTCTCAGCCCCAAAGGGGCCAAATCACATAGCCAAGGGAGCAGCCCTTGAAAAAAAGGGAGATTCCATCCCAGCCCTGAAAGGGCGGGATATCTTTTAATCCCAGGCTCGTTATTGTATTTCGCCCCTTCGGAGCTATGGCTACATTTCCTATGGTTATTTCAGGGCTGCTCCCTGAACTATTGGATGGCGTCCCTCCGGGACTTTTAGGAGAGTCTATTTAAAAGTAACAAATCCCTGACAAAGTTGTCAAGAAGGTTTCGGTATTTCCTTTTAAAGAAAGGTTTGATTTTGAATTTTATAACTTGCAAATTCCTTATTGGAAGTGCTCTCCACCTTGGATGAGTACCCCTACGGTAGTATCTTGCAAGAACTTCACTTAGAAGGAGTGGACAAAGGCCGCTACGACTACCAGACTAGCCGTCCGCAGGAAACTTTGCCGAAAAAGACCAAGAGACCGGCTGGAATGCGTTTGAGGCTAGGATGTATGATGGGAAAGTAGGAAGATGGTTGAGTACGGATCCGGCCAGGCAGTTTGCTTCGCCTTATGTGGGGATGGGGAATAGTCCGGTGAATGGTGTTGACCCGGATGGGGGGGGTGGCATCCTGAAGAAGATGGAAATGGAAATATAGTATTAGTTGCTGATCCTGGAGATAATATGGAAACTTTAGAGCAGTATCTATCTGGTATGGGGCTTGAATTGAGTTTTTACGACCGTTATGAAATACTGAACCAAATTCCATTTGTTAATGGTGGTATTAAAGAAGGGCTAGCTTTGTCTTCAAGTACTGGTCTATTCAATAATTTAGTAGGAAAGTATCTTACTTATTCTCAAAGTCAAAATCCAAGATGGGGTGCTACTAAATTCAATGGAAACAATTGTTCTCCAACCACTTTTAACAGAGTAGATAAAGCTATGGAATATGTTTATGGGAATGATGTTTTAGGCAAAATGCTTATGTCAAATTCATTATACAGCAAGTGGCAAGGAAAAGGAAATCAATTTGCAGCTGGTGTACTTTCTGCGTTAGGTTATGGTAATATAATAGACGAAAATAGCATAAGAAATGGTTTGCTTAGTCCTGGAGCTGTACTAAGACTAAGTCAAACTCCTGGACCTGATGGAACAGGAGTGTCATGGCATGCTGCTATTTTTCTTCATTATAATCGTGATTCAAATGGTAGGATAATAGGCTTAACATATTGGCATCAAGTGCCTTATCCTAATAAAAGTTATACAGCTACTAGTACATTTGGATTCAATAATCAAGGAGTATATAATTTTTCTCGTGGTTATCAAACAATACTTGGAACGAATTTTAAATAATCTACTATTGAAAAATTTATTAATTCTTAGTTTTTGCTTTACTATAGTAAAACTTCATGCGCAAGCTAATTACCAGTACATTGATGAAAATACAATTCAATTGATCCTTAGTGCTAAGAAGATTGATAATACTCGAATAATTAATGAGGTATTAAAAAAACCAAAATCAGAGAAACTCAAAAACTTGTCAATTGCTGGCAATATATCCAAGTTACCCCAAGAGATTTATGCATTAAATTGGGTTGAAGTAATTGAAATTACAGTAGATAATCCATTAGAATTAGATAGGGACTTCAGTAAGTTTGAAAGTTTGAAGAATTTGGCTGTTTTTTCGGGTCTTTCTAGCATAGATGAAGATATTATTTTACTTAATATTCAATCTGTTTGGTTTCCAAATTCAGGATTATCTGCTTTTCCTAAAGCTATTTGTTCATGGGAAAATTTAGAATATATTGATATACAAAATGGTAATTTTGAAACAATACCTAAAGAGATTTCTAATTTAGAGCATCTTAAACATTTAAATCTGAGTAATAATGGGATAGAAAAACTACCTGAGGAAATCGGGGGTTTGAAAAGTTTACAATCCTTAGGCTTGGGAAGCAACCCCCTTCAAACTTTACCCATGTCAATATGTAAATTAGTTTCTTTGTCTGAACTTTATCTTACATTAACACCAAAGCTTATATTATCTAAGGATTTAGAAAATTGTCTCAAATGTGAAATATTTAAATAACTGATATGCAAACCTTTATTTAGTGTTCTCTCACGAGTGATGTTGTGGATGTGAGTTTAGGATATGTTAGCCAAATAGAAAATTTCTATTCTTCAGTTCAGTCAGATTCATCAGGCATTCTCAACTAGTGTTAAGTAAAATTTAAAATAACGTAATAATTCAGTACCTTTAGAAAAAAGATGAAAAGGTACAGGGTCAAATTACTGCAAGAAGAAGTATCCGAGCTTAGAGCGATAATTGATAA
>NZ_JBDKWZ010000020.1:0-142973 GCF_039710355.1 Rapidithrix thailandica | reverse complement strand
GCTCACTATGGTAATTCTCCATAAATGCTGTAATGCTATCCATATCAGTCTGGTTTTTTTAGACTAATATCAATCAACTGACCGTATCTTATTTACGGGGTGGCAGCTTTACGGATAATCATTAAAAAATAAAAGAAACACATCCTCAATTGCTTTTTATAGTCATGACAGCACGTTATAGTAAGTGGCGCATATTCTGAAGGGAAGCCCACTGGAAATTGGCAACACTACGACTTTAGCAGAAACTTGATATTAAAGGTGAATAGATCCCCAAATGTCATGGTAAAAAGGCATTATCATGATGGGAAAATCATACTTAAAGAAACATATAGGCATGATTCACTTATTGAAGAAGTTAACTTTTTGAAACCTTTAAAAAATTATACTGACAGCTTGTTCATCGGTAAGAACATGAATGACGAGTATTGTTCAAACTGCCATTCATTTTATGAGAAAATGGTATCCAAACCATTTATTGATTTAATAAATAAAAAAGATTGGGGTGTTAGATTTAGTGATTACCATAATCAAATCAATAAAAAGCAATTACCTGTTTTGACAAAGGAAGAAATTGGCTTAATAAGGTTCTTTATAGACGAATCATTGGCATCCGGCGATGATTAATCGTCCTCCGACTAAAAAGTGTAAAAGTATATAAGGTTGACTTTTTCTTTATATGCAATGAAAGGGTTTGAATTGGTCCTAAAAGAGGGCATAAAAGCTATTGGGACGATATTAAAACAAATGAGTGCATTTGGTATAAAAGTAGAGATATTCACAATATTGATTATGAAACTAATAATAATATTACTTGTAAATTTAGTAGTATATATAGGCTTAAGTTTTTTAAGTGTAATTATAGCTTTCTTATATGGAATTGGAGCTAGTACAGCCAGCCAAAAGTATGTTTTATATATAAATATCCCTGGAATACTATTACAAATAGTAATAAATTTTACCTTATTTAAGTACAAAATAATTACAGGACCACGAGATCTATCATTTAGTATTATACTTATAATTATCTTATATTTTTTAGGGTTTTTGGGCTATTTACCATTTTAGAGTCATTTTCTGATGAATTAAAACGTACAACTAACTCTATGTTATCAGACATCAAGGTTACTTGTGCGAATGCTTAACTTTGAAGAAATTCAGTAGGGGTTTTTTGTTAAAATCAGCATCATCATAAAAAACTAATATTAATCAAACAGTTTAACAAAAACCTTGAAACGTCTCAATTAGCTGATTTATAGGGTTTGTTAGGATATGTACCTATTTGGCAAAGGAATTTACCCCATATAACTTCAGTTCTCGAAGGCTCATCTCAACTACTACAACCTCAACCTGGCGGGCATTGAGAAACAGGAGACTCCGAAATATAAGTTTCAGACTACGCGCCCCCGGTACGGTAAGGAATAAAAGGAGATGTATTTATGTTAGTGGATATTGCTTTTCTTATGCTTAAAATTTGCTATAAATTACAAAAACCTGTTTCCGGTTTCAACCGGAAACAGGTCAATGTTTACTAGTTGTAGTAAGCTTGGTTATTGTTTTATCAACTGCACGCTTAAGGCCAGGCGGATTTGATCGCTTACTACGATGGATCCGGCTTCGGTCACGGCATTCCAACTTAAGTTAAAGTCTTTCCGGTTGATTTTTCCGCTAAGTTCAAACCCTGCTTTGGTTTGATTATAGGGATCTACCACTACTCCGTTAAAGTCCACATCTAAGGTCACTTGCCGGGTGATATCTCTGATGGTTAAGTCTCCGGTTAACTTATAATCCTCACCGTTTTTTTCGAAAGAAGTAGACTTAAAGGTCAATTCGGGATAAGCCTCTGCATTGAAGAAATCATCCGATTTCAGGTGCTCGTCTCTTTGGCTGTTTTTAGTATTGATACTTCCTGTCTCTGCTTTAAACTGGATGTTCGCTCCTTCAAAATTATCTTGTTCGGTTTCCACTGCTCCGGTGAATTGGTCGAACGCTCCGGTGACCGTAGAAACCATCATATGTTTTACTTTGAAAAAAATTTCCGAATGTGCAGGGTCAATGATCCAAGTTGATTTTTCCATAATTGTAAATGATTATAATTTTTGAAAATAAATGAATGGCAAAATTTTAACTGATTTAATGCATGGGGACTTCCATTAATAATACCCGGGCTTTGCTTTGGGCTTTTACTTCCAGGTTCTCAATGTCCCAAAGGCCGTATCCGTCCCGGGGGTTGAGTGTTTGTTCTCCGATGCTTACATCCCCTTCCAGTACAAATGCATATACTCCGTTTTGGCTTGGGGCTTTTAGAGAATAGGTAGCATTCCGTCCTGCTTCAAGGTCCCCTATATGAAACCAAGCATTCTGATGAATCCACACTCCTTGGTCATCCGGAGTAGGGGAGAGTACTTGGTAAAACTGATTGTCTGTTTTCAAATCAGAAATGGGGATCTGATCGTACCTCGGGGTAACATTTCGTTGGTTGGGGAAAACCCATATTTGCAGGAATTTTACTTCCTTATCTGCATTTTTGTTGTATTCGCTGTGGAAGATTCCCGTTCCGGCTGACATCACCTGAATGTCTCCTTCTTTGATCACGGTGGTATTGCCCATGCTGTCTTTGTGTTCCAAATCACCGGAGAGTGGAATGGAAATAATTTCCATATTGTCATGCGGGTGACGGCCAAATCCTCTTCCTCCGGCAACACGATCATCGTTCAGTACGCGCAAGGTGCCAAATCCCATCCGGTCGGCATTATAGTAATTGGCAAAGCTGAAGCTATGGTGGGATCTCAACCATCCGTGATTGGCAAATCCACGGGTATCGGCTTTATGTAATACGGTGTTCATTGTTGTTTTCTCCTGATTAGGTAAATGATTGTGACCAATAATTTCTTTCCTGGAACCGGTAGTGCCTGTCGAACTTCCTTTTAACAGAGAAGGAGCAAGGGTGGCTGCCAGGCTGCTGAAAAAGGATTTCTTTAAAAATTTCTTTCGATCCATGAGGTTGATTAATTATTGTTTATACAAATATCGGTTAAACAAATGTTTGTAGGAATATGAATTATCGAGAAGAGCTTATGAAAATCCGGCATTTGTAAATAGGAAGCCGTTTTTCAACAAGGTTCAAGGGTAGAACTACTGTTGAAATATCTGAGAAGCAGTGTTGGCAGTAGAGGTTAAAATGAGTAGAGAAAAGCTAAGGGAGGTTCATGGGTTTTTGCGGAATTGGGTGGGAGATACCCCTGCATTTTTTTTGAAAAACGCACTGAAGTTAGCCGGCTCCGAAAAACCTAACTGATAAGCGATCTCTTTGGTGGTGGCATCGGAAAAGTACAGTAAACGCTTGGCTGATACCATAATCCTGGATTGAAGGTATTCTTTGATCGTTTTTCCGGTCAGTCCTTTGATCGTCCGGTTGAGGTGGTCTGCCGTAATGTTCAAGGCATCGGCATACTGGCTTGCAGAATGCCAATACGAATGGTGTTGCTCTACCAGGCTTTTGAATTTTTTGAGAAGGACTTTGCCTGACTCCCATTGTTGAGCATCTTGCATGGGGAGGGTGCACAAATTATTACAAGTGATCAAAAATAATTCTAACAAGGCCCCGATAGCCCTCTCTTTAAACTTGTTATCCGAATGAAAATAAGATTCAATATCCGAACAATAGTGTAAGAGTTTGGAAAATTGTGCGGAGGTTCCTGTCAATGGAGGGTTGTAGTTATAATCATGAAACAAGTTTAGATCTTCAATAAAGGAAAAAGGGATGTTATTTTCCACGAGAAAGTCTGTTGAAAAGACCATGGAATATCCCTGGGATGGTTCGTTTTCGATGACTTGGTGTACCTGTCCGGGGCTGATGAAAAAAACTTGTTGCCCAGTGAGGTCATATGCTCTGAAATCAATATTATGAGTTCCTTTGGCATTTTCTACCAATAAGATCGTGTAAAAGTCATGCCGGTGTGGATGGTCTGGCTGGCCATGTAGCTTATGATAGGTCTCTTCCATTTTGGAAATACCAAAGCTCTTTGAAGGATGCTCTCTGTTTACCTGTTTGTATATTTTTATGGTTTCCATCCTGAATTTTATTCGACAATCTTTCAATACTACAAAAAATACACGATTCCCAGAAGAGTCTTATGGATTTTCATTGTGGCGAATGAGAGTAAGAAACGGACGCTTCTATGAGTTGTATTCCCGGTTTCCAGGGATCGTTGCAAATCACATCTAAGGGGGAAGGATAAAATGAAAGACTTTTTCATTTTTGTTTGCCAGGGCGAAAGCATTTACGGAGTTGGAGCCATCAGTTTGATAAAAGAATTTGAAGGGCGTTGCCTGATAATTTACTGCTTTTAAAATCGATACTTTTAGAAAGTAATCCGGTTCAGGGTATAGAGCCAACGTTTAAGTTTAGGGAGGTATCGGAATATTGTGAATCTTTGAAAAAAATGAGGCTGAGGAAGTGGGATGACCTGCTAAACAACAGTCCTTCTGTTAAATGATATTTTTGTAAATGATAGCAAGTGTATTAGAAGTGATCGAGGACAATCTCCGGAGGAAAGATCCTCATTTGGATTTGAGCGACTATGGATTGGACGGTACCGAAGTTGAGCTTTTTCACCCGGAGCATTCTTTTTTAAAAAAACTGACACATTTGGAGTCTTTGAGTTTGGCCTTGAACCAACTGCAAGAGTTTACGCTACCGTGGAGTCTCCCGTTTCTACAAACATTGGATTTAAGTGGAAATCAACTCAGAGATGTTTCTTTGCCAGAAAGTTTGCCCGAATTACATACACTCAATGCGCGTGATAACCTGTTGCAGGAAATTACATTGCCAAAGCATATGCCTCAACTAGGTTATTTGGATCTGGCTTTCAATCAATTGCATTCACTTATGCTTTTAGGAGTTTTTCCGGAATTATATCATCTTGATTTGCAGGAAAACGAGCTTCAGACCATTGTCTTACCCAAGGATTTGCCACAGTTGCAACAAGTATTTTTGAGTGTTAATCAACTCGAAGAAATCAGTTTGCCAAAAGTGCTTCCGGAATTGGAATACTTGGACATACGCGATAATCAATTGCGAGGGCGGTTGATAATGCATGATTCGCCCCGGTTGAAATCTTTGGTGTTGTCAAGTAACAAACTTCAAGAAATTTCCCTTTCGGGAAAAATGCCTCAACTACAATACCTGGACATCAGCGCTAACCAGTTGCATACATTTTCCACTCCGGAAAGCTTGCCTTGTTTACGTCATTTGAACGTAAGTACGAATCAGCTAAAGGATATTTGTCTGCCGGAAGCGTTACCTCATTTGCAAAAACTGAACATAAAAGAAAACCAACTTCGGAGTACTTCTTTTTTGAAAGGTTTGCCCCGGTTACAGAACCTGGATTTGAGCAGGAATCAACTGTGCGAAGTCCTCATCCCGGAAAAGCAAGCCCATTTGACGGTGTTAAATTTGGGGAGCAACCAACTTTGCGAGATTTCCTTCTTGAAAGGTTTGTCACAATTGAAATTTTTGAGCTTAAGTAATAATCAATTGCAAGTAATAGCCTTTCCGGAAGAGCTCCCCCAGTTAACGTATTTGAGTTTGAGTGAAAATCAACTTACGGAGTTTGGTTTGGCATTGTTAGAGATGCTACCTGCATTAGATCAACTTTGGTTGGGTGGAAATCCGGTTCGGAATATAGAGCAAAAGCTTTTGAAAGAAACACAGGATGTCTCAAAACTCCGTCAGTATTTGAAATCGCTTCAATAAAAAAGTGCATTAAAGACCCAATAGAAACCATGAGTGAGCTTGCCCAACAATTGATTATAGAAAACCTTCGTACAAAAAGCCCTTATTTGGATTTGGGCCGCTGTGGATTGGACGGTACCGAAAAGGAACTGTTTCAACTCTTGGAGGGTGCCGGACATCTGGAAACTCTTATTTTTTCGAATGAATGGCTTGAGTTTGATGAGGATATAAATGGTATAGAAAAAGAAAGTAAAAATCCGGGGAAAAACAATCAATTCATCCAATTGCCTGCTTTTCTTCCTCCAGGGCTTCAAAAGTTGGTGTTGGCAGGAACACTAAGGCTTCCTTGGGAAATTCAACATTGTGATGGTTTGGTGCGTTTCACCCGGCTTCGGTATCTGGATCTTTGTTGTAATCAACTGTTAGATGCTTCCTTCTTAACAAGTTTAAAAAAGTTGGAGTTTTTGAACCTGTCAGAAAATCAAATCGGGGAAATTGCCTTTCCGGAAGAATTGCCTCACTTGCAAAAAGTGTATTTGCAAAACAATCAATTGCAGACATTATCCCTTCCCGGAAGGTTGCCGGAGTTATGTTATTTGGATGTAAGTTGGAACCAGTTGCAGTCCGTTGCACTTTCAAAATACCTGCCTAAGTTAGAGCGGTTCACGCTACGTTATAACCCATTACAAGCAATTGAATTTCCGGAAGTGTTGCCCAAACTAGAGCAGTTGCAACTGAATTATAACCAATTACGAGAGCTTCGTTTTCCGGAAACTTTACCCCGGTTGCAAGAGTTGGATCTAAGTGGAAATAAGCTTCAATCGCTTTCTTTTTTAACAGGCATGCCCCGGTTACATACATTGGATTTGGTGTACTGCCAATTGCAATCTGTTTGCTTTCCGGAAGCGTTGCCCAATTTGGAGAATCTGGATATAAGCAATAACCAACTTCAGAGGTTTGATTTTCAGGAAGAGATTTCCCAGGTACAAAAGCTGGATATAAGCATGAATAAACTCCGGGAACTTCACTTTCCGGAAGAAATGCCCTGTTTGCGAAGCCTGGATGTAAACAATAATCAGCTTCGGAAATTTCCGGTTTTCTCAACCTTGCCTTGCTTAGAGCTATTATGTTTATTTGAAAATCAACTGGAAGAAGTTGTTCTGCCGGCTAAAATGCCCCGGTTGCAAGAGTTGTTTCTGTGTGAAAACCAACTACAGGTGTTCGCATTACCGGCTGGTCTGCCTTGTTTACAAACCTTGGATGTGAGTAATAACCGGCTTCAGTGTATTTCCTTTCCTCAAAAACTGCCTGTGTTAGGTTCTGTATCCTTGGAAGGAAACCTGTTGAAGGAAATTAGGCTTCCTGAAAGTTTGCCTGAATTGCAAAAATTAAACATCGCTTCTAATCAATTACAACAATTCTCTTTTCCTGAAAAATTATTGCATTTAGAAGCGGTGAACATAAGTGGGAATTTGTTGCAAAGACTATTCTTTCCGGAGTATTTACCTCATTTGCGAGAGTTGGATTTGAGTAATAACCAACTCCGGGAAATCCGTTTGCCGGAAGCACTTCCTCGTTTGCAAAAATTGTCCGTAAAAGACAATCAGCTCCGGAATACTTCTTTTATACAAGGTTTTCCCCTATTACATGATCTGAATTTGAGTGGGAATCAGTTGAGTGGGATTGCCTTTCCGGAAAAGTTATCTCAGCTATTGTTTTTGGATGTAAGTGACAATCAGCTCCGGGAAGTTTCTTTCTTAAAAGGCTTGTTGGAGTTGAGGTTTCTTTTTTTAAGAAATAATCCATTACAATCGCTTGTTATTCCTGAAAAACTGCCTCATGTAACGGTATTGGATCTGAAAAATAACCAATTGCAAGAACTTACTTTTTTAGATAATTTGCCTGCGTTGCTATCCTTGTATTTGGAGGGCAATCCACTTCCGGAGAAGACGCTGGATTTGTTAGAAGAAGCTGAGAGTATTGCACAGTTTCGGGAGTCTTTGAAAGAGCAAGAAAAGTAGTAATACAAGGTTTCATCATTTGAAATGCCGGTGGCTGTTTTTGTATTGAAAAAGAACGTTTCTTTGCATAGAATTTTCCAACGGGATACCCAATGTTCCACCTATTGTATAGCTAACAAGATCACTCCAAAGAAAGCCCTGTCCTAATACCAAGCTACCCAAGCGGGTATTTCTTATTTGATTGAGCCAATCTGCTTGAATGAGCTGGCTGATTTCGATCAGAAAGCAAGCGCCAATACTCAAACAGGCAATTCTTAAAGGGTTCATTTTGGGGAAGAGGAACCCAATGATCCAGAAGATCATCAAGGCATATAAAATATCGCCTAAGTAGGGATAGATGATCTCCGGGATAAACTCCGTTCTGGAAAACAAACCTGCTCCGATCGTTAAGACAGTGAGTAGAGCATAGCGGATCCGCCTTCTCTTGGGTTGAATCATTTGGCCGGTCATTGTTTGCGTTTTTTTACTTTTCAACAACAGGTTCCTTTACTGTTGACTTGGCCAACATGATATAGCTGAAATCCAAGGTGGCTATTTTGTAAGAGGTATTCAGTTCGGGGAGTGAAGAATCGAATACCACCGTACGTTTGTCCGGGAATTGCCACTTCCCGGTGACCGACAGGGTGTCATTTCCCCGGTTAGACCCGGCGTCTGTTACTCTGTGATCGTAATGCAGTATTTTTTGAATTTCCAAACTGCCTTGCGTTTGAAAGTGCAGGAGGTAGTGTCTGCTGAGGATACCTTCCGGAAGCTTGCCGGAGTGGTAATACTGGTCTCTGTGGATGCTGTGAAGTTGGTAAAATTCTCCGCATCTATGGGTTTTGCAGGTTTCGAAAAAATCCTTCTTGATTAAATATAGCGTATCCAATTGTTTGTTGGCGCTCATTTCCCACGTGTCACTGAGAAGTTTCGGAATGTCAAAATGTTGGTTGGTTTTATTTAAGACAATGGTGTCCATAGGGTATTGGGTTCCTTTGGGAGCCCCTCCTCCATATCTGTCGAAAAACTTAATGCGTTCACTTATATATCCTTCTTTTTCGATGTCCTCCGAAACGAATATGGGGGGAGCTTCCATTTGAAAGATTTCCGTAAGGAAAAATTTATTGTATCTCTGTTCGGGTAAGCAAAATTCCCCCTTGGCATTTGTCTTTACTTCCCCAACAGTACAGTTGGCAATGGGCTTTTTTTGATAATCAACAATCACTCCGGTGATTTCAGGCCTGGCCAACCTTGAAATACACGAGCTTACAAGTAGTAGTAAGATGGCCCAATAGAAAAGGCGCTTGTGAGGACAATACAGTTTGAAGATCTGACGCATTCCGCTAATGTTTGGTGGTTGAAAGTAATGTGGATGTATATTTGAAAAATACCTTCTTTTCCTTAAAATTAGCGATAGAGAGCATGAAATCTTCTTGTGATACGATTTTTTATATGGGTTTTATAAAATTTTCTCTTGTCGGAAGTTATTCCGGCAAGAGAAAAAATTAAATAAGGATTCCAAATGCCTGCTCGTCCGGTGGTTTATGATTGACGGATGCCCACCCGGTAGTGCCCTCCCTTATTGGCAGTTTCGAAGGCTTTATCCAATTGTGACAGGGGAAAGTCCTGACTCACTAATTCATGAAAAGGATATTTGTGCTTGGCAGCACTTAAAAAACGAATCGCATAAGCCAAATCCTCCGGAATATAATTGTGAAGACCTTTGAGGGTAATCAGGTTGCGGACAATTTTTTCCGCATTGATAGCAAGATCCCGTTGACTATACACAGCTCCCACCCATACATGAATGCTCCCTATATTGCCGAGTGCTATGGCATTTTCTATGGCGCTGGGCACACCGCTGGTCTCAATCACGACATCGATACCATCGGTTGGGCTTAGTTCTTGATTCAATGATTCAACTGTTTCGTTGGCATCCAATACACCCGAAGCGCCAAACGCTCTTGCCTTGGCAAGCCTTGCTTGATCAATGTCCATGGCCCATACGTGTTTGGCCCCGGCTTCTTTAGCCATTGCACAAGCTGACAAGCCCAACATACCGGCTCCGATAATTAGTACATTTTTGTCCGTAATATCTCCCGTCATTCTTAAGGCACCTGCAATGGTGGCATGGGTGCAGTTGAGGGGAGTTGCTTCTTCCGGGCTCAAGTTTTCAGGCAGCTTGAAAATGCTCGAGCCTTGCTTCAAATGGCAATGTGTGGCAAAACCACCGCTGAGGTTTTGCTTGTTGACCAGCTTTTCATGACCGTATTTATACAAACTTTCGGATTTTTGGGGAATACCCTTCTTGGCCATCTTGCAAGCAGGATCATAGGCATATACCGCCCAGGTGACCCGGTCGCCAATATTTAACGCATGACCATGAAAATCTTTACCATCCTTCAAGTCGATGACTTCACCAATGATTTCATGACCCAGGATACTGGGAGAGTGTGAACAGCGCCTTCCGGTAAAGGTGTGCAGATCACTTGTGCAAATGGTGGTATATTTGATTTTGACCAGGACCTCTCCGGTTTGTAGTTCGGGCAGATTGATTTCGTAGGGGATAAAAGGGGTTTGGGCTTGCCGGAAAACCATAGCCTTTGCTTTCGAATGATCCATCTTATTGAATTTGGGTTATGAAATACATCACTAACAATACCGCGTCCGTATCGAGCCTATTATGGGGTACGTGAGCTAACCGGCCGTCAAAAAACAGAGAGTCACCTTCTCTTAACTCGAAGGTATTTTCTCCTAATTCGAATTGAATCTCTCCTTTGATCAGAAAGATAAACTCATACCCCTCCGTACTTACTTTTTCCCGTTGGGCCCCTTTGTTGAGGGTAAGCATAGAAACTTCAATGGAAAAATGGTTGACTGTATGCGCAAAAACCACTTCGTAATTGAAGCCTTCGGATTCTTCTTTGTGAATCGCTTGGTATTCGTTGCGCTTTTTGAAAATATACCCGGGAAACTTGTTGTTGACTTGTAAGTCGTTAAAAAACTCGTTCAGGTCTACTTCCAGTACGTTGAGGATTTGAAGCAATGAAGGGAAAGTTGGAAAAACCCGGCCGTTTTCAATTTTGGAAAGCATGGCAATGCTGATGTCCGACTTCTCGGAAAACTCACTCAGGTTCCAGCCTTTTGCTTTGCGAAGTTCTCGCAATTTTGCCCCGATCCAGATAATTAAATAATCATTTACATCCATAAATTGTACGTGTTTGCGATGTGTACAAAGGTAAATTCATTTTCCTGTAAAGAAAATTATATTTTCAAAGTTTACTTTTGGTTAATATTTAATTGTTGTTTTTATTAATTTTTGTATGATTGTAATGATAATTAAAAGTTTTTTATTTTCTTAATATGAAAATTAAGGAGTTTCTTTTCCTGCTTTGAAATTTGGGTGGGATGCTTTTTAGTAATGGGGTATATTTAACAAACGGATCAATATGAATGTAAAAATTACTTATTATGCTTTCTTCATTATTACACTCAGCGGGTTCTTTACAAAGGCTTCTGCTCAAGGAGCCAACTCCACTCAGTTTAAAAGTAAGTTTTCAGTAGCAGAGCTTCAAAATGCACCCGTGAAATTGGTTCCCTATCCACAGTCTGTCGATTGGCATAAGGGAACAGTATTGGTCAAAAGTATCCGGGTGGCTTCCGGTAATGCCCTAAGCCGACTGATCACAGATGAATTGTATCAAGTGAGCAATGAAGCCGGAATAGAATTAAATCCGGAAGCTGATTATTTTATCCGGTTTCAAAAGAAAGAAATGGCTTCTGAAGAAGGGTATGAATTGAACGTCTCCGACAAAGGGATTCAAGTAAAGGCCTCTACGGATACCGGGTTTTATTACGGCTTGCAAACCTTGAGGCAATTGCTCAGAACAGGGGATCAAGGCAGTACAATCTCCCTTTGTGAGATAGTGGACGCACCTGCACATGTCATCAGAGGATACATGATCGATGTGGGGCGTAATTACCAAAGCATGTCTTCGCTGAAGGCACAATTGGACCTGATGGCCAGATATAAACTGAATGTGTTTCACTGGCACCTGACCGACAGGCCTGCTTGGAGAATAGAAAGTAAGAAATATCCTCAGCTCACTGCTGCTGAAAATCACCGGGCTACACGCAATCCTGGCAAATTTTACAGCTATGATGAAATTAGAGAGCTGATGGCTTATGCCCGTAAACGTATGATTACGGTGATTCCCGAAATCGATATGCCGGGCCACAGCGACTCCTTTACCAAAGCAATGGGTTTCAAAATGGAATCTCCGGAAGGAATGCATGCTTTGGAGGAAATTTTAAAAGAGTTTTTTCGCGAAATCCCCAAAGAGTTGGCGCCTATCATTCATATAGGCTCGGATGAAGTCCATATTCCCAACCCGGAAGAATTTATCTCCAAAATGACTCATATTGTTGAAGGTCATGACCGTGAAGTAGTCATCTGGAATCCGGGGCTGGAAGCCAAATCCAGCGTAATCAGACAAGTATGGGGATCGGCCAAACCTTCTTCTACGCGAACAGGTGTCCGGGAAATCGACTCCCGAAACAGCTATATCAACGGAGGAGAGCCGATGACTTTTATCAATACCCTGTTTTTTAAGCCCATTGGTTCGGAACAGGGGAACGAAGTATTGGGAGGGATTTTATGCCTTTGGCCGGATGTCAATTTAATTAAGGAAGAAGATGCCTTTTTGCAAAATCCGGTGTACCCGGCTTTACTTACCTATGCCTGGAGTACTTGGACGGCAGATGTACGTTCCGCTTCTCAAACCTATTGGATGGCTTTACCACCAAAAGAAAGCGAAGCAGCTCGCTATTTTGCAGCATTTGAGACGTACTTAGTGGCTCATAAACAGCGGTATTTTTCGAACAAACCGTTTCAATATTTAGGACAAAGCGATAAGGAGTGGCAATTGATCGGGCCTTTTGATGGAGATGAAGGGGATGACTTTGTCCGGAAAATCAAACCTGAATATACTTATCAAGGCCAGTTGTTTCAATGGAAACAAGCCCGGGGAAACACCTTGGCAATCAAAGACCGCTATAAACTGGGAGGATACTACCCGGAAGCGAAAGCGGGTCAAACCGTTTATGCTTTGACCTACATACATAGCGATCAAAACAAGGACATTGAAGTATGGCTGAATTTTGAAACGCCTCTGAGGGCCAACCGGATTTATACGGGCATTGCTCACAACGGGGAATGGGACATCAATGGGGGAGAGGTTTGGGTGAACGATAAAAAGTTAGAAGGGCCCGTTTGGAATAATCCGGGCTGGAAAACCCAAAAACAAGAAGGTTGGGGAATACCCGGAGATCAGGAAATCCCTTGGGCCAAAGAGGAACTGTATTGGACAAGGAAGCCTGCGAAAATTGCTTTGAAAAAAGACTGGAACAAGGTTTTTGTGAAAATCCCGGCTTCCACCGGGTACCAAAATTGGATGTTTACATTCGCGCCTTTGGATATGAAAGGGTTGCGGTTTTCCGTGAAACCGGCTCAGAAGTAAGTGCATTGATTCTTTCCCTTTACCCGAAACACAGAAAGGCTTTTGTAGTTATCCCAACAAAAGCCTTTCTGTGTTGATTGGGCCTGTTCGATTCAGTGGCCTAGTCTAATTCCGAAAGTTGTTCTTTTAAAGAATGGTATTTGGATTCTTCCACCCAGGCGGAAGTATTTTCCCGGGAGCATTTGAATTCTGCCCAGCCGTCTGTATTGGTCGTAACGACCTCTGCTCTTGTATCCGTAAAATCACGGTAACTGGTGAAGGGTTTGCCTGTCTTGAGCCATTTGGAGCCCTCTACGGTACCATTCGTCATGACCACAGCCATACTATTGTCGTAGGGGGAGTTGCCGGTAAAGGACCAGCCTACTGTGTGATAATGATCAAAGCGGTCAAACCTCTCTCCATAGGTGCAGTGGGTTCTGAGGAGCATATACCTTTTGAGCATATCCTTATGCCGGATGGTATCCACATTCGAAACCACCGGATAGCCCTCGTCACGCAGAAGTATTAAAGCATAGGCTTGAGAGATAAACCAATCGCCTATGTATTCGCCCCTGGGGTCTTGATCGTGAATAGGAGGCATGTCATCGTGTGAGTGTACAAAAGTGACCGCTAGTACGGGTTGTTCTTTTACTAAAGTATTTTGAAAGATAGAACCCATATCAAAGTGGTCCCGGACGATAGAAGCATGGACCATTTTTCTTTGAAGAGGAAAATCGTACAAGGAAAATATGCCGGAAGTATTGGCTATATAGTTGTGAAGTTCATGTATCCTTGAGTCGCTGAATTCTCCTAAGCCGAACAGGTTTCTGTTCGCATGCGTTTGCATTGAATGGTGAAAGGTTTTGGTTCCTTTGGGCCGGATATGTTTTACGGCATCGTACCGGTAGCCATCCGTATGGATTTCATCCAGGTTTTTTTTGCCGTGAAACTTTAATTTTTCAATTAAATCAATATTATCAAAATCCAAGTCCGAACCTAATAGGGGGTCCTGAGCGGCTTCCCGGTCAAAAGTTTTTCCGGTGATGGCATAGCAGTTGCCATATTCGTCATGCACCGCATCAAAATGATCATGGTCCAGACCTAATGCAGGAAAAAGTGTGTGAATATTCCTTTGGTGCCACTGGGCACCGGGAAAAGCGGGTTCGTTTTTATTGTTTTGTTTTACGTGCAAGCACCAAATCCCTTCCTCTTGTTCTCCGCCAATCAGATGGTTGTGGACGATGTCGTGATACACCTGGATATTTTGTTCTTGCAATGCCTTGCAAGCCTGGACAAGGTCCTCCTTATCGCCATATTTTGTGTCGTCAAATTCGCTCCAATGGGAGATGGAATAACCCACTCCTTTTTCACCATTAAAGGTCCAAGCCATAGAGGCCGGAGGAAGCCAAACGGCCGTATAGCCTTGTGCTTTTATGTTAGCAGCATCGCGTTTGATTCGCTCCCACAGTCGTAAGCCCTCAGAGTCTGTTTCTGGCGTATGCCAATTCCACGGTTGAAGTATTGTCCCTCTCATTAGAATAATTTATTAAGGTTAAAATTTATGACACTTATGCAACTTTGAGAAGTTTTATGGCTGATAGACCTTGCCTTATCTTTTGAATGTATAGTACCCGTGTGTCTGTTTTAAATCTACTGATAACTAGGGAGATAATCCAGTGTGAAATTGATTTTTTTTAGATGAATTGAGGGTGAAAAGTTCTATGGAAAAGAGAGGCGCTTCAAGGAGGGGTGGCATTGAATTAGGGCCGGCACCTTCGGTCAGAGAGCTGCCGGCCTCATTTCTGAAATGTTGGTTTATGGATTATATATCTGAATTCTATCTTGGTCTTCAGAGGTGAAATCAGGGTCTACATATATATGCATCCGTTTGATCAAATCCCCTTCGAATTCAAACACACTACAAAACAAACCTTGGGAAATATTTCCATCCGGCCAGGCTTTATCATCGTGAGTGACTCCGTTTTCTTTCCCTTCCACTACAACGGAGTCTCCGGAAATGATGTAGTGAAAGTTTTCAATGTCATGTTGAATACTTTTCAAAAAACGGCCAATGTTTTTGCCAAAACGTTTTATGGCATTTTTGCCACAGGCCAGACCGAATTTCGGAAAAAAGAATTGGACATCTTCTGTAAACAAATCGTAGTACGTAAGATCGCCCTTGTCTACTTTTTTGAAATAAGAAATGACTGATTCTTTGCGATGGTTCTGTTGGTGCTCTGTTTTCATTGTTATGGTATAAATATTTGTTTTTTAATGGGGCAACTGTATGGAAAAGCCCGGCAAAGGTATTGAATTTTGAAATGATGATTTACTTGCCGGAAAGTTATGCTGAATACAGAAGGAAAGTCGGGGGTATCCGGTTTTTTGATTGCTTGGGTAAATTATTGTTTTTCAGTTAGTTGGTGAGTGGTATTTCGGAGGGTTTCTCAAAAAAATATCAGCGTGTTTTACCCCTTGAAATTACCCGTTTTTTGCAGGTCTAAAACCGGAAAAATCCTAAATTCTTTGGGTAATTATTTTCGATAATAAGAATCCTTCTTTAGTTTTGCACCCGGTTATTGCTTAAATGATTAACTCTTCGAAGATAGTTTTTCATCAAAAAAGCAGACTACCTTCAACCGTTCAAACAACATAAATTCTTCTGGGGAAAAGTTCCCCTGGCAAGCCATTTTGCTTCATAAAACCTTTATTTTGAAGCTAATTTAAAGGTTCTGATCTTATCATGATTTATAAAATTGTTGATTTTACGTATTGTCCCGTTTTACATCTGCAAAACTTCGAACACGTCTGAGTTTTGTAACTGAGGCATTTTTTGCTGTTGTAAAAAATCAATGAAGAAGCTCTTCTCTTTAGGGGGAAAGTCATCGGGCTTTTTGCAGGGTAACCTGTGTTATTTTGTGAAAAACCGGACGGTTTTCTAAGGGCTCTTTATGGCTTTTCATCAGACAGCACCTCATCGTAACACTTCAAAAGTGAGGTTTGATCCGAGTATCAAAACCTCAATACAAGCACATGCAATACAAGATATTACTCTAATAGACCGTATATTCCAGGTCAATCGAGAGTGGGTTCAGAAGCAAATACGACTTATTCATTAAGTGTAACTAATCTATTATTTCATATATGAAAGTTCTTATGATTGGCGGAGGGAATATGGGTTTGACCTATGCCGAAGCTATATCTAAATCAAAATTCTTAAAAAACCGGGATCTGATGATCCTTGACAGTGCAAAAGACAAAACGGAAGAGCTGAGAAAGCGCAGTTACTTCGATGTGTACGAAAAGTTGGGTGAATGCCTGCCAAAGGCGGATGTGGTATTTATCGCCGTCAAGCCGTACCATGCGTATGAGTTGATGGAGGCGATGAGGCCTCTGGTCAGCTCCGGGCAAATTTTTATATCGTTGATGGCCGGAGTCACCATTGAGGCCATTCAAAATGGACTGGGCGTAGAGAAAGTGGTACGCGCAATGCCCAACCTACCGGCAAAAGTAGGAATGGGATTGACTTCTTTTACTGCTTCGGAAGAAGTGTCGAGGTTGGAGCTGTCCACGGTAGAAAGCTTGCTGGATACCACGGGCCGTTCGGTATTGTTGGATACCGAAAATGATATCGATGCTTCTACGGGTATTTCCGGAAGCGGACCCGCTTACATTTTTTACTTTATGCAGTCGATGTTGGAAGCGGCTCTCAAAATGGGCTTTTCGGACCACGACTCCAAAGTGTTGGTCGGACAGACATTTGCCGGTGCGGTGGAATTGTTTAATTCTTCCGATCTGGACCCGAATTCCTGGATGGACAAAGTGGCTTCCAAAGGCGGAACGACCCGGGCCGCTCTGGATTCGATGGAGGACAATAATGTAAAGGAATTAATTAAGGAAGCGGCTTATGCAGCTTTTGAACGGGCTGTGGAATTAGGAAAGGAGTATAGCAATGCTTAACACCGGTGAACCCATCCAACGAGTGGTCATCAAGGTGGGAACCAATGTGATGACCAATAAAGACAATCGCATTGTGGGTACCATCCTGAAACAATTGGTCGATCAGATTGCCATCTTGTATGAACGTGGAATCATGTCCGTGCTCGTTTCTTCGGGCTCTGTTATTGCGGGAAAAGAGGTGTTGAGTACGGGAGTGGATATTGAAGAAGAGACGATTCGCAGGCAAGTCTATTCGGCTATCGGACAACCACGTATGATGCGCCATTATTATAATATTTTCCAGGATTACGGGATGCGATGCGCTCAGGTGCTTGCCACCAAGCGGGATTTCGATCCGGGAAAACACCGGGAAAATATGATCAACTGCTATGAAGGCTTGCTTTCGGAAGGGGTGATTCCCATTGCCAATGAGGACGATGCGGTGTCGCTTTCCATGTCTACATTTACAGACAACGATGAGTTGGCCAGTCTGGTGGCGGAGTTGATCGGTGCCGACATGTTGATTTTGCTGACTGATACGAATGGCTTGTACAATGGCCATCCGGATGATGAACATACCCGGCTGTTTAAACATGTGACCGTAGATCAAAAGGTGGAACATTTCATTCAGGAATCGGAAAAAGGCGAAGCGGAAGGCCGGGGAGGAATGGAGTCAAAGCTTTGTGTGGCCAAGCAAGCTGCCAAAAAGAATATTCCGACCATTATTGCCAACGGTAAATTGGAAAACGTCATCGTGGATATTGTAGACGGTAAGGAAGTGGGTACGCGCTTCACCTTGTGAGCCGTAAAGGAATAGGATTGAAAATGTTTTAAAAAACCGGAACAGTACAATGGAACTATTAAGCACCGAAACGAAAAATAAAGTGTTGGAGTCGATGATGAAAGTGATCGACAAAAACCGGAGTCAAATCTTACAAGCGAATCAAGCAGACTTGGATGCTTTTGAGCGGGAAGATCAAGCTCTATACGACCGGCTTGTAGTGGACAATGCCAAGGTTGATGATATGATAAAAGCCGTGGGCCAAGTTAGAGAGCAAGCGGACCCCGTAGGAAAAACTATTTCTCAACGTACCTTGGAGAATGGCCTGGAAGTAGTCAACCAAACGGCTCCATTCGGTACGATTATGATTATCTACGAGTCGCGCCCGGATGTGACCATTGAGGCGGCCGTATTGGCTTTTAAAGCCAATAGTAAAATTTTACTGAAAGGCGGTAAAGAAGCCATTCATAGCAACAAAGCTTTGGTAGAATGCTGGCACGAAGCCTTGAAGGAAAATGGGTTGAGTACGAACTGGATAGAGTTGTTCACCTTGAACCGCCAGGAAACACAGGCCTTTTTGAAAAATCCTTCTCAAAAGCTGGACTTAATTGTACCCCGTGGAGGAGAGCAATTGATTGCCTTTGTGAAAGAACATGCGCAATGTGCCGTATTGGTGAGTGGCCGGGGAAATAATTTTGCATATGTGGCGAGCGATGCGGATTGGGAGCAAGCCAAAAAAGTGATGATCAACGCCAAAACCCATAAGATCAGTGGTTGTAATGCTCTGGATAAAATTTTAGTGGATAAGGACTTGCCTGGTCTGGAAAGCAAACTACAAGACCTTGAGCAGGTATTTACTGCCTATCAAGTGGAGCTTTTGGCAGGCGATAAAGTGCTTCCTTATTTAACTTCTGCAAAGAAAATTTCCTCTGAAGATATCTGGTACGAGGAGTTTTTGGCTTTAAAAGCTTGTATCGGTTTGGTAAACGGATTGGACGAAGCAATTGGTAAAATTAACCGATACAGCGGAGGGCATTCCAGCACTATCCTGACGAGTGACAAAAACAAAGCAGCTCGCTTTATGGAACAGGTAGATAGCGCAGCGGTTTATCACAATGCTTCCACCCGTTTTACTGACGGAGGACAGATGGGAGTGGGGGCTGAGCTGGCCATTAGCACAGACAAGTTGCACCACAGAGGACCCTTGGGTTTGGAACAATTGGTGACCAACAAATATTATGTATTTGGCAACGGCCAAATCAGAGAGTAAAGCTTTTTTATAAGTGACTTCAAAAGGCCATCCGTTAGGATGGCCTTTTGTATTTGAATCACACTTTCCTGCTTCTGTAGATAATAATAAAGCGATGAGTTATACGATTAAGGTGGCATTTTTATGTTGGAGGAGTAGATAATCAGAAATACTTCCATCAATGAAAGCCTGCCGGTTTTTTCCGGTAGTATAATTGAGTAAGTGCGATTCTTTTACAAGTTTAATTTTGATACGTTGTTGGTTCTTTTCTAATGAAAAAACACATGAATCTTCTTGGTAATCAATGTCTTTGAGGGTGGTGTTTTTAATGCTGGAAGTCAAAAGCTCTTTTTCGATCAAGCCTTTAGCATTTGAAATTACCTGGTCGTTTAGGCGTATATAATTTTGAGCTCCCCAAGCGGTATACACCAGGTAGTGATGATTGTCAAGTAAGAAACCGAAAAAGCCTGCTCCTCCCATTCCGTAAGTTCCCAAGTGGGGATTAATGCTTGTGATTTTTCTTCCCAAAAGAGATGTTTTTCCTATTTCGCTAAGAAATTCCGGTTTGTTAAAAATCAAGGTTTCTTCTTCCGAAATATCACCGTATAGCATCCAGGCTTCTTTGGTATCCTCTGGCAGTCCGATTTGGTTATATTCTAACCAGCCGTCTTTTTTCCACTCGTCCAAATCACTCAAAGGAACCACCATGGCGTATTGTTCAATTCCTCCTGTGTTTAAGTCAATATACTTGTGTTGCTTCATGCCGTAAATTTCAGTATCCGGATTTTTGAATTAATGGATTTCATGATGTTTTTTTATTTCAGGTGTAAAAAACGAAGCTCCAAAAGGTAGTCTTACCTAATGGAGCTTTCCATTGAAAAAATGAATGTTATAATGTTTATTGACTAATTAAACACCGGGTGAGTATCCAAAAACGTATGGGCAACTCCCGTTTCAAAAAAGAGCAATTCATTGGCAAAGTAAACCAAGTTGGTAATAAGCGCAATGAAAGTGACTCTTCCCAAACCCAATAAAATATTGTTCTTTATTTTTTTGCCCCACAAAAAATAATCAAAAAGCAAAAAGAGGATTATACTGGGAATCGCCAAAGGAAGTCCCATTGCAAAAGCTAGAATTGGCCAAGTGGTATAGTGATAGGCCAAATACATGCTTAGCACAATGATGCCCAGTATCCAGATGATTTTGTATTTGTAAATGAATGTCATGATTGGTTAGGTTTGTACCCCGGATTTTTGCCTGAGCCAAAGCTGGCGGACAAGGCTTCTTTCACTTTAGGAAAAAGTTGGGTATGGCTTAAGCTATGTGCCGTAGTGGCCAGGTAAGGCAAGCTACCCGGTTTGATTTTAAGGTTGGGATCATTGAGGTCTTGTTCCGCGATCAGGTCCGCATGGAATCTGTTGACAATTCCATGATAAACCGTCAAGTTTCTCTTTAACCTTTTCAGTTGTGTATCGGCTTCACCTGTAATGATCCACTCCAAAAGATCAATTGTGGAAATAAGTCCGTTTATGCCTTCCGGTGTAAGCATCTGGCTGACCAGTCGCATAAGCAATTCTTGTTTGACATCCGGCTTATTGGCTTTCACGCAACTTTCAATTCCATTGATAAACGTATCGTAATTGGATTTTTTGCCTCTGCTATGGTAAGGATCTTTGTCGGTAATTAACACATCTTCGATTTGGTATTTACCTCCGGTTTGTTCCTGAGGAGTCCAGGTGGTGTCGTCAATACGGTCGGCAATACCGGTACTGTTCGTACAAAGAATGGACGCCAGCAAGTCTAATAAATAGCTATCGGAAACACCCGTGCCAATCGCAAATAAAGTATTGGCAATGCGAAGGATTCTCACAAGGTCTATATCCTCAAAAAACTCAGACCTTCCGTAGCCACCTCTTCTGTTCCTGCTATTATTTTCAAAGATAGGTCCTCTTTCTTCGGCCCACTCTTTGATTTCCGTCAGTCTTGTGATGAATTGCCGCTTTTGCCATGCTAGTACATTGGTATCGTCCAGGCTTTCAAAATTGTCAATCAACACACCCATTAATTGATCAACCCCGTCCAGCATGATGGCTGTCTGACTCCATAGAAACGGCCCTTCCGTATGGTTATTAATGTTTAATTCGGACAGGTGGTTAAAGGCCGCAAAGTTCGTTTCATTTATTCTCTGCATTGCTTTTTCAAAAGCATCGCTGTTAAAGTTTGCCAAGAGGGATTCCAGGTTTTTCAAGGTGAAATCCGCGACAAACCGTTGTGTGATGTCGTACTCATTGTGTACATTGATGATTTTGCACTCCTTGTGTAACTTGCTGTGATTCAATTGGTGTTGCTCTTTGAAAAACGGAGTGGACAAATACGTGATGCTTTTTACTTTCCAAGGCTCGGGAAACCTTGAGTCGTTGGCAATGACTTCGGTAAACTGATTGATGACATTTCCCCCGTGCGAGTGGCCGATCAAGTGCAAGTAGACCTCTTGGTCCTGCCAGTTTTTATACACACGCAGAAACAAGTCCAAAAGGCGTTCGGCCCCTTCCACCCTGGCTTCATGGTTATTATCTCCGGACCAGCTAAAGAATTCGTCTTCAATATGCAAGTCCAGGAATTGGGGCTTGAGTTTTTTGACACTTTGCCATAAATTTTCTTGCCCGCCCGCTTCTGATCCGCCATGGTCTCCACCTTCCGTATGGATTCTTCTCCAATAGTCCTTATTGGCCTGGTGGTTGGCACCGGTAAGGTTGAGGGGGTCTGTGGTTCCGGGCACAAACATGATAATGTCCTTTACTCCTACCACTTTGATCCGGGCGGACTTGGATTGTGCGTGATTCGGTTGGCCGGAGGGGTAGGCCGTTGCAACGATTTCGTTGGTACTTTGATCAATGTATACTTTGTACGCATTGCCTCCGGAGCTTTCGACTTTTAAATTTGCCATAATTCAAGGTTTAAATGGTTAGTATTAGATGTATCACAGGCACAGGGTAAATTATTTCATATGTTGTTTTATGTGCTTATCATACATGGATTGGTTAATTTACTCCCTAAATTTACTGAGATTATTGAATTATCCCAATAAATGTTTCTCCTTTTTTAAGGAGTATGTGCTTGATTATTAGGTTTCTTGTAAATAAAGTTCAAAATATACCCAATGGAATAATGCAAAGTTTCTCTGTCAGGAGTTTTTAAGGTGATACCATTTTTGCGGAATTATACTAGGGTAAATGTTGACTAACGGGGAAGGCTACCGGAAGTGATACTAAGACACTGGCTTTGTCACACCATTGATTGTATTAAAGTAGTACCTAACTTCAATTTGAAATTTTTTATTCGGTCTTTTAAGGAATGAAGATAAATTTCATCATTCTTAAAAATTGAAATCAGTATTGAAAATGCGTATACGGATATATTTTCCGTCCCGAGAAATGAATATGCCGATGAGGGAGGTTAACCGTTTCAATCCGGTTCTATATGGATCAAAACATCGGCAATTTCAGGCATTTTATTTTGCAAGACTTCTTTTACAAGGTGTGCAATATCATGCCCTTCTTTTACGGAAATGCATCCGTCAACGATTAAATGTAAATCCACATGCAGAAACATACCGGCCTTTCTTACAAAACACTTTTCGGTATTTTTGACTCCTTCAACCGTGATGGCAACTTTCCGGATTTGCAAAACAATGTCCTCGTACAGATGTTCGTCCATAATTTCACCCAGTGCCGGACGGAAAATCAAATAGGCATTGTATACAATGATTCCGGAGGCCAATAAAGCAGCCCAGTCGTCAGCAGTTTCATAGCCTTTGCCCATGAAAATTGCAATGGAAATTCCGATAAAGGCCATCAATGAAGAGATGGCATCGCTGCGATGGTGCCATGCATCGGCTTTTAAGGCTGTGCTCCTTGTTTTTTCGCTGGTAGAGACTACGATCCGGTAAAACCCCTCTTTTATCAGGATGATAACTCCCAGTACAATCAAGGTATACTTTTCCGGGGTTTTGTGTGGCGTTTGTATATTTTGAATGCTCTCATAAGCGATAACTGTTGCTGATATTACCAAAAAACCTACCACCACAAATGTGATTAAAGGCTCTGCTTTTCCGTGGCCATAGGGATGATTGTCATCTGCCGGTTTACTGGAATACCTCAAACCTAAAAGTACCATAAGAGAAGAGAAAACATCGGTGGTAGATTCGATGGCATCGGCTATTAAAGCGTAAGAATTGCCGAAGTATCCTGTGAGGCCTTTGGCAATGGCAAGTAAGGCGTTGCCTGCTATACTGAAGTATGTCGTTTGAATGGCTTTTTCTGAGGATGAGGGCATATGATTGTGTTTTTTGAGGCTATGTTTGCTTGAAAAGTCGCTAGAATAAGTCGCTTTCAATAAAGCCGGAACAACCTACCTATTCGATTTTGTTTTTTCAAGGAAAGTACGGAGTAAATTGTGTCAAAGGGGGGGTGAAATTTCATTCCGGATGAGAAAAGGCTACAAAGTATATTTCTCGTAGCCTTTTCTCGATATTATATGAAAAATTAATCAATCATGCCTTTTGCAACATCTGGTTTTGCATCCTAATGAACTTTGATTAATTCCACTTCAAAAATTAAGGTAGCATACGGAGGAATGTCATTGCCGGCTCCTCTTTCCCCATAAGCCAGGTCATAAGGCAAGTATACCATCCATTTGCCTCCCTCTTTCATCAACTGTAAGGCTTCTGTCCATCCTTTGATTACTTGATTCAATTGAAATGAGGCAGGCTCGCCCCGTTCGTATGAGCTGTCAAAAGTAGTCCCGTCTAACAACAAACCTTTATAGTGTACGGTTACCTGGCTACTGGCATCCGGAGAATTCCCTTTGCCTTCCACCAAAACTTTGTATTGCAAACCGCTTTCGGTGGTAACGACCCCTTCTTTTTCTTTATTCGCTTCCAAAAAGTCTTGCCCTTCTTTTTTGAGTGCGGCCGTTTTTCTCTCCATCACTTCCTTCATATAAGATTGAAGGAGAAAACTACACTCTTGCAGGTCCATTTTTTGTGTATCTTTCAAGGCGTCTTTTAAACCAACTACGATGGCATCAACTTTGAGAGAATCACCTCCCTGGCTTTTTATATTGGTTCCTAACATCACTCCAATGGCATAACTGGCTTTTTGGTGTTTTTCATCCATGTTCACTTCCAGTGCTTTTCTGAATTTCTCCAACTCTTCATTTTGTTGGGCCAGTTGCTCTTTCAGTTCTGTGTTTTCCGTGTTCAGTGAAGCATTATTCGCTTTTAGTTCTTTTTTCGACTGTGCAAACAAAGAAGTACTCAAAGCACTAAGTAAAAAAATACAAACAAATCGTCTCATGTAAACCGTGTTTAATTGACTTGCAAAGTAAGGCAATTCCTTATTATTAAAAGTAGTTTAACAGGTAAAAATACCAATTCTGTGTAGAAGGCTTCTTTTTTCTTATGGCCCTCTACTCAAAGCTTTGTCTAGGGCTTCTTGCATGGCCGGGAGGCAAATAATCTCACCAGTAGGAAACTCGCCACTTTCAAATCATGTGAATAGCCATTCAAACAGGCGATTAATCGCACTTCTATTGTTAAAAATAGCCTCTTTTATTGTATATTTCCCGGACGTCTTCTTTGAAAAAAACATATTAGGACACTCTTTTAACTTATAATGAAACTTCATCGTTAAGCTTAACAAGCTCTACACTACTATACTAAAGTATCAATTAATACCTTCAATTTCCCTACAGGTTAGATGTACTGGTATTCCGGTGTGCATACCGGGTAAGTATATATTTTTTTACGGATAGTTTAAAGGTGGCATCTGATTTTAGAATAATGAATATGGACCTTTTTTCGCTAGCTATTTTTAAATTGTAATATTCAATTTTACGACAAGACTGTTCTATGTCAAAGTAGGAGAGGCTTTATCATTAAATTTGACTTTATAACTATCATTTTTTACTCATTAAGTTTCTCATCAAATAAACCTTTAAGTATTATGGCGCAGTTTAAAGCTTTTGACAAAAATGTGGAAGTAAATGGACAGACTGTATTGTCAGTGGTGAACTCCTTAAACTTTGGAAAAGAATCGCGGTTAGATATTTTGGCGCAAAACGGAATCGAAAATCCGGAGTCGGGAAAGTGGTATAAACAGCAGCTTTGGTTAAATGCTTTTCAAGAGATTCATAAAGTACTGGGAGATAATACCCTGTTTATGATTGGAAAAGCCATTCCGCAAAATGCCGATTTCCCTAAAGAGATTGATACTTTGAGAAAGGCTTTGCTGAGTGTGGATACGGCATACCATATGAACCATAGAGGGGGAGAAATCGGGAACTATCAATTGGTTGCATTTGACGAGCAGAACCGCAAGGCAGTAATGATTTGTAATAATCCCTATCCCAGTGAATTTGACAGGGGGATTTTGACATCAATGGTTCGGAAGTTCAGGCCTAAAGATTCCTACAAATGTGATGTGGTGTTGGATGTCACCAAAGCATCGCGCTTGGAAGGGGGAGAATCTTGTACATACCTGATCACCTGGTGAGCAATTTGCCGAAAAAGTATATCTCTTTTCCCTTCAATACCGTTTTAAAACATTAGTCATAAGAGGGCAGGGGCGCTCTTGCTTTAAAGAAAGGCCAAACCTGCTTTCTTAATTATATCTTTTTCAACAACAATCTATTTTTTTTTACTAACCAAATTTGCTTTATGATTAGATTACAACAACTATGGATAGTAGGACTATTCCTATTATTATTTTCTTGTAAAGAGCTTGATAAGCTTACGCAATTTAACATGCCGTATGAAGCTTCGGTAACGATTGATTCTTCCATCGGAATTGATGTGCCGGGCAACTTTTACAGCCCTGAAATTGAAACCAACTCAGAATCAACCTTTGCGGTAAATGATACCCGCAAAGATTTGGTAGAAGAGATCCTTCTGACACAAATGAGCCTGGAATTGAAAAGCCCGGAAGATGGGGACTTTAGTTTTTTGAATGAAATATCCATCTATATGAGTGCCGAAGACCTGGATGAAATCAAGATTGCCTGGAAGGAAAATATTCCGGCAGAACCAGGAAAAAAAATTGAAATGGAGGTATCCAACCAGGATTTGAAAGCATATATTAAAAAGGACAAGTTTACATTGCGGGTGAATTCCGTGACCGATGAGTTTATTACTCAAGACCATGAAATTGACATTGATGCAAACTTTTTTGTAGATGCCAAAGTCTTAGGCTTGTAAGAAGTTGCAATATTGGATGAAGACAAAAAGCCCGGAATGGTACCATTCCGGGCTTTTTGTCTTTTGAGATCTCCGCTAGAAATACAGCGTTTAGCGCTTTTTCCTTTTCCGCCTTTTTCTACCGTTTTGTTTTTCCTTGGCGTAACCTCCCGAATTACAGCTTTATCCTATAAATTTGTTGGTGTTTGATTGTAAAACCTGAGATCCAAAATAAGATTATGAAAGGAAAGATATGTGTAGTGACTGGGGCTACTTCCGGCATCGGTTATGAAACGGCTTTAGAAGTTGCCCGGCAAGGAGCAAAAGTTTTTATTTTGTGCCGGAATGAGCAGAAGGGAACAGAAGCCGTAGCAAAGATTGCCGCAGAAACCGGTAACCAAGACCTGGAAGTATTGCTGGTTGATTTGTCATCGCAAAAATCTATTCGCAAGGTAGCTGACCAACTGCATAACAAAGTAGATAAAATTGATGTCTTGGTGAATAATGCAGGTACCTGGGTGTCGAACCTGACCTTGACGGAAGATCAGGTGGAAATGCAATTTGCGGTGAATCACCTGGCTTATTTTCTGATGACTCACTTGTTGCTACCATTACTGGCCAAAGCTGAGCAAGGAAGGGTGGTTTGTGTGAGTTCGGATTCGCATTTCCATAGCAAAATGCACTTTGACGATTTGAATTTAACGAAAAAATACCATGGGCTACGGGCTTATGCTCAGTCGAAGTTGGCCAATGTGATGTTCGGCTATGAGTTGGACCGTCAATTAAAGGCTCGCAATTTAAATATATCCATTAATTGTGTGCAACCGGGGCTGGTGAAAACCGATATAGGCTTGAAACATACCGTTTCATTTCATGGATTGATGTGGAAATTGAGGCGTCTGGGAGGTGTTAGCCCAGCCAAAGGAGCGGAAACATCTATTTTTTTAGCGAGCTCGGATGCCGCCAGCGGGCAAAGTGGGAAATATTGGGACAAGTGCAAGCCGAAACCTTCTTCCAAAGCTTCCTATGTAGAAGCCGACCAAAAGCGGCTTTGGGAGATCAGTCAAAAGCTGTGTAAGGTAGAAGATTATTTTGCCAATGTAGGATAGATAATGCCTTTGAAAAATATCAACCGCCCTGGTAAGTAGAATTACCAGGGCGGTTGTTTTTAGCGGAATGTCGTATCTAAAATCCGTATCCGGCTGTTTTTCCTTAACTTGAATTTTTTCCACCGGAAAAACCGCAATAATTGCCCCAAGGCCACAAATGAGCCTCCCAGAATGGCGGATTCACTCTGAGAATAGGCGGGTTCGGATACCAAAGGGTACACAGAGGCAGCAAAGAGAAAACCAAAGCCTATCGTGTTGGAACCCAAGCCGAGAAAGCGCATACCTTTGTTGGGAAAGTAAAAAGATTCAAAATCTTTAATAGGGTATTCCAAGTTGGCTTCACCAAGGATGACAGTGGTGTCTTTTAATGCAAGCAGGTAATCATGAAAAAGGACTTTGTTGTTCTTTTGTTTGAAATAAATTTCATCGCCTACAGACAACTTAATTCGCTTTTTTCCATACTTATCCAACACCAGGTATTTTTGAGAATAAGCAGAGGAAATGCAAAGCAACAGTAAAATCAGGCTGGTTGTTATTTGTTTGTATTGCATAGTGATACGATTTAAGATGGTATGCCATGCTAGTGAAACATGAACTGTCAGGCTCAATATGTATTGACCAGAAAAATTCTTACCACAAAGCATGCTTTTGAGTAAGAACTCTATTTACATAATGCGATTTGTACCGTAAAGGATGTATCCTAATCAAATAATAACCAATGGACGCCGAATTCAAATTGACGCGCTTGCCCCATGTAATTAGGCGTTACATAATAGCCGTTTTTGATCATGCCTTCCATAATATTTGTAAACTTGATAAACATCCGCACCCGGCTGATCCGGTAATTGACAAAGGCATCTGCTTGTACGTAATTCCCGACTTTTTGCCGGTCTTGTAGATAAAATTGCTGAACCACGGGGTTGTAGGCATCTGCGTAGAAGGCTGAATGCCAGTGAAAATCCAGGCCGATCTGAAAATGCAGGTTGTCATTAAAAGCACTGCGTTCATAATACACCTGATAGTTAGCAAAGAATTCGGGCATGCGGAGAATGTCCTGATCTTCGTGCAGGGTATACAAGGCATTGGCCGTATGATGGAATTTGCCGGTGGTGTAATTGAGGTCAAATCCCACTTGTAAATAACTGATGGATTCGCCACTCTGTTGCGGGACGGATGCCGTATCGTAGTAGATATAATTATTCAAATTGGTAACTTCCACATAAGGCTTAAAAAAGAGCTTTTCAGTGGGGATTTTGATCGCTCCGTACAACTTATCGGCAACACTGCTCTCAAAGTCATTGTCCCAATAAAAAAGACTGCCGCTATAGAAAGAAGACATATAAGTGGGTTCGGTAACGCTACGGGTAAATTTTCCTTCTAAATACTTGTAGTTGAACAAGCCCGAAAAGAAATAATTTTTGCCCAAGCTCGCTTCACTTTCTATACGCAGTTGCATATCTTGAGAAAGTTGATAATCGAGTATCCCTCCCAGAAAATGCTGGTCTTTTAATTTGATCGGAACTCTAGAGCCCAGCGTAATTTCATGATTTAATTTATACCGCTTAAAACGGTGATACAAGGCATAGAAAAATTTGGTTTTCCGGCCCTTTACCCCAATCCGGTGGTTCACTTCATTGAACAAAATTTGATTGTACGTACTGGTCAGTTGTGAGAGGGAAGACAAATCCCGGGCGCCTATATTTTCATAAAAACCGAGATTTTCAGAGAGGTTCTCATCGCCAAACCAGAATTTGTTATAGTCCAAATCCACTTCTTGAAACAACTGCACCGTGGTAGAATCCAATAAGGAGTATTCATGATAGAGGTGGATTTTGGATTGGCGTTGATATGTTTTGACATTTTTGAGTTGATTGATAAACTCGGCCCGGTCCAGGGTGAAGAGGTCATCATAGTCCCGGTTTTCATCAAGTAAACTTTGTACTTGAATTCCCCCTGTTTCATTGATGGTATGGGTAAATGCACTGAAATGCCCCATTATTTTATACTTGCCATTCGGCGAGTGATAACTGGTATGCATCAAAAAGGTTTGATGATCGCCCTGTCGGTTGTCTCTTCGGGAGCCTTGTGGGTGTTGCCCGGCCAAGATGCGGGACGTAATCCGGTGAAAGAGGAAGCCTGCACTCCAGTTGGGGTTGATATTTCTGGCAAATTCAATATCCAGGATAGAGCGTTTGCCGCCCCCCTGGGCATAATACCAATCCGTATAGGGGGATTTGCTGTTGAAATACCGTACTTTTTCCGGAGTGACCAAATAAGGGGCCAGGTAGTTCAAGCCCAAGCGAGTGCCTAGCTTTGCAGGTACTTGAAAGTACAAAGGCTTAATAGCCGTGCCCAAGGTGCCGAGGTCTTGGCTGGCGTACCCGTTGCGGGCTACGTAATTATACCGGTGCAAATTAGTTAAGCCCGTGTCAATCACATTGAACACGGTCCGGTTTTCAAACCAGTCGTCTTGATAAAAGTACTGAGTGGTATGAGGGCCATAGACCAACTTGGTAGAGTCATCGAGAATTTTCCGGCCAGGTCTCTTTTCCTGTTTTACGGTGTCCTCTTCTTGAAAAAACGGCTTGTCATCCAATCCTCCGAGCTGGTTTCCGGTGGGAATTTGAGCAAAAACCAAACTTTGGATGCTCAGTAAAAGGAATGTTATCAAATATCGTTTTGTCACCCTGATGTCGTTTTGTTAGGATTTATACAGTCTCCGTTAATAAAGTAACAGTGACTCATTCGTTTATGAGATTATTTTTCACCTTCTCCTTTTAAAGTACAAACTTACGGCATCCATTCAAATAATTCATAATGCTCCCGGCTCATTCCGATGCGAAGGTATACTTCCTGAGCGGGTTGGTTGGTTTTGTCCACATACAAACGGATGCCCTTGAGTGTCTCATTTTGCAGAACTTCATTTTTCAAATGCAGGTAAATGGATTTGAAGACTCCTTGTCCCCGGTAGCCGGCATCCACAAACACAGAATGTACCCAAAGAACTTTCCCGTTACGCCAGTCGCTCCACTCGTAGAGTACCAGGGAGCTGGCGATGACTTTTCCATCCGCTTCAGCTATCAGGTAATAGCCCATCTCCGGATGTAAAAACACTTCGCGGACCCCCTTGGCTACCGTTTCGGGGTCGAGTTGTAAGTTTTCGGTTTCCTGAGCTAAGTTTTGTTGAAATACGGCAATGGTATCTTGCTCTTCCTCCCGGGCCTTTCTAATGATTGTCATAGCTTGATTGGTTTTGAAAAATGTAGTAAAGATGATGATTTTATCATCAGGCAAAGATAGCGGATTTCCTTTGTCCTTGAAAAGATATGATCTGTAGAATGAGAGATAGAGGAAGGTTGCCGGTAAAGGGATAACGGTGAATAGGGTATGTAGAAACGTAGTTGGGCTAAAAAGAAGAGGGTTGATATGCGGAACATCCGGTAGTGCTTGTCTCTATGTGAAAAATTTGATTTTTTGGGCATTTTTTTCTAATTCACTGATTGAATACGATTTATTAATGAAAATGAAGAAAAAATGAAAACGATTCAAGATTGGTTTAACGAATATGGGGAAAGTCATCAAAACAAACTGAATAAGCTTATGCACTGGATTTGTATCCCCATCATTTTTGTCAGCGTCATTGGTTTGTTGGCCAGTATTCCAAGCGGGTTTTTAGCCCGTTGGGTTCCCGAAAGTATGCAATCGTTTGCTCATTTCGGAACCGTGGTGATTGTGCTGGGGCTCTTGTTTTACCTTCGTCTGTCTTTTCGTATGTTCCTGGGTATGGCCTTGGTCTGTTTTCTGTCTTTGTTGGCAGTCAATGCCTTGGTAAGCTGGGGGATTGCCCCTCTTTGGATGTTATCATTGTTACTTTTCTTGGTAGGTTGGATCGGGCAGTTTTACGGACATAAAGTAGAAGGTAAGAAGCCGTCTTTTTTTAAGGATATCCAATTTTTATTGATAGGACCAGCTTGGCTGTTAGGGTTCATTTACCGGAAGCTGGGGCTGAAATATTAATCCTCTCTCTCTTCTCCAATATGAAGAGGTATTATTGAAAAAGTCAAATTGTGCTTAAAAGTAAGATTGTGAGTATTTCTTGTCTATATACTTGCTTATCAGTGCTATATATTTCTATTGTTCTTTTAAAGAATCAAACCTGATAAAGGTGTTAAGTACAATTTGTTTCTCGATAGAAAAATCTATTACTCAAGTACTTGATGAAGCAAAAAACTATATTTTTGATGTGAGTATCATGTAAGTTTTTTTGTTAATATTGATTTTTATTGGCTTGTATGTCCTTTTTAAAGTGCAATTTTTTAAGGGGGAGTATTCTGTTTTTCATTTGTTTTTGTTGGTCCGCCTGGAGGGAATGGGTTGGTGTGTGGTTTGTAGTGGGGAGTTCTCTGGAAATTGTTTTGTTTGCAAATGCTTGTTAATCAGTTGTTTTGTTGTTGGGTATTTTTTTCTGATTGTTTTTTATTTTATTGAGTGGGTGGACTTTGTTGAGGGGGTGGGAGCGGTGTTTTGTTTGTTTGTGATATCTTTAGAAGGTGTATTATTTATTAATCTTTAAAATGGAATAATAACTTATTTGTGTAATTATTTTCATATTAAAGAAGTAATTATCTCGTAAAATAATCGCTATTTAGCAATATAAATAATGGCAAATGGAAGTTTAAGGCTATTTATATTATCAAGTAGAATAAAATAACAAATATAGATGTGAGTTTTATAAGTATTGGGTTACCATTACCTCAAAATTCATAAAAGATAGAAGGAAAGTAAACACTGAAAGAAAAGTTCGGTTTTTTATGGAAAGCAGCGTTATCCATTCATTTACAACTAACTTTTATTTACTATCAAATTAGAGAAAGAGATGGACACAGTTAAACAAATCCTGAACCCCATGCAATCAACTCAAAAAGGATTAACAGACTTTACTTATCTATTAACTTTAGCAGATGGAGACCCCGACTTCCTAAAGGAAATGATGGGATTGTTCTTAAAGAGAGTGCCCGGCAATTTGGATGAATTACAACTTGCTACCGAGTATTCGGAGTGGGAAGAAGTGTACAAGCTGACACACTCGCTAAAGTCTTCAGTAAATTTCATGGGTATCTACAGCATTAAGGAATTAGTGTTGGAAGTAGAACACATGGCCCAGGAACGCAGAGAATGCGAAAAAATCCCGGGCATGGTGAACCGGATTGTAACGGTTTGTAAACAAGTAGTAGAAGAAATACGATTGAAAAAACACCAGTTGGAACTGGGAGAACTTCGAAAAGAAAAGCAAGTGCGCTTGAATAAGGAAGAGACCAATGTTTAATTTAATCTTTGCTGTATGATTAAAAAATTACACGTTTAACTTTACTAACATCCAAACCATAGCTCAATAGCTGAATACAATTGAACCTAGAAATTACCCGATCAGTAAACTTACTCCACTTTGAGTAATTCCTCTTCAAAGTGCTTCCAATCCAGTCTATGATAAGTTAATAAAGAGATAATGTCTCCTTCCTGGATCACGGTATCCAGGCTAGGGCAGGCATTGCTTACCCCCTTACTGACCAAGGCCAGAAAATTGACATGTACATTGTGTTTGCGACACACCCTCATCGATTGCAATACAAGCTGCTCCCAAGTCCAACCAATGATTTTTTGCGGTTGAACCGTGTTGGGGTTGGCGCCTTGTGTATTGAGTAAAAGCTTTTCGATAATGACGGCAGAATATTTGTCCTGACATTCCTGTACAATGGCGAGGACTTCCAGTTCTCCCAATATTTGGGTGGAAGGAGAATCGTCAAACATCCAGGAGTTTTTCGGATCCACCAACACATGAAGGATGCGGGTCTGATTTCCTACAAACTTGGCCACTAAGTCAATGGTTGTTTTGGTGGCTCCGTCCGATTCCGTCCGGTGACTTTCAAAAGGGAAGACAATTACCGCTTTATTCTCTTTTAAATGAGCTTTTTCGTAGGTTGCCTTGTTTAAGGTTTCACCTTTCAGAAAGTGTACTTTGCCCAATTGGCTGATTGATTCCGGAAGTTTTTCGAGGCGGGCATCCACAATGCAAATGCCAACATTCTTTTCTACGATTCTCAGTTCGTTAATTAAATTGATGGTAGTAGAAATACCGGGAAAATTGAAAATGACATACCCGTCAGTAAAAGGATTGCTCATTTGACCAGATTGTTTTTTGTGAATCAAATACTGTTTGTAATCGAAGGATGCTGAAAATAAAGCACCGAGAAAGGCGATCCCCAAGGTGCTGAAGATAATGGTAATGATACGACCCAGTGTAGTTTCGGCAGGCCGGTTTCCATAGCCTACGGTTGTAAAGGTTTGCCAGGCTTGCCAAATGGCTTCTTCAAAACTGACCTCTTCTGCGTATTTGAAGGCTACCGTGAAGATTCCGAATAAGATAAATACCCAAAAGCTTATAAGAATTAACCAGCGTAAAGGGCCTTTGGAGAATTGCTTTCGAATTTGGTAGAATAGTTGAAAAATCATACTACGTTGTCTCTATAGGAATTTTAAGCATTGATAGGCCATGGTACACTAAAAAATCAATTCATGTAATTAGCTGAATTTCAATTATTTTCCCACCAACTCTTCGTCAAAGAGGTTGGCATGGCTATTTACAGAGCCCAATAATATAAAAAGGGCAGCGAACTGTCAATATTTTATAAGAATTCCCCAGGGAAATTTTACAAGCGTTTTTGCTTGCAGCAGCTGTCTAAAATGAAACGTACGCTCAGTGCTTAATTATACATTGTTTACTCGTTTTAAGTAAATGTATACGTTAACTGTATGGGGTGCAGCAGGCAACTACGCAAAAAATAAAAGCCCCGGAGCAGGTTCCTTCCGGGGCTTTGCGTATATCAACTTGTCGATTGATTATCTGCTTAAGTATAAGTTCCGCTCTGAATATACATCCAGGAAGAAATCGTCTCTCAAATCTTTGATAAAGTAGATTCCTTCTCCGGTGGATTTCATTTCCGGTCCTAATTCCTTGTTGACATTCGGGAATTTATCGAACGAGAATACCGGAATTTTAATGGCATATCCATCCGTGTTCGGCTTGAACTTAAAGTCCTTTACCTTTGCTTTCCCCAACATAACTTTGGTAGCAAAGTTTACATAAGGCTCTTGGTAAGCTTTACAGATGAATGGAGCCGTACGCGAAGCTCTTGGGTTGGCTTCAATAATGTACACGGTATCACCTTTCACTGCAAACTGGATATTGATCAATCCCACTGTTTTCAATGCCTTCGCAATCTTTCTGGTATAGTCCTCGATTTGATGAATGATCAAGTCCCCCAAATTATACGGAGGTAATACGGCATATGAGTCACCGGAATGAATACCGGCAGGTTCTATATGTTGCATGATCCCGATGATGTATACATCTTCTCCATCGCAAATCGCATCCACTTCGGCTTCATAAGCCCCGTCCAGAAAATGATCGAGAAGTACACGGCCTTCAGGGTTGTCGCGTAAGGTATCTACTACGTGCTCTTCCAGTTCTTTTTCGTTGATGACAATTTTCATGTTTTGCCCACCCAACACATAAGAAGGACGTACTAACAGAGGGAAGCCAAGTTCGGCACACATTTCCAATGCTTCGTCAGCACTGTCAATCACCCCAAACTTCGGATAAGGAATTTCATGTTCTTTCAACAGTTCGGAGAAGCTACCCCGGTCTTCCGCTAGGTCCAGTGCTTCGTAACTGGTACCCAGGATTTTTATCCCGTACCGGCTCAGTTTTTCGGCTAATTTCAGAGCGGTTTGTCCTCCTAACTGGACGATCACCCCTTCCGGTTTTTCGTGTTGGATGATATCGTAGATATGCTCCCAGAATACCGGCTCGAAATAAAGCTTGTCCGAAATGTCAAAGTCCGTAGATACGGTTTCAGGGTTACAGTTGATCATGATGGTTTCATAGCCGCATTCTTTTGCTGCTAAGACCCCATGTACACAACAGTAATCAAATTCGATTCCCTGGCCGATCCGGTTAGGCCCCGCACCCAATACAACAACTTTCTTTTTATCGGAAGGTACCGATTCGTTTTCATCGTCAAAGGTAGAGTAGTAGTAAGGGGTTTGTGCTTCGAATTCGGCCGCACAAGTGTCTACCAATTTCCAGGTGCGGAAGATGTTCAGTTCCTTTCTACGCTTGTGTACTTGGCTTTCCAGGCATTTCAATAAGTGAGCGATTTGCCGGTCGGCATATCCTTTTTGTTTGGCTTCCAGCAACAGTTCTCTTGAAATGGTATCCAATGAATGTTTTGCCAGTTGTTTTTCCACCAATACCAAATCTTCGATCTGCTGTAAGAACCATTTATCAATACTGGTTAATTTCTGAATGGTACGTGCAGAAATTCCCAGCTTAAAGGCATCGTAGATACGGAAGATTCTGTCCCAGCTCGGATGCTCCAAACGCTTCAAGATCTCTTCCTGATCGGTAAATTCTTTGGCATCTGCTCCCAATCCGTTTCGCTTGATTTCCAATGACTGACAGGCTTTTTGTAAGGCTTCCTGGAAGTTACGGCCAATGGCCATTACTTCTCCAACGGATTTCATTTGTAAGCCTAACTTAGTGTCAGAACCTTTGAATTTCTCGAAGTTCCATCTTGGAATCTTGACAATCACATAGTCCAGAGCCGGTTCGAAGAACGCTGAGGTGGTACCGGTGATGGCATTGGTCAATTCATCCAAGTTGTAACCGATGGCCAGCTTGGCGGCAATTTTTGCGATAGGGTATCCGGTAGCTTTTGAGGCTAATGCAGAAGAACGGGAAACCCTTGGGTTGATTTCGATGGCGATGATATCGTCATTCTCCGGGTTGACAGAGAACTGTACGTTACATCCTCCGGCAAACTGCCCGATGCCATTCATCATTTTGATTGCCAAGTCACGCATCTTTTGGTAGACAGTGTCGGGAAGGGTCATGGCAGGAGCAACCGTAATGGAATCCCCGGTGTGGATTCCCATCGGGTCAAAGTTTTCAATAGAGCAAATGATGATCACATTTCCTTTATTGTCTCTTAAAAGCTCTAACTCGTACTCTTTCCAACCGAAAATACTTTGTTCTACCAATACTTCATGCACGGGAGAGTTGTGCAAACCACGGGTCAAGGCCTTGTCAAATTCCGCTTGGGATTCTACAAATCCTCCTCCGGTACCTCCTAAGGTAAAGGAAGGCCGGATCACCAGTGGGAAACCGATTTCTTGCGCAATTTCTTTTCCTTCCAAAAAGGATTTAGCAGTCTTTCCTTTACACACACTGACGCCTAATTCCATCATTTTCATACGGAATTTTTCCCGGTCTTCTGTGGTTTGGATGGCGTTGATGTCCACTCCGATAATTTCTACACCATATTCTTCCCAAATACCTACTTCGTCACATTCAATGGCCAGGTTCAAAGCTGTTTGCCCTCCCATGGTCGGTAATACCGCATCGATTTTGTGCTTTTTCAGAATTTGAATGATCGATTTTTTCTCCAGGGGTAGCAAGTAGATGTTGTCAGCCGTCACTTCATCGGTCATGATGGTGGCGGGGTTGGAATTGATGAGGGTTACTTCAATTCCTTCTTCACGTAAAGATCTGGCTGCTTGAGATCCGGAATAGTCAAACTCACAGGCTTGTCCAATAATGATAGGTCCACTTCCAATAATCAGAACCGAATTGATGTCTTTTCTTTTTGGCATGATGTTTTAAGATCGTAAGAATACTTTAATTTCTGTCCTTTCTGCTTATTGGAGCACAAAGGTACATGCAATCAATAGATAAAAAAAATTTTGTGATTTAACAATGAAAAAAATATAAGCTTCCCTGGGCTTTTGATCGATCCTTTGTATTTTATACTGTTGATTGTTATGAGGTTTCCTGCTGTTTTTCCAGAAAAGGCTTTTCTTGACATGGATGGAATTTACACATGCTCTCGGTTTCATACAACAAAACAAGCATTGCCTTTTTTTCTATTCCGAACTTTTTGGGCGCTTCCTAATCTTTTTCAAACAAATAGAAGTTTTAGAATCGGGACTTTGTAAATGGTCCACCCCCCCCTTTTTATAAAAAATACTCTCCCAAAGTTGCAAATACCTTTGGTTGAGAACCCATTCACTCCTTGAAGACCAACTGCTGTTTTTCACAATAAACTCTCTTTTTTATGAAAAAAGATTATAGTGACCTCAAGGCCTTGTTTTTGAATTGCACGCTCAAAAGATCACCCGAGCTTTCTCATACGGAAGGGTTGATGAAAATATCCCGGCATATTATGGATGAAAACGGTATCACCACCGAATTACTCCGCCCGGTGGATTATCCCATTGCTCATGGCATCTATTCCGATATGAAAGGCAGAGGGTGGGAAGAGGACGAATGGCCGGATATTTTTCAAAAAGTGGATGAGGCTGATATTTTAATTTTGGGAACGCCTATTTGGCTGGGAGAAAAGTCTTCGGTGTGTTCCAAAGTCATCGAGCGATTGTACGGATCTTCCGGGGATTTGAATATGCATGGACAGTATGCATATTATGGAAAAGTGGGAGGCACGTTGATTACAGGCAATGAAGATGGGATAAAACACTGTGCCATGGGGATATTATATGCCTTGCAACATATCGGTTATTTGATTCCTCCACAAGCCGATGCTGGGTGGATAGGCGAGGCCGGGCCGGGTCCCTCTTATATGGATGAAGGTTCCGGTGGTCCGGAAAATGACTTTACCAATCGCAATACTACGTTTATGACCTGGAACCTGATGCATATGGCACGAATGCTTAAGGATGCTGACGGAATTCCGGCTCATGGCAACCAACGCTCCAAATGGGATGCGGGATGCCGGTTTGATTTTCCCAATCCTGATTATCGCTAAGCCTTGATTGCACTTTATTAAGTAGTTTCCGTAGGGTGAACGATTGAGAATGAGTGCTAGGGTGAAAAGGTGAGTAGGCTACTCAAAGGCTTTGGGTAGAAAGGGCAAACAGCTTTCCACTACAATAGCCGGAAAGCTGTTTGACACAGTGTTTAAAGCTTTTGAATACCCAGGCCTGGCAAGTCCAGCGGATACATGATGCCTTCTTTGATTGCAAAACCACCACTGACCACATCATTGGCCAAATCCAAACTCCCATCCAGATCGATGTATTTGGTATGTGGGTTGGCATAGGCCACGTGTAAGGCCGCTGTGATGCTCACGATGCTTTCGTCATTACAGCCCCACATCAATTCCATTCCGGCAGAGTTACCAATGTCGGCAATATGTTGAGCACGTTGGATGCCGCCGGATTTCATCAGTTTGATATTAAAAATCCCGCAAGCTTTTGGTTGTAACGTTAGCCGGTAAGCCTCTAAGTCGGAAATGAGGGATTCGTCCAGCGCAATTTGTTGTTTAATTTCTTCTTCCAGGTTGCGCAATGATTCGGTGGCTTCTACCGGAAGCGGTTGCTCGATCAGCTCCAGGGTGTACTTTTGGGTTTTATGATAAAAGTCTACCAATTGCTCAAAGGTATATCCTTGGTTGGCATCGATGCGCAACACGATGTTTGTCCCGAAGGTTTCCCGTAATTTTGCAATACGTTCAATATCTTCTTCCAGGCTGTTGCCTAATTTAACTTTGAGAATTTTAAACTTTTGATCTACATAGTCCCGGGCTTCTTTGAGGGTGTCCTCCACATTCATAATGCCAATGGTAATAGAGGTAGGTAGAACCTTCGTTTTTTTTCCCAAGAATTTATACAAGGGAAGCCCCAGGTATTGTGCAAAAGCATCGTGTAAGGCGATGTCCAAAGCGGCCCATGTGCCTGGTGCTTCTTGAAATTGCTGACCCAGTTCATAGCAATGTTGTTGATACTGGCGAATGTCCCTTCCCCGGAGCCATTCCAGGTTTTCCGAAGTCAGTTTATTCGCCACTTCTTTTACCGATTCGTCTACTACATACTTACTGGGGTTGCTGGCACCCATGCCCATGATACCGTTTTCCAATTCCAGCTCCACGATGACATTTTCTACTTGAGAAATGGTTTTATAGGCAATGGTGTAGGGCCGTGTCAAATCCAGGTTTACCTTGTAAGCACGGATCTCTTTTATTTTCATAATGAATAAGCTTAAATCAAATAACTGTAAATACGTCTGGTTGCCGTTATCCCATTGAGGTTTATGACTTGGTTGGTATTATCCTAAGTTAAATTTTTTGGTCAGCACCTCTACAAGGGTTTCCACATCTTCTTCCAAGGGTAGAAAAGTAGGGACGCCTGTTTCTGCAGAGCATTCTTGTTGATAACTTTTGATTTGCTCTTTGGGAAGTTTGCTGGTATTGAGTGTGATACCAAGTACCTCTTTGCCATACAGTTTAATCAATTCTATTTCACTTTTTACCGAAGGCATTTCTCCCCAAGCCGGATTATCATCCCAGTATTGCCGGCCGGGAATATGTTGTAAAATTACCCCATCCATATTGCCGGAAAGCAAAAGTTCCGCACCGCAAGGTCCGGAGGGGTTTCTCAAAGCGGACTGCCCTTCTACAAAGATGATGTCGGGTTGTTCGTTTTTATAGCAGTTGACAATGGCTTTTTCCAACTCTCCGGCTACAAAATCGTTATACGTGGAATCTAAAATAAAGCCGTATTCAAAGCCCTGTAGCCAACCTGTTTGTCCGGTGTAAATCATTTGGGCTTTGAGGCCTTTTTCCCGGGCCTTTTCCATAAGCAATTTGGCTGTTGTACGTTTGCCAACGGCACAATCCATTCCCAATACGGCTATTTTGGGACAAGGTACCTTGAAGATCTCCCCGGACCAAAAGCTCAGCGCTTCTTTGGGTTTGGGCATGCGAATATCAAAGATGTTCACTTCATGCTGTACGGTAAGAAAAGCCATCTCCGGGTCTTCGTTCAAAAAGGTATGCAAGCCGTTGACGATGGACATGCCTTTGGCCATGGCTTGGGAAATCTGTTTTTTTAACTCTTTTGACAACTTGCCACCTGGCAGCGCCACTCCAATAATACAATAGTCGACTTGCCCGAGGCTGTGATGGGCTTCTGCAATACTGGCAAAGATAGGGATCCCACGGTGAGTGCCATCCAGGAGCTCTCCGGCATCTTTTCCTCTTGTTTCTTCCGAATCAACTACCCCTACTATCTTGAATCGTTCTGTTCCGCGCACTAAGCCGTGTGCTGTTTTACCATTGTCCCGGGTGTAAAGCCCACTGGTTAAGATAATTGCTGTTCCGTCCATGAATATTTGCAGGTTTTAGAATGTTCAATCTTGTGCTAAGGCAGTTAAAATGCTAATCAAAAATACTCTTTTTTCTTCTGATTATCTTGGAAGGGGAAGCGGAATTTTTCAGCTTGTTGAATACGTGATTTTGCAATGACTTGAGGAACGGAAAATAGGGGAGAGAAGCCATAATGCTGAGCTCTTGGACAAAGGAGGTCTCTTCGTCCAAAAAAGAAAAGATCTCTTCTATAGAATTGTTTTCGAACAAGTGGCGGAAGATGGTAGCAATTTGCCCTCCGTCCCGGTGCATAATGTCGAGCATCAGTGTATCGTATAAGCGGAATTTTTGTGAGTGCTTGCGATGATGCTGTAAGGCTTGCCCTGTTTCCAGATTGGAGACAATCTGTTGGCAGTCATGTTGGATGCGCAAAAAAGTATATCCGCTGGAGGGCTTGCAAAAACCTGCATTGGTGCCGATACGGATATGACACGGGGTGTAGTGGAAGGCAAACGGATAATTAGTCATCGGAATGACTCCTTGTTCCGTTTCTTCAATTTGATACTTGACAATACCCAAAGCATATTGGATATAATGTTTCAGTTGTTCGTTGTATTCCTGGTCAAGGAGTGTTTTTTGAGAAAAGACAGTGAACTCGACCAATGCCTCAGTAGCAGAATAGGGTAGGAGGTAAACAAAACGCACTTGGCCTTTTTGAGGGAGTTTGAAATCAAACATACGGATCGTTTCCGGAGAGAAGACGGGAGTAGCACTTTTGATTTTCCACCCTTTAAAATGTTGCAAAAGCGTGATCTTTCCCGGTGGGGCAGGGTGAAATTCCGGCCAATGAATCCGGGAATCAAAGACAACACTTGCCTCGTAGTGGTTTTCACTTGTTTGTACCCTCACTCCATGGGCTGTGTTTTGTACGTTTTTGACGGTTTCGTACCGCATGAAGAACGAAGGAGCTGCTTTGATACGATGAAGGATGAAATGGTAAAAGTCCAATCCGCGAAGTTGCTGGTAGGTATAAGCATTCAGGTCGAACTGTTTTCGAAACCCTTCACTGATGAAGTCCAGTTTGCTCCATTTTTTATACACAATTTCCTCAAAGGCAGTAGGGCGTTTTGTCCAGAAGCACCAGGTACGGTCATTGGTAGTTTTGGGGGCTTTTTCCAATACTAAAACTTTCTTTCCTTTCAACTTCTCCGATCGTTGTAGGTAATAAGAAAGGCTGAGTCCTGCGCAGCCCGCTCCGATAATGATATAGTCATAGGAATTCATTTTCTTAAAACCTTTTGTTGAAGATGGTTTGTTTGAGAAAAGATAAAATAAAAAAGCCGCTTCCGGGAGAGGAAGCGGCCAGATATTTTCAAAACGCTTGTTTAATCCAACTTGAGGACAGCCATAAATGCTTCTTGCGGAATTTCCACACTTCCTACCTGGCGCATACGTTTTTTCCCTTTTTTCTGCTTTTCCAGGAGTTTTCGCTTCCGGGTAATATCCCCACCATAACATTTGGCGATTACGTTTTTACGCAAGGCTTTTACAGTTTCTCTGGCGATGATTTTACTTCCGATAGCAGCCTGGATGGCAATTTCAAATTGCTGTCTGGGCAGTAGTTCCTTGAGCTTTTCACAAATGCGCTTGCCCCAATCGTAAGCTTTGTCGCGGTGTACTACTGCGGAAAGTGCATCAACCGGCTCTCCGTTCAGCATAATGTCCAATTTGACTAACTTGGATCTTCTGAAACCAATTAATTCATAATCCAGTGAGGCATAACCTTTGGAAATGGTTTTTAATTTATCAAAGAAGTCAAAGACGATTTCGGCCAACGGAAGTTCAAATTTCAGCTCTACCCGGTCAGCTGTCAAATACACTTGGTTGATGATTTGGCCCCGTTTGTCCATACACAAGGAAATAATCGGGCCTACAAACTCTGACTTGGTAATGATGGCCGCAGAGATATAGGGCTCTTCCACCCGTTCGGTCAAGGTTGGGTCCGGGAGTTCGGAGGGAGCATTGACAAAGATTTTCTCTCCTTTGTTGGTAAAGGCATGGTATTGTACGGAAGGGACCGTGGTGATTACGGTCATGTCGAACTCGCGTTCCAGGCGTTCCTGTACAATTTCCATATGGAGCATTCCCAAGAAGCCACAACGGAATCCAAAACCCAAAGCCGCTGAGGTTTCCGGCTCCCATACCAAAGAGGCATCGTTCAGTTGCAACTTCTCCATCGAAGCCCGCAATTCCTCGAACTCGGTGGTGTCTACCGGGTAAATCCCGGCAAATACCATGGGTTTTACATCTTCAAAACCTTTAATGGCGTTTTCGCAAGGAGTTTTTACATGGGTGATGGTATCTCCGACTTTTACTTCTTTGGCGACTTTGATTCCCGAAATCAAATACCCTACATTACCGGCCGAAATGGTTTTTTGCGGAAGTTGTTTGAGTTGCAGGATGCCGATCTCATCGGCATCGTACGTTTTGCCGGTATTGACAAATTTTACCTGATCGCCTTTGTTGATTTCTCCGTTAAATACCCGGAAATATACTTCTACACCCCGGAATGGGTTAAATACAGAGTCGAAGATCAAGGCTTGCAGAGGCGCTTTCGGGTCCCCTTTGGGAGAAGGGATGCGCTTTACTATCGCCTCTAAAATGTCACCTACTCCCTGGCCGGTTTTACCACTGGCTTTGATGATGTCATCAAGCTCACAACCGATCATATCGATGATTTGGTCGGAAACTTCTTCCGGCATGGAGTGTGGGAGGTCAATTTTATTTAATATGGGAATGATTTCTAAGTCGTGCTCTAAGGCCAGGTACAAGTTACTGATCGTCTGTGCCTCAATTCCTTGTGAAGAATCTACAATCAACAAAGCCCCTTCACAGGCAGCAATGGACCGGGATACTTCATAGGAGAAGTCAACGTGTCCAGGCGTATCGATCAGGTTCAATACATATTCCTCACCTTCATATTGATAGTTCATCTGGATCGCATGGCTCTTGATGGTAATGCCACGCTCACGTTCCAAATCCATGCTATCGAGCAATTGCTCTTGCATTTCACGGTCGCTGATGGTTTGAGTATGCTCCAATAACCGGTCGGCCAAGGTACTCTTTCCATGGTCTATATGCGCGATAATGCAGAAATTCCTGATGTTCTTCATTCTGCAAATTTAAAAAAGGAATTGGATATAAAATTAAACATGATCACGAATATTTTTACCCTGTCTTTCTCAATCCCGTTTGTCAGTGTGGGGAAAGACGGGCTTTCTCCTACAAAACCGGCCAGAGACTTGTGTTGAGATACCGTTTTCTTACTTGCTTTCTCTTTCCTCAATGCGAAAAATAAAAGCATCGGAAGGCTTGAGTACCAGGGTGATGCCGGGATGGATTAGTTGCTTGCCTGGAAGGTTTAAAGTTTTGCCGGAACCTAATATATCGGTAAAGATGTATGAGCGGTCCGACCGGAAAACTTGATGGAAGTGTTCTTCTTCCGTTCTTATCCGGACAATTTCTGAAAGTGATTGATGAAAATTCGCCACAATACCGATGGTTTCTTGCGAATGCACCCTTAGGTAGGTATACACAAAAGGGGTTGTGTTTCCGGCAGAAGTGCAGGTAAGCGGATACATCTCTCCTTGCTGGATAGCCGGAGAGTCCTTGCAAACGTTCAACAAAGTCTGGTAAAAATTGCGCAAAGCTATTTGTTGCTGGGTCAGCAAGCCTCCGTCAAACAAACCTCCATTCATCCACTTTTGATGTTCGGGCACTCCGCAATAATCATAAATGCTGGTTTTGCCATCTTCTTGGCTAAAGCCTTGTGTTCCTTCGGCAGGTTCCCCCACTTCCTGACCGAAATAGAGCAATACCGGACCTTGGTGCAGCGTGGCGGTTACAGTCATGGCCGGGATCCCGGCTTGGGCTGATTGGGCAAAACTCTTAGAAGCAAGTCGCGGCTCATCGTGATTTTCCAGAAAGCCTACCAAATGTTGATGAAGTGGCTGAGATTGATGGTAGTAATCGTTAATGAGGCTTACCGGCCGGTGTTGTGTCAAAATCGCATGAAGGGTATCGTATATTCCTGTTTTATCATACAGATAATCAAAGTGCCCTTCTTGTATTAAAGGCATTTGTTGTTCCGGATGATAGGCTTCAGCTATGAAAATAAGCTCCGGGTATTTTGCTTTTACCTGGGGAATCACCCAGCCCCAAAAGGCTACCGGCACCATTTCAGCCATGTCACATCGAAAACCATCCACCTTTTTGGATGCCCAAAAGAGCAGAATGTCCCGCATTTTTAACCAGGTACCGGGAAGTGGATCAAAGTGGTTGCTTCCCCCATGTTGATAATCTACTCCGTAGTTTAATTTGATCGTTTCATACCAGTCGTACACAGAAGGGTGCGGGGAAAAGCAATCGTTGCCGGTTGCCTTGGCCGGAGTTTCCCGATACGTTTCTTCCGTATTTTTAAGCGCTTTGATGGCAGCCCCTTTGGGAGAAGTATAGGTGCTTCCAGGTAAATAATAAAAGTTGTTTTGCGGGGAAAACGCTTGGTGAATATTATCTGTTTCACCAAAGTCTTCCACACCCTCGGGCTTGGCCAAGGATTTATAAGAACGGGCCACATGGTTGGGGATAAAGTCAATCAGTACTTTCAATTCTTGCTGGTGGGTGCGGGCGACCAAGCTTTCAAACTCCTCCATTCTCTTCGTTACATCTTGGGCCAAATCCGGGGCGATATCGTAATAATCCTTGATGGCATAGGGTGAGCCGGCCCGGCCTTTTACCAGGCTGTAGTGATCTGAAGGGAGCCCATCAGCCGTATAGTCGGTAAGGGTGGCATGGGCGATGATTCCGGTATACCAGACATGCGTTACTCCCAGTTCCCGGAGAGAGACCAGGGCCTCCGGAGTAATATCATTGAATTTACCGGTTCCGTTTTCTTCTTTTGTGCCAAAGGGTTTGTTGGTTTGGAGTGTATTGCCAAACAAACGAGTGAAGATTTGGTAGATAATGATTTTGGAAAGTTTCATGCTAATAGTCAAAATTTTGGTTCTCAAAGTTTGGTTTGCTTTTTTTGACAAATTACACATTCAAAATTAACTATAGAAATCCTCTGAGAAGGTAAAGGGTAACTTTATGAGTTTTTCGAACCGGTACCGGAATCAATGATCGGTGGAAACCGGTGTTTTGAACTGTGTTTGATGATCTCTGGAATGCAATCTGAACACATATTTATTCATTTATCCACTTTAAACAACAGCATCTATGAAATTAAGATATTTTGTACTCCTGTTAAGCTTTTCCCTTGGGCTTGTCTGGGGAGCTTTTGCTCAGTCAGGAAAGAAATTTACATTGGTCATCCACGGTGGAGCGGGAACAATCAAGAAGGAAAATATGAGCGATGAATTGGAGCAACAATACCGGGAGAAACTCACCGAAGCCTTACAGTCAGGTTATCACATTTTAGAAAAAGGGGGGACGAGTTTGGAAGCCATTTCTGTCAGTATCCAAGTATTGGAAGACTCCCCTTTATTTAATGCCGGGAAAGGAGCGGTGTATACCAATGACGGAAAAAATGAATTGGACGCTTCGGTGATGGATGGTAAAACACTCAATGCAGGAGCGGTAGCCGGAGTTACGACCATCCGGAACCCGGTGGAAGCGGCTATTGCGGTAATGGAGCATTCTCCCCATGTGATGATGGCACGGGAAGGTGCCGAGTTATTTGCCAAAGAACAAGGCTTGGAAATGGTTGAGCCCTCTTATTTCCGGACAGAACGGAGGCAAAAACAATTGGAAAGGGCCAAAGATGCGGAAAAGGACCGAGGGATGCTGGAACCGGCCGAGTACAATGATTTTAAATTCGGAACAGTAGGTGCTGCCGCCTTGGACCAACACGGTAATTTAGCAGCAGGAACGTCTACCGGAGGGATGACGAATAAGCGCTATGGCCGGATCGGTGATTCTCCGGTAATCGGTGCGGGTACCTATGCGAACAATGCCACTTGTGCCGTCTCGGCTACGGGGCATGGGGAATATTTTATCCGCTCGGTAGTGGCTTATGATATTAGTGCTTTGATGGAGTATAAAAAATGGTCTTTAGAGAAAGCCGCCAATCATGTGATTATGAAAAAACTGAAAGAAAGAGGAGGTTCCGGGGGGATCATATCCGTAGATCAGAGAGGTAACGTAGCCATGCCCTTTAATACCGCAGGTATGTACCGGGGGTATGTGAAAGAGGACGGTACGATTGTGGTGAAAATTTTCAAAGATTAACCAATGTCCTGACAGGAATTAGCTAGAACAGAAATGCTTTTGCTGTTTTGTCGGCGCTGAAGATTTTGCGAGTTTTCCAAATAGAAAAGCCCTATGTATGATGATGCAGGAATAGGGCTTTTTTAGAATTCAAAATCCGTCCGGAAATGATTGCTCCAGTCTTCTTTGCGATAGTTTTCCTGATAGTTTTTTTCCAGGATTTTTAAAAAGTCCAGCCGGGGAATCATTTCACCTCCCAAGCTTTCCAAATGGCCGGTATGGACTTGGCAATCGATCAATTCAAATCCTTGTTCATCCAGGTTTTTTGCCAGCATGATAAAGCCTGCTTTGGAGGCATTACTTACCTTGGCAAACATGGATTCTCCGAAAAAACATTTTCCCATATACCCGCCATACAGCCCTCCGACCAACTCTCCGTTTTGCCATACTTCCACGGAATGTACAAAACCCATATCAAACAGTTGTTGATAGGAATCGATGAATTCCTGGGTAATCCATGTGCCTTGTTGGCCGGGGCGGGGGATGTTTTGACAGCCTCTGATGACGCCCTCAAAGTCTTGATCAAATGTAATTTCGAATTTATTTTGCCGTAAGACTTGCCGCATACTCTTGGATACTTTAATCTGGGAGGGGTAGAGGATAAAGCGGGGGTTGGGCGACCACCACAAGATGGGTTCATCGGGATTGTACCAGGGAAAAATCCCCATACTATAGGCCGTCAGTAATCTTTCTTTGGATAAATCTCCTCCAATAGCCAATAAGCCACTGTCATCTGCCAGATAGGCCGGAGGAAAGTAAACTTCTTTAGTGTCGAGTCTGAAAACTGGCATAACTGGGCGTATCTGTCGATGGTTGTAAACTTGTCCGTGTGTCCTTTCAAGAGTGTGTACCTGAGAATCACAAGTCCCTGAAAGAAAAATCAAAGCCCTGTAAGAGTACTTTTCAACGGTTGATTCCATTTCGCGCTGCAATTTTCAATAATAACTTGCGGAAACGAGCAAAAAATTTCAAAAAATTATTTTTTCAATCTTTACTTTTCCAAATTTGCAAAAAAATATGAGAAGGAGAAAGGGCCATTGACCAAGGAAGAGATTTGAAACGGACAATATCTGTGAAGGAGGGGAAGGAGCGGTATTGGGTATCCCGGCTTTTTTAGAGAAACTAAGATCATTAACACCAACCAAATTTTTATACAATGCAGTTAATCAACGGAAAAGAGACTTCGGAAATTATCAAACAGGAAATTGCAGAAGAAGTAAAGGCTTTGGTTGCCAAGGGTGGCAAGCAACCTCATTTGGCTGCGGTATTGGTAGGGAATGATGGCGCCAGCCAAACATACGTCAATGCAAAGGTAAAAGCCTGTGAAAAAGTGGGATTTACGTCTACTTTGATCACCTTGGAAGATACCATTAGTGAAGAAGAGCTGTTACGACAAATTGATGCCCTGAATAAGGATGCGGATATCGATGGGTTTATTGTGCAATTGCCTTTGCCCAAGCATATCTCCGAGCAAAAAGTAACCGAAGCGATAGACCCGGAAAAAGATGTGGATGGTTTTCATCCGACAAATATTGGTAGAATGGTGTTAGATATTCCTTCGTTTTTGCCGGCTACACCTTACGGTATTATGCAATTATTGGAACGCTACAATATCGAAACCGAAGGCAAACACTGTGTGGTCATCGGAAGAAGCCATATTGTCGGACGTCCGATGAGTATCCTGCTTTCGCGAAATACAAAAGTGGGGAATTGTACCGTCACGTTGACGCACAGTCGTACAAAAGACCTAAAAGCAGAAGCTCTCAGAGCGGATATTTTGGTGGTGGCATTGGGCCGTGCGGAATTTGTAACTGCGGACATGGTGAAAGAAGGCGCAGTGGTGATTGATGTAGGAATCACCCGTGTACCGGACGAAAGCAAAAAAAGAGGATTTGCCCTGAAGGGGGATGTGAAATTTGACGAAGTAGCTCCAAAGTGTAGCTATATCACTCCTGTACCGGGAGGTGTGGGACCTATGACAATCGTTTCTTTGTTAAAGAATACATTATTGGCCGCTGAAAAGAAATAAAGACTGGGCAACAGTCGGGATGGAGAAAGGAGGGATGGCCATACTCCCTTGTCCGCTATTTAGAAATAGAGATAAAATATGCTAGTAAAATATTCGGATCCGGATTGGAAGGCAAGCGTGAAAGGCACAGTGCCTGCTACGAGTTTGCCAGTGATGGAAGCTTTTTATACGGTGCAAGGCGAGGGGTTTTATACCGGACATGCTGCGTATTTCATCCGCTTGGGAGGTTGCGATGTCGGGTGTTTTTGGTGTGATGTGAAAGAATCATGGGAGGTGGACAAGCATCCTCAACAAACCGTAGAGCAAATTGTGGCCGGGGCCATGGAGTACCCGGGCCGGAAAGCAGTAATTACCGGAGGTGAGCCGTTAATGCATAATTTGGATGCGCTGACTTTTGCACTGAAAGAAAATGGATTTAGTGTGCATATTGAAACATCCGGAGCCCACCCTCTTTCCGGGCATATTGATTGGGTATGCCTCTCCCCTAAAAAATTCAAAGCTCCTTTGCCGGAAGTGATGAAGAAAGCGGATGAGCTCAAAGTAGTGGTGTATAACAAATCGGATTTTCGTTGGGCTGAAGAACATGCTGCACAGGTGAGTGAGGATTGTCATTTGCTTTTACAACCGGAATGGAGTAAGCAACAAGAGGTGATGCCCTTGATTGTCGACTATGTAAAGCAAAATCCACAATGGAATATTTCCTTGCAAACCCATAAGTTCATGGATATTCCATAGCATAGCATCTGATTTTTTACTAATTTGAAAGTGCATTGAAGTTTATAAGAGACTGAAAGCCGCTTGCCAAATTAAACATAGAAATATAGGGAGTAGGGAAGAGATAGACCTGCTCCCTTTTTTAATTTTATGATAGGTTTAGTTGTATTTCGTCAACACACACTTACGACTAAGGGTATTGCACCGGGTAAATCCAGCCGTCTTTCAGAGCGTATCTTACACCATTTAAATCCTGTAACTTCTTTAATTCATTATTACTATGGACTTACGTCAAACACTCGATTTTTTAACAAAACTATCCGAAAACAATAACCGAGAATGGATGATGGAAAATAAGCCTGAATATGAAAAGGCCCGTCAAACATTTAAATCGTTGGTAGAATCCGTGATATCAGGTGTATCCAAGTTGGACGATACATTGGGTGTATTGGAAGCGAAACAGTGTATCTTCCGTATTAACCGGGATATTCGATTTAGTAAGGATAAGCGCCCTTACAAAGAAAACTTTGGTGCATTTATATGCCCGGGGGGAAGGAAGTCAGGGATGGCAGGTTACTATGTTCACTTACAACCCGGTGAGAGCTTTCTGGCAGGAGGCGTATATATGCCTGGTGGTCAGCAGCTGGCAAAGATCCGGCAGGAGATTGATTATAACACCGAAGACTTTTTGAAGCTGATTCAAGACCAAAAATTTGTAGAGTATTTTACCGAGATTAAAGGGGAGAAGCTCAAAACGGCTCCTAAAGGCTATCCTAAAGACCATCCGCATATCGATTTGTTGCGGTTCAAAAGTTATCTGATGATGCATCCCATACAGGACAAAACCGTTTTGGAAAATGGTTTTGAACAGTATCTTTTACAAGTATTTGAAGCCATGAAACCCTTTAACCATTTTTTGAATACCGCAATCAACGATTAATTTCCTCAAATACACTTTTGATAAGCCAGTCAATAGTCCTTACCCGAACAGGCAACAACTACAGAAATACCAGGGCATCCTAAAAACCACAAACGGATTTGCCCTGGCATTACTATCCACCACTTACCATTCTTTATTTAAATAGAATTCTTATGAAACCATGGATTTACCATTGTTTGGCAATGATTTGTTGTCTGGTGTATTGTTCCTCCTATGCTCAAGTAGACGAAAGTGTTGACAATACAGCTAGCTACGGGTTGCATACCCAGGGCAACTGGTTTGTAGATTTCAGCACCCATTTGAATTTTTACAGGCAAAAGCGTGAAAATGCTTCCGAAACCATTACCGACTTCAGAAGTTTTGGTTTTTCTCCTACCGCAAATTACTTTCTGATTGATAACCTGGCGGTAGGTTTGGAAGTCAGTTATTTTTCTTCGAGCAGTAAAACGGAAGGCTCTGACAATAGGGTCACCATATCCGATTTGACGTTTGCTCCCCAAGTGCGTTACTACCCCTTTGAAGAACATGGACTGTTTGCCTTTGCCGAAGGCGGTTTTGGTTGGGAATATATTAAAACCAAATCGAACGGTTCTTCCAACCGCAATACGGACAACCTGTCTTTCCTGAATTTTGGTGTTGGTTTTGAAACGGAAATTGCCGACCGGGTAGTAGGGGATATTAAATTTGCATACGGCTTTTTTAATCGAAAATCCGGAGATACCGATTTCAAAGATAAACAAAACGGGTTGATGATAGATGTGGGGGTGAATTACTTCTTTTCACATGAGCGGGATGTCAATACCGGCCGGATGTGTAATTATCCGGATCGCTTTTCTGCCGGGACTTTTATCACAGGAACCGGTATTGCCGACTTTGACCTGTTGAATTTTGATGAAGAGCCGGATACCAACCCCAATGATGAAAACGGTACCTTCTTTAGCTTTTCACCCATGGTTCAGTATTATTTTTGGGACAATATTGCTTTAGGTCTGGATCTGGACGTGGGCTGGGACCGGTATAAAAGTGGAGATGAGAAAGATACCGATACCTGGTTTATCGCCGGGCCCAATGCACGTATACATCTCCCCGTGAAAAACTATATGCCCTATGCCTATGGAGCCGTCAACTTTGGTACAATAACCTTTAAGGAGGAAGATGACGGAGAAACCGATAAACAAACCAATAGTATCAGAGAGATACGCTTGGGGTTGGGATATCCTTTATTTGTAACCGACCAATTGGCCTTCGATGCAATGCTGTACTATTTTAATTATTGGGAAAAGGAAAATGATGAAGATTTTAAAATCACAGAAAACGGAGTGAGGTTACAAGTAGGGGTAAGTTATTTCTTTGATTTTTAATTCCAGGCATGTAGATCAGGCCTGTAGAAAGGGAGGAGTGTGACCGGTCTGAGTTTTTCGCACGGAAGGCAGACATAAAAGAAAACCCGGCTTAAGAAGCCGGGTCTGCCTGTTTAAATATGAAAGTGAACAATTACATGCCAAATCCGAAATATTCAACTCCGTCTTTTCCCGGATACATCCCCTCAATCAATACGCCACCTTTCGTATCTTCTAACTCCTCTATTAAATCTTCTACGGAATTGATTAACTTATTGTTTATCTTGGTTATGATCAAACCCTCTTTCATTTGGGTTTTAGAACGTAACTTACCAGGATACAACTTTTTTAAGCGAACACCGCTTTCGAGGTTCAATTCTTTTTTCTCCTGTTTGCTTAAGGTTTCAAACTCAGCGCCCAATTCTTGTAAGGTGCTGTTTTTATGTGCTTTTACCAGGTCTTTACTTCCTTCTCTGTTTTTGAGTTCTACGGAAAGTGTTTTGGATGAGCCATTGCGGTTAAGCAATATTTTTACCACATCTCCCGGCTTCTTTCTACCGATTGCTTCTTGCAGTTCGGCTACGGATTTTACCGGTTTTCCGTCTACATTCATAATGATGTCTTTTTTCTGAATCCCCGCCAGGTCTCCGGCACCTTCTACTACCAAGCTGTCTACATATACCCCTTCGGTAATAGTAGTTTTCAGTTCTTCGGCCAGTTTACTACTCATGTCACGGATATACACTCCTAAGTAAGCCCTTTGGACTTTGCCGTAGGTTTTTAAGTCCGACACTACTTTTTGCACAATGGTAACAGGAACCGCAAAGGCATACCCGGTGTAGGAGCCGGTAGGAGATGAAATAGCGGTATTAATGCCCACCAGTTCTCCTCGCAAGTTGACCAAAGCTCCGCCACTGTTTCCCGGGTTCACCGCGGCATCTGTTTGGATAAAAGACTCAATGGCCGCATTGTCACGGATGATCCGGATGTTTCTGGCCTTGGAACTGACAATTCCTGCCGTTACCGTTGACGAAAGGTTAAAGGGATTCCCTACCGCCAATACCCATTCGCCAAGTTTTAAGGCATCTGAGCTTCCATAGGTCAAAGAAGGTAAATTCTCTTCATCAATCTTTATTACGGCAATGTCCGTTGAGGGGTCGGTACCCACTACTTTGGCTGCAAAGCTGCGGTTATCATGTAGGGTTACCTCGATTTCGTCAGCGTTATCAATTACGTGATTATTGGTTACAATATATCCGTCTTTACTAATGATCACTCCGGACCCACTACCCACTTGAGGTTGGGGTTGATAGCCTCTGCCAAGGTCCTCTTCGTCAAAGAAAAACCGGAAAGGAGCGGGTATCTGTTGAGGGCCACCTGTCGTACGGCTACTGACCGAGCGGATATGAACCACGGCATCCACGGTTTTTTCAGCGGCATAAGTAAAATCCAAGGCTGCTTCAGCAACTTTATGAGCGTTGTTGACCGAATAGTTGCTGTAACGAGCAGGTATGTTTTCCCGGGGATAATTTTGTTGGGAGGCTTGTTCCGGCTCAAAGAGTTTGTACGATCCTAGGGTAATCATACCACCGATCATACCTGCCAAAATTAGTTTGATGGTAGTCTTCATAATAGTTTCTCTATTTTAGAGTATGTATAACTTTCGTTTAAGGTTTTCACAATTCGAAAAACGGTAATTTCCGGGTGAATGGCTGTTAAATCGCTCTTAAGAAAATATAATTAATGTTAAAAAAAGCCAGGGGCGCTTTGAATATAGCCTATGAATATACCAGGCAACCAGCTGATTGTCAAAGCTTGTCAGAGGTTTTTATTGTCATTTTTTTACTCACTGACTTTGTCTTAGTTTTGTAGGTAAATCGCATAGTGATAAACTCAATGACCATTTTCCTTTATTCCGGAGAAGAAGGGAGTAGGCTAACCCAAACAAACTGACTTTATATCCGATAAAAACAATCCCAGTGCCAAGCGATTTATGACCGGTTACTTTGCCATTCTGACATTTCAGGGGGTGTACTAGGTGTCTTTATGGCATTTTAAGGGGAGGTTTCTAAAAAAACAACTTTGCTTTTTATAAATAAAATTGCATCGTATTAGGTAAAATTTGTAAACTGTTGTGAAACGAAGTTGCTTTTTTGTCTGATCGGAATTTTTAGAAAACGGATTCCTTTGTCAAACGATATTACCCAACATCAGTATAAAAGAAAGAATAAGCATATGTTGTTGAGAATAAAATCTTTGCATCTATTTGGTTTTATGTTTATATGTTGTCTGCTTTCATGCGGAGGTGAAAAACGTTTTAGCGCTAGGGTTCCCTATGCCATAGAAATTCACCGTTACAGGCTTTATCAACAGGCCGAAAAAGCACAGAAACGCCTGACCGAAATGGAGATCAATGCGTACTTGATTGCCAGTGAGACTGAGGATGAGGGACGCTGGTACCATCTGGTGGCCGGAGCAGAAAAGGACCTGGAAACGATGATGTCTCAAAAAATCGTTCTGGAAGATAAACATGGGTTACAAGACATCCGGATTGTCAATTTCAATAAACTTTCTTCTAACATGGTGGAAATGGGGGAGGTGCCCCAGGAACAGGTGGCTACGGTGGCTCCCAACCTACCGGAAGCGGGTAAACAATTGTTGGAAAAATTACCTTATTTATCAGAGTACCACCTGCGTTCTTTTACCTTGTTGATGCAACCGGACAGTATTTCTATTTTAAGTTTTCCTTCCGTCCGGGATCTTTTTTTGGATTTGCCCCGGGGAATTGCTCCCAAAGAATTATGGACAATGGGGAGTAGTTTGGCCGAAGTGGTGTACGAAGATGCCTTGATGGGACGTAAGCTTACGGTGCATGCACTGAAAACTTCACCGGAAAAAGTGACCCATGAGAACTTAATGGAATATTTTGCCCAGGTGATTTTGGATACCCGGGTGTATGAGTTTGAGGAAAAACTACCGGTAGAATCGGGTAGCTTTGCTACCTTGAAGGGGTATTTGGTGAATATTACCCCCAGACCGGACCAACTGAAACGCTACCTGCTACTGATGGACCCGGCCCAGGAGTATGTGTTCTTTATTCAAGATTCGGGAGAATCGGATAAAGTGATGAGAGAAGTGAGTGAATCCTTTGGCAAAGAAAATTTAAAGCACTATCTGGAATTCAACAATACCTTTCAAATGCTTCCGGAAACGGCTATGAACTCCTCTCTATTGGTCAGTAAGATTCAATTCATCGATGGCGGATCCAACCGGCATTTCCGAAGGTTTCGGGGGCATTATGAAGCTAAGTTTCGATTTTATCAACCGGGTAACGGACTATGGAAGCTCTCCTTTGGCTGGATGAACAACCCTGTGGTAAGCCAGCGGTACTTTGACTATAAGTATGCGGGAGTAAAAGCCCAGCAAACCGATACATTGCATTTGTACGGGCAGAATGCTTTATTGCATTATGCCAAAACCAGAGATGCAAAATCCAGGAAATATAGTATGCAACCCAGGCGCTTGCAGTTCTGTACGGATCTGTATGCCGGAGAGTATTATCAGCATGTGGGGATTGACAAAGAAACCTTGGAAAAAGAAGTGGCCGAATTTCAATTCGGGAAAGGCTTCCGGAAGACCGGATTTTTTGCCGGTTGGCTTTCGGGAGATTTTTAACCGGTTCATTATTTTATTCTACCAACAAATTCCCTAGATTTGCGAGTTGAAAATGAAGAGGTCTTCCACCATAGAGAATTGCGTAAGTTCATTGCTTGTAATGCTGCTCCTACTGTTGTTGAATCTAGGGCAGTGGACAGCATGGCAACAGAACACAAATACAAGCAAGCTATCGCCCATCGCTGTGCAGCAATCAGAAGATGCAAACAGCGATGAGGAAGAGCCGGTGTTTGTGTATAAGGTTTCCTATAACCTGTTGCAAACCACCCAGTTCTCTTTTGATTTTTTTAATAGGATTGATTCCGCATTCTTTTCCAAACCTCTCTTTATTTTTCTTAAAATAACTTTTGCTCCTTTAGCCTATCCTCCTTTATTAGAATATTTTCAAGTAATTTTGGAGTATATACTGGCGCCCAACGCCCCATAGCAAGCCTTTCTTTTACCCAGCTTTATCTTCCCTTTTAAGCAAAAGGAGGGGTTTTTTTATTTTTTTCGAGAGTTTCATTTCAAAAGATATTCAATTATGAGGAATAAGAACGGGATAGTTTTTCTCACGGTAATAGTCACATTACTGTGTGTATTTTATCTGTCGTTTACGTTTATTGCGTCTCGTATAGAGGGACAGGCAGATGAATTTGCCAGAGGAACAGACGGCAATGTCAACTATTTTAAGAAGCAAGAGTACCTGGATTCACTTTGGAACGAACCGGTATTTAACTTCTTAGGCATTAAAAAATTCACCTATAAGGAAGTTAAAGAAAACGAATTGAATTTAGGCTTGGACTTGAAAGGGGGGATGCACGTAACCCTTGAAGTCTCTCCGGCAGATATCATCATTGCCTTGTCAGGAGATAATGAAGATCCTAAATTCCGGGAAGCGGTGAAAGCTGCCGGAGAAATGCAAAAAGAAAGTCAGGCGAAATTTACCACCCTGTTTTTTAACGCTTTTGAAGAGTTGGCCCCCAATACGCCTTTAGCGGAAGTATTCTCTACCAGTGCCAACAGGGAAAAAATCGGCTTCGACACTCCTGACAAAGAAGTGCGCAAGGTGATTGATGCTGAGGTAGACGGTGCAATGAACCGGGCGTATGAAATTATCAAGACACGGGTGGATAAGTTTGGCGTCTCACAACCCAATATTCAAAGAATTCAAGGGACAGGAAGAATCCAAATCGAGTTACCAGGGGTGGACAATCCTAGCCGGGTCAGAAAATTATTGCAAGGAGTGGCCAAATTGGAATTTTTGGAAGTGTTTACTCCGCAAGAGTACGGGCCCTATTTGGATAAAATCAATACCCTTTTAGTAAAAAGACAAAAAGCCAATGAAAAGTTGAACGGAACCGCAGCCGAGCCGGAAGGTACAGTGGCTGAGGGAGGGCAGCTTTTTAGCGATAATGTTGAAGAAACCCTTAGTACAGATACGACTCAAGGGGAACTGTTTGAAGGACAAACTGCACAAAGCGATTCTGCCGCTCAAGCGGACTCGTTGATGAATGCTTTGCAAAGCCAAATGTCGGATTTGTACCGTTTGGCCAAGGGCGGATTGTCATATGAAGACCGGGACACAAGTAAAATTAACCGTATCTTCCACGATCCTGAGGTGAAAGCCATCTTACCTCCGGATATGAAGTTTTTGTGGAACATGAAGCCTAACGAAGGCCAAGACGGACAATTGACCAATATTTATCAATTGAATGTGGTAAAAATAGGTCGCGGTGGCAAAGCACCATTGACTGGTGAAGTGGTAGATGATGCCCGTCATAGCTTTGACGAATACGGAAGGCCAAGTGTTTCCATGTCAATGAACGTGACCGGTGCCAGAGAGTGGAAGAGGTTAACAGGTAAAAATATCGGGCGCCAAGTGGCCATCGTATTGGATGAGTTAGTGTGCACGGCTCCGGTAGTGAACCAAGAAATTCCTAGCGGAAGCTCTGAAATTTCCGGGAACTTTACGGTTGAAGAAGCGAAGGATTTAGCAAATATTTTGAAAGCGGGTAAACTGCCGGCACCTACCCGTATTGTAGAAGAGGTAGTGGTAGGACCTTCTTTGGGTGTGCAAGCGCAACAGCAAGGGATTGTGTCGATTCTGGTTGGATTGGGCTTGGTCGTCTTGTTTATGGTATTGTATTATGCCAAGGGTGGTTTTATTGCCAATATCGCATTGATCATCAATGTATTCTTTATCTTCGGGATTTTAGCTCAATTTAATGCGGCACTGACTTTGCCAGGGATTGCCGGTATCGTATTGACCATCGGTATGTCCATTGATGCAAACGTGCTGATTTTCGAAAGAATCCGGGAGGAGTTGAGAAAAGATGAGAAGAATTTATTGAATGCAATTAAACTGGGTTATGAGAAAGCGTTCTCTACCATTTTTGACTCGAACTTGACGACCTTACTCACCGGTGTGTTCTTGTATACATTCGGATCAGGGCCTATCAAAGGATTTGCCGTTACCTTGATTATCGGTATTGTTTGTTCTTTCTTCTCTGCGGTATTTATCACCAGAGTGATTGTGACATGGATGACTAAGAAAGGAAATGAGAGCAACCTTTCATTTGTGACGCCATTCTCCAAACGCATTTTAAGCAGTTCGAATTTTGACTTCTTGAGCAAGCGTAAGACGGCTTACTTCAGTTCGGCTGCAGTGATTATTGTAGGAGTTGTTTTGATCGTTACACAAGGCTTAAATTTGGGAGTAGATTTTGAAGGAGGTAGAACTTATGTGGTTCAGTTCTCTCATGATGTAGTACCTTCCAAAATGGAAGTCGCTTTGAAGAAAAACTTAGGCGAAGCCGGCTTGGATATCAAAACGTTTGGCAATTCGCAGACCGTAAAAATTACCACAAACTATATGGTAGATGACGAATCTACTGAGACGGATGAATTGGTCATGAGTGAAGTAGTTAAGGGGATTGAGGCGTTTACCGGAGATAAATTTGTTGCAAACCAAGAAGCCGTAAAAGAGGGAACATTTATGATTCCTAGTACTGCAAAAGTCGGAGCAACCATTGCCGATGATATTGCAAAAGCTTCTGAAACTGCCGGGGTATTCTCGCTGATTGCGATTTTTATTTATATTTGGGTGCGTTTCAGAAGGTGGAGATTTGGCTTGGGTGCGGTAGCAGCCTTGTTCCACGATTCATTGGTGGTGTTCTCAGCCTTTGCCATTGCCCGAGTGTTGGGTTTCTCTTTCGAAATCGATCAGGTTTTCGTAGCGGCAATTCTCACCATTATCGGTTATTCGATTAACGATACGGTGGTGGTATTTGACCGGGTGAGGGAAAATATTCAATTAGGTGGTGAGGAGTCTCACTTAAAAGACCTGTTGAACAAATCCGTCAACCAAACACTTAACCGTACGTTGATCACGTCATTTACCACATTACTAGTCGTGTTTATCTTGTTCTTGTTTGGTGGCGAAGTCTTAAGAGGTTTTTCATATGCCTTGTTAGTCGGTATTATTGTCGGTACGTATTCTTCAATCTTTGTGGCAACACCGATTGTTTACGATACTACCTTACTTTATCATAAACAACAAGCGAAAAAGCAGAAAGAAAAAGCTGCTTAAAAGCTTGTACAGCCCGCTTCGAGTGCTTGAAATAGCCGGGAGCGGGTTGCCTTGCTTAAGGCGGTAATACATTGAAAAAGCAAGAGGGCTTATGTAACTGTTACACAAGCCCTCTTGCTTTTTCTTTTATAAGTAAAGTTTTAAGAAATCAAATCAAGAAAGTCGGGTTATTGATTCGCGTTGAAGTATTCAATGTCAATATGTTCAATCTGATCTCCTTTCCGGAGTTTTCGCAGTACTTCAAAATCAGATGGTTTGACCAGACCAAAACATGTGTAATTTGAATCAAAGCTATGGACGAAGGCGTCATCCAGGCAAATCATAAATTGAGAACTATTGCTGTGGTGTGTTCCATGTACCATAGAAAGGGTTCCTTTTTTATGTTCTTGTTGCAGACCTGCCATCTCCGTTTTAATAAAATATCCGGCTCCTCCGGTACCATTATTGAAGGGGCAGCCTGCTTGAACCAGGATGTCCGGAATATGCTTGAAAAAACGAAGACCGTTGTAAAAGCCGGATTCTGCCAAGTCGCAAAAATTATCGACTGTAATGGGGGCTTCCTCTTCAAAGAGGACTGCGGTTAAGGAGCCTTGATTAGTCTTGATTTTGGCTTGCCTCATTCTCCATTGCCCTTACCTTCTTCTTCTCCTTCTTTTTGTTCTACTTCATCGGCAATCAAAAACTTGAATCCGATTCCGTGTACATTGATGATCTCTATTCCCGGATCGTCTTTTAAATATTTTCTCAAACGGGACATGAACACATCCAGGCTCCGGCCTTTATAGTAATCGTCATCTCCCCAAACTTCTTGCAGGATGAATTCCCGCTTAATCAGGTCGTTGCGGTGGATATACAAAAAGCGCAGTAATTCGGCTTCCCGGGTGGTTAACTTTCTTTCCTCTTCTCCAATCGTTAGCTTTTGATAGGGGAAGTCCAGAAGATATTTGCCAATTTGGATCTTTGTCTTTTTACTCTCGTTGTCTTCGGCTACTTTGGGTTGGCTGTTTTGCCGCTTCATGATGACTTCGATACGAAGTAATAATTCTTCCACATCAATAGGCTTGGCGACATAGTCGTCAGCACCAATACGGAATGCCTTGATTTTATCTTTGGGAAGTGTATTGGAAGACATGAAAAGAATGGGGATGTATTTATCGCGGTTCCGGATTTCTTGGGCCAGGGTGTACCCGTCTTTGTAAGGCATGTTAACATCGAAGATGCACAAATCAAACCTGTACTTGGAAAAGGCTTTCAAACCAGCGTTTCCATTGTCACACCATGTAATTTCATAGCCCCTCACATCGAGGTATTTCTTGACTACATTGGCCATTACACGGTCATCTTCACATAGTAAAATTTTAATACTGTCGACCATTTGATTTCTTAGTGTTAATGAGATTCTACAAATTGAATTACAATAATTCCACGAACTGAACTAATAACGTGCTCTTTTAAATACAGATTTTGATATTTATAATAAAAAAATACTTTTCCCTTTAATTTCTTACCAGAAATTTTGGGTATTTTCCGGCACTGATAACTAAATATAGTAAATATTATACAGTTTATGTATTTCAATAAATTGTAAGATAACCCAAGAAACTTATTGGTTTGGATACAGCAATAGTAATTGTAGTTGTATGGCTATTTCAGGCATAAAAGCGCCCGTGCTAATCTAGCATAAGTATAATTATCTGTAATTTAAGTTTCTATCTGGAATAGCTAGCCAGTTAAAAAAAATGCATTGACCAGGTTGAAAAAATTTCCGGGAATTGTTTAGTTGGCCTTTAATGGCAAGAATTCTCACTTTTATACCCTGTCAAGTCTTGCAAAGTACAGGTAATTTTAAGTGTATTTTGGTCAATCGAAAGGTAAATTTAATCAAAAATTGTTTTTTGAACAGGGTTTGTAAGAAACTTCGGTGAGATGATTTGTCTTTTTGTCTTTTTGAAAATGACCTCGGCAAAAAACTTTGCCATATAAAGGTTATTGAGTAAATCGGGTTGGTGTAACCAAAAGTAAATGCGATGTACTCCGGCACTCATCCAGTAGTGCAGGCGTCCGGCCCAGGCTTCGAGCCGTGTGTAATCACTTTCATGCAAATTGTTGCCTACAAAACGTATGGCAACGGTTCCGCAGGTAAGCCGCTGATGAAGCACATCTCTGCGGCCGGCTACATCCGTAATGACCGGAGCAATGTTCAATGCTTCCATACAATCAAAAACGTCATCGGCCAAAGGGTTGTCTCCCCGGAACCAGGAAGGGTGTCTAAACTCTATAGCCAAGGGTAAATGCTCCGGAAAGGCTTCCAAAAAACGAAGTAAGATCGGAGCATCAAATACAGAAAAATAAGGGGGAAGTTGAAGAAAACTGATTCCGTATTTCTCTTCAAAATGTGCGATAGCTTCGGTGAAGCTGTCAAATGCCGGGCTTTGTAAGCCCAGACCCGGTGCATGACTGATCTCTTGAAATACCTTGGGACAAAAGGTGAAATTATTTGTGGTTTGACTTTTCCATCGCCGAATGGTTTCCGGTTCGGGAACATGGTAATAGGAGGAGTTTAATTCTACGGTATCAAAATGTTTGGAATAGTGCTGAAGGAACTGATTGGCTTTGGTACCCGGAGGGTAGACTTTTCCAATCCACTCTTTGTTGGCCCATTGAGGACAACCCACATACAACTGTGTTGTTTGCGGCTGAGGCAGTTTTTTTAATAAGGATTGGGTTTGCAGGTGGTCATCCGGCAGTGAAAAATCCACTTGAGAGATGTCTTGTAATTTGCCAAATTCCATAGGAACCGTGTATAAAGAGGAATAAAGGCGAGTAAGAGCAGTGAAATATTGATACCCACTCGCCTTTTAGAAGGTTATTTTGTGATGACTTCCAGCGCTTCTTCAGGAGTGAGCAACTGCTGTTCGCCACTTTGCATATTTTTTAATGTCACTTGGCGGTTGGCAATTTCGTTTGATCCGGCCAAGATAACATAAGGAATATTTTTCTTGTTGGCATAGTTCATTTGCTTTTTGATTTTGGCCGCATCCGGATATAATTCTGCGTTAATTCCTGCTTGGCGGAATTGCTGTAATACCGGGAGGCAATAGCGTTCGGATTCCCGGTCAAAATTGATAAACAGGGCTGTGGTGATTTCAGAAGAATCACTCGGGAATAATTGCAACTCTTCCATGACATCATAGATCCGATCCACGCCAAAGGAAATCCCGACTCCTGACATACCGTCCAAGCCAAATACTCCGGTAAGGTTGTCATAACGGCCACCACCACTCACACTTCCGATCTGTACATTATTGACCTTTACTTCAAAGATAGCGCCTGTGTAATAAGTCAGGCCGCGGGCCAGGGTAAGATCAAACTCTACGGTAGTAGCATTGACTTTCATCAATTCCAGATAGTCAAATACCTCTTGCAGCTCTTTTAAGCCTTGCATTCCGGTTTCCGAGTTTTGAAATTGCTCTTTGAGGATGGCCAATTTATCAAAATTGTTGCCTGACATATTCAGGAAAGGCGCCAAAGCCTTTACGGCAGCCTGGCTGAATCCCCTTTGTATAAGTTCTTCGTTGACTTTTTCCAGTCCGATTTTATCCAATTTATCAATGGCTACACATAGCTCTGTTTGCCGGCCTTGTTCGCCAATTACCTCAGCGATTCCCTCCAATACTTTGCGATTGTTCAGCTTGATGGTAAAGTCTTCGATTCCCAGTTTTTCAAAAGCTTCATTGATCATTGCGACAATTTCCGCTTCACAGATTAGGGAATCCGTACCTACTACATCGGCATCACATTGGTAAAATTCACGATAGCGACCTTTGGCAGGGCGGTCAGCTCTCCATACCGGTTGGATTTGGTAGCGTTTGAACGGGAAGTTTAATTGTCCCCAGTTCATCACTACGTAGCGGGCAAATGGTACTGTCAGGTCATATCGCAAACCTTTCCCGGAAATGTTCCCGGTAAGATGTTTATACCCCTTTTCAAAATCCTCTACTTGGCTTTTGCTAAGAAAGTCACCCGAATTTAATATTCTGAATAAAAGCTGGTCGCCTTCGTCACCGTATTTTCCGGTGAGTACCGAAAGGTTTTCCATACTGGGTGTTTCCAGCGGTTGAAAGCCGTATTTTTTATAAACACTTTTGATGGTTTCAAAGATGAAATTCCGCTTTACCATTACCTCGGGGCCAAAATCGCGGGTGCCCCGGGGAATACCCGGTTTATTTTTTGCCATTGTCGTGAGTTGCTAAATTTACTTATTTGACTAGCAAAAATAAGAAGGCTGTCCTCTTCAAAAAAATAATCGGTAAAAAATAGGGACATTCTGATGAATGCCCCTGAAAAATGATAGATTGATGGCTCAATAACAGAGCAATCAGACATTTCGCAAGCCTATTGGTGAGTTGCCTGGCTTACTGTTCTTTGTTCAATGCGTTTTTCGTAATTTGATCCTTCAAAAATCCGTTGGACATATACTCCCGGTGTATGGATATGAGCCGGATCCAGGGTGCCTGCCGGTACCAGTTCTTCTACTTCTGCAACGGTGATTTTTCCGGCAGTAGCCATCATCGGGTTAAAGTTCCGGGCGGTTCCTTTGTAGATCAGGTTACCGGCAGTATCGCCTTTCCAGGCTTTGACCAGAGAAAAGTCGGCTTTCAGCCAGCGTTCCATCAAATACATTTTTCCGTCAAACTCCCGCACTTCTTTGCCCTCTGCCACTTCGGTACCAAATCCTGCCGGGGTGTAAAATGCTGGGATACCGGCTCCTCCCGCTCGTATGCGTTCGGCCAAAGTGCCTTGGGGGATCAAATCCACTTCCAGCTCTCCGGATAGCAATTGCCTTTCAAATTCGGCATTTTCTCCGACATAGGAAGAAATCATTTTTTTTACTTGGTGGGTTTGCAAGAGAAGGCCAATTCCGAAATCATCGACTCCGGCATTATTGGAAATGATGGTGAGGCCCTTGGTCTTTGCTTTGAGTAAGGCGGTAATGGCATTTTCGGGAATGCCACACAGGCCAAATCCCCCCAGCATGAGTGTCATATTATCTTGAATGCCTTTGATGGCTTGTTCGGCATTAGCCACAACTTTGTTGATCATGTCAGATGAGTGTTTATTGGTGATTAGTTGGTAGAATTCAGGTATTGTTATTTCGCAGGAAATGCATATTTCTTAGGAAGAAACCTGAGCCTTTGTTTACGAATAAATACCTTTTAAGTGTAAGTTTATATTTTATTTTTGTATTCCAATAAGGAAAAGAAGAAACATGCAATCATTTTAAAAATAAGAATTTCTTCAAAAGAAAGATAGAATTCCCTTTTAAATTTTTCACCTTTGCGAACAGGTGAAGTGGTAGCGGAATACTTAAACGGAGAGGGCCGCCATTGCATCTGAAATTGAATATTCATTCTATAAAATCATATCATTCAGTATGTCTTTTGAATTACAAGGAAAGCTTGAACGTATCTATGATACCCACTCGGTGACTGACCGGTTTAAAAAAAGAGAATTTGTCGTGATGATCCAGGACGGTATGTATCCCGAATATATTAAGTTGCAACTCACTCAAGACCGTTGTGAATTGTTGGATGATTGCGGTGAAGGCGATGAGGTAAAGGTCTTTTTCAACTTGAAGGGACGCCCTTATGACAAAGGGGGCGAAACGATTTATTTTACTAACCTGGATGCTTGGAAAATTGAAAAATCAGGCCAAGCGGCTTCTGCTGAAACGGGCGCGGTACAAGACAATCCTTCTACGAACGATGGTGGAGACGATGCTGCCGGCCTGACCTTTACAGAGGCGGGAGATGATGAATTACCGTTTTAGTCCGAATGTTACTGAGCTGGCTGGTAACCCAACTCAGACAGAATAAAAACACGCAGGCCCTGGGCGGAAACATTGCCGTAGCCGCCTTGGGCTTTGTGAATTATGCCGTATTGGCCCGGAGCCTGACACCGGATGTCTTCGGACAATGGGTGGTATTTTTAGCAGGCGTGTCTCTGATTGAAATGCTCAGGACGGGCTTGATTTTGCCAGCGTTGATCAAATATACGGCTGCTTCTTCGCACGAGTCACAGAAACAATACCGTCAACAGGCCTGGTGGATGGGCTGGGCGATTTCTGCCGGGCTTTCGCTTCTCCTCTTTGGTTTGGGCTTCTTTTCGGTTAATCCTTCGTTCCGGCTTTTTTTCCGCTTTTCCCCTTTATTTTTTCTGTTGTCTTTGCCCAATTATTTTATCGTTTGGTACTATCAGGCCGAAAGAGATTTTTTGCGATTGTTGGCTTTGAGAGGGGGGACTTTTCTATTGTTTACCACCGGAATTATCTACCACTACTTTGAAGGAAAAGACCTTGAATGGGTGGCTTACTTATATATCAGTTGCCATGGCATCGCCTCTGTAGCCGTACTGTTTGCCGAACACCGGAAGATTCCCTTTTCATTTGCCTTGCACCGCAAGTCTTTACAAAAGATGTTACACTTTGGGAAGTATAGCTTTGGCACCAGCGGGTTAATGGAAGTTTACAAGAACTTGGAAATCTATTTGATCGGCTTTTGGATGGGGCCTACTGCCGCTGCGCTGTACCATATCCCTTTAAAATTGACAGAAGGCTTTGAGTTGTTGTTGCGCAGTGTCATTTCTAACCTGTACCCTCTGTTGGCTTCGGAAGTCAATCAATCGCGTTTCGGGAGCTTTCAGCGGCTACTTCGCAAGTACATTCGCTTTACATCTCTTTTACATTTGGGAGTCGCTTTGGGTGTTTTCATTTTTGCCAACTGGATAGTGAATTTGTTGGGAGGCCCCCAGTATGTAAATACCCCGGCACCTGCACTGCTAAAAATAGTAGTATTCATGTATTTGTTGTCTCCCTTGGACCGCTTGAACGGAGTGGCATTGGATGCGGTGGAGCGTCCGGAATATAACTTATATAAAATGGCTTTGGCCTTGTTGGTGAAGGGGGGAGGTCTGTGGTTGGTCTTGCAGTTTTACCCCGGTTTAATTGCCGTGGCGATCGTGAGTTTTATGGCTCATCTTTTCAAAGCCCTCCTGAGTGTATATTATGTAAGAAAAATTTTGGAAAAATATAAAATTAGGATTTAGTGAAAACTTTTAGAGATGGTTTTTTAAATTATAATAGATTATTCCTCAGTTAGTAATAAAAAAGTAATAATATTTTTATCCCATTGGAAAACCATTTTGATCTTATGTAATGTTTTCTTAATATACCTTAAAATTGTCCGGCTTTTCATAGCAAAATTATTAACTTACATCCCTCAAAGTATCAGAGTAAGCACTCTGTGAGGTTCAGACACAGGGCATTTAGCTGGAAAACACACCCAGACATGTAACAGCGAATAGTGCATTTATTTTACAAGTCTAACCGCCTATGGAGTAGCTATACGGATTTGTATTTATTGAATATACCTTCTCTATGAAAACTGAAAAGTTATACTTCTTTTGTATTACAATGTTGGTGATTGCAGGTGTAACGGTCTGGAGTTATTATTTGTCCCCAACAGCCCCTGAACCCCCTGTGGAAGAAATGGTGGGTGAAGATTATGCCAAGCTTTATTTTGACCCTGTGCATGTTGTCAGCAACCAACAGATCGCCTCATCACTGGCAGCCAAGGGACAATTATTTACTTACCGACCCGCTAAGAAAAGTCCGTTGGATAAACAGGCTCCGGTATATGCCCATCTTGAAAAAGCAAACCAACAAACCCCGGCAAAATCGCAATTTGATGAACTATTTGGTAAAGGGTTAATTACAAAACTGAATTTTTTGTATCATGACACGTTGCTTTGTCCATCCGGTAAGCGATTAGTTCTGCAACCGGCCCGGAACACATTGGCAAAGGCCTCAAAAGTAGAACTTCTGGAACCAAAGGATGAATTGGGTCTTGCCCAAACGAATTATTTGAAAGAACATGCTTTTCTGGAAGTGGCAAAAGACTTGTACATCAAAATTTGGGAGGGGGATCAACCCTTGGCCTTATCGTTAGATAACATCCGGATCTTGCCTAATGCTCCGCAAGCTACCTCTCCGGCAGCCTTCAGTGTGGATCAACAAGAGGAATAAACGAGTCTTGTCTACAAACGCAATTGAGCGGAAAATTTTATTCCGAATTTATCCGCTTCCGGATGCAAATAAGTCAACCGGTGTATAAAATCTACTCGAATGAAACGGAAGATATTTTCAATTCCGTAACCTAATTCCACGTAAGGCTCATCACCCAAGCCTTTGAAAGGTTGTATCTCCTGGTTATTTTGGTCATGTGTAGGGATCAAGGCAAGATTTTTATCACTTACTTGTCCATAGAGGATATTGCCCGTCATAAAGAGTCGAGCATGTAACTTTCGCAATAAAGGAACTCTGTTGACTAATACGCCTTCAAAACGGTGAATTACTTTGAGCGATGAGTATTGATCACTGACAAACTCCAAAATATCCATCATGTTAAAAGAGGCATCGTTGTAGAAGAAAAAGGGATTTCCCAAATGTGCTTCCAGTAAGGGGTAAGGCAAGGTAGCGGGAATATAACCGGCTTGTAATTGATAGGTGGTTCGGCCTAAGCCGCCTAAACGGAAAGAATGGTTAATGCCTAATAAAAATTTATCGTAATTGAAATCACTGTTGATCACGCCTTTTATCCCCCGGATATACTTTAACGTAAAGATGGGCTTACCGTTCGTTCCCAAACTCACCCGGTCATTATCATCAAGAATAAACCGTTCGCTAAATGCTATGCGCAATTGATAGGAGGCTTCACTGGTCGTAAACGTGTTGTTGATCTGAGGGTCCTCTTCTTGGCCTCTGTACGCAAAATTGAACAAGGGTTGGAAGTTGCGGTGTCTTAAGGTAAAAGAATGTGAAAGTCCGGGGATAATTTGATGATTCAACCAAGCTTCATTGATGGTGTGTTTGTATGCGTTTCGCAAAGTCCCGAAACGGCTGGCGGCTTCAAACAAAGGAGAGTTATATTGGTCGCCCATATCTTTGTAAATACCTACCTGATCCAGGTCCACTTTATGCCTTATTCCCCCGACTGTCCAAGGGCTGCGGGAGAAGATGTACTTTGCTTCCAACTGGTACTTCCAAGCTTTGTCACGTGTACCGTAAGCGGCATACCCGCCAAAGATAAATTTCTTGCTGAAATTGATATTGGTTCGCATGCCTAACTGAAACCGGTGTCCTTCGATGTTGTTGTAGGCGTAAAGAGTCGGGTAGGGGCCAATGTCGATCTTGCCAAAAGACTTATATCCGTAAAATAAAATACGGGCAATCTCTACATAGGTCTTAATAGTAGGGAGGTTGTTAATCGTATCGATCATGCTGTACACATTGCGTTCGGATGGTGTGAGTTTTTCATGACGGTGTTGGTTCCAGAAATCCTCTCCGTTTTCAATCAATGCGTCTTCCGCCAGTTCCACATGCTGGTTAAAAAACTTACCGGGCATGGGTTGATTAATGACGAAGTTTTTGTTGGAAACGTAAAACTTGGCCAACATACCGGCCCAATCGTTTTTGATTTCTCCGATGTCCATCAACACCCGTGTTTTTTCCGGAAGCCAGGCTCCGGAGTCCTGCGCCTGAATCAGTTGTTGTTGGATTTTAATTTTTTCAATGAAGTTCAAATTGGCACTTTTACCGATACTGACATCAATTTGCTTTAATGCATAAGAATCGGTGGTAATCCACATGGTGCCTGCAAAGGCCAGATCTTCAGGTCTTTTGGGTTGGAAAGTGATGCGATAGCATTCATGATCGTTAACTATTTCCGGTTTGGGAGCCAGTTCATACTCGTAAAAAAACTTCCAACTTTCCGAGATGGGAGAAACAAAATCTTTTTGGGCAATGAGCATCCAGTTTTTATAAAAGTTATAATCCTGGAAGGTAGTCCCCAGAAGTTGAGAAACGGTACTGCCGTTTTCAATGCCTACCCCTGATATTTTAGACTTCAGGATTTTCTCTTTTTTGCGATTCAGGTTGGTATTGTAGTAAAATTCGGAAAGCGATTCGGAAATAAAGATAGGTAAGATCGGTTTACCATCTTCTCCGGCGATGTGTTCTATACTGTCAATGACATTGATAACCTTCTGCACTACTTTCTTTTTCTTAAATTTTTCACTGATATTGTCAATGTCAATTTCGGTTTTGGAATAGGTTTCATATTGATATGCCTCCAATGCACGCTTATCGTTGTACTTTTTCTGCTTAACTACATTTCGGAGAATTTCCCAGGCGGGGTTTTCGTATTCACCGTACACAATTTCAATTTCTTGTAAAACCTGAGCATCCGAAGTCAGTTGAAAATTGACGGTTTGTTTTTCTCCTTTTTTAATCTTTTTACTGATGGTTTTATAACCTACATAAGAAGCGGTCAGAGAGTCGGAAGGGGTAGACGTTTCAATTTTGTAAAATCCATCGAAGTCGGTAGTGGTTCCCGAAGAGGTGTTTTTAAAATACACATTGGCGAAGGGAATGCCATCACCCGTATCTGCATCAATCACTTTACCTTCAATCAGTGTTGTCTGTGCCATGCCGGGCACATAGCCCAATAGAAATACCAAGCAAGTAAACGGTAAAAAATGTTTGAATGTTAATGGGTTTAAGTGTATATGATATTTCATAAGTCTCTTTTGGGATGATAGGTTAGTCTAAAAGACAATTGACAATTCGTAATTGACATAAGTACAGTGTAATTGGTAATTTTATTTCCAATTACGGCTTGAGTATTTCAAACAAATATGTTGCAGGCTCGCTCAAAAGACGAGCCATATTTGTAAATAATCAAGTTGTCTTTCCATTGAGTATGTTTTTCGGAAACAAGTTACGGACTTATTTCATCCGCTTGTACCCGGTTTATTTTCCAAAATGGCTAACCATGATGAAGATAAAGGAGTGTAATTGTTTTGCATAACCTTATTGACGGACACGATTCCTTGGACATTCGTTGTAAAAACATGATCGGCCTGATGAAGTACCTCGGCCTTTTCTTCTACCTCTTGATAGGGAATACCATGTGTTTGTAAAGACCGTAGTAAGTTTTTGCGGAAAATACCTGAGACACACCCCGTCTGTATACTGGGTGTATAAAGACAATCACGCTTGATCCAGTACAAATTACTGGCAATGCATTCTGAGAGATACCCCTGTTGGTTGAGCAGTATCAGATCGTCATAAGGAGATTGTTGTTTTTCAATGCCGGCCAAAATATAAGGCAACGCATTGCAAGTTTTAAATTGAGACCAAAGGGAAAAGGTTACTTGCGAAGTTTGGCTGATTCCCAAGTGAATTGGGTGATGAGTTGTTACTCCAGGACGAGAGCGTAAACTGATCAAGATATTAAAGTCATTGCTTTGAGGGCTGTATTTGCCTCCTTCTTTCCGCCATACTTGGATTTTTACCGTGGCTTGTTCTTCAATACGGTTGTATTGGACTAGTTGCAAGATGTGTTGAAAGATCAGGTCTGCATCCAAGCGTTGTAAATTGTCAAAAGAAAAGGCTTTCATACCGCTGCGGAGCCGGTACATATGATCTTGAAAATAGCAGACTTTCCCGTATTGAAATACCATTGTTTCAAACAAACCGTCTCCATACTGAAAAGCCCTGTCAGAGTAGGGGATTTTCAGTTCTGTGCTGGGTATCACCCGGAAATTGTAACTGATATGCATGTTTTTGAAGTAAGATACGAAGAGTTGAAACCTCGATAAAGTCCTATATGCAAGTAGCTGGTTTGTATCCGAAATGCACAATAAAGAAGGCCGTCCGAAAAGTCAGATAAACATAGAATGCCACGAAATCCGTTATTGCAGTGTGAATAGATCTGTCTTTTTAGGCAGTCACTGTCAACGGATGTTTCTCAAGGCTCGTTTGGATTCCTTTTCTTTTATATCTTGTCGTTTATCATAAAGCTTTTTTCCTTTGGCTAAAGCTACCTCCAGCTTGGCAAAACCCCGGTCATTGATAAATAAAAACGTAGGTATAATGGTAAGCCCCACATCTTTGGATTTTTCTTCCAGTTTGCGCAACTCTCTTTTGGTAAGTAATAGTTTGCGGTCAGCCTTGGCTTCGTGATTGATCATGGTACTGAGCGCATAAGGCGAAATATGCATGTTTTTGACATACAATTCCCCTTTGAAAAAATAACAATATGCATCGGACATATTGACTTTTCCTAAGCGGATAGATTTGATTTCGGTTCCCTTCAATACTATCCCCGCAGTATATTTATCCAGAAAAGTATATTCGTGAGAAGCCTTCCGGTTTTTAATACTGACCTTCTTCTGTAGTTCTAGTTTTTTACCTGCCATTGTTTTAATCGTCCATTATTAATTGTGAATAGAGAGGTGCTTGATCACGGATATTTCCCTATCCTGTATTTCCCCTATAGGCGGTACAAAGTTAACCTTTATATGGTAAATGAGGAAGAATCTCATTACCTTGTAGGATTGGCACAATATCGAATTTATCAATTTTACTGCAAAATTGCACATCTTCTGCTCCATTTAAACGTCCTAAACGCTTGACATGGGAAGAGTTTTGCAGAAATCCGGCAATGTCTTCCCGGGCTTGTAAAAAGAGCTGTCTGGCAGCTAGGGAAGCATCACAATTCATTTCTACTTCTTGGGCAAGTTGTTCCGCTACTGCTCCGGCAAATAAGGTGTCTTCCATGTTGAACCGGTTTTTCCAACCTGCACAAAACAGTACTATATCTTCTTGCTTGTGTTGTAGATATTTTACAATCGCACTGAGGTTCAAAAAGCTGCCAATGATAATTTCTTTGGCGGGTAAGGACTTTTTTATTGCCTGTGTTCCGTTAGTGGTGGTAATGACCACGGACTTGCCTTGACATTCCCTGGCCATATAATTAAAAGGAGAGTTGCCTAGGTCAAAACCTTCAATCTTTTTCCCGTTGCGTTCCCCTGCAACTAAAAAGCCTTTTTGGCGATAAGAGAGTGTTTCTTCTATCGTGGCGACCGGTACAATCTTTTCTACACCGGTGGCCAGGCCTGCCGTAATGCATGAAGTGGCCCTCAGGATATCGATCACCACCACAATTTTTCCTTCCAACTCATGAAGATCTACCAAGGCTGGTGACAAACAAACTTCCAGATTCCGCATTTTCTTATCCTTTTTATTTAGTTTATACATATACCAGAGGGGGCTTAAAAAAGTAAAACCCGCCAAGCTGTTTATAGTCGCCAGGCGGGTTTCATTAAGTTGACACGGTGGAATGTAATTCTTTCCATTGTGTGCTTTAGCATAGGTCCTTTTGCTGTTATAAGGCTGTATTGTGCTCCTTGAGTCGCGAGTCGAATAATCAATTATCGCTCCAGGGGTCAACCTTTTAACAAGAGGTATATGCCTTTATTTATAAAATCCGGTCTCGGAGTATCGGCATACTGATGCAATGCGAGCCTCCTCTGGCTCTGGAGAGCTCTCCAGAAGGCAGCAAAATTAATGTATTTTCAACTTCTTCCGGTTGAATTTCATCATTTTCGAATTTTTGAATTAAATCTTCTGCCCGGATGATGTCAAAACCTTTTTCCTGGAATGCCTCAGCCGTTTTATCGTTCCGGTCGTAGCCAATGACAACGCCTTCCTTCACTGCCAGCACGTTACAAGAGTCCGTCCACTGCTCACGTTGGCCGTAAGGGAATTCTCCACCACCTGACCAAATAAACTCTGTAGGTTCGGTGCTTTTCAGGTCTTTTTGGCTAATGTCGTCCAATAAATCTTCCAGGGATTCGAATTTTCTAGGATTGCCTTCTTTACCTTTTTCAAATTGTACCAGTTCCAATTTGATGGTTTCCGGAGGATGGCCCAGGCCTTCCAAAAGCTCTCTCCGGTCCATCTCCTTGCCATATCTTGAGAAGGGACCGAAGATCACCCACATGTTTTTCTTCACTTGGGTAAAAGTGGTATCGATGTGCATGTAGGCCCTGCGCTTAGGGATTTTTACCATAGTGACTTTGTCCACCACGTTGCGTTCAAACAACTCATGGATCACTTGGTTGATGGCATGTATGGTAGTTCTTTCACTACAGCCGATCAACAAATGATTTGGGGCTACGGTCATTACATCGCCTCCTTCTACAGTTACAGCCTTGAAAGGCTTTTCTTCGTCATCCAAGAGGAAGAATTCATCCAAATCGGTGATTTCAATGATATTGTTGCGGTATTCGGCAAAATGAGGGTGGTTGAAAAGGATGAATTTTGTAAGAATACCTTCCCGGGTACGGGCTTGCTTGGCCGGCCGGGTAAGCATGATATGCTTGTTGATGGTGATCCCAATGTCCCGAGTAAAAATAAAGTTGGGAACCGGGCCGAAAATCATTTTGCCATCCGGCAATATTCCGGTGATCAAGGTGATGGCCAGGTCAGAAGGAGGCAATGCATGCAGTTGGGTTTGAATTGCATACGAGACCCGCTCATGAGCACAGACTGCGGCTACCAAGCGGTCTTTGATTTCTTTGGAATCCAGGATTTGGCTTAATAGAAACTCCGGGTCCACTACTTTATCGGAGTTGAAGTAGTCCGGATGACTGGGTTTGTAAAAAGCGCGATTGTTTTTAGGATCATCGATTTCCTGAAGCTTGCCTTTGATTTTGCCAGGATCCAGAAAGTACAATAAAGTTTTTACGTAATAATCGTATTCTTTTTTGCGCATCGTTTCCAAATGGACGATATCTTCAAAAAGCCAGTCTTGGGCTTTGGTCGGAATGATTTTGCCTAATCCTTTGTCCGGGCTGTGAATGATGACCCGCCTTAATCTGCCGACTTCAGAGTCGACATGGATCCTTTGTGTGTCATTGGTCTTTTCCATAAAACAGATAGACTTATTTTTATAATTTTGGTGATTTTTATTTCGCTGTTTTTAAGTAACAGAAGAGGTATTTAGAGTTAATCAGGAACTGATCAAGTCATGCATTTGTCTGTTCCCATCAGCTCCAAGCAAAGAAAAAAATGCATTTTTCATTGAAAAATACATCCGTCATAATTTATCGGTTGCAGGCAAAAATACACTTTCCTTTCCTTCTTTCCTCCTTTTATATCAAAGCCCACAAAAATCGCAGAATTCAGCAGAAAAGAAAAGTTTTTGTTTAGCGAAAGTTGAAACCTTAGCGAAATTTCGTTTCTTTTAAAAAAGAGGTATAACTTTGAGGAAATTTATTAAAAGAGACTGATTTTGGTCATTTAATAAATTTCGGCCCGATTGTTCTTTTGTCGATGAGAAAGGGCCTTAACCATAAAACAAAATTCACACATAAAAACTCATGATTAACATATTGTCAACTTCAAAACTTTTTTCATCATGAAAAGAACGAACTTTAAATCAGTATTGAAAGGTCTTGAAGAGATGGGAATCCATTATGCAAGCGGAGTACTATGGAACCTAAGTCCTGCCGAGCTGGTGGAAGAATCCATTCGAAACCGGGAAGGTACCTTGACCAACAGCGGAGCTTTAATGTGTGACACAGGAAAGTTTACCGGCCGGTCACCGAAAGACCGCTTTATCGTGAAAGATGAGTATACTGCTGATAAAGTATGGTGGGGGGATATCAATATACCTTTTGATCCGGAAAAATTTGATCAATTGTATGAAAAAATGATTGATCATCTGGTTGGCAAAAAGTTATATATCCGTGATGCCTGTGTTGGGGCAGATCCGGAATACCAAATGAAGGTCCGGGTGATTGATACGCAAGCCTGGCATAACTTATTCTGCTACAATATGTTTATCCGTCCGGATAAGTCAGAATTGGCTGAGTTTACTCCCGATTTTACCATTTTGGCCATTCCTGATTTTAAAGCGGATCCTGAAGTTGACGGTACCCGGCAAAGTAATTTTGCGATTATAAACTTTACGAAGAAGGTGATCTTGGTAGGAGGGACCGGCTATACCGGTGAAACGAAAAAGGGAATGTTCAGTGTCTTCAATTTCTTATTGCCGGAGCAAAAGCATGTATTGTCTATGCACTGCAGTGCCAATATCGGAGAACAAGACGATGCGGCTATCTTCTTTGGACTTTCCGGTACGGGAAAAACCACCCTTTCTGCCGATCCGTCTCGTAAGTTAATCGGGGACGATGAGCATGGCTGGACCGAGAAAGGTATTTTTAACTTTGAAGGGGGCTGCTATGCCAAAGTGATTGATCTTTCCAAAGAAAAAGAACCGCAAATTTACGGAGCGATTAGATTCGGGGCTTTATTGGAAAATACCCGTTTCTTACCGGGAACTCATGAAGTAGATTATACCAATAGTGAAGTTACCGAAAATACCCGGGTGTCTTATCCATTGTACCATATTGACAATGCCGTAGAGCCATCCGTAGGCGGACATCCGAAAAACATCTTCTTCCTGACTTGTGATGCGTACGGTGTATTGCCCCCGGTTTCCAGGTTGAGCAAGGGGCAAGCTATGTATCACTTTATTTCCGGATACACAGCCAAAGTAGCCGGAACCGAAGCCGGAATCACAGAGCCGGTATCAGTTTTCTCTGCTTGTTTTGGAGCTCCTTTTATGCCTTTGCATCCTACTAAATATGCGGAATTATTAGGAGAAAAAATGGAAGATCACCAAGTAAATGTATGGTTGGTGAATACCGGATGGTCAGGCGGACCTTACGGGGTCGGAAGCCGGATTTCCTTGCCTTATACCCGTGCGTTGATTACGGCGGCACTGGAAGGAAAACTGGACAATGTGGAATACAAAAAACACGATGTGTTTGGAGTGGCCATGCCAACGACTTGTCCGGAAGTACCGGCTGAAATCCTCGATCCGATTCAAACCTGGCAAGACAAAAATGCTTATTATGAAAAGGCCAACTTATTGGCCAATTCGTTTAATAAGAACTTTACAAAATTTTCCGAATATGCCAATGAGGAAATGCTGGATGGAGCACCGAAAGCGAAAGAATTGACGTAGGAAATTGCTTGTGAAATTTGAATAAAAAAGGAGAGGCTTGTGTGAACGGGCTCCTCCTTTTTTAATTAAAACAGAAACTATTTTATCATTCGGATGAGTTAGTCTCTTGAGTTGAGTGATAATATTCAAAACTTTTGGACAAGGTGAGACCTTCATATACCTTCGTTAATTTCATTGTCTTCTCGTCAATTTTCTGCCCGTCTCGAAAAACCGTAAGTGTCACGGTGGTGTGATCACCTTGTTCTACTTTGCCGATCCATGACAACTCAATATCAATGGAGATTTTTTTCTCGTCATTTTTAGTGATAAAAGTATATTCTGAGTCGGGTAGATAATGATTGGAAAGGGTACCGTTTACTTCTTCTTTGGTTTTCGCATTGATGTATGTCTCATTCAAGGTCAGTTTTCTCATAGCGAGAGTATAATTTCCTTCTTGCTTGTATACTATTTTATAGGTACTGTTCTCTTTTACCGGTTCCGGGTCCGGATTGACCCCATCATCGTCATCATTATTACACGAAAACATAAATAAGAGTGCAGGGATAAATAAGAAATACAAGATGCGTGTTTTCATTTGTTTTGTTTTAATTGATTGAATTTCCCTGTTTGTATTTCTACACTTTTCTAGAAGGCTTGAACCTCTTTCGAAAAGCTTGAAAATGGAGCACTGATCATTTGTGACTTATTCTAAAATGGAATTAATTCAATTCCATGATTTACAAAAGCCAAAATCAACAAACACTTCTTACAGGTGAAGATTACTTTTTATTAGTTACGATTAATGTATTTTGAATACCTCAATTTTATTCATGAGGCTTAAAATTAGATATAGTTGGTTTACGGAAATGAATTCGAATCGTTCCAAAAGATGGAATAAAAATAGCTTTTTTCTTTATATTCGGATCAATTTCATTGAAAACCAGCTAGTTGTACCTTGTTGCTGACACGGAGTTTCTTGAAACTAAATAAGTTTTTGGCTTTAACTTGCACCGTTACAACGGATAAGAGCAGAAGAAGCCTTCTGTATTTGTAAAGAATAAAGGGTTGGAATATTCACTCCTTGCTGAGGGTATACAAACGTTTGTTTACAATTTTATGAAGGGTTTTTCTATTTTAGTGAACAGTTTTATCCTAGATGTTGTCAACAGAATTTTAACCTATGTATACCTATTTTAACCTTTTCTTCAAGTATGGGTTGGCAATTGTTTTTAGTTGCCAGTTACTTGCATGTAAATCATCACAAAAAGAAGAAAAAAAACGTCCTCCCAATATTGTGTATATCCTGGCCGATGATATGGGCTATGGGGATGTGGCAGCTTTAAACCACCGGGCGAAAATACCCACACCACATTTGGATAAACTGGTTGAACAAGGGAGGAGTTTTACCGATGCTCATACCAATTCTGCAGTGTGTACCCCTACCCGTTACGGAGTGCTTACGGGCCGGTATTGTTTCCGTTCCCGGTTGAAAAGCGGAGTCCTGGTCGGGCATGAACCCGCTTTGATCGAAAAGGGAAGAATGACGGTCGGATCCTTACTCAAGCAAGCGGGCTATCATACCGGAGCGGTAGGTAAGTGGCATTTAGGGTTGGATTGGCAAGCTAAAGATTCCACTCAGGCTTTGTTTGAAGGCAATTTATGGGATATGTCCAGCACGGAAAATGTAGATTATACGGCTTTGGTGAAAGGCGGTCCGGCGGATTATGGCTTTGATTACGAATACATTATTCCCGCTTCATTGGACATTGCGCCTTATGTGTATATTGAAAATCAAAAAGTGACAGCGGCAGTTAACAGACATGTGGACTTTTGGAAAGATACGACTTCCCGTGGAGCTTGGTATAGGCATGGAGATATTGCAGAAGATTTTGACCACAGTGATGTCTTGCCTCAATTGACCCGTAAAGCGGTGACATATATCCACGATCAAGCGAAACAAAAAGAGCCTTTCTTTCTCTACTTTCCTTTGACAGCCCCTCATACTCCGTGGCTTCCGTCAGAAGAGTTTCAAGGTAAATCCCAGGCAGGAGTTTATGGCGATTTTGTGGCGATGGTGGATCATACAGTAGGGCAAGTGATACAGGCATTGAAAGAAAACGGTGTTTTAGAAAATACCTTGGTGATTTTCACCAGTGACAACGGGGCTCATTGGTTACCTTCTGATATTGAGACGTTCAACCATGAGGCCAACCATGGGCGAAGCGGCATGAAGTCGGATGTATGGGATGGAGGACACAGGGTGCCGTTTATCGTACATTGGCCGGAAAGAGTGCCTGCCGCTACGATCAGTGATGAGGTGATATGCACTACCGACTTGATGGCTACTTGTGCGGCCCTTACCGGATTGGAAATGCCACACGATGCAGGGGAAGATAGCTATAATGTATTACCGGCATTTTTAGGCCAAACCGCAGATCAACCTATCAGAGAGGCTACTATTCACCATGGAATAGATGGAATGTTTGCAATTCGTAAAGGAAAGTGGAAATTTATTGATGGCAAAGGCTCGGGAGGCTGGTCAGCCAAACCTACAGACGAAGAACCGGCAGGGCAATTGTATGATATGGAAAGTGATCCTTTGGAAAAAAATAACTTGTATGAGGGGCAACCTGATAAGGTGAAAGAGTTGAAAACTTTGTTAGAAAAATATAAATCTCAAGGCTATAGCAGGTCTATTTAAAACTACTTTACACAAGTCGCGGGATAACGCTTGAAGGGACGAATGGAAGAAGAGAACATTGAAAATGCCCTTTCACACAAGGGGTAGGGAATTTCTCATTGCTCATAAACGGCAACTTGAATTAAATAGTAATGGGTGGTTAGTAGTTTACTTAACTATGATGCTACTAATCACCCATTACCTACCTTTGTTAATCAATCATTGCAAACTCACCTTTTGGGATTACAGTTGTTGCCATATCCTCCAAAAAAGCATTAATTTGATGTGTGTCCGTACCAGGCATTAAAATGACATGAGTGATGCCCTTTTCTACGGCTAATTGCCATTTATGAGTAATTTCAGGTCCCGGATCAGGAAAAACCACAGTGATTGCATTAGGGTTTCGCCAAGCCGGGATACCCATTTCCTTCAGTCTGTTTTCAGTATATTCGGCTAGTTGGAGGCTCTGTTGTGCTCGTTGAGCCAGCCCTTCCTTGCCCAATTGTTTGATCGCATACCAGAGTACTAAGGGGGTAAATCCGTTTCTGGAACCGGAAATGGTGGTGTCCTCACTGCCTATATAGGAGATGGACCGGGCAATTTTATCCCTTAAATGTTTCTTTACCAATACAAACCCGCAAGGGATGGGGGAGCCAATAAATTTATGTCCGCTTACTGCAATGCTATCCACCCCATCTGCAAAATCGAAGGCCGGACGAGGGGTTAAGAAGGGGGCGATCATTCCTGACAAGGCCCCATCGGCATGAATATGATAATCTTCAATGGCCAACTCATCCAGCATTTGGCGAATCTTTTTTAAATCATCTTTGGCCTCTTTCATTGTAGTACCAATATTGATGAAAATAATGGGAGTGATATGCCGGTTGATTTGCAAGGTCTGCCGTAAGTCCTCATAGTCGATTTCTCCGTTTTCCTGTGCTTTGATCACCACTCTGGGCATATCCAGTAAATGAAGATTTTTGGTCACACTATAATGAGTGGCCTGAGAGTAATATACCATCCCTTTCGGAAAATATTCTCTAGCCAGGTAAAGCCCGTAAAGGTTGCCTTCAGACCCCCCATTGGTTACATATCCCCACCAGTGATCCTTAGGAGCTCTGAAAAGTTGAGCCATGAAATTCAGGACTTCCCGTTCAACTTCTCTAGTATCTACCTTATAAGTAGAAGGTGTAAAAGGGTCTCCTATATTGTTTAACGGCAATTGTAAGAAAGGGTAGAGGAAGGAATAGTCAAAATCCTTAGCCACCGGGTAGCCTAAACTCTTTTGTGCATTCGACTTTAAACTGTCTGATAAACAATCCAGTGCCTTATGTGTGTCGATGGTATTCATAGTGGTGTTAGTTATTGGATGAATGAACCGATTTGTTAAATTTTTTATAGACAAATTTAATAGTAAAACAAGTATATATAGTGTATAATTCTTGATTATGATTTTAACTTGGAAAATAAATCTATTTTTATTGGCTTTATTGGAAAAAACTATTTTTGTTTACTCCTTTGCCAATAAAAATCAGAAAATTATTCTATGGAAAATTTAGACCTCATTGACCGGAAAATATTGGGGCTGTTACAAAACAATGCCCGTATTACGATGAAAGAGATTGCCGCTGCTACAGGTATCTCCACCACTCCTGCCTACGAGCGGGTGAAACGGATGGAGCGGCAAGGAATCATCAAAGGGTATGTGACTTTATTGGACAAGGAGAGAATTAACCGGCAACTGACTGTATTTTGCCAAGTGACCTTGAAAAGCCATAGCAAACCTGATATCGTGAAATTTGAAAAACATATATTCCAATTTTCCGAAATTATGGAGTGTTACCATACTGCAGGAAGTTTTGATTATTTGTTAAAAATTATGGTGGCGGATATGGATGCTTATCAAAAGTTTATTATGGAAAAACTTGCGGAAACGGAAGCCATGGCTCATTTCCAAAGCGTGTTTGTAATGGGAGATGTAAAGGTGGAAACAGCTTTTGCCATGTCTGAATAAGCAAAGAGCAATTCAATACCATACATTATTGTATGTTTTAGATTTGTCTATTACCTTTGTATCCCTATGGCAAGACTCACTAAAGAAAATTGGCTGGATGAGGGATTTAAAATCCTTTCGGAATTTGCACAAAACAAAATCCGTATCATGTATTTGTGTGAACGACTAGGGGTAACCCGTGGCTCATTCTATCATCATTTTACCAGTATAGAAAATTATATTGACGCATTATTAAAAAAATGGGAACAGGAGAACACATATTCATTTATTGAGAAGGCAAATGAAGGAGAAGCTCCGGTTGAGAAATTATCCATTTTAAGCCAGCTGGTTTTACAGAATAATCATTCCATTGAAGCGGCAATTCGCTCATGGGGGTTTTACGATCCTATCGTAAAAAGTTATTTGGAAAGGGTAGACCAGTCCCGGTTGAAGTACCTTGAAGAAATATTGCTTGCATTGGGATATAAGAAACAGGAAGCCTGGCTGACAGCCAAGTTGGATTATGCAATGCTAATAGGTATTCAACAAATGTCACCAGATATATCCGAACAAGAATTATCCGGATTGTTTGAGGTGTATTGGCAACAACAGAAAAAGTTAATTCCATAAGTTTTTTTATCCATAAACATACAATACTGTATGGTTTGTTTTTGATTTCTTTTTTCTATACAAAACCGATCACATGATGAACATTGTAAAAGTAAACCTCCCGTCAAACACTCTGGTCAGTAGGCATTTTTCTACAATAGATTTTGCAGATGGTTTTCAGGCGCCTGTTTCAACACAAGGAAAATTGACTAAGGAAGATATAGTGAAAGCTTTTTTTCAATCAAGCCCGGGATGGATTAAGGTATTGATGCAAATCCGGAATTTTTTAGCGAGCCTGGTTGGACTCAAAACAGGGAAAACGAAGGAAGTTACTTCCATCACCTTAAAAAAAGGACAATTGACCGGGTTGTTTCATATATATGATGTGGCTGAAAATGAAGTTTTGTTAGGTGAAAATGATAAACATTTAGATTTCAGGGTCTCTTTTATCAAGGAAAAGCTTACTCATTCAAAACATTTATTAACGATTTGTACCATTGTACAAATTCACGGTGCTTTGGGACGGGTTTATTGGCTATTTGTGAAACCGTTTCATAAAAGAATTGTACCGGTGATATTGAGAAATATGATAAAAGGGTTGGAGGCTAAATGTTAGTTTGCCTTTACCTGGGAAGTTTTACCATATGCCGCTACCCGCTTCCGGTATTTTAAATTGATCTTCAGCTCCTTAATTGTAAAAAAATTAAGGAGCTTTTCCTTTTTACTTCTTGGGTTGTTTAAGTTTTTTCTGCAAAGCAGTTGTTGCTTTTTCCATTGAATATTCCCGGCTTTTTGATCCCTGTTTCCGTTTGTATCTCCCAATTGAAAAGAGCGGGTTTTAAAGATACCGGTAAAATCCATTCCTTTATTTTTATGCAGTTGTTCCCTTTTTTTAGTAAAATGCGGGATTAAGTACACATATCATAAACCATTGATCTTAATTACCATGTGGGAATTAAATTTTGAAACTACCAAAGACAAACTTTCCGCAGTGGGTGCACTTTTGAACCGGCACCCCTACTTACCTATAGAAAACCTCCGGTTTAACCGTAATTTTGTTGAACTCATCATGAAAAGTGCAGAGGTAAAAGAAGCTTTGCAAGAGGATGGGCATCCGTTAACAGTGGAAGCTCTTCCGAGAATAGGGGCTTCGTTTTTTGAGAAGCAAAATACGGATTACGACCAAGATAAAGTAAACGTTGCGCATCAAGAGTTGGATAGGGCTTTTAACCTGGTTGTGGAATTGCTGGACAATTCTTGCAGCAATGTAAAAGATGACCTCTATAAACTTCAACAAGTAACCAAAGAAAAGAATAGAACCGGTTACAATAAGGTCTTTAAAAAAAACTTAATCTCCTTTGCCAAGATCGCTCCCTTACTGTATGATGCGGAAGGCAATGCATTGTCCGGTCATTTATCATTTGACCCGAATTTGTACCCGCCCCGTGAACTGGAAAATATATATTGTGATTTTTTCTCGGCTCATTTGGCACCGGTTCTTATACATTTTGCCAACAATAAGGGGTTTGGTACATTACACCATACTGTTAGTTATATTCTCAATCAATTTATTCCTAAAGTAATTACCCCTGCCATTCAACGGTACTCTTCCGAAAATGAAATCGTTTCCAAGCGCACAATCTCCTTGGAACAGGTTCCGCCGGCGTATACACCACTCAGAGGAGCTTTGGCCGGTGACTGCTCTATGGTGAGCGTGCCCTTTTATGGAATGATCAAAGACAGTTATTGCTTTTGGATTCGGAAATCACAGGATTTTGATGAAAAACCCAGTGGCTATGTTTACCTGATCACTACAGAGGTACATGGGAAAATACTACCTTATGTTTTTACGGTGAATGGCCCTACGTTAACCGTAGAAGATGTGCAGGCAACCCTTCATTTGTTAGCGCATCATTTTGATAGCAAGCAACTATTGATTGCAGACCTGGAGTATAATTCCTTTTGGATCAATACTTTGGCTGTCAGAACCGCCTATGATTCATTGGGAGGAGTGCCAACGGAAGTGGACTTGCCAAAAGGCTGGGGAAAGATAGCGGCTTTATCTCAAAGTAACTATTACCCGGATTATTACCATGAACAAAATGCCCGTCATGCAAAACTTACGGAAATAAACCCCACAGATTTTTGGGATGAGCTATATACATATGAGCCTATCGTAGGATATACTTACCCTGAAAATTTGAAGGGATTACCCGTTGTTTCCCGGGCGTTATTGGCATATTATAGCAAGGGAATGCTTGAGGAAGATCAAGTGTCAGAGTGTATAGACTTGTTGGATTTACAAAAAGATGACTTGGAAGCTACTTCGGTATTGAATGATGCATACCTGCATCAGCGACTTACTGTTGACAATTTCAAAATTTTGCACAGTAGGTTTAAGTTTTCTTTAGATTTCCTTAACAGTTTTCACACGGAGATAAAAGCACCTTTGATTGGGCAATTATTCCGGGAAATGTACGAGGCGTTTCCGGAAAAAGAATGGGTGAACATCATTGTGAAAACAGACAACGAGGTTTCGGAAATGCTTCAGGGAATGTGGGACGAAAACAATAAATTTATAGGGTGGATGTCCCGCTACGATACCCTTAGGGATTTGAAAGCATCCTTACCCGATGTCTATCTGCCTAATTATTGGAGTGAGCTTAGCAAAATGCTCTTTTTGCCGAATGGCTATCCTGACATACACGTTTGTCGTAAGGTGGTAAAAAATTTCCGTTCGGTAGGAACCATTGAGAATTTTTTAGAATACCTGTTGACCTATCCGGTGGTGATGGAGCATATTTCTACTTCTGACAGCCGCTGGAGAGACTTCTTTATCCGTGCCCAACATTTATTGGAAGACCGGGAAAGGCTTCAAATAGCGATTCGAAGTATTTATTTGGACCATTTGTTTGAAGAAGGCCGGAATCATGACGAATCACCTTGGCATTTGGCTGATACGGTTGACAATTATGAGTTGATTACGGGCAAACAGGACGATGATTTAAGAGAGAGGGTTGTTCGAAAATATTATGCTAAACCGGAAGATGAAGCCTTTAAAAAGGATTTTTATAACAGATTATACTTAAAGGAAGAATCACTGTCCTGAGCAGGGGAATCAACTTTGTACGGTAAGAGTGTTTTTGAAAAGGAAATTTAAAACTTAAGAAAGCTGTGACAATCGAAGAACTAAGAGAACGAGGGCTGGTCATTTTTGAATGTCTTTCGGGAAGTAAGGCTTACGGATTGGATCTGCCTACCTCCGATGTAGATCTTAAAGGGGTTTATATCCTGCCGGAGGAGCAGTTTTTTGGCTTTGACTATATTGGCCAAGTAAACGATGCTTCCAACGATACGGTATTTTATGAGCTAAAGCGGTTTTTGGAGTTGTTGATGAAAAGCAATCCTAATTTATTGGAGATGCTCAATGTGTCGGAAGAACATATTTTATATAAACACCCGGTGTTTGATCAGATCAAAGAAGTGAATTTTCTCTCCAAACTCTGCAAAAAAACATTTGCCAATTATGCCATCAGTCAAGTGAAAAAGGCCAGGGGGCTGAATAAAAAAATCATGAACCCTATGCCCGAAGAGCGGAAAACAATTTTGGAGTTTTGCTATATAGCAGGGGAGGGGAAGTCCATGGAGTTGAGAGCTTGGCTTCACAAAAACGCTTTGAATCAGGAGCAGTGCGGATTGGTAAATATTCAACATATGCCCTTCCTTTATGCCTTGTATTATGATGAGCGACAGGAGTTGGGCTTTCGAGGAATCATGCAAAAAACGGCGGCCAATGAGGTAGCATTGAGCAGTGTGCCCAAAAGCTTGCAACCCTTGGCTTATTTGTATTTTAACAAAGACGGTTATACATGTTATTGTAAAGAATATAAGGAGTATTGGGCTTGGGTAAAAAAGCGGAACGAAGCCCGGTACCAAGGAACTTTAGAACATGGCAAAAATTATGATGCCAAGAATATGATGCATACGTTTCGCCTTTTGGATATGGCCGAAGAAGTGCTTTCTTCCGGGATAGTGATTGTGAAAAGACCCAACCGTGAAGAGCTGTTGAATATTCGCAGTGGGTGTTATGAATATGAGGAGCTACTGGAAATGGCTGAAGAAAAAGTGCAGCGAATTGAGGCCTTGGAAAAAGAGTCTACTTTACCTGATGTACCTGATAAAGTTGAAATTGAGAAGCTTCTGATCAAAGTTCGCAAAGACTGGTATGCACAAAGGGAGTAAAAATAAGTCGTTACTTCCGGTGAGAGGAGGCGCCTTTGTATAAGTTGGGTACACAAATGGTAATGGTAGTTCCCTTACCTGATTCCGAATGCAATTGTACGTTTCCTTTGAGTTTTTTAACGGTTTCTTTTACGATATAAAGCCCGATGCCGGCTCCTTGAAAGTGTGAGTCGGCCTTATAAAACATATCAAATACTTTGGAAAGATGCCGCTCATTGATTCCCATACCATTGTCTTCAAAAGTGAAATAGCTGTATTGAGCTTCCACATCAATTTGTATTTTGATATAAGGACGGTTTTTTTCCGTACGGGCATATTTAATGGCATTGGAAATTAGGTTGTTGCAAATAATAGAGAGCCGGAATAGATCGGAGTGAAAAGGTATTGTTTGACTGATATTGATGACCAGTTGAATCTTACTCGTGTTTTTCAGAAATTCATATTGTGCATAGGTATCCAAAATCAGTTGTTTGATGGGGATTTCTTCCGGTTTCACCTCTATGCGCATATTGCGTGCATAATCCAGAATGTCTTTGATATAATTATCCAATTTAAAAATACAATACTCCTGTTTTTCCAAATACTCTCCAATATCTTCCCACTGATCACTGTCTTTGGCTAATTTGATCAGGCCTAACACAGAGGCAATAGGTGCCCTGAGGTCGTGAGAAATGCTGTAAACCAAATTATCCAATTCTTCATTTCGTTGGTTGAGTTGATCGATATTTTCCGAGAGTTGTTCGTTGGTTTTGACCAATTCATCCTCCCTGGCAGCCAGTTGTGCATTCAAATGCAATTCTTGTTCGAGCATAGCATTGATTTGCTCTTCATGGGTTTTGCGATCATGAATATCAAAGTTAACTCCTGATAAGCCAATGATATCTCCGACTTCATCCAGTAGGGGTTTCATCCGGGCGTAAAACCAACGGTAGGTACCTGTATTGACTTGCCATTGCCGGATTTCAAAATTGACCGGCTTTTGGCTTTCCTGTACTTTCGAAATCGTCTCTAAGATGGTATTCCGGTCGTCCGGATGGATTAACTGTAAGTAATCTTCTACCGAAGCAGGGGGAGATTGCTCATCTGGCATCCCAAAGGAGCGGAATATTTGTTTTGACCACTCTATTTTTTGGTTCACAAAGAAATATTTCCAATTCCCTAAGTTGCCGAACTTCTGTGCTTCTTCCAGTTCAAGGATGGTATCCTGCAATTTATTTTCCGTTTGGATACGGCTTGTAGTATCCCGGACGATAGAAATAAAATAGCCTTTACCCTCGTACGCTTCATGATGGATGGTGACTTCCGCCGGGTAAGTACTTCCATCTTTTCTTTTATGGATGCCTATTAGAATTTTAGGGAAGTTTTGTTGCCTTTTAATTGCTTCCACATGTTTCTTTCTCTGTTCTTTGGTGTGAAGCGGATAACCGACTTCGATATCCCTGACGTTGAGTTGCAGGATTTCTTCCTTGGTATACCCCAGCATTTTACAAAGCATAATATTGACATCTACACATTTTCCTGATTCTGCTTCGGAAATAAGGATGCCATCATTGGCAAATTCTAAAAACTGATGGAATTGGAAAAGGTATTTTTCCCGGTTTTTTTGGGCCGTAATATCAAACCCCACTGCGATGCAAAGTCCGTCCGGATGATGCGTTAGGTGCATCTGTATCCATTTAACTGTACCGCCCGGGCTATTAAATGCAATTTCTCCATGCCAGTTTTCATCGTTTTCATTAAAAACAGGGAAAGGGACTTTATGTAAAGCTCCGGGTACATCAATGATCCAGTCTTTTAGCTGGGTGTAGAGTAGTTCCTCTTTGTTTACTTGCAGTAACTGCGTAAAGGTGTTATTACAGTCGATAATTTTACCTTTCATTAGTTGTAATAGCAAGCAGCCACTTTGATGAAGGCTCTCCAATAGTTGGCTATTTGTAAGCTTTACTTGCATAAGTGTTGGTTTTGGCGCTTTTTTGCAAAATTCCGTAGTATCGGCCCTCCACAACTGAGAAAGCGGTAAGTTTGCTTAGATCCTAAATTTTAAATCAATATGATAATCCCACAACCGGAAGAAATTTCTCCTTCAAAAGTACAACCTTTGGATGTTGTATTGTTTTTACTTTCGGGATTTGGCTATGTATGGTTAGTTTATTTTGTAGATCGTCAAAGCTTTGTTCAGGTGTTGTCAGGCTTTGGGGCATTGTTTGTATGTTACTTACTACTATATAAATATAGAAGTACAAAGATAGAAATGCTCATTTTATGGGGGCTTTTTTTTCGGGGACTGCTATTATTTGCTCTTCCTAACCTATCTGACGACTTCTACCGGTTTCTTTGGGACGGTGAAATGATCAATATGGGAATGAATCCGTTTCGGCACTTGCCCTCGGAATTAATGAGTAATTCCACTGATTTTGCAAGTACGCATCAAGCATTGTTTGAAAACCTCAATTCACCGGAATATTATACTATTTACCCTCCCATTCTACAGGTAATTTTTGCGCTTTCGGTTTTTCTCTTTCCGTCAGGTCCCTTGTGGGCAAATGTAGCAGTAATGAAGCTAATTGTATTATTGGCGGAGTGGATTTCGATCGTTTTAATAGGCAAAATATTACATAAGTTGAGATTTCCCCGAAAGGGAGTATTGCTATATGCACTAAACCCTTTGGTAATTGTAGAGTTAACGGGAAACTTGCACTTTGAAGCGTTGATGATTTGTTTTTTGTTGGCTGCATTTTACTATTTATTACAAGAAAGAAACATCCGATCGGCCTTGTTTTTCAGCCTGGCAGTGGGAGCTAAGTTGTTACCACTGATGTTTTTACCGCTAATAATGATGAAGCTTGGCTTTCGGAAAGCAGTGCGTTATTATTTGAGGGTTGCATTGTTTACAGTGTTATTTTTCTTGCCTTTGTGGGATGTTGAGTTGCTGTTGAATGTATGGAAGAGTGTGAATTTGTATTTCCAAAAGTTTGAATTCAATGCGAGTATTTATTACATCGTACGCTGGGTGGGATATCAACTCTATGATTTCAATATTATTCATGCAGCAGGGCCTTGGTTGTCATTGGTAGTGCTTACGGGAATATTGTTACTTTCTTTTAATGGCCGTTACTCTTGGAAGGAACTCTTTGAAAAAGTTGTTTTAACTTTTACAATTTACCTTTTATGTGCTACCATTGTGCACCCATGGTATATTAGCTTGTTGATAGCCTTTTGTGTTTTTACCCCCCTTCGTTTTCCAATGATTTGGAGTGCTATGGTTGTACTTTCTTATGCTGCATACCAGTCTGATACCTATGAAGAAAACCTCTGGTTGGTGGCTATTGAATATATGGTAGTTATTGCTACGCTTCTCTGGGAAATCCGTAAATATTATTTGTTGGGTTTGCACCTTCGGCGGTGATTTTTGAGAAATATTTCTTTGCTGAAACTGCTTGACACCTTTTTCTTAGTTGGTTAATATTCTTGAACAAGTATAAGGTTTCTGTTTCCTACGATTTGGTGATTTTTCAGAGTTTGTCTAATTTTCGCTTTGAAATAATAATTCCCAGGCATGAGACCAAGTAATTTATTCAGACTAATATTAATCGTTTTAATCCCTGTTTTTTTATTAGGGTTTTATCATAAAAAGCTAGATGTCAGCCAACAAGAGACGGAGGGAAGTCTGAAGAATACAAACCTGAAAATATTAAGTTACAATATTTGGAACGGCTTCGAAGGGGAAGAAAGTAGAAAGAAAAAATTCACCGAGTGGGTAAAACAAGAACAACCTGATATTCTTGCATTGCAGGAATTGGTCAACATTTCTGAGGTCGAGTTAAAAAAGATGGCCAAAGCATGGGGACACCCGTACGTAAGCACTTCTAAAGAGGCTGGTTACCCTGTGGGGCTGACCTCCCGTTATCCATTGAAAAATGTCCGGAAGGTGTTGCAAAATATGCATCACGGCTATCTGGTGGCCGAAGTGGAAGGCCTCTTGGTTTATGTGGTTCACCTTTCTCCTTTTTCTCATCAGAAAAGGGTTGAAGAAGCCCAAGTTCTACTCAAAGACATGGAAAAATATAAACGGAAGGAGCTACATGTTTTAGTAATGGGAGATTTTAATACCTATGCAGCATCAGACAGTCTTTTTTATCTGAAAAGTGATTTACAAAAGGCATTAAAAGAACAAGGAGAAAAACATTCGCATGTAAATAATTTAACTGAAAGACGAGCTGTTCCTTTTGAACCTATCCATACCTTCCTGCAAAAGGGGCTTCACGATATCTATTCAGAAAAAAAATCTCAGCAAGCTTTCCAGCACAGCTTTCCTACAAAAGTGTTTGGAGAAGTGCCACTTTCAGAAAAAGTACGGATTGACTTTATCCTGACGGATAAAAAACTGGCAAAAAAGTGTACGCAAGTTGCGATCATTAAAGATTCTGTGACCCATCAACTTTCCGACCATTACCCGGTACAAATGATATTTCGGAAGTAAATGACTGAGGGTGGTGGTGTAATTCGAGCTTCCGTTAATCCTTCTTTCTTTCCTTTTACTTGCAAAGAACAGCTTATTCTTCCAATAACAGTTTGTTCTAAGCTTCTCAATTCCTAATTTTAACCCTTATGATGCAGTAGACCGGAATTCTTTTGGCGCTCATTATCTATTGATTACAAATTGAGATATTTTATTCCTATGGAGTTAGCTTTTATTGAACTGCTTAAGGGCGTTCTATCTGTAAAAATATTGGTATCAGCCTTCCTGGCAATTTTGTTTATTCAGTCCGGCTTGGATAAGGTATTCGATTGGGGAGGGAACCTCTCTTGGTTGAAAGGGCATTTTGAAAAAAGTCCTTTAAAGAATTTAGTTCCGTTGATGCTTGGAGTGGTCACCGTATTTGAATTGGCCGCAGGGTTTGTATCAGCAGCCGGCTGTGTTGTATTAGTGAGTGGGGGAGAGGCTACGATTGCTTTATTGGGAGCCCAACTTTCTGCCGTCAGCTTGATTATGTTGTTTTTTGGTCAAAGGGTAGCCAAAGACTACGTAGGTGCGGCTACTTTGGTGAGCTACTTTATTTTGTCAGTGTTAGCCATTGTAATCTTAGCCTAGTGAATATGGAAAAGGTTACATCCTTACAAAATGAGTATTTACAGATAAAAGTAAATGCAAAAGGAGCTGAACTCACCAGTTTATTTTCGCCTAAAAGTCAGTTAGAGTATTTATGGCAAGCCGATTCAACCTACTGGGGAAGGCATGCTCCCGTATTATTTCCCATTGTAGGGCGTTTGGCGGACGATCGGTTTCAAGTACGTCAAACTTCCCATCAATTATCCCAGCATGGCTTTGCCAGGGATATGCCATTTGAATTGATTGACCGAAGTGACGAACATCTGACTTTTGAATTACTGAATAATGTGGATACGATAGAAAAGTACCCGTATATTTTCAGTCTTCAAATTTCATATAGATTGAAAGGAAAAACACTGGAAATAGTCTATAGAGTAGAGAACCGAGACGATAAGACTATTTATTTTTCAATAGGGGCGCATCCGGCTTTTAATTGTCCCATATTACCTGATACGAAGAAAGAAGAATATCAATTAACTTTTGAAAAAAAGGAAACTGCGCACCAGTATTTTTTGCAAGAAGGTTTGATTGCTGGTAAAGAAGAGAATTTTCTAAACGAAACATCCCGTTTGCCTTTACACAAGGGGCTCTTTGCTAAGGATGCGTTGATCTTCAAAGACCTTGTTTCCAAAAAAATAACGCTGACGCATCAAAACGGAGAGCACATTCTTTCACTGCATTTTCCTGGGTTTCCTTATTTTGGCATTTGGTCAAAAAGTGAAGAGGCGCCTTTTGTCTGTTTGGAACCATGGTTTGGAATCGCAGATACTCAAGGGGTAACGCTTGATTTTATAGAAAAAGAAGGTATTCAAAGCTTGGAAAGAAGTGAAGAGTTTTTGGCTACTTATTCCATTGTAATTGAAAATATATAAGTGTGTGTTTCGCTGTATCTAATACTAACGATTTCAACCTTAAACATGCCTGAAACCGCATATTACTAAACCAAACTATTAGCTGAAGAAAAAGTGGATAAATGTATTGTAATTATTCCTACTTACAATGAGATAGAGAATATAGAAGCGATTATTAAAGCCGTATTGACTCAAGATGTTGCCTTTGATCTACTGATTGTAGACGATGGCTCCCCCGATGGAACAGCCGCCAAAGTCAAGGAGTTGATGGAGGTTTATACAGGTAGAATTCATTTGGAAGAGCGGAAAGGAAAACTGGGCTTGGGTACAGCATATATTCATGGGTTTAAGAAAGCACTGGAATGGGGGTATGAATTCATTTTTGAAATGGATGCTGATTTCTCGCATAATCCCAATGACTTGGTGAAACTATATAATGCTTGCGCAAAAGAAGGAAATGATATTGCGGTTGGCTCCAGGTATATTCAGGGCGTCAATGTTGTAAACTGGCCGATGAGCCGGGTGTTAATGTCTTACTTTGCCAGTATTTATGTACAAACGGTCACCGGAATGCCCATCAAAGATGCCACTGCGGGATTTATGTGTTACACCCGTAAGGTTTTGGAAACCATTAACCTGGATAAAGTAAGGTTTGTAGGCTATGCTTTTCAGATTGAAATGAAGTTTACTTGTTGGAAGTATCAATTTAAGATCAAAGAGGTCCCCATCATCTTTACGGACCGGACTAAAGGAACTTCCAAAATGTCGAAGGGGATTTTCAAAGAAGCCTTTTTCGGGGTTGTTCAAATGAAATTCAAAAGCTTTTTCAAAAATTACAAACGAAACTGAGCAAAGAGCTTGTGCTAAGGTGTTCTCTTTGCCCCTGCTTTAGCGAAATGCCAGTAACTTGAGGTAAAAAAAACTACAAAGCTCAATAGGAAATTCCTGTTGAGCTTTGTAGTTAATATTTTATGATCTTGTGATAAGACAGGTTTTAAAAGTCATGCCCCAGTGATAAATAGAATTTGGCATCGCTTCTTACTTTGTCTTCCACACCCCAGGCTACATCGAACTTGACATAGTAGCCTAGCATAGTGGTACGGATGCCTGCACCATAGCCCACCAAGAACGGATTTTTGAAATTAGATACTTTTATATTGAAATTCCCGGAATTCACATAGTCTGTGTTGAGAGAGTTTTCTTTGTTGAAAGGGCTGATGCCTGTCCAGGAAGAACCGATGTCTGTAAAACCAACGATCTGCAAATCTCTGAAGAAGTTGGACGTGATAGTTCCCCGGTAAAAATATTTCAACAAGGGAATTCTCAATTCGGCATTGAGAAGCATGTAGTTGGCCCCGGACCAATGGTTGAAATCAAAACCCCGGAGAGGAGTTGCAAATTTGGTAAAAAGTAAATCAGAGCGGTTTTCTTCAGCAGATTGTACGTTTACTTCTTCTTCGTTGGCCATATCGGCAAACATCCAATTGGAAGTACCTCCCAAACGATAGGTTTTCTCTGCGTTTCCGAAAAACTGTCCGTAGCTTAACCGGGTGGCGAAAATGATGGATTTATGTAATTTTTGATAATGGCGGATATCGACCAGCAAATTCCCAAAGCCTTTCTCAGAATCCTTTAAGCCAAAGTAATGTTCTACTTTTATTTTGGCCCGGGTACCTTGTAACATATTCGTACCGGTCACCAAACTATTGTCAAAGGTGAATTCTGCTTTCGCTCCTGCATAATGGTCGGTTTGGTCGGGCTGAGCCAATTGACTTATATCCGTATTGGTAAACCGGGTAGAGGCATAAAAAGGTGAAAGCGTGACTCTGGAAGTAATGTTAAAGGGGTAGGAGACAGAGGCCTGCAAGTGGTTCAAGCTATACTCATGTGCAATTGCTTCGCCTGTTCTTTCCAGGTTATACCTTTCATAGCGTAAGCCATAATCCAACCGTCCTTTTAAGTATTGGTACTCCCCATAAAAATTACTGTTTTTAAGGTTGATAAGTCCGTATAGCCCTGCATTGATTTTATGGTTTTCCATCACATCGGTCATGGCTACTTCAAACAGCAATCCCCAGTCCCTTAAGGGATCTATCAATAGTGATGTTACAAAATTGTCCACTGTAAATTGGTTTTCATAGGGTTTGGGCCGGCTGATTTTCACTTCTTTGGGCGTATCATCTTTGTCTGTGGACTTCAGACGGGCTTTGTACCGGTCCAGAAAACTTTGTTTTTTCTCTTTGGCGAAAGTATCAAATTGGTAATTATCGGTATCTACTTCATCATCTGCCAACTGAGGTTTGGCTTGTGCTGTTTTTTCCTCTTCCTTTTTCGGAATTTGAGCCTCTTCCTCTCTTTTCTTTTGGGCTTCTTCCAGTTTCTTTTTTTGTTCTTCTAGCGCCCGTTTCCGTTTTATGGTTTGTAAGTACCGAAGGTCCAATACTTGTTGCCGGTAAGTTTTATTGGTGAAATTGGACGTATTCAAATCGATGTGATCCATATGGTAAATTTGTTCCTTCCCCCCTTTGTACATCACCATCGCTATTTGATCACCCACAATATCATAATCTTGAATACTTAATTTGTAATTGGTAAGTTGTGTAGAGATACTGTCTTGAAGGTTGTATTTGTAGAGTTGATAAATTCCCCTTTGATCGCTTAGAAATACCACTTCATTTTCATTGATTGGCAAAGGTTTGATATCCCTGCTGAGGGTGTTAGTTAGACGGGACAATACTTTTGGAGACTTTCTATCCAAGACAAATAAATTGAAGTTAGAAGAAATCTCTTTGAGATTCTCTTCTTTCTTTTTCAGAGTATCTGAAACCCGGTTAGAACTAAAAACGATTTTATCCGTACTACCCAAGAATTGCGGGCCCAAATAATCAAATCCGTCATTGGTAATTTGTTGGGTGCGTCTTCCCCGGATATCGTGTAAATACAAATCGGATTTCCCTCTCCTCTCACCTACCATCACAATCATATTTCCGCCTTTGGATATGGAAAATTCTTTGATTTGGCTAAAGTCGGAAAAGTGCCTTTTTTTCCGTTTAACACGTTTTTTGCTGATATTGACCAACCACAAATAATTTTTTCCGTTTTTGGGAGAGAAAATAGCCAAATCGCTATTGGCTCTCCACTCTACCAAGGGAATATTATTATCTATTTTTTGATTGATAACCTTGTAACCGCCTCTTAGTAATACCTTGGATTTGTTGTTGGGCAGGTCTACCAAGGTTACTTTGTATTTTCCCTGAAAGTTGGTGGTATAGGCCAAATAGTGCCCATCAGGACTGAATTTTACTTTATTATAGTCATACTTTTTGTTGTTTTTGAAAAGGATGGCCTCATCGGAAGGCAAAGTAAGTTGATCGGATAAGGTAGAAAGTTGTTTCAGGTAAAAGGTTTTCCACCCTTCCATAAAAGATTTATACGATACCCCCAATGTTTGTTGAATACTGACTTCTTCGTTCCGGACAATTCGGATAAGGTTGAGGATATTTGAAATATTGGCAGACCCGTATTCTTCCGCTACATAGTTCCAGATAGCTTGTCCAACTAATTTGGCTTCTTTGTCTGTCAGAATTTCGGGACGTTTGAATTTCCGGTTACTTAACATATCCCGCATATAATCATCCAATTCTACATTCCAGCCTTCTGCAACATATTTTGCGGCACCGGCCATAAACCATTCCGGTAAGTTTAAGAGGTACGAGCTTTGAAGTACCTCTTTCAGGTTCCCGCCATACATCATATCAAAAATAAACATGTCGGCAATCCCGTGAGTCAATTCCTGTTTAAATGTGTGTCTTAACCCGGTGAATGCTACCTCTATCTCAGACCGGACGAAGTTTGTTTGTCCCCCCACTTCAATACCTTGTTGATTAACTCCGATATTACTTTGCCGGAGGTCAATCACAGAGTTGTATAAAAATATTTTGGTTTTATAAAAAGGAGAGTGCCCGATCAAATCCGTAATACGGTTGAATTCTTGTTCGGCTATATTGGCGGCGAGTTTGGCAATTTCATACCCTCCGTCATAGTAATAGATGTCAAAATTGGTAGTGGTAATATATCGCCAATGGAAGTTTTTATATTGTACCCGGTTTTTTCCAAACTTATCTTCTTGGGTGAATTGGGCTAAAGAGGAGTGGACCACTGCAAGTACAAACAAGAGAGGTAGTATTTTTTTTAGCATGGTCAGGTTGAATCTCATTTTTTTATGTATTGAATAAACAGCTTGCAAATATGTTAAAAAACACTGAACGAAATAAATTCGGTTCTTTCGTTAGGGTAATTTACAATAAAATAATTATGTAACATAACTAAGATTTGATTTCCTGTTTATCTTTTATTTGGGGGAAAGAAGTAAAAACAGATTGTCATATGGCCAAATGCTTTCTGCTTTTCTATGAAGACACAGAAGAGAGCAAAAAGGATGAAAAATATAAAGAATAAGTAAAAAATGGAGGAGGAGCAGGAGGGAGTATAATTCCAGGAATACTTGGTTTAATTGTCAAAAGGGAGGTGCTGCCGCTTATTTGAGTAACCTTGTCAAGCTATCTACATCTACCGGTTTATTTAAAAATCCGGAAATGCATTTGAAGCTCATGGCATCTTCTTTATCTTTCTCCCGGATGGAAGCCGTAATTACAACCATTTTGGTAGCTTTATGTTTTTTCCAAAAGCGCTGTTCATAAATTTCCAAAAACTCCAAACCGTCCATAATGGGCATGCTGATATCTACAATAATCAAGTCAGGGAATTTACCTTTAGAGCCTTCGCATTTTTCTAGGTAATTGATAGCGCTTGAGCCATTAGAAATGGTATCTACTACATCACTGAGATCCATTTTCTTAATAAACTTGGTGGTTACATAATTGTTAATTTCATCATCATCAATGATGAGAATTTGATTGTATTTCTTCACTTTTATGCTTTTATTTTAGTTTTATTGATTAATTCCCTTCAATTACTTGAAACAGAACACTGTGTGAAATTATATAATCTTTTTGAAGAATCAACAAAGATAAAACTATATTTTGAATTATATCAGAAGCACAATTAAAATGTGTTTTTTCTAAAAAATCAAGTTTAACTTACTCGAAATAAAAAACTCTGTATAACATAAATATACAGAGTTTTGGGTTGATGGCTAGTTTTCGCAGGGTATTATTTCCAAAGAATGTATTCTGTGTGATAGGAATTGTTTTTTTCAAATGTTTTTTCCGTGAAAGTCATCGTACTGTTTGCATCACTGTATTGTACTTGATATACCTCTTCATACTCCGTATTTTTGTTTAATATAATTTGATTCTGGAGTCTGTCCCATCTCCATGATCCCTTGTCTTCAAAACCCTCTAAAGAGATTCGCTTATAGGTATAGTTTCCGGATAAGACTAACCGGAAGTTGGAGGTATTGCCAGCGTAAGGCTCTCCATTGATGGTAAGTTGGGAAAGCTTCCAATCCTCAGCGATATCCTCTAAACTGGGGCGGGCAAATCTTGCGCTTTCAGGGGTAAATGCAACCGTAATAAATAACAACGTACATGCGGAGGTGAATAGTAGTAATTTTTTCATTGGGATTGAATTTGGTAAAAAATAATCAATTGCATCTAGTGAGTATTACCTAGAACAAATATGCAACTTTCCCTACATTGAAAAATCCTATTGTTTATCAAAAAATTACATTGTGGTTTTTGATAGTGATTATACAGTTTTTGTGAAATACCTGTTTTTTGTATATTCTCCGGTTAAATAAACATGCCTTGCTAGTGTACACTACCGGATATTTGATAATCCGGGTGTCTTGCATAATACTGTCCAACTTTAAAAAGCGATTGCTTCAAAAATACTTGTTTGCCAACTAAAAATCAGGACGGTTTTTGTCAGAAAGGAGGGTATGTGTATAGTCTCTTTTGGGGAAGTATCTTTCTGACATGCTCTATGACAAAAAAAACCAAAGCTAAAACTAGCTTTGGCCAAATGGGCTTCCTGTTTAGGTAGGGTCGTTTGCCTACTTGATGACCAATAGGTTGTTTTCTCTAACATACGCGGTTTGGTCCTTCCAACGTATTCTGTACCAAATGTCTTTTTTACCTAAAATATCTACCCGGTGCCCTTTTTGTATTAACTCTAACTGCTTGGCTCCGGCAGAAGGGGCTTCCATTAAGAGCGCTTCATGGTGAATAATCCCTCTGTGATTGGACAAACCCCAATGCAATCCTCCAAACGTGAATACCATTAAAATTGCATATACGATGGCTAAAGGAAGGGTAGGGCGGTTTTTCCTTTTTTGATAAACTAACAATAAGGCCCCTAGTGTGAATAGTAATAATAAGCCAGCGGTCAGTTCAGGATAATGTTTGTAATACATAGAGGAAAAGAATTCCCTATCGTTAAATTGATAACCTTCCAACCGGTGCTCATTGGCTACTTCAGACATTTTTTCCAATACTTTTTGATTGGGGTTATGTGTATAGTAAAGGTTTAAGAAATACAAAGAACTAGTATAATCTCCCAAGCCTTCTTTGACGTAGGCCATCCGTAAAAGCATCTGAGGAGAGTAAAATTGTTCTTGATGTAAAATGCCCTGGTAAACCTCAAATGCGGCGGTATAATTGCCTATTTCAAATAAAGAATCGGCTTGAAATAATTTTTTTAAAGGTTTTTCCGCTTTAACTGATTGAGAAACAGAAGTTAGAGTTAATAGGCAAAAAAAGGTAAAAAAGAAAAGTTTCGGAATCCTTTGCATAGAAATATTTATGTATTAGTTTTGCAGCGCAAATAACGAAAAGGAAGGGCTTAAAAACAAGCCAAATGACGCAAAAAGAAGGGGATTTATCTAAGATTTAGCGTTTTTTAACACCTGGTTTTTTGCAATGATATGATTCCGTAGCTCAGCTGGTAGAGCATCTCCCTTTTAAGGAGAGGGTCCTGGGTTCGAACCCCAGCGGGATCACTATATTACAAGAGACGCTTGTAAACAAAGAATCATCTGAAATTAAGCCCACGTGGTGGAATTGGTAGACACGCCATCTTGAGGGGGTGGTGGGCGCAAGCCCGTGGAAGTTCGAATCTTCTCGTGGGCACACTACCAAATAATCAGATTCCGTAGCTCAGCTGGTAGAGCATCTCCCTTTTAAGGAGAGGGTCCTGGGTTCGAGCCCCAGCGGGATCACCAAATTACAAGGCTGGCTTTATCCTCCAGCCTTTTTTATGCCTCTTTACAGATGCTTTTTTGTGAAAACTAATGATTCCGTAGCTCAGCTGGTAGAGCATCTCCCTTTTAAGGAGAGGGTCCTGGGTTCGAACCCCAGCGGGATCACCAAAGCTTGGTTTCATCCACCGGTTATTATTGTTTATTTTTCTTTTTTGAGTACATGCAAATGTATCATCCGATTCCGTAGCTCAGCTGGTAGAGCATCTCCCTTTTAAGGAGAGGGTCCTGGGTTCGAGCCCCAGCGGGATCACCAAATTACAAGGCTACCTTTTTATGAGGTAGCCTTTTTAGCATCTAGTGGAAAGCGATTTGCATCAAACTTCTTCCACCCGGGCCTGTTCCGTATAGATAATAAGTTTTCGAATCTTTTTATAGCCCATTTTGCGTAATACCGAGGCATAGCGGTTGATTTGTTTTTTGTGCTTTTCCAGTTCTTCAATTCCTGTTTTATAATCCATTAAAATGACCAGGCCTTGGTAAAAGACGATCCGGTCGGGTCGGAGTATCGCATAGCGGTTAGGAGCTTGCGGTATGATGACTTCTCGCTCGGTCAGTACTCTGAGCCCGGGGTGTGGCTGAAAATAGGTGTTGATCTCCGGCAGGTTTACTACCTTTTCCATGGTTTTTTGCAAACGAATACCATCTTCTTTGGTGATATAGCCTTTATTCAGCATTTTTTGAATCGCCTTAGGAATATCCTTTTGGTACTTTACAAATTCGAAAGCTTGGTGCACCAAAATGCCTTCTACACGCTTGTGGTATAAATCGACCACAGAAAGTAAAGATTCGGAGCCACTCCCTTCATTTCTTCTCAATTGAATTTTATGGCTATAATCGGTATGTAATAAATGTATTGAGGGCGCTTTTGAGCTTTTTAAAGATTTGCCTTTTGGATAATGAGGCTTTTTCTCATCTCTAAAGTAGAGGTGAAGTTTGCAATCCACATTAGCCGGCAGAGGTTTTTGAATACTTACTTTACAAGCCGAATCCTCGTGTTGAAGCGGTCCCTTTTCAAGATAATGAAGAATTAATTGACCACAGTTATTTACCCCTTCATCTGGTTTGATCATAGTCTTCTGCTCTTTACACAAAATGAATAGTTTTTCTTCCGGACGGGTAAGGGCAACATATAGTAAGTTATAAGCATCCAGAAAAGCCGCTTGTTTTTCCTCCTGATAGTCTTGAGCAAAGCGGGTTTGCTTTAGGTCTTTTTTATAGGGGAGGAGTACTGAGCTGAGTTCCGGTGTCAAAGGGTTTTCTGGCCATTTTCTCCAAATACTATGGTTGGTATTGGGGGTAGTAGTCCATTCGGCAAAAGGAAGTATCACTACCGGAAACTGTAAGCCTTTGGATTTATGGATAGTCATAACCCGGATGGCATTGGCATTTTCAGGGGTTGCAATGGAAAATTTACTGCCTTTTTTGTTCCAGAAATCGAGAAAATCCAAAAGGTGATTTCCATTCTTTTGACTATAATCACTCAATACATCTAAAAAGCGGTATAAATAGGCTTTCTCTTGGACTTTACTCCATAAATTAAATTTACGGATGATGTCTTCGGCAATTTCGTGCAGGGAGCGGTTCCGCAATTGATGAAGATCCAAATGGATTTGATGATGTTGAGATAAGTAGTTTTGAAATAAAGCCAGCTGTTCGGCTTCATTATCAATGGCTTTCATTTCTTCCAGTAACTCAATAATACTGTCAACATCCTCTCCTCCTTCCTGATTGATCAAGTAGTATAGAATATCGAATTTTACTTTCAGATCATAGGGCTGTAGACTTACTTTAAAGAAGTTTAAAATAAACTGAATGGTGGCAGAGCTGTTGAGTAACAGTGACTCGGAGGAAAGTACTGCATAGCCTGCAGCGATAAGGTGTTTGGAAATTGCAGCCCCTTCTGTATTTTTCCGGGTCAGTATGGCAATATCAGAGGGTTTATAAGATTCTTGATGAATTAAATGTTCTACTAAGGTCAGCGTTTGTGCAAGGGTTGCTTGAGCAGCATGTTCTTGAGGGCAAGTCCAAATGGATATATGGCCTCCTTGTTGGGTATTGGACTCTTGTTGAACTTCATTGAAGTAATCGGGTAAGTCCGGATAGGCCTCTTGCAATGTTGTATTGAAAAACTCGAAAAAGGAATTGTTAAATGTAATGATATTGGCTTTGCTTCTGAAGTTTTTTTGCAATTGGGATACATTGATTTCATTATGGAAAACCTGAGTGTCATGATATAAATTAGACTCAGGGTGTAGGCTAGGGCTATCTGGCAGTGCAACCAACAAATCAGATTTGCCACCTCTGAAACGATAGATAGCTTGTTTGGCATCACCTACTATCAAATTAAACATTCCTTTGGCAAGTGTGTTGACCACCAAGGGCATTAGGTTGTGCCATTGCATCTGGCTGGTGTCCTGAAACTCGTCCACCAGGATATGGTTGTATTTTTCCCCGATTCTTTCAAAAATATACGGAACGGGTTCGTGCTCTACAATTTGATTGATTTTCCGGTTAAAATCAGAAATATGTACCAGGTTATTTTCGGCTTTTACGGCTTGTAACTGTGATTCTATCAAATGAATAGTAGCCAATAAATAGATGGAGTTTTTTAAAGAAGAAGCAACTATATATAAGTCCGTCTCCTGTTGTTTAATCTCTTCTATTTGCAGGAAGCATTCACGGAGTTGTGATTTGATGGTTTCTATCGCCTGTTCTTCAAAACTACTGGGCTTGGTTTTGGTCCATTTATCTTCGTCAATGGTCTTTTTAACATAGTTATTTGCCGGTATACTATAGAACGGTTGACTCAGTAGACTATGCTTCTGGAAATAACCGTATATGCCCCTGGCTCCCTGATAAAAGCTTTTGGCTTCAAGTTGATGTTGTTCTATAAGTTGTAAGGCTTGGTCGGACAGTTTTTTTACGGACTTGTCAATTTCATTGACATAGCCCACAAGTCTGTTTTTTAATTTTTTAAAATCGGAGAGTTCAAGTCCTTGTAAGGGGGCGATGGCTTCATAATGTTCTTCGTGAAAGATGTTTTTTCCAAACTGGATCAGGTCTTCATCGATAAACCAACTTTTGCCCTCATCCGCTTTATAGATTGTAAATTCAGAAAGTAATTCGCTTAGCTCCTTATTTAACTTTTCACCCACTTCGTTTTGTAGGAGATCTACCGCTTTTTGTAGAAGCCCATCCTTATCAAATTCGATTTCATAATTAAAAGGTAAGCCCAAGTCTTTTTTGAATGATTGAACTATGCGATGGTTAAAGGAATCAATTGTACTGACAGAAAAGTCGGAGTAATTGTGTAAGATGTGTTGATGAATGGTATGAGCTCTTTTACAAATGACCTCTAGTGAAAATTCCTGTTCGGGGTATTGAGCTTTCAACTCGGCTTCGATCATCAGAAGCATTTCATCGGTTTCCTCTGTTTTTTGACTGAAAGCTGCCAATTTTCCCAGTATACGCTCTTTCATTTCGTTGGCTGCCGCATTTGTAAACGTAACGGCCAGTATCGTTTTAAAATAACGGGGGTGAAACTCTCCGAATAATCCCGGGCAAGCAATAGCAAGTTTGAGGTATTCTTTGGTGAGGGTAAAGGTCTTTCCTGACCCTGCGGATGAGCGGTAAACTTGAAAGTTTTTTTGTGAATTCATACCAGGCTTGTGTTCTCTGTCAATATTTGTAAAGTAATAACCAGGGAACAAGATAAGCAAGACTGGCTGAAGATTCCGATGACTTAATCTGAAGTTTGATTCGCGGAAGAAAATTAAAGCTTCAAATGAGGTATTATAATGTCAAAAGCCCACCTTATGAGTGGGCTTTTAATTTTGTAAAAAAGATTTTCTTTATCGTAATTTTTCTTATTTCATACCTCTACTTTTTAATCGGGTTGAATCAGTGGGGGAGTTCGGCTTTAAGTATTTCCACATTTTTATCAGCCATTGTTTCGGTGGTATCTGTAATAAAAGCAATAGCAGCTGTCAGAACTAACATAGCCAAAGCTATGAGTTGATAAGTGATGGATTTCTTAATTCGATGAAATGTAGTAATCATAGCTCACTTTTAAATATTTATATTTCCTATTGATAATTTATGGAAAACAAAAAATACACCTCATTTATATAACGGAGCATGTTCCGTTTGTTTAATTCGGTGCATGAATAAATATAACCCTTTTTTATTTTTTTTGAGATTCAAAATTAAGTATTGATTTGTAAAAAAGTTATGAATATATGTTCAAAAATTTTACCGTCTTACTTATAGCTGTAAGAAGTATCCTGTTTGGTTGTCCTTTGTCTAAGGAATTCAATAGTAAAGACCATTATGTCATATGTAAGGTTGGAAAGCTCCCTGATAATATTCCGGAATCTTCCGGGCTGGCATATTGGGGGCAATCCTTGGTAACGCATGGAGACAGTGGAAACAAGGCCGCTTTGTATTCAATAAATGATTTTTTGGTGCCCCAGAAATTTCCCCAAAAGGTGATCAACTTTCCGGATTCTATCCAAAACAGAGATTGGGAAAGCTTGGCCCAAGATTCTACAGGAAATCTTTACATTGGGGATTTTGGAAACAATGGAAATGCTCGTAAAGAGCTAAAAGTGCTGAAAGTCAATGTGGAAGATTCCTCTGTACACACCATAAAATTTCATTACCCAGATCAGTTTAAATTTCCTCCGGGAAAAACACAGGCAAAGAATTTTGACTGCGAAGCCATGATTTGGTATAAGGACAACTTGTATTTATTCTCAAAAAATATCACCCACTCCAATATGAAAATTTACCGAATTCCCGATAAACCAGGGGATTATACAGCAGAGTTGGTTGATTCTCTGGCTTTGAAACATCCAATAACAGGGGCTGATTTTAACCCGAAAAACAATCAACTCGCTTTAATGACATATGGAAAAGTGTTTTTGTTGAACCTATCTGAAAATCAGAAAGATAAATTTGAGATGGATCCGTGTAAATGCAAAAGAACATGGTTTTCAGGGCAGACAGAAGCGCTTCTTTTTTTAGATGAAAATCATATTTTGTTTACCAATGAAAAAGGAAAACTGTTTTTGTTATTTCCGAAACCCAAAGGAAGAAAAAAGGAGTATGTTCATCAGTATTTGGAAACATTTTTTTCGAAAAAATAAAGTAATTATTGCGTAAATACTCGAATAATGATAAGGTACTTTTTGGGGTAAAATTCAACTTTTTTGAAAGGGCAAAATTATTCGTATTTATTTGTTAATAAGAGTTAAAGGGAGGCTTAAAAATTGACGAAGGTGGTCTGTTTGTTGTCTTAATAGTAAAAACACTCCAGTTTTAACTTTAAACTATCCAAACAGATGGTAAGTCTTTGGCTCAAATATGTGTATAAACAAAATGTAAGGAAAGTGATCCGGCAAAGAGCTTTGTTTTTTGATGTGGTATTCTGGGCTACTTATGTATTTATGTTATTGATCAGTAGTCAATAGAACGCGTATATGAACGACAGCATAGGAATTGATCAATGGAGTATTGATCATGGAGTGTATTTCAATGCTTAGTAAGAATATAATCAGCTAATTGGATAGATTTCATTACAAACAAAAAGGGGCCTGTATGGCCCCTTTTCTAATTTATATTCATAGCTAAAGTTAGCTTCTAGTTCGTTTTTTCGCGGCTTTGGGCATCAATAGTGGCGATGGTTACCATATTGACAATTTCCCTTACAGAGCTACCCAGTTGAAGCACATGGATCGGCTTTTTCAAACCTAGTACAATTGGGCCAATAGCTTCTGCGCTTTGCATTACTTGTAAGAGTTTGTAGGCAATGTTAGCAGAAGACAAATTCGGGAAAATCAAGATGTTGGGTTCGCCCTCAACCAAGTCGGAAAACGGATAGTTTTCTTTTAATGCTTCAGTGTTGAATGCAAAGTTTGCTTGAATTTCACCGTCTACGACAAAATCATTTCCTTCTTGTTTTAAAAGCTCTACTGCTTTCCGTACTTTTTTGGCTTCCGCTTCATCGGAAGAACCGAAGTTGGAATACGATAACATTGCAATGCGCGGCTCAATATTGAAAGATTCCTTCACCGTAGATGCTACCAACTTGGCAATGTCAACCAGTTCTTCGGAAGTAGGTTCCGGAATAATGGTGGTATCGGCAAAGAAAAGAGGGCCTTTTTTGGTCAGCATTAAATACATGCTGGATACTTTCTTCTTAGGCTGGTAAGTACCTACAATTTGTAATGCCGGACGGATTGTTGAAGAATATTTGCGGGAAAGGCCGGAAATCATTGCATCCGCCTCACCTAATTCCACCATCATAGCTCCAAAGTAGCTTCTGCTTTTCATTACATCTTTCGCCTCAAATAAGTTATACCCTTTGCGCTTCCGCTTTTCGAAAAACATCTCTGCATACGCGTTTCTTTGCTCGGAAGCCTCTTCACTCCGCGGATCAATGACAGGGATATCGGTCAGGTCAAGTTGATATTTCTCTTTGATCGAATTGATCTTGTCAACAGGGCCTAACAAAATAGGTTTTGCAATGCCTTCGTCTTGAGCAATTTGTGCTGCTTTTAATACTCTGAAATCATCGGCCTCGGCAAATACAACTCTTTTAGGGTTTTGTTTGGCTTTATTACTGAGTAATCGAATGATGTTGTCATCCGTACCCATCCTTTTGCGAAGCTCTATTTTATATTCTTCCCAGTCTTGAACCGGAGCGTTGGCTACCCCTGATTCCATAGCAGCTTTTGCGACTGCGGGAGCAACGGTGGTCAATAGTCTTGGGTCGAGAGGTTTCGGAATGATATATTGACGGCCGAAGGTAATATGGGCCTGATTGTAAGCTTGGTTAACGACTTCCGGTACGGGTTCTTTTGCCAATTCGGCTAAGGCTTTTACCGCAGCCAATTTCATGGTTTCGTTAATTTCCGTAGCCCTTACATCCAATGCTCCACGAAAAATGAATGGAAAACCAAGTACATTGTTTACTTGATTCGGGTAGTCGGAACGTCCGGTCGCCATGATGACGTCTTCCCGAGTGCGAATGGCTAATTCGTAGTCAATTTCCGGGTCGGGATTCGCCAATGCAAAAACGATAGGGTCTTTGGCCATGCCTTGAAGCATTTCCGGAGACAATACATTGGCAGCGGACAAGCCTAAGAAAACATCAGCTCCTACGATGGCGTCTTCTAACTGGTGAGCATCTTTTTCCGTAGCTACCTGGCTTTTGATGGAATCTAATTGCTCTCTGTCTTTTCTAATAACCCCCCGGCTGTCACATACAACAATGTTTTCTGCTCTCATGCCAAGTTCTTTCAAGATCTTTACACAAGACAGGGCAGAGGCCCCGGCTCCGGATACCACCATGGTGACATCTTCTATTTTTTTATCTACAATTTCCAAAGCATTCAACATACCTGCTGCAGCAATGATGGCCGTACCGTGTTGGTCGTCATGCATGACAGGAATGTTCAATTCTTTTTTCAAACGGGATTCGATTTCGAAACAGTCCGGTGATTTGATATCTTCCAGGTTAATTCCCCCAAAGGTAGGCTCCATGGCTTTTACCACTTGGATAAACTCCTCAACACTGGAAGTATTCAGCTCCAGGTCAAACACATCAATACCTGCAAAGATTTTAAACAGGATTCCCTTTCCTTCCATTACAGGTTTGGAAGCTTCCGGGCCAATGTTTCCCAAACCAAGTACGGCTGTTCCATCAGAGATTACCGCAACTAAATTCCCCTTGGCAGTATATTTATATACATCTTCTTTATTTTTTGCAATCTCTTTACAAGGTTCGGCAACACCTGGTGAATATGCCAGCGCCAAATCTCGTTGTGATTTGGAATCCTTCGTAGGTATTACCTCAATCTTACCAGCTGGATTCTGGCTATGATACTCCAGGGCGTCTTCTTTTCTAATTTTGCTTTTTGACATTTTCTTTGGATTTGGTTTATTGGCTGGGCAAAGTTAATACTATTCTGGAAAAACAGTGTTAGGCATGCGCTTAACCATTCGCAGGATATGGTATTGTATTGATAATGAAGTGGTTTTTATGTTTGGGTAAGTGTCTTTTTACAAGTGCCTAACGGAGTGGAGGGGGGAGAAAGTGCTTTGTGAATATGTCCGTAAACGGAATTGAAAAGCAATATCCAAAATGAAAGTTGTTCATCAATGCTACTTTTTTCATCCCTGCAAATTATTTTTCTTCACCGGCAAAGGCTTCTAGCTGCTGTTGAATTTTTTGAATGCGTGTATCCAACGATTCCGAACTGATTTGGTCTCTTAAACGATCCACCAGAATAGGGAAAGCAAAAGGAGTAGGTTTTGGAGGCTTTTGTAAAAGTAGTTTTTGCTTTTTGATTTTGTCCAACACATCTACCAACCGGTTATGCTCCAATTGGATACGGATGACTTCGTCATAGGCTTGTTGTACTAATAAATTTTCCGGATCATACTCAAAAAATACCTCAAATAGTAATTGAGAAGAAGCTTGCAGATGTCTTGAACGTTTTTTCTGACCGGGATACCCTTGGAAAATCAAGCCGGCTATCGAGGCAATGTCCCGGAATTTACGTTTGGCCATTTCCGAGTTATTCATACTTTGCTCGATATCAAATATTAAATTTTCTTGGGTAAATAAGTCCATTTCCAGGGCATGTTCCAATGGTATTTCCTGATCTGCCAGCAATTCAAAACCATAATCATTCATGGCGATGGACAAAGTGATGGGCGTTATTTGACTGATACGGTAAGCAATTAATGCGGCCATAACCTCATGCACCATACGGCCTTCAAAAGGATAAAAGAATACATGGTATCCTTCGGAAGTTCTTACTTGTTCGATCAAAAACTCATCTTGTTTGGGAAGAACAGACCAACGGCTTTGTAATTCCAATAAGGGGCGGATTGCCAGCAATTCAGGTTCTTGTGAGTGCATGGCTTTTTCCAGGTTTTGACGTAGTAATTGTGAAAGTTGGGACGATAGCGAAAGGCGGCCACCCATCCACCGGGGAATTTTGCCGGATTTTTTGCGGGTTGCTTGTACTTGAGCGGTCATTTCCTTGAGCCGGATAAATTCTAAATTTCGACCGGCAAACCAAAATACATCCCCGGCCTTTAGGCTGGAAATAAAATACTCCTCTACAGAACCAATATAGCCTCCGGATTTGTATTTGACTTTGATTAGAGGCTCACTGACAATTGTTCCTATGGAAATGCGATGCCGCATGGCTACCTTTCGTGAGGTAACTTTGTAAACACTTCCTTCTCGTACTACTTTGTGGAATTCATCATAAGCTCCTAAACTACTCCCACCTGAAGTGATGAAATTTAATATCCATTGCCATTCTTCATTGCTGAGACTTCTGTAAGCATGAGTATTGCGTAATTCCTGATAAACCTGAGTGGCGATAAAGCCTTCGGATACGGCCAGTGTCACCAAGTATTGTACCAATACATCCAGTGGTTTGACGATGGGGTATCGGTGTTCGATAGAAGAGGAATGATTATGATGACTTAATTCATATGCTGCTTGTTTGAGGGCTGCTCCTTCTATAAGCTCTAAGGAATGTGTGGGCAGAAAATATATATTACTTAATGCTCCAGGTTGATGGCCGCTGCGACCTGCACGTTGGAGAAAGCGGGCAACTCCCTTAGGGCTGCCTACTTGGATCACCGTTTCGACTGGGCGGAAGTCGACCCCGAGGTCTAAACTGGATGTGCAGACTACTAATTTTAAAATACCTTTATGCAATGCTTCTTCCACCCATGTACGGATTTCATTGTCCAAAGAACCGTGATGCATGGCCATGCATCCGGCCAAGTCCGGGGAAATTTCCAAGAGTTTTTGGTACCATATTTCCGTTTGTGCCCGGGTATTGGTAAAAAGTAATGTCGTTTTGCTTTGTTGGATAACCGGAAGGATTTTATTTGCCAAATGAATGCCTAAATGGCCTGCCCAAGGGAATTTTTCTATCCTGTCGGGAAGGATGGATGCTACCTTTATCTTTTTTTGAAGATGGGCTCTGATAATGTTATGAGGAGCTTTTTGAACAGGGGACAATAGCACATCTGCCGCTTGAGGTAAATTGCCAATGGTTGCGGAAATTCCCCAAACTTTTACGTTGGGGTTGAGACCAATAATTTTGGACAAGGCCAATTCTACTTGTACGCCTCTTTTGGAACCCAATAACTCATGCCACTCGTCCACAATAAAAGCTTTGAGGTTTTTGAAAAACCTTTCATAACCTTTGGTGGCTAATAAAATATGCAGACTTTCGGGGGTGGTGATCAAGCATTCGGGCATATCTTTTTTTTGTGCCTGTCGTTCTTTGGTAGAGGTGTCACCTGTTCGAAAAGCAATCCGCCACGGGACGTCTAAAGCCCGGCAGGCCTCTTCCATAGCCCGGTGAATATCTTTGGTTAAAGCTCTTAAGGGAGTGATCCATAAAACTTGTAAGCCTTTATGAGTTGATTTTGTCGAGGTGTGAACGGAGTTGATGTATTCAGCCAGGCAGGGCATCCATAACGCATAGGTCTTTCCGCTACCGGTTGGGGCATTCAGTAATCCGCTATTTCCTTGTAAGTAACTTATCCAGGTTTTTTGTTGAAAAGGAAAGGGTTGCCAGTGATTTTTTAAAAACCACTGATGGATCTGTTGGTACCCTTGAGAAGTATGAATGAGTTGTTCGGTCATCGGGTAAGTTATCTTTATTTGCCGGGAAGCTCCTTCTTCAACCTAAGAATGGCTAAGATAAGCAAAAGTAAGAAGGGCATAAAGCCTACTCTGTATCTTACCAGGTTGCCTAAATTGGGCGAAGCCAACGATAGCAATGTCAACATTAGAAGAGAATATACGAGAGTAGCGAAAATGAGCAATTGAAGTTTGGGAGAGACTTTGGGTTTCTTGACAATGACACGGATGATGGCAAGAATGAAGGTACCTCCGAATAGAAGGTTTTCTACAGCAGCAATCTTCTTTAAAACATTACCTTCTTCCCATAGATAAGGCCTGAGGAGTCCCTCAAGCATTGCCTGTGGGGCATGCTGAATGATACTCAATACATTGGGTTGTAAACCGGTATAAGTAATGGTATTATGCAGTTTGGGCGACTGCTTCAGCATTTCATAATAGTTATTAACCAATACTTCAAAAAAGACCTTAAAATGAAGGTTGGGGTGAGAAAAAGAAGCACAAATGACTAACAGTCCGAAACAACTGCTGAAAAGTAGTATATTATACTTCTCCAATCGTGGGTGATGATTTATTAATTTTTGTGAAATGGCTAATGACATCAAAGTGGGTAACAGAATGGCCAGGTAATAATATTTTAATTTAAAAACAATGAATAAGGTAAAAAGGAAGAGTAAAAAGTCGAATACTTGCGAAAGACGGGAGGGCTTCTGTGGAGGGCTATAGAGGAGGTTGAGTGAATAACCTACGATAAAACAAAGGCATCCCATTAGAACACTTTCTTTGATAATACCGGAACCCCAAAAAAATACCGAAGGGTAAAGTAAGAAGCTTATCACTACGATAGAACGATCCAGTGAAAAAAGCTGGATTAACTTATTGCACAAGTACCATATTCCCCAAAAGCTTAGTATGGAAAAATAAAGATTGGAAAGCCAATAGTTGTTATTGGTAAGGAGATTAGCGAGGCTGATCATTTTACTCATTAACAACGCCCTGACGTCTAAATTGCCAATGGCTTCGTATACATGAGGGTATTTTTCAAAGGGGTTGGAAAATAACATTTCCAGATAATCAAACGGAGCTTGATAAGCGACCCGGGTGAGTACCGTGGCATCTTTAAATAAGGAGAGTGTATCCCCTTCGTGATAGTAATAATGGTAAACCAGACCCAGGGTGGTCCCGGCTAATAATTTAATACCTAGCCCTGCAAAAAAATATTTTTTCGGTAGGCTAAAGGATGTGTAACGGTAAAATAAAAAGATAAGCAGGGTGAATAACCCTGCATTACACAAATATATAAGAATTGTTTCGATCAGTTTGGCGATTAAAAAAGTTGAGCCGCAATTTTACTAACTGAGCGGGATTTTCCCATAGAATAGTAATGTAAACTCGGAACACCGTGTTTGATGAGCTCTTTGGATTGTTGAGCACACCATTCAATGCCCAGTTCCCGTACTTGTTCGTTGTTTTGGCATTTTTCCACTTCTGCTACCAATTCCTGAGGAATGTCTATATGGAAAAAGCTCGGAAGAGTTGTCAGTTGCCGCTTGCTGCTGAAAGGCTTTAATCCGGGAATGATCGGAACGGTAATGCCCATGTCCCGGCACTTTTGCTCAAACTCAAAGAACTTTTGGTTGTCAAAAAACATTTGTGTCACGATGTATTCAGCTCCCAGGTCTACTTTCAGTTTTAAATATTTTAAATCGGTGTTGAGGTTGGGTGCTTCAAAGTGCTTTTCCGGATAGCCGGCTACGCCAATACAAAAGTCAGTAGGAGTGCGGTTTTCCAAAATTTCATCTTGATAAATGCCATTGTTGATTTGTGCTACCTGTTCCAATAATTCCGAAGCGTACTGATGCCCTCCTTCGGTAGGGGTAAAAGCGGGTTCGGATTTGATGGAGTCTCCCCGGAGCACAAGTACATTTTCAATGCCGAGAAAGTGCAAATCGATTAAGGCATTTTCCGTTTCTTCCTTATTGAATCCTCCGCAAATCAAATGAGGCACGGTATCTACATGATATCGGTTCATAATAGCAGCGCAAATGCCTACAGTACCCGGCCGCTTACGGATGGTCCGTTTTTCTAACAGGCCATTGGGATGCTGTTTGTAATAATATTCTTCCCGGTGGTAAGTGACATCAATAAAAGAAGGTTTGAACTCCATTAAAGGATCAATGGCATCAAAGATGGATTTGATGCTTTGGCCTTTTAAAGGAGGAAGTATTTCAAATGAAAACAACGTTTTGTCAGATTGACGGATATAATCGATTACTTTCAATTTTTTCGCTTTTTATGAACATGAATATTTAAAATCAAACTATATCGGTGATCTTCTGGTCAAGATACATTTAAAGATCACTCAGATAGCAATTGTAAAAGTACATACTACTTTACATTTTTTTGATGGTTTGTACGAATCCCTTTTGACACTTCACCGGGAATAGTAATAAAAATTATGAAGAAGCAAATGAACTCACAGGCATAGCAGTACCTGAAAGCAGCAAGTTGTACTTTTTCCTTTGGTCTTCAAAAAGATATGGCTGCAAAAGTAATAATTATCATTAAGATTTATTCAGAGGAGTTTTTTAATTTTCATGGTGAAATACCTACTTTTGTAATGAATTGTTATAGCCAAAAATATTACATCCCCGTATATAACTACATAATTACCTAAAAAACACTTCCTAGAATAGGTACTCTATCTTTTCATCTTTGTATTTACTAATCATTCATGTGGGATTATCTGTATTATACATTATTATTGATATGATAAGTAATAAATTAATTAAAATGTCACTTAGCAAACTTCTTCTTACCATCACCCTAACCTTGTCATTGATAAGCCAAATACATTCTGCCGAATTGATTGTTCATGGGATCTACCGGGGGGCTAACCTTTACATTCAAAATCCCCATGACGGAGAGGGGAATTATTGCATCTCGGAAATTTATCTGAATGGCACCTCTTTGAACAATGTGCCAACCTCTACCGCTTTTAACCTGGATCTCTCTCAATTTGAAGAAGGAGAAGCGTTGGAAATCAGAATTGTACACGGTGATTTTTGCGCGCCTAAGATAATCAACCCCAATGCGATTCTCCCCAGGGAGGAATTTAAATTTTTATCCATCCAAAAACATGGAGAAGAGGTAAGCTGGATTGCCCAAGGTGAAAAAAAATATGGGAAGTATTTCATTATGAAGTATGAACATAATAATTGGCAAGTCGAACGGGCCGTGAGCTGTAAGGGGGAGCAAGGAATGCAGGAGTATAGCGTATCCGTTAGACAGCATTCGGGAGTTAACCGCTATAAAATAAAATATCTGGAAGTGACCGGGAAAATTATTCACTCTCCGGAAATAGAATTCGAATCAGGAATAGAAAAGGCAAGTTTTTATCCCAAAAGAGTTTCTTCCATCCTCAATTTTACCAGAGAAGTGAAATATGAAATTATGGATATTTATGGGAAAGTGCTGAAATCAGGTATCGCGTCCCGGGTAGATTGTGGGGACCTGGAAAGCGGAACCTATTATGTGAGTTACGATAACATGACCAACCGGTTTTTGAAAAAGTAAACGATGCCATTGTGTTTGCATTCGAAAGATAGATTATAATACACGTCAATGATAGTACAAAGCTAAGGTGTCTTCTGATACCTTCGCTTTTTTGTTGCGGAACGCAGTACAGTGTGTGTGGTTATGCATTTCGGTGGATATGGTTTGTCTGTAAAAAATAATGGAAATATGTTGCCCAATCACAATTTGTTTTCTTTATCTTTCGGGTTATACATGCAAACAAGATGTATAATTCTTTCTCAACTAAACACTGAATTATGGCTGAATGGGTTACAGTAATTTCCCTGATACTTTTTGGCGTGTTTTTGATTATTGTGGAGGTGATTTTCATTCCCGGGACTACTTTTGTAGGTGTGATAGGTAGCATTAGCGCTATCATAGGAGTAGTATTGGGGTATCGCTATTTTGGCTCTGCCACAGGTACTTGGATAATGGTGAGTACCCTCACGGTATCCGGAACTGCGCTTTACTACAGTTTTAAATCCGGTGCCTGGGATAAACTGGCCTTAAAACAAGTCATAGAAAGTAAAGTGAACGAAGATGATGAAACTATCACGCTCGGAACCGAAGGCATTACCGTTTCCGCACTTCGCCCGATTGGCTCGGCAGAGTTTGACGATGAGGTGAGAGAAGTCAGAACCATGGGTAACTTCCTGGATGTGGGCACCAAAGTGAAAGTGGTAAGGGTGGAAGGACGCAAAATTTATGTAGAAGCAATAGTGAGTTAAGTACGAATGAGGGGGTAAGTAAAATGATGGCTTGATAAGGGCGGAGTCTGTTTTTCAAGACTGTACAAGAATGATTATAGATTAAAAACCAAAATTAAAATTCATAAAAATGTCATCAATGGAAGAAAAGCTAAAAGCTTTTGAGCGGTTGTTAAGAATAATGGATGATTTGAGAGAGAAATGCCCATGGGATAAAAAACAGACGATGGAGTCACTGCGGTATCTCACAATAGAAGAAACCTACGAACTTTCTGATGCCATCATTTCCAACGACTTGGAAGAAGTCAGGAAAGAATTGGGCGATTTGGTAATGCATATGGTTTTCTATTCAAAAATAGCTTCGGAAACCAATGATTTTGATATTAAAGATGTCTTGAATGGAGTCTGTGAGAAATTGATTTCCAGGCATCCGCATATTTATGGAGACGTGAAGGTGGATTCGGATGAGGATGTGAAACGAAACTGGGAATTAATCAAATTAAAAGAGAAGGGGAATAAGAATAAAACGATTTTAGGAGGGGTGCCTTCTTCTTTGCCGGCAATGGTGAAAGCTACCCGTATTCAAGAAAAAGTACGGGGGGTTGGTTTTGATTGGGAGGCAAAAGAGCAAGTTTGGGAAAAGGTGGAAGAAGAGATGGAGGAGTTTCAAGAGGAAATCAGGGTGGAAAAAGAAGGAAAACATGCCGTTGAGAAGGCCGAAGAGGAATTTGGCGATTTGTTGTTTTCTCTGATTAATTACGCCCGTTTTGTAGGGATAGACCCGGAAACAGCCTTGGAAAAAACCAATAAGAAATTTATCAAACGCTTTAACTACCTGGAGGAGCAATCCAAAAAAGACGGAAAGTCTTTTGAAGAAATGTCTCTGGCAGAAATGGACCAGTATTGGGAAGCAGCCAAAAAATTATAAAATGTATTTTGTAAATGTTAAAAAGCCCAAGTGCTTGAATCTGTTCAAGCACTTGGGCTTTTTATTTAATGGCAATTCTCATTCAGCATTTGCTCACATTCTATGTCACCGTTTTGCAGGCCTTGCTCCCAACTTTCGCACGCTTCTTTGTTCTGAGTAAGTTGCTTGTGGGCCAAGCCTTTGTAATAATATATTTGCTCAGCATTGGGAGTAAGTGCCAAGGCCTTTTCAAATTGTTGTAAGGCCATTTGAACTTCTCCTTTTTTCAAATAATAAATCCCTAAATTGCGGTAAGTCCAAGAGTTGTTTTTGAGATAAAAAAGTGAGGTCTCCAAATCCTTTTTTGCTTCTTCCAGTTGATCCAATTTGATTTTAACAAACGCCAGGTTGTTCAAATAATAGGGGTGGGCCGGTTTGATGTTGACGGCTTTGCTCAGATAATCAAATGCCAATTGAAAATCTTTCTGTCGCATTTTTAGTAAGCCCATGTTGTTCAAAGCAAAGTCTTGCATAGGGTTTTGCTCCAGCGCTTTTTTGAAGAAAATTTCTGCGGAGTCCCATTGTTGCATATGATAATAAGCCGATCCCTTGTTGATAAAAGCTTCGGTATTGAGAGGCTTTAGCTCCAGTACTTTATTAAAATCCTTTAATGCCCGATCATTTTGTTGCAACTGAATAAAAACCGTTCCCCGGTTCATATACACATAAGCTGAGTCAGGGTAAGCTTTTAAGACTGTGTTAAGATCTTGAAGTGCATCCGTATAATGCCCTAGTTCAAAGTGGGCGTTGGCCCGGTTATAAAGGGCATCGGTAAAGGAAGAGTCCAGTGTGAGAGCCTGATTGTAATCTTCTATCGCTCCTGAGTAATCTTGTGTTTCGAACTTGGCAATTCCCCGGTTATTAAAGGCTTCCTTAAAGGTGCTATCTTCCCGTATAGCTTCTGAGAAGAAGTTTTTTGCCTTTTTAAACTCTTTTTTCTCCAGGGCCATTTTACCTTTTTTGAAGAAGCGGATTGTACTGGATTTTCTTTCGCCTTCGGAAGAACAGGCGTTGAACAGGAGTATAAGTATCCATGCAGCCAGCAGGGATTGAATATATGGTCTTTTCATAGCATGTGTCAATATTAATTTGTCAAAATGGCTACTTCTCAAAATTTCAAATAAAAAACGGTTCGAATTTCTCAAATTCGAACCGTTTTCAAAAGTACTATCAAAACCAGATTTTAACAATCTTTTATAGGACACGGTATAGGTTTTCCGGGTTTGATCATTCTTTGTTTGGGTTTACAACTGAAGGTTGTAAGGAGTAAAATACTCAGAGAAAAAATTAACACTGTAAGTCTTTTCATTTTGATTGTTCGATCGTTTGAAAATCAGCATTCCGTTGAGAAATCTTGCTGATGGTTGCATTATAATTGGGCTCCCAAGGAGAAGGGGGCGTAGTATGACAAGCACTCATACTTGCTATAAACCCAACTAATAAGACCATGCCAATTATTTGTTTTATACCTTTCTTTTTCATAGCACTGGAATTTAAAATAAAAATGGTTTTAGTATTATCAATGCAAAAACGACACTTTTGCGGAGAATTGTGTAGTTAAAAAAACTGTTTAATCTATCGTTGGTGAGATATAAGGTTAATCAAAGTGATTGTTTCAATATTCTCATTTATTTAACGGGGTATTTACGGAAATATTTTTTGGATAAAAGTCATGATGAAATTCTGTTTACAGGTTAATATATTGATATTCAATCGCTTGTGCTCTTGTTGATTTTCGTCATATTGTAAGGTTGACCTTTGTCATATTTTAAGCTGAGTAGTCAATTGTATTTTTACGCGAGAAAATAGGGTACAAAAGAGAGGCTTAGCTTTGGGAAGGTTACAGGTATCTTCGTAAAGCGGTGAAAATCTTAACAGACTTAGACGTGAAGGTATGGAATAGAGACGAAATTCGTATCTTTGCCCCTATTATTTGGATGTGGGGTATGTTAGCTGGCATATTACATATTTTTGATTTTTAAAATACATACTCTAAGCCATTACAGAGATTACTTGTGAATTCCGATCATAAGTCAAATTTTTATTAATAAAAATGGCGAACAGGCTATCTTTTGGCTATTGAACAAAGATGTTTAGTCCTGATTCATCTTATTTTAAGCAAAAAAGATATTCAACAGGTTAGATTTATGGAATTATATAATCGAGTAAACCGGGAAGTACTAAAGCAGAAACTACAACTAAGTGACGAAAAGAGGGTAACCATCTCTTTTTACCAATATTGGAACCTTAATAATCCTCAATTATTTAGAGATCATCTTTACCTGAAGTTTTCTGAAGTGGGGGTATATGGAAGAATATATGTTGCCAAAGAAGGAATCAATGCGCAAATCAGTGTTCCGGAAAATAACCTGGAACAATTTAAACAGTATTTGGCAGAAATTACTTTTTTGAACGGGATTCGCTTGAATGTGGCGGTGGACGATGATGGAAAATCTTTTTACAAGCTTAAAATTAAAGTCAAAGAGAAGATTTTAGCCGATGGGTTGAATGACGAAAGCTTTGATGTGACCAACAAAGGAAAACATTTGAGTGCGGAGGAATTTAACCAATTGACAGACCAGGATGATACGGTGTTGGTGGATATGCGAAATCATTATGAGACGGAAGTAGGGCATTTTGAAAATGCCATTTGCCCGGATGTGGATACGTTCCGAGACTCATTGCCTATTGTAGAGGAAATTTTGGAAGGTCAAAAAGATAAAAATCTGGTGATGTATTGTACGGGGGGGATTCGTTGTGAGAAAGCCAGTGCCTATTTCAAACACAAAGGCTTTGAGAACGTATACCAGTTGGAAGGAGGGATCATTAAGTATGCACAAGATATCTCTAAAAAGGGGCTTAAAAATAAATTCAAAGGAAAGAACTTTGTATTTGACGAGCGCTTAGGCGAACGTATTTCCGAAGAGATCATCAGTAAATGCCATCAATGCGGAAAACCTTGTGATGATCATACAAACTGTAAAAACGAAGCCTGTAATTTACTTTTCTTGCAGTGTGAGGAATGTGCGGAGAAGTATGAGAATTGTTGCTCGAAAGAATGTCAGGAGGTTATTCATTTGTCTGAAGAAAAACAAAAAGAACTCAGAAAGCAACAAGACAGCGGGATACGCATTTTTTCGAAAGGCAGATTTAAGAAGAGTTCATCAGGATTAGAAAAAATAAAATAAACAATCACTACCCGGATAAATTTTCCGGGTTTTTTTATGCCCACCTCTTTCTTTGCGCTTGAATTGATAAAGTATACAAGCGCTCTTATTATTTTAGCTTTTCAATACTACTTTGTAAGTCGGGCCTTTGAGAGCCTGTTTGTCTAGAATGCTGTCCGTGTAGTACTTTTAATTGAAAACGAAAATATGCAAATGGAAAAACAAATCTTGAAAGGAAATATTAATCATTCTGTATGTCGCTGGTGTTATGAAGATATTTCTTTGGACGAGCTATGCCTGGCAGCAAAAGAAATAGGGTTGAAATCAGTGGAATTACTTCATCCACACGAATGGGAGGTGGCTTTTAAGCACGGGCTTGAGTGTGCCTTGTCGTTTGGCAGTCCGCTTGGAATCCCCGAAGGGTTTAACAATCCTGCCCATCATGCCCGGCTATGGAATGATTATGAAGAGTTACTCCCCAAAGCCGCTGAAGCCGGAATAAAAAATGTGATTTGTTTTTCAGGAGAGCGCAAAGGCATAAGTGATGAAAAGGGCTTGGACAATTGTGCAATTGGTTTGGAACCGGTTGTAAAACTTGCGGAAAAATATCAAGTCAACTTGGTGATGGAGCTTTTGAACAGTAAAGTTGACCATCCCGATTATCAATGCGATCATACCGCCTGGGGAGTCGCACTTTGTGATAAAGTCGGGTCTGAAAATTTTAAACTCCTCTATGATATTTATCATATGCAGATAATGGAAGGAGATGTAATTGCGACTATTCAAAAGTATCATCCTTACATTGCTCATTATCATACAGGAGGTGTGCCAGGGCGTAACGAGGTTGATGATACTCAAGAGTTAAATTATCCCGCCATTATGAAAGCAATCGTAGCAAGTGGTTATAAAGGCTATGTAGGCCAGGAATTTATCCCTCGAGGAGAAGGTCCGCTAGCTTCACTGAAAGCTGGAGTGATGATTTGTGATGTATAGGTTCTCGAACAAAGACCATCATGTGAACTTACGTTTGGGTGTAGTAAAGTACAACTTTGCTACACCAAATTTTTACTTCAACACACAAAATATTCAGTTCACTCTGAAGGGTTTTTTACTTTCCGGAAAGTTCTGCTTAATTGTATAAAAGAAGCTGTAATTGTGTGATATACTTATATTTTATGCTGTAGTAGTGTATGTTTACTTAAGTTAAATAAATAACCGGTGAGCCATAGTATGATGACATATAATACCTATTGGAAAGGCTTGGTGTTGACAATTGCTTTGTGTTTGATGATGTTTTGCAGGAATTCTCTTCAAGCACAAAACTATAGCAATTATCAAGAGCAGCAGGGTGAGGTGGTATATAAAATACAAAATCCTTTCTATACGATAGAATTGAGGCACAAAGGAAAAGTAAAGTTTTCGGCAGATGGTACTGCCATCGAAAATATAGAACCAGGGGGGTACCTGAAATTCAGTAAAAGTACTTTTGGTAACAAACGGACGATACACTTAATCGGGAGAGAGGGTGGCTATCAGGAAAAATTGTATTTTGTAGGCAAAAAGAAGGAAAAATGGCATCCGGAAGGGGAGAACTATTTGAAAAGTTCTTTAGAAGAGATCTTTAGAATTTCAGGAATTGGCGCTGACACAAAAGTATGGAATCTGTATCAAAAAGGGGGAGCCCAATCGGTTTTACAAGAAATTTCCAAAATTGATAATTCCCGGGTCAAAAGTTTATATTTCAGTGCTTTGTTGGGGATTCCGCAACTTACCTCAAATGAAATCAATACGGTATGTGTACGTATTGGAAAAGAACTGGAAAGTGAAACGGAAAAAGGAAGGCTATTCCGGGAGAGTGCCCGCACCTTTTTAGCCGGTGACCCTACGGCAAAAACATATTTTTTTGAAATGGCTAAGATTGCCTCTTCGAACGAAAAAGCAGAGGCGCTGTATCATATATTGCAAAAACATCAACTTTCGGAAAAACAGTTACTCTATTTATTTGCAACAATCCGGACGATTGATTCAAGCGTGGAAAAGAGAAGAGTGTTAAGTGGGATAGACCGGCAAAAGATTTTTAACAATGCCCAAGTAGTAAATGCTTACTTTGCAACCTTAAAGAGCATTGATAGCAATTTTGAGTTGAGCCAATGTTTGCAATACCTCCTGAAAGTAAAGAATCAAAATCCTCAAGTAATATTAGGCGTGTTGTCCGGATGTCAGGAGATCTCCTCCAGTTATGAGAAAGCCAGAGTTTTAAAACAAGTTATTCCCTATCTAAACACCGGGGAACAGGTAACCAATGAATATTTTAAAACTGTCATATCGGTGTCCAGTTCCCATGAAAAAGGAGAGGTTTTACGAAAGTTTATTCATTCGGAAAAACTTACTTTTCAAAACCAACTTGCTTTTTATAAGGCTGTTAGCAGTATTAGCAGTTCGTATGAAAAAGGTTCAGTGTTGAGAGAAGTCATCAACCGGTATCCGGCTTCAAAGATTCAACTAGCCGGTTTTTTTGATGTCGTGGCTGAATTAACGTCCAATGTGGAGAAAGGTGGGCTGTTGAGAGCTCTATCCCAAAAAGAAAAATTATCAGAGGTTGCCATATTGGGAATTCTGGAGCTTGTGCCCGGAATTTCCTCTTCGCTTGAAAAAGCGGAAGTCTTATTGGCTTTATGTAAGCATATAGATATGGAGCATAAAAATACACTGGCAGCTTATCAAAAAGCTGCCAGTACAATTTCTTCAAGTATGGAGTTTCGTAGAGTGATGGATGCACTTTATAAAGAGTAACATGAAAAACTGGTTTGGTATTATGTGTTAAATAAATGTCGAGCTTTAAGGATTTGTATAGTATAAATAACGCAAAGTTTGATACCTGAAAAGAGCTATTTAATTTAACTAGTCAATGCTTTTTATATTGTCAAATGTTTATTAATTTGCTATTGTGTTGTTTATTTGATTAACATTATTGGATTGATACAGGACTTCTCATTTGATCAGCGTTAAAATTCATTTTACATTATTCAATTTTTTACCTACCCATGAATCAACCTGGACCACAGTACTTACTGCAAACTGCTGCCGGGGTATTTTTCTTTATTTACCTATTTTATGGGGAATATGGAAGTGTACCTTCGGTAACTGTTGATTGGGAAGGGTATCTGATGTCGGTGCTGATTGGAAATGGGGTAGGGGAAAGCATGTCTTTCTTAAGTAAAGTCCTCACCCGGTGGATACCTTGGAAAAAGCAGATGTTCTTACGCCTGATTAGTGGTGTTTTGGTTCATACATGTGCAACTTTAGCTATTTCCGGTGTAGCTATTTATAGCTACTTTGCCTTTTTAAAAGGGAATATGGGGGGAATATTAGATCACTATGAAACAGCATCCATTAAGTGGATACTATTGACATTAATTGTTGCTTTTATCTATTCGGTGATTGATTTTACATTGTATTCGTATCATCAATATGCCGTAGCGCAAATAGAAGCGGAACGCTTAAAAAGAAAGCAGCTGGAATTACAATTTGAAGCTCTAAAAGGTCAGCTTAGCCCTCATTATTTATTTAATTCGTTAAATACCATTTCTTCTCTTTTGTACAAAGATATTTATTTGGCTGAGAGTTTTATCCGGAAGCTGGCCCAAACGTATCAGTATATATTGACAACCAATAAAAACAAGTTGGTTTCTTTGGAAGAAGAAGTGGATTTTGTGAAAGCGTATTACTTTTTATTAAAAGTGAGATTTGAAGACGCATTTGAATTGAAAATAAATTTGCCTGAGGAAATAGTTACCACTCAGTTGCCGCCATTAACCTTGCAAATGCTGGTGGAAAACGCCGTCAAACACAATGTGATTTCAGACGAATGGCCTTTAAAAGTATGCATTGAGCATAAAGTCGGTAGAGGAATTGTGGTATCAAATAATATCACGGAAAAAGCGAAAGAGGTAACATCGTTTGCCGTAGGTTTGGATAATATCAAAAAGAGATACCAATACTTTACCCATGAGCAAATTTCGGTTCACAACCAGGACGATTATCAAGTGACACTTCCTATTATTCGAAGTGACAACGGGTTATCTATTTACCACTAAAGTACAATATCCAATGCAGCGTTATTTTATTGATAATCCCACTTTCCGGTTATTAGCCCCTCCTGTGTATGGTACTTTGGTGTATATCCAGGTATTGCTTGCATTTGACTCAGCGGGGGAGTTGCTTGAAAATTATTTTAGTCAGGAACAACTTCTTTGTATTTTATTGACTTTTTTGGTATTTGAGTTGAACCGTTTGATTATCAAAATACTGCAGCAGAAGTCGCATGTATGGAAAGGTAGACTTAGAAAGCAGATTATTTCCCAACTTTTTTTTAGCCTCTTATCAACTGCCTTACTAGTCTCGTCAATTTTGTCTTTATATTTCAGTCAATTGGTTGGCTTGTCTGTCTTTACAGTTGAGTTATTGATTTTTAACTTGATATTTACTATTACTTCGGTGTTGTATAATTTGCTGTACATTAGTGTTTTGTATTTGGGAAAAGAGAATGAAACCAAATTGCGGGAAGAGCAGGAATTAAAGCAGAAGATAGAACATGAGTTGCACCGGTTTAAGAATGAAATCAATCCGGACTTTTTTTATACCAGTATGGAATCATTAATTTCATTGCTTCATAAAGACCTTGATTTGGCAGACGAATTTATTGGAAAACTGGCGGCTGTCTATCGCTATGTTTTGAGCAATAGGCAAACAGAGTTGGTAGAAATTAATAAAGAATTGAGCATTGTCAATGAATTTCTAAATTTGTTGAATCACAAATACCAAAACGCTATTTCCTTGAAAGTGCAAGGGAAAGGTCAATATTGGAAACAGGTGAAAGTCATTCCTGGTACTTTGATTTCATTGATTGAATGTATTGTAGAAACGACTATTGTAAATACCATTCAACCGTTAGTGATTGAATTGTATAGGGATTCGGATAATTACTTTGTAATGGAAACCCCTTTAAATGACCGTTTGCACTTGGTTGTAGAACGAAAAGCATGCATCAATGAATTACAACGGGCTTATTCTTTATACTCAAATGAGCCTATCGTAAAAATGAAGGCGTATGATAAATTGTTGATTAAAATTCCGGAAATTAAGTTGATAGAAGAGGATAATCTTACTACAAAATGAATGTACTGATAATTGAAGATGAAAAACCTGCTGCTGAAAAATTAGAACGCTTATTGTTAAAATACGATGATTCCATCGTCATCCAAGCAAACTTAGCCAGCGTCAAGGCCGCCGTTAACTGGCTGGAGGAAAAGGAAGATATTTTAGATCTGATTTTTATGGATATTCAATTGACGGATGGATTGAGCTTTGAAATTTTTAAACAAATTGAAATTCAAAAACCCATTATCTTCACTACCGCATTTGATGAATATGCATTGGAGGCATTTCGGGTAAACAGTATTGATTATCTGTTGAAACCAATTTCTTTTCAGTCCTTAAGCGACAGTATGAAGAAATTAGAGAATATCCGTCATGAGTTAAGTAGGAGGGAGGAGGTACAAAGTCCATCCTTGGAAAAGCTATTAGAAGCTTTTAATCAACCTAAATATACCGAGCGGTTTTTGGTGAAACTGGGGGATCATATTCACTCTATTTCCACAAACCAAGTAATCTGTTTTTATGCAGAAGGGAGAAATACTTTCTTGATTACTACAGGGCAGCGCAAATATATATTAGATCATAAGTTAGAAAGTCTGGAAGAGATGTTAGACCCCAAGGTATTTTTCAGGGTCAGTAGGAGTTTTATTTTACATATAGAGAGAATCACGGATGTAATGATCTATTCAAATAGCAGATTGCGAGTATTTGTTGATTATGATTTGGATAGAGAAATTATTGTAAGTAGAGAAAAGGTCCAAGCATTTAAGAAGTGGTTTGGAGGGATGTAAAAAAAGCGGCCTGTAATTATTTAATTACAGGCCGCTTTTTTTATTTAGGACTATTCAAAACTGCTTTGTTTTCCACATATCCACCTTTTTGAATAACCTCTTTTAGCTCTTTGTCCAACACTTCAAATTTGGATTGGTTACTGATAAATTCAGGTACGATTTCCTTCATATAGCGAACGACTTTAAAATCATCCCTGGCATTTACCGATTGAATAAGTTGATTGATTTTTCGTTTGACCTCTTCAAATTCATATTCCCGGACAATACCCGCCATAATTTTTGGATGGTGTGTAGGGATGGTATTTTCGTCATTATTTAAAAGCTCTTCATACAGCTTTTCTCCTTCCCTTAGCCCCACGTACTCAATTTTGATATCTTTATCCAGCTTCAAGCCTGAAAGCTTGATTAAGCGTTTTGCCAAGTCTACAATTTTGACCGGTTTCCCCATGTCAAATAAGTAAATTTCTCCACCTTTTCCCATACTACCTGCTTCCAAGACTAGCTGACATGCTTCCGGAATAGTCATAAAAAAGCGAGTAATTTCAGGGTGAGTCACCGTGATAGGTCCACCTGCTTCAATTTGCTTGGTAAATCTGGGAACTACCGATCCGTTGGAGCCCAATACATTACCGAAACGGGTAGTGACAAAGCGAGTGTGACCACTTTCAGAGAAAAATTTATCCAACGATTGTGTATAAATTTCGGCGATCCGTTTGGTAGCCCCCATAACGTTAGTTGGGTTGACTGCCTTGTCAGTAGAAACCATCACAAATTTTTGTGCCTGGTATTTAATAGCTAAATCAGCTACATTTTTTACGCCCAATACATTCACTTTCACTGACTCTACAGGGTGACGTTCCATCATCGGAACGTGTTTATAGGCTGCAGCGTGAAAAATCACATCAGGTTGATATTCATGGAACATGGCTTCCAATCGTTCTTTGTCCCTAATATCTGCGACAATTGGAGTAATTTTATTTCCTGTATTCTTTTCTTCTAGTTCGATATGTAAGTCAACCAACGGAGATTCAGCCTGATCCAGAGCTAATAGCTCTTTAGGAGAATATTTAATGATCTGGCGACACATTTCACTACCAATAGAGCCCGCAGCCCCTGTAACCAAGATAACTTTATTATTAAGCTCTTTGGATATATTATCCACGTTGAGTTGGATAGGGTCTCTGTGGAGTAAATCCTCAATTTTCACATTGCGAATTTGATTTACCTGTAACTCCCCATCAAGCCATTTTTCCACAGGAGGAACTTGCATTACTTCTATCCCGGCTTCCAGACACTGGTCTATAAATTCATTTTTACGATCAAGCGAAAGTTTTTCAATGGCAATAATGACCTTGTGGATATTGTATTTTTTGATAGCTTTTGAGAGGTAGACTTTGGGGTTGTATACAGATACTCCATCCAATGACTTTCGGTTTACCATAGCATTGTCATCAAAAAAAGCAACAATTTTTTGTTGGCTTCCTTTGTGTGCCTCAATAGTTCTTTTGGTGATATGACCACAATATCCCGCTCCAAAAATTGCTACATTAACCGACTTGTTTTTGTATATCCTGTGCCGATAGCCAAAGACGATCCGCATGATGATACGGTATGCTACCAAGTGAAACAGACTAAGTACATAGTCAATGATCAAAATGGATTTGGAAAAGAAGATATTTTCAGGGAAGAAAGTTAGAAGGCTTAATAATAAAGCAACCCCTGAACTGGCAGAAAGTGCATAAAAAACTCTTTTTACATCTTGTTCCCCAGTAAACCGGATGATTCCCGAATAGGTTTTAAAATACTTAAAAGCAATGAGTTTTAAAACCATTAAAATCGCAAATCCACCAAGGTTTTCTTCGAAAGAAAAGCCTTGAGGAAGAGAAAAGTTAAATCGTAAGAGAGTAGCTCCAAAATAAGCTACGGTACAAAAAAATAGGTCCAGTAATACAATCAGTATTCGTGTGGCATAGGCAATACTGAAATAGTTTTTTTGGCTCATGTTTTATGTAGTCAGGTAATTTTCACTCAAAAATAGTGGTTAGTCTCAGGCTTGACAAGTGTATGAATTACAATTGGTAAGTTAAAAAAAAGAAATACCAACTACCACGATGTTTGTATTGCTATTTTATGAATAAATAGTACTATACTAAGAGTGATAGATGGCATTTTATATTTTAAAAATCCTCTACTACAATAAATGATCCAGAACCTGTGAAATCCTGGATAAATCCTCTTCCGTCATATTTGACCCGGATGGAAGACATAGGCCTGTTTGGAAAAGTATTTCGGCTGTTCCGTCACCATAGAAAGGTGCCTTTTCAAAAACGGGTTGCAAATGCATAGGCTTCCATAAAGGTCTTCCTTCAATATTTTCATCAGCCAAAGCTTGCAATATTGTTTCTGTCTTGATTTGATTTTTTATACTGGGATCAATTAAAATACAACTGAGCCAACGGTTTGAAAAATTTTCCGAGCTTTCTTGTTGCAGTGTGATACCTTCTGAATTCTTGAATATTTCCTGATAAAACTCAAAAACCTTTCTTCTTTGGTTTACACGTTGATCAATTACCTGCATTTGTCCTCTTCCTATTCCAGCACATACATTACTCATTCGGTAGTTAAAGCCAATTTCTGAATGTTGATAATGTGGAGCTACATCTCTGGCTTGAGTAGCTAGGAAACGTGCTTTTTCAATCCATTCTTTATTATTGGAAAGTAAAGCCCCTCCACCAGAAGTAGTGATAATTTTATTTCCGTTAAAAGAAAGAATACTTAAGTCACCTAAACTACCACAAGCTTGACCTTTATATGTAGAACCTAACGCTTCAGCAGCGTCTTCAACTAAAGGAATTTCATAGCTAGCAGCAATTTGGCGAATTTCATCTACTTTGGCTGGCATTCCATATAGATGCACATAAACGATGGCCTTAGGTTTTTTGCCTTTTTGAATCCGGTCTTTTATAGCTTCTTCTAAAAACTCAGGGCTAATGTTCCAAGTATCTTTTTCGCTGTCTATAAAAACTGGAGTAGCACCTTGATAAGTAATGGGATTAGCCGAGCCACAAAAAGTAAAGGATTGACAAAGCACCTCATCTCCCCTTTGTACTCCTAACAGAATTAAAGCCAAATGTAAAGCCCCTGTACCGGAGCTTAATGCAGCGGCATGTTTGGTATTTGTATATCTCTGTAAGTCTTCTTCAAAACCATTTACATGAGGCCCCAAAGGAGCAATCCAATTGGTTTCAAAGGCTTCTTTTACAAATTCAAACTCCTTTTCTCCCATATGAGGGGAGGATAGCCAGATTTTTGGTTTAGTACTCATATTTTAACTACTATTATTTTGATCGAATTGAATTAGTCACAAATATACTTCTTAACAGGAGTTTTGTCACTTTATTCCTAGTTCCAAATATTTGCCCAAAGCATGCCCATATATTCATGCATAACTTTGTTCATTCGAGTTAAAGAACCAATTGAAGGTAGGAAGGAAATCCAGTTAACAGAATAAGTTTTTTTAATCAAGTGGTTGGTAGGGGCGGGGATGGGACATAAACCAAAATGTTGGAAATGTTGCATTGCTCTTGGCATATGAGTGGCATCTGTTACAAGTACCAGAGGGTGACTGCCTCCAAAACACTGAAAATAAGCTTGTGCTTCTTCAAAAGTATTTAATGGACTCGTCAACATCAGGGTATCTGCTGGCAAGGTACCTAATAAAAGGGCAGCCTCAGCTACTACCTCAGCCTGTGTTTTCGGCTGGCTGATTTTTCCAGCTGATAACACTAATTTAGCTCCAGGGACTTGTCTGTATATTCTAAAACCTTCTACTAGTCGACCAAGCGTGCTATTCTCTAATTGATTGGTGGAAGGCAGACGATCATCAACCCCGTAACCGGCCCCCAGCACCATAATATGGACAGTGTTACTTTGAGGGTGAAATTCATTAGGTTCAAAAACAGAATATTGGGACTCGAGCTTATTAATCAGATAGTTAGGAAGGAAAGGTGTCGAGGCTAGCAGGAAATATAAGATACAAAAGCAAAAAAGTATAAAGGCCGGTTTTCTTCTTCTATATAAAAGGAGAAAACCAGCTATTCCTGTCATCATAACTATTGTGGGTAGAGGATGAATAAGGTAAGAGAGTGAGGAATATAGCATCAACTATATATCTTATGAAGATTCAAATTATTTAGCTTCCTTTTGGGATAGCTAATACTTTTTCTTTATGCCGGAAAAATACTACTGAATCATCTCCTATGTTTTTATCTAATACCATTCCCGCTGCAATTTTATTCCTGTTTCCTACTTGTATTGAGGGGATGGTAGCACTATTAATCCCAAAGAGGTTTTCATCTCCTACTCGAGTAAATCCGGAAAAACAGACATTTGGGCAAATGAAATTGAAATTGCCAATGTTGGAATCATGCCCCATACTACATCTTGCATTCAATAGTGTAAAATCTCCAATTTTTACATTGGGGCCAATATTTACATGAGGAGCAATTACTACGCCTTTACCAAGATAAGCAGAAGGAGATACATAGGCGTCACAATGTACAAAAGATGTAAACTGAGCATCCTTACTCAAGAAGTTTTCTATAATTGGGCGTCTGTATTTCAAATTAGCAATCCCTATAATATACTCACAGTCATGGTGAATGTCATGATTTTGTATACTACCTAATAGAGGTGCGGAAAGCTTATATTTTGAATAGTTATCAGGGTTGTCATCTAAAAAACCAATTACTTCAAGATCTTTATTTCTAGTTTTTTGCTTAGAGTATAAAATATATTCATCTATTTCTGCTCCGTGACCACCTGCTCCAATAATAATGATTTTCTTCATAAGGTATTAATTCAACGGGCTGTATATCCCCCATCTACAAATAAATTAATTCCAGTAACCCATTTAGAGGCTTCTGATAAGAGGTAGATGCATGCATTTGCTACATCCTCAGCCTGTCCCAATCCTAGTGGGTGGTAGCTTTTAATCTGATTTAAAGAAGTCTCATCCTGGCTATATACCGCCTCCTTTGACATGGGAGTTTCTACTACTCCAGGTGAAATACAATTAACCCTGATCTTTTTACTTGCTAGTTCTATCGCCAATGATTTTGAGCCTGCAATTAAAGCCCCTTTGGACATACTGTAAAGTGATTTACCGGCTTCACCTACTGCTCCCATCACCGAAGTAATGAAGATAATACATCCTCCTTCTTCACTTATGAACGCTTTTTTGGTAACAAGTTTCGTTAGTTGTATGCCACCGTGAACATTGGTATGCAGAAACTCATCGAGCTTTCGAGGGGTAATTGCTCTAAGAGGTAAAGTGGTTGAGATACCAGCACAATTCACTAATCCATGTATTTTCCCTTTTTGGGATACAATATCTTTCAAAACTTCTTCTACCTTGGAATAATCAAGTAAATCAAGGGAGTAAGTTAAATGCTTGAGGGGAGTGGTAGTAGAATTTAGTGTTTGATCCAACCTTTGTTTATCTCTACCAAGTAATATCACATTTGCTCCCATCTGGCTACAGTTAATTGCACACTGCCTGCCAATACCTGAAGAAGCTCCTGTAACAATTATATTTTTTCCTGTTAGACTAAAAGGTGTTTTTTCTATATCCATAAATACTATACTTCTGTTATATCACTTATATGGCAATCTTCAGTATTGATAATTGCCGTTGCCCAAGACATGCCTACACCAAAGCCACATAATAAAAGTTGTTTTCTCTCTTGTAATTTATTTTGTAACTCTGAAACAATAGTAAGCGGAATCGAGACAGAAGACGTATTCCCAAACTTCGCAATGGAGATAGGAGCTTTTGCTGCTGTAATCTTCATTTTCTTTTGTAAATACCCATTCATATAACTATTTGCTTGGTGAAACACAAAATAGTCTATTACAGATAAGTCCACTTTTGCGTGAGAAGAAAGAGCTTTTATATTTTTGGGAATTTCTCTGATTACAAAGTTAAAAACATCAGCTCCATTCATATATCCATGTTCTTCACTTCGAATATTTCCATATTCATCAATAACCTTTTCTTTCAAAGTATCAACCGAACTAGGGTTTCTATATCCTCCAGCATTTATTTTTATCAACGATTCTCTGGAACCATCGGAGTTTAAAGAAAAGAAACTGTCTCCAAATTTTTTGTCTTTTTCAATAAGCGCTGCAATTCCTCCATCTCCAAACAGAAAAGCCGTTTTTCTGTCTTTAGGTGAATAAACCCTAGAACGGGTTTCTCCATCTAACAATAAGGCTTTCCTGAGACCATTTTGTTGCATAAATGAATATACAACAGACAAGCCATACACAAATCCTGAACAGCCTAAACTCAAATCAAATGCAATTGTTGTGGATGGTAAATCCAGTTTATGTTGAAGAATCACAGCAGTAGCTGGCATTCTATAATCCGGAGTCTGAGATACAAATACCAATAAATCTATTTCCGATTTATCAATCTCCATATCCGAAAAAAGCTTTTCTGCAGCAGCAAAACATAAATCTGAAGAACAGGTATGTTCATCGACAAAACGTCTCTCTTCTATCCCAGTTTTTTCAACAATTTCTTTAACGTCCTCTTTGTTGAAGTGGGCCGTATATTCGTAATTGTTAATTACAGTTTTCGGTACAGCTGCTGCTATTCCGGTAATTCCAATATTTTGAAATTCTAAAAAAGCCATGGTTGAAATTCTTTCTTTATCAGGTTGGCTTGAATGATATATTTAACAAAAAATACCTAAAACGCATAGAACATGTTAGGTTCAAAAAATAGAAGGGGAGATATAAAAAACTATTTTGCTCGTTTATTAATTTCATTAAGCAGATCTCCAACAGTTACTATTTTCTCAAAATCATTATTCTCAATTACAACGCTATAATTTTCGTCTAACATTGCAATCAAAGAAAGTTGACCAAGAGAATCCCATTCGTCATATTCACGAAATTGATCGTTCAAAGATATCTCTTTGTCTTCAATTTCTAAAGCTTCTTTAAATGCGTTTATAAATTGTTCTTCCATAATAATGCTTAAATTAAGTATTGAGATTAAATATTTTTTATTAGTAATTTTCATTACCTACAAACTCTTCCATTGTCATGCTTGTTTGAGAACTAATTCCCTCTTTTAGGAAGACTTTTTTTATAGTAAGAAATAAAATTTTCACATCTAAGGCAAAACTAATATTTTCAACATAATAAACATCATGTTCAAACTTTTCTGACCAAGAAAGAGCATTCCTACCATTTACTTGTGCCCAACCTGTAATTCCAGGACGAACTTCATGCCTTTTAGCTTGCCTGTCATTGTAACGGGAGAGGTACTTTACAAGTAAAGGCCGGGGACCAACTAAACTCATATCTCCTTTTAGCACATTGACCAGTTGGGGGATTTCATCCATAGATGTTGAGCGAATAAATTTTCCTACTTCAGTTAATCTTTGAGCATCAGGTAGTAATTTACCAGTAGTGTCTCGTTTATCATTCATCGTTTTAAATTTGATGACCTTAAAAACCTTGTCACCCAAACCCGGTCTATCTTGAAAGAAAAAAGGTTTGCCATGATTAGCAAGAAATAATAAAGAGGTAATTATAAAAAATAGAGGGAGTAGTAAAAGTAGACCAATTAAGGCTGCAGTAAAATCGATTAGCCGCTTAAAAAAAGATTTATACATTCTTTTTGGTGTTTAATTATTCGGTGATATATCTTTCAGCATTATCAGGTCCAAAAAAATTAGTAGCTTTCACTGCTTTCTCTCTTAACATAAGATGTTGCTCATGATCTGAAGCTAATTGGTCAATAAATTTCCCAATAGCTTTTACTTCATTTGGTTGAAAAGTTTGCCCTATATTATATTGATCAATTAAGTTATGTAATTCAGAATCTTGACCTGCAATAGCTAAAATAGGAGCTCCTACTGACATTAAATTAAATGTTTTGCTTGGAACACTTAATTTTGATGCTTCTTCTCCTAAAGTAACTACTCCGAGATCGGCAGCCGAAAGGGAATAAGGAAAAAACTCTGTTGTCTGAAACGGTAAAATAAGACAATTGCTTAAGTTATTTTCCACTTTCTTTTTTTCTAGTAATACCTTTTTTTCTCCTTCTCCTATAATTACAAAAAAAACTTTTTTTGATGAAACTATTTTTGCAACGTCCAAAAGTACTTCAACCGGATGAGTTCGTCCTAAATTTCCAGAATACATGACTAAAAACTTATCATGTAGATTGTATTTTTTTATGAAAAGGTTTTCTTTTTTTTCTAATGGTTTTAAAAAGGAGTTGTCAGTCCAAATAGGTACTATCTCAATTTGATTAGAAGTAATATACTGTTTTAATAGATCTTTCATTCCTTTACTAAGTGTATATACCTTATGGGCTTGAGCAAAAATGCGTTTATTTGCTTTTTTCCACATTTGGATCAAGAATGAATCTGTTTTGAATATCTTATATGCTAATAAGGTATCCGGGTAAACATCGAAAATTAATAAGCGAAACGAATTTTTACAAAAGAGAGGTAGAAATGTCGCAAAGGGAGGATTAGAGACAATAAACAATTCAGCTTTGCGATATTTTGTCTTTATAATCCAAAGCATTTGTAAAGCTCCAACAGTCCACGTGAATAACCTTTTTAAGGTAGAAGAACGATCATAGGCAATTGTTTTTTCTAGTTTGACATTTGAGGGTAAAGGATTATTCCGGGTAATTACTCTGCCAGTTATCAAAGAACATGTAAATCCTCTTTTCAAATAAGCATTTATAATATCAATCATCAAGTAACCTGAGTTTTGATTGATAAATACTATTTCCTTTCTCATTTTTTAATTATAATTTATTTGATGTATCAAACAAATTAAAAAAGTTTTTTAATGTATATACTTGATTTAAATTATTATATAGTAATCATTTATCTATTCGCAGTTTTTACCTCCACTTCAAATCTATTTTATTTAAATATGACCTCTTTAAGTAGTTTTACTTGAAAATCAGGATTGTAGGATTTATCGACAACTAACTGACATTCTTTAATCAATTGTTGACTTTTTGTTGGGTGTAATGATAACCATTTAGCAAGTTGTGAAGCCAATGATATGTGATCATTAACATTAAAAAATAGGCCTGTTACTCCATTCTTTATAGCTTCGAATTCTGGGCCTTGATATGGGAAATTGTTGTGAGTAATTACAGGAGTTCCATATGATAATGCATGGATTGCAGTAAGTCCAATCTCCCCAGGAGAAACACATACATCAGCATTAAAAATCAAATTCCCATTAATTTCTTCATCATAGCTAGGACCATAAAACCATATATGTTTATCAATTCCTTTTTTCTTACTATATGATTTAATTTCATGGATATCGTTACCTGTACCAACAATTACCATGTTTAAATTTAAATTTAATTCTTCTTTGCAATAAAGAAGTGCGTCTATAAGCTGGCTAATTTTTTTTTGTTTTTGAACCCGTCCTATATATATTATCATAGGGTTAGTATTTTTAAAATATTCTTGATAAGGTGATGACAGTTTTGTAGATTTTTCTCTGGCTTTTAATATTTTAGAATGATTTAAACTGTTATTTATTACATGAATTTTTTCTTTAGGTACACCTGATTCTATCATTAATTTTTTCGAGTAATCTCCGTAAACAAAAACACCCTTTGATAACCTAAAAAATATTGACTTAATTTTTTTCTTAACATTTGATTCTCTACCATAAAATCCATGAGACCATAAATATAAATCTTTATTAATTATGTTTGATATTATAAGAATAACCCATGTACTTATACAGTAAAGCTCCCCATAAATTATGAAAGTTTTATATTTTCTTAATAAAGAGACAGATCCCTTTATCCAATTAAAATAAGAAAAAAGCTTTATAAACTTGAGAGTTTTTGGTTCTTCTTTGAAACTATTAAATGACATTTTTTTTATCTTCGCGAAAGTCGCTGAGCCAAAATAAATATCAGCATTTAGTTCTTTTTGTATTTTAACTAATACCTCTTCCCTATAATGAGATGGATAATTAAATAGAACACAAACTCTTTTATTTATATCAGAATTATTCATTGTTAGTAAGCAGTATAAATTAACAAGGTTTTTTATTTCCCTTGTTTAAATGAAAATTATTTATGTCTAATTAACGTTTATTTAGACAAATACTCTTTCCTAATTCAAAAGTATATATACAACCAAATTCTAGAAATATTAATGATAAGTTGTAAGCCTACAAATTTAGATTTTTTTAAAAAAAATTATTAAGTCTGTTAAGAGTTATTTAACGGTTATTGTCTGTCATAATACCCCAAAGCTTCTTGACTTTCATAGTCTTCTGAAATTGAAGTAGTCAAAATGACCTTTCAGTTATCCATATTTCACTTAATAAGCAAAAGCCTTAGCATATGGATGGAAGAGAATTTCCGCTTCTACGTCTGCCTACTAGCTCAGGTTTTCTACCCATTCCATAAACTGATTTTATAGGCCTGATCGGCCTGTTTTTTTATTTTGTGTAGATAGCCTAAGAGCGGTTTGACTATCTTTTGGTCTACTGTGCCATGATGCTTATTGGATTGACGACATTGACTAGTCTGGGCATGTCGTTGATGACATGCCTTTTCCGGCCAGCTATCTTCTTTTTCCATCTAGTCTGGTGGCTTGGTCGATAAAAGAGGCACACTTGATTAACTGATTATCAATGGAAAGTATGTATGCTTGGGTTAGCCTTCTAGACTTTCCTGTTTATTCTAACTTGTCGAGGGTCGTGTCGTATTCACAACTCTCAACAGAGTATTGTGCCCTCTCTCTGCCATTTTGGAAATAATAATATACCATGTACCAAGGAGGATGTCCTTCTATCGAGAGGCTATACCATTATTGCCCATTGCGTAGGCAGTACAAGAAAGAGTCCACTACATCCCGAAAATCATATTTCCATAAACTTTATTGTTTGGTCACTTCAAAATTTTATTATGATCTTAATTGTGTTTTAACAATGTATCGTAATTTATAAGTTGAGCTTTTTCCTTAACCTTGCTAAATTCTTCAGATTTTAGGTATTCATATTCTCGTACTCTTGTGTGTGTTAAAATTGTCTTGGGAAGATCGGCAGTTGTTATAGCTGGGTGACAACATATCTCAAAAACTCCTTCTAAAGATGTAAGAGATTCTAACGATGCTTCAGCTAAGTATTTAAAAATGTCCAGGGCTCTATAACTTTTAGTTAAAATTAAACCATCTCCATGAGTGAAGTGATTTCCTAATTTATTAGTGTGCTGTATTAATAAAAGTTCTAGGAAAGTTCTTTTGAGACCAAAGAATTTTATGGTATTTATTCTTGGAGAATTCATGTTTATAAGTTTAGTTGAATTCATGCCAATAATATGTTTATTATAAACTCTAATGGATTTTTTTAAATTTAATTCGTGTTTTAATGAAATTAAAGCATTTGTTACCACATTAAATTTTGTAATATCATTATGAGAATCAAAATGGCTAATGCTCTCCTCTCCAATATGAGCTTTTAATCTGTTATATTGTGCCTTTAATTCAGTTAATACTTCAGGTTTATTTATTTTTCCTAATAAGGCTCTGCGTTTAAATTCATTGACTGAATAAAAACTATCATTTTTGTCTACTAATGAAGGAATATATAAAGGATCTGATATGGGTTTCCCCATTGTTAAATTAAAATGCAACCCTACACTAATATTCCCATATTTCATTAATTCAATAACTTGTTTATAGAAAGGCATATTAACCATTACAGTTGTTGAGGTAATGGTACCTTTTTCAGCTAATTCAAAAACAGCGTCATTTGTAGATTGTGAAAACCCAAAGTCATCAACATTGATTATTACTTTCATTAGCCTTTATCTATTTAAGTTTAATACTTTTTGCAAATTTGCTGTTACTCTTTCTATACTATGAAATTGCTCCGCTCTTTTTTTTGCATTACTAGCAAACTTCATTGCATTTGTATAATCATTTATGAACTTCTTAATTGAAGTTGATAAGCTTAAACTATTTTCATGTTTATATGCAGCTTTGTGACTTGTTAAGTATTCAGAAACAGCTACATTGTCAGGTGTATATAAAAAAATTGGAGTGCCAGAAATCATATATTCTGTTGCTTTTGTTAACATTGATAATCTTATATAATTGATAGTGTCTTTATTGAAAGCAAGTGGTAATAAAAGAGCATGAGATCTTTTAAATATAACTGGAAGCATTTCATATTCAACAGTGCCTTTAAAGTATTTTTTTGCGTTTTGACCTAGATATTCATATATGACTTTAATATCATATGGAGAGTAAATAGAAAAAGCAATATTTAGACCTTCATTTTTTAAACTTTCAATAGCTCTGATAAATTGTTGTAGTGGTTGTATGGTATCCCGATTTACTTTACCTGCATAGATAAAAGTAAATATACTTTCTTTTTGGCTGTTTTTTAAAAAGTTGTCCGCATTCCAAAAATTGGTGTCAACAGGGTTATGAAATGCATGAAATGATAAATTATATTTTTGTGAGTACTCATTTGACATTTTATCACTAATAGTCAGTCTTATATCTGATTTATCAAGTGTTTTTTTAAAAGTAGTTATCATTTTTTTATTCCAATATCTTTGTAAAAAATGATATCGATGCCCACTGTGTACCCAATCATCAAAAGTGTGTATAGCTAATTTTTTTTGATACCTATTTTTTAAGATAAGTAAGAAGTTCATTTTTTCAAGATCTTCTGTAGTACCATATATAATATCTGGGTTAAAGTTTTGTATCCATGTATCAAGTACATCCGAAATTGTATATTTCCTAGTTTTATATATTAAACCAGTAATGTACAAAAAATTAAGTTTTAATTTGAATAAGAGCCTTTTTATAGAACTCTGCGTTCTAATTATGTCATTTTTGACCTCTTCGTGTTGTACTTTATCTTTTATATATTTGTTGAAATGGCATGATTGTCTTACTTTCTGGAAATGTCTAAAAGGCCAAACTAATGTTGTTTCTCGACTTCCTAAACAATAATATTTCTCAATATTCGAAACAGCAATGTCCTGTATATTGGAGCTGTATTCAAGTACGGCAATCTTTTCAGATGGCCATTTTTGAAATAAATTACTAATTGTAATCCCATTTGCTGTATTTTGGTTAAACCCACATACAAGTAAAACTTTAGGAAAGTTATGATTCATTTTTATTTAGTATGGATTTTTGACTAGAAAAAATACTATTAAAATAAGCTTTTAGAGGATACCTGGAAAACATCCCTAAAGGAACAACTATTGTGTTGATAGTCCAATAATATCCTGGAGTATAGAATAAACTAATAGCGGCAAACAAGGAAATACCAGATCCTATTATATAATATTTACTTTCTGTTTGAGACCGTTTATAACAATATAAAAAATTGAAAGCGAACTGGGATATATAAAATAATAATAAGATAACCCCTCCTTTAAATATCAAATTAGCATATCCAATGTGAAGGGTGTTACCAGCACTAAATGCAGTAGAAGTAATTACACCTAACCCTCGTCCAAATATGTAATCAATATAATCAAATTCTGAAAAAACCTTTTGAGTTTCTTCTAACCGATCAAACTCACTAATATTTTGTATTAAGTTTCCAAACCTTTCAGTTATAGTTGATGTTATATTTGCACTGAGAATTACTAATATAATTGAAATAAGTAATGTATTTCGAATCAGAATATTGGAGGGAATAATTCCCTTTGCAATTTTCTTATAAAAAAAGAAATATATAAATAAAACTATCCCTAATTCAAGAAACGGCTGCCTTTTTACATAATATATACTATAGAGTAATATAATGGTAAAGATCAGTGTAAATATTAATATATCCAGTACTTTATTTTTTATTCTTATTAAAGGGTATATTAGTAATAATATAAGCAATAAATTAACAAACATACTTTGAGTTAAGTATATTAAATATTCTTTTAGGTATTCAGAATCAGCAGAAGTAACAAAATGAAAAGTACTTTCTCTTGTAATACTTGATCCTGAAAATATCAACATGTAATTTAACTTAGGTATTACGTAAATGTAATAACAAATGAAACACATTGCTATCACATAAAAAAAGCGATTTATGGCTTGTTTTTCTATATCCTTCAAAAGGAATACGGATCCTATTATCCCAATAAAACAGATGTCAAATATAAGTGAGTACACATATCGATCACTAGAGTTTATGAATCCAAGAATAACTAGTAATATTGAAACTGCTTTCAAAATATAAGCAGTCTTTTGCTTTGCATATATGAAGAATAATATATATAAACCAATACCTGAAAAAGATAATAACACAATTCTTATAGTATCAAAACTAAATACCCACATAGCCATCGCAACTAAATTGATGCTATAAAGTATTAATACAAATCTGGTAATTAATCTATATTTTTTCAAGCCAAAAGATTATTGTAGAATAACTTCATTGTAAAACTGTATTGCTAGATTGTTGGGGGCCATTAAGGTGTTTTCATTACCTTGCCTTTGAGGAATATAATTAGCAAAAAGAACACCTTTAGAAAACTGAGGCCATTTACTTTTTAAATGATCTAGAATATCTTCTGCATCATAAAAGTTATATAGTATTTTTTTGAAATTACTTATCTTCTGTTCTGATATGGGCCTTTCTTTCAATAAAGTTCTGAATGGAGGATATCCGAAAATCATTGAATTAATACCCAAACAAGCTGCTTCTATTGTGGCTGTTCCTGTGATAGAAATAACTTTATCAGAATTTCGAATAATTAATCTTGAGTTTAATTTTGGGTGTGCCCATTTAACATTAGGGAATTTATCTATTTCTTTATAAAAATCCATTTTTCTAATGCCCTGCATTTTAGGATTTTCTTTTAACAATAAAATGTCTTCAGCGTTCATTGATTGACTGATCAAACGTATAATTTCTAGTTGATCTTTATACCATGGAGAATACGCAAGTATTGACATTTCTGGTTCAAACTGCAAAGGATAATAAAATAGATTATAACTTCTTTTACTTTTTGTCAAGTCTTCGTCATTGATAAACCTACAATTATAGGGTATTATTTTTTTTAGTAATATTCTTTCAGGTAGAATATTTGTTCTTTTTTTCTCTAAATATGTATATATATTATTAGGTATATTAGATGCGTCTTTTAATTCTTTGAATTTTATAGCTAAACTTTCCCAAAGACTTGGAAGTTTACTTTTTTTCATATAATGGATGGATTTTTCTGGAGCTAATTGTAATGAATCTATGTATTCAATTAATTTGCAATCTGGTAAAGCCTCTTTCCTGAAGTTTACTACATCCCAAGGTGACTCCATTATAAGTTGAGCATTTAAGGGGAAGCCAATAGGTTGAACAAAAAAGTTGTGCCCATCTTTCATCTTATTAAGATAAGCACTCACGAAATAAACAAAATGATCACATGTTAACGATACTAGTACACTTTTTTCTGGAATTAGTTTGTTTAAAGTGCATATATGAGATTTTATAAATTGATTGGATTGTTCTTGGGATGGTCTAAACCTCTCACAGTCAAAAAGTAAATTAATTCCAAAATTATAATGTTTGTTCATCCAAATATCAAATGATTTTGTCACTTTTGAGCTTTCTAAGTTATCATCTTTATACATGGATAATTTTTCAGGTAAATAGTGTACATTTTTACCTTTTTTCATTAGAGAATTTATAACTTTTCTTTGCATAGTTAACCATATAATATTGGCATGACCCTCTTTTTGAAGGATTAATCCTTCAAGCGAAAGAAAAAAGCTTAAATTCCAAGGTCTAACAATAAATACGTAGTTTCTCATTTTAAATTCTTTATTAGCATGGGATTACCATAAGCGATACAGTTAGGAGGTATAGACTTATTTACAATAGTACCAGCTGCGATTACACTATTAACCCCTATACTTACTCCTTTTAGTATGATGGCCCTAGCTCCAATAAAGACATTGTCTTCTATAGAGATGGGAGCTGTTTTTCCTGCATTAGGTTCTTGAATTCTTTGTTCTGCGTCTACAGGGTGAAAGTCTGTATCCCAAATTGCAACTCCTCCTCCTATTAAAACATTATCACCAATTGTAATTTTGGTTTTACAAGTAATACTAGCTCCAGAAATACCTACATTATTCCCAATATAAACTTTTGCAATATCTCCTGTTGCAGTGATAATTAATGGGTGTGATATACCGACTGGATTTGCAATTGAATTTGAATTAGCTTTAAAATTATCACCAATTATTATTTTACCATTGTTTCTAGCTAATAAAATGGGCATTCCATAGAACCGTGCATGTTTTCCAATTGTAATTCCACAAAAATTTATTAGATAGCCTTTAATTAAAGGTGACAAAACTTTGTTTTTAATAATTGAAAAATATGTAACAATATCTAAGTGTTTTTTTATCATATCATATTTTATTTTATTTTATAATAAACATAGCATATCATAAATATAGAATACCCAATGAATAAAAGGTTTTTGTAGTAAATTAAGTTAATTATAGATCCAAATTCTAAAATATTAATAAAATATAAACCATAAGTACTTGTTGACAAACCGGCTAGAAGCACAAAATTAATTTTATTAGATTTTAATACTCCCAAAATAACAGAAGGTCCTACAAATATATATCCCAACCCTCCAAGAACAGATGCCTTTGCATATTCAATTCCAGATACATATTTTGGTAAAAAAAGGTTAACAACTGGCTCAATTGTAATATAGACTAATCCAATTAAAGGAAATACAATAAGCAAGTTAATTAGTAATGATTTGACAAAAAAAGGTTTTAATACCTGTTTATTCTTACCTGATTTACCATATAAAGTTGATGCTTTTGGGTAAAAAATTGTTGTCAATGAGTTAGGGATAACAGGTATGATGAATAATACAAGTCTAGCTAGATTATAGTAACCTAATTCTATTTTATCAAAATTGTGTGTTATATAAAATTGATCGAAAATAAAAAACGTACTACTTAAATAGCTATTAAGTAAAATTGGAAATCCAGTGGTTATTTGTTCTTTAAAAGAATTTTTTGAGAATTTAACCCTTAGAAAAAATATTTTTTTATGAGTTCGTAATATTAAAGCTATTGCTAATTTTATGGCTGATTGAATCACAAATCCAACATAACCAAAAAAAAACATTAACAAGCTATTAGCTAGATAAATAGCATTATTAGTACTAATGAAACCTCCTAATTTTTTAAAATCTTGTCCAGTTCTATAAAGTGTATCAAAAAAAGTAATGATGGGTTGTGTAAAAACTGTTAAACCTAACAGCACATAAGCTAAAAAAGATATTTCAGAATATTGATCATCTGATGAAGTATTGTATATTAATATTACGATTATTATAGATACTACTGAAACACAAAATGAGAATACAAATCCGGTTGAAGATGCTTTCCTTAATTTTTCCTCTTCATTCGCCCCTTTATAATACGCTAAATTTCTATTTAATCCATTGAATACACCAAGTTGAAGAAATGAAAGATATGATGTCCAAAGCATTATAGATTGATGTATGCCAAGGGTTTCAGGAGCTATGTAACGCATTACCAATGTGTTAATAAGAAAGCTTACTATAGGAGTGCTATATTGCCCTAGTAAATATACTAGTTCTCCTATATTACCTTGAATCTTATTTTTAATAAGAGTTATCAAATTTTAATAATAAATTTAATTTAGAGAATAAAATGACTTTTCCTATTTTGTGTAAATAAAATACACTATAAGAATTGGCATAATTGAAAACTGTTATCTTGAATTAGAGGGGTATCAATATCTTATATGTTTCCAATTTCTTGGAAGTTATTTATGAATGTCAAAACCTTAACCTAAGTTTCTAATTGTAATTTGACCTAACAAACATTTATATATATGTTTATCTCTTTATACCAGGATTTTATTTATTTTCTAAATAAGTCCATGTAAGCGGTATTCCTCTTTTTAAATCCTGTGTCACGGTTTTTCCTAAAATACCTTTTAAATATTTAGGGTGCAGTCCATAACCTGGGCGGATAGACCGCACATTTTCTTCTGTGATAGCTTCTCCTTTTTTGATGTCATTTACCACAAATAATGACCTTGCAAATTTTCGGTTTTTCTCTACTTTTTCAGAGAGTTGATAGGTGGCTTTTCCCAAAGCTTTCTCCGTATCACGCACTGCTTCTACCATTTGTTTAAACTCTTGAGGATCTAAAGAGAAATCCGCGTCGGGTCCTCCTTGCTTTTTATCAAGGATAAAGTGCTTCTCAATGACTTTGCCTCCCAAAGCGACTGATGTAATAGGCGCAATAATTCCATATGTATGATCTGAGAGACCTACTTCTACTCGGAAACGTTTTTTCAAATCGGGCATGGTATTCAAATTCGCCAATTCCAACGGTGCCGGATACGCAGAAGTACATTTCAGTAATATGACTTGCTCATTACCTACCTTTTTGCAAGTTTCCAGGGCCAATTCAATGTCCTCCAAACTGGCAATACCCGTACTGATAATTACAGGCTTACCTTTAGACGCCACATATTCAATCAATGGAATATCTTGAATTTCAAATGAGGCTATTTTGTAGGCCGGAACATTGAGGTTTTCCAAAAAGTCCACGGCTGTTTTATCAAAAGGGGAAGAAAAGCAGATCAAGCCCTCTTCTCTGGCGACTTGAAACAGTTCCTGATGCCACTCCCACGGAGTATAGGCCTCCTTATAAAGATCATATAGCGTTCTTCCGTCCCAAAGTGTTCCTTGGTCGATGCGAAAATACTCATTATCACAATCAATGGTTAGGGTATCAGGAGTATATGTTTGAAATTTGATAGCATCAGCTCCCGCTAATTTAGCAGCCTTTATGGTATCAATAGCGATACGAATGTCTTGGTTATGGTTT
>NZ_JBDKWZ010000002.1:0-542775 GCF_039710355.1 Rapidithrix thailandica | reverse complement strand
ACTCCATGAGGGTACCACTGCGTAGGCTGGTCCGGAAAGAGCAAAACTTACATTGCCACATTTGTTTACCTTTCAGCCAATAATGTGCATGCCCTCCGCAACCTTTACAAGTGATGCCTGCTTTTTCACGTACCGCCTTGAACTTCTCCCGACATGCCTGCTCACTATTGTAATTCTCCATAAATGCTGTAATGCTATCCATATCAGTCTGGTTTTTTTAGACTAATATCAATCAACTGACCGTATCTTATTTACGGGGTGGCAGCTTTACGGATAATCATTTTAAATAATATCAATAATATGATTAAAAAAGCCCTCTGCTTATTTTTGTCATGTACTTAGATTTTATTTAATTAATTTTTTAAATCTTGATAGACTTTTTTCTAAGTCCTGAAAAACTCCACTTTTGTCTGTTATTAAGGCTAAATGTTCTTTATAAAAAGCATTTGAAGAATTGTATAATTCGTAAAGAAAAATATTTAATTTTTCTTTTAATGTTTGTTTTTGGTACTTAATATAAATATCACTTTTTTTTATTTCAAAGAGCACATCAAATGAGGAGTCAGAGGCTTTAAAGACATATTTTTTTTGTCTTTTTTGATTCTTCATATAGTCTTGTATGCCATCTAACAAGTCCACTAAGGATATAAAAATCATAAAACTTTGATCAGGATTATTTCCTTTGCTTGAAATCTGATCACCATTTACATTAAATGAGATATTTCCTAATTCAAAGTCTGAAATATCTTCATCAATCAAATTTAATTCAAATGTTATATTTATCATTTTACTTTATAATTTTAATGACATCCTCCTCTTGCTGGAAACATTGTAATCACTCTATTACCATCAAAAGAGTCAACTGTCATTCGAACTAGTTCTTTTTTTATTTCCTTGGATTTTAATTTTCATTTCAAATGTTTGCATTCGTCTTGTAATATCAACAGTAACCCTTTTCCCTTTTTTAATAATTTTTCTTGCAGCGTTTTCAAGATTTTGTCTTGATGTTCCAGGCTCAAATAAATCACCTGTTCCATTAGGGTGGTTTCCAGTAATATGTCTCGCATCTATATGTTCCCACCCTTCTTTCAAATTACCCTGTTCAATTCTTGGAATATTATTCCGGTCGCCGACAGCAAGACCAAATACATCTACTTGGTAATTTGCATTCCACACGTAAGCATAAATATTCGGATTGTTCCCTTTTAGTCCAATCGGATCCTGTGAAATATACGTCCCTGATTCAGGCGAATAGTACCGGAAACGATTGTAATACAAGCCTGTCTCTGCATCCTCGTACTGGCCTTGGTAACGGAACGGGCAGTCCTGAAGAGAGCCTCTTTCCAGGGTTCGGATCTTACCATAGATGTCCAGTTCGGCTTGCCAGACCAGATTACCTATGTGGTTGTACATCAGGCATGGTGTACCCAAATAGTCTGAAACGATGGAATAGGTTTCTCCTTTTACGATCTTCGCACTCGGCACAAAACTGTCTTCGTCAAAGACTCAAGTGATCATGCTTCTTATGATAACGATACTAAGGATATTGAGAGCTTGAGCTTTGATACCTCTCTAAGAGATTCTAAGGCAAGGGCTGCTTACGGCTCATTAACATTGGCTTACAACAGACAAAAAGAAAAGTGGATAATCAAGGATGACCACCCACTTTGTCTTTGCTGTTTCTAAAAAGTGTCTACTTTTTCTTTTCACCTCCACTATTCTATTGAAAGTTATTCCTCAACTCGGAAATGTTGTGTTGTAACCACTTTTCAGAACCATTTTCTTTTGCTTTTTCTCGAATTGCATCCATAACCTTACTGTAATCAATATTTCCTTCTTCAAGTTGCTTTAAAATTATTCCTGGAATTCCATGGAATAAATCAGACAAACAATAGGATACTTTATTATTTGTTCTCACGGCCTCTTCCCTAATATCGATGAAAGCAAGGTACATAAGTTCATATACTAAATTAGTTTCTGGTAACTGTTTCATTGTAATTGCTTTAAAGGTCAAAAAACATATCCATATCAGGAGTGCGATTTACTACAGGTATTAATATGTCATTTGTAATTTTACTATTAGGGTCGGCAGCTCTTCGTTGTAGTTCTATAACTCTTCCATTTCCATTAGAAAGTGTGTTAGTTCGAGTATTCCTTGTGACCATTCTACCGTCTTTAGGTTTTCTACCGGTTCGGCTTTGTCCGGACTGAGCATCCCCAGCTCATCGGCCACTGTCTGCGGCCGATCTTTAAATTTAGCTATAGAAGTTCTATACGCCGGATATACAATGCTTACTTCTGATGTTTTTGAACCAATTATATGTTTCCCTTCTTAAGGTAAGCTGTTTTCATAATCTCGGTAGAGTATTTTTGATAATTTACTCATTCAATTTAGAAAGATTTTTTTTTGATGTTTCTCGAAGGTACTCATACTCTGAATTAACATACTGTTTTATCATATCAATTGATTTTCGAGTCTTTATTTTATATAAACTCCATAAACACTTACTCCATATTGGTACCATAAAATCCTCTACACCATCTTTATGATAATCATATAAACTATTCAAAACATAGATAAAATAGTCTTCATTAACAGCAGACTTATCTAATGAATCGACTAGTTCTTCGTGCATTTGGTGCCAATTTACTTTTATTAATTTCCTATAAACAGATTGAATATCATAATCTTTATACAAAGATAAAGAAGCGATAACATCAAGTAACAAGCTCAGATTGTCTGCATCTTTGTTTTTTATCATAACCTCAATAAGGTTAATCAAATAGTTTTTATTATTTAATAAGTTCACTGGATAACTTTCTATAAAATCTTGTTCTCCTATTTCTCCAAAAGCAAACTGTTCAAGCAATGCCATTTCAATTTCACTAACCATTAGTTACATGTTTTTTTGAAAGAGTCAATATTCTTATTAAAAATGTCTAACCCTTTTCCTTTTCCCAGACCAATATTAATTTGTTTTCTCCCCTTTGGCCCCTCCTGCTTAAAATAGGCATGGTTTTGTGTCCATCCAGGTTTCACTTCTGGCATATCAAGGTACTTCCTTCTGGTCAATCTAGAATTATCTCGAACACCTATTTTCTCTAGCTCGGCTGTGGTTCCATCTTTCATTGTAAATTCATAAGTAACACCCTCATATCCATCGGAAAAAACTTTAGTTGGGGAGGTAAACGTTTCTTTTGTTGCGGGCAATTTACCCGTTGATTCTAAAATATCTGCATGTTCTCTTGAAATTGTTCTAAAGAAAGTTTCTGACAACCCAAAAACATCCACCCAAACATTACTATCACTGACATACGCATAAATATTCGGGTTATTCCCTTTTAGTCGAATCGGATCCTGCGAAATATACGTTCCTGATTCAGGCGAGTAATACCTAAAACGATTGTAATACAATCCCGTCTCTACATCCTCGTACTGGCCTTGGTAACGGAAGGGGCAATCTTGAGGAGAACCTCTTTCTAAAGTTCGGATCTTTCCATAGATGTCCAATTCGGCTTGCCAGACCAGATTGCCTACGTGGTTGTACATCAGGCATGGATCCGATACGATGGAATAGGTTTCTCCTAAAATAATTTAGCCAAAGAAATATATCTCTTTGGCTAAATTGAAATGTTCAGTTTTTGGTTAGTTGGTAATGTTTGTTATCCTGCTTAGAATTTGAGCTTAATCTTCATCAATCCATTCTTGAAATCCATGCCTGTTTAAGTTTTCTTGCACATTTTTTATCATTTCTAGTTGAAGCCCCTGTCCAGTACAATGTTTGGGTATATCATTTGAAATTACAATCTTGTCTTTATCAACAAAAAATGATAATACTTCACTTAAGTTTCTATCAGACATGTGTTCATAAAGTATAAAAATCAATGCTTTATATTCATCCTGAGTTATTCCATTAGGGAATGATTCAGTCAATAAAGCAGATGTACTTAATAAACTTTCCGGAATGTTTTTCATATGAAAAAGAATCATGTGTTAGGTCAGCAAAATTGACCCCTAAGTTAATGTTCTTCTTAAGAGTTTTGGAGAGGTTATAGGGTGAAAAAAGTTTCAGATAAAACCTCATAGAAGGTCAACTCTTGACTAAAAAATGGCTATTTACCAAAAACTATCGAGAGTATCACCTCCCAATAGTTTAAACCTTACATAATTTGCGGGATAGTATCTCCCTTAAAAATCACCCTCCTCACTAAGTAATATAAAGTCATCAAAAAAATCATCAAATGAAGAAAACCCTTCCTCTATTTTTCCAATTTTTACTTGCTTTTCTGAATCATAGAAAACATCTGCCTCATAAACTTTCCTATCAGAAACATTGTATAAAACTACAAATTCACCCACATCATATTGAAGTACAATATACTCATTTTGCAAATGTGAATCTTTTCTTAATACTAGAGTCATTTCCATAACTGGAAAAGTTGTTTTATTATCACTTTTAGCAATTCCTAAAATGTTCGTATCTCCAAAGTTACACATCCCACATTCCGATAAAAATAGCTTGTAAGCATCTGGAAGTTTAACATTTAAAGTCTCTTCCACCTTGGAAATATCATTTTTATCAGCCCCGTTCCAATAACTAAATTCATTACTAGCCTTAAGTCTATCTAAATATTTCATAATGTAAAAAACATATATTTAACGACAACTTACTTTGAAACCTTTAGCTCTTTGTTTCCAATATTTTTTCCTAAATCTCTCATAAGCCCTTTTTAATTTTTTATTCTTTCTAAAACTTCTTCCATCTTCAATTATAGCATGAATTGTTTCACTATATTTTTGATGGGTATCTTCTAATAATTCTATCATGGGCCCAGGTTCTATTCCTATTATATGATGTAAATTTATTTGTTTACCATCCGTACCTATAGGAGCGTATCCCTTTTTCATTAAATCTAAGTTTGATCCACCATTATCCAAAATTGCTTGAGCATAAGGGTTTGTTTTTCCTACTACAGGGTCAACAAAATTTGGTACTCCTGTAACAAAGTCTGTTGTATTTTGATATACCTTACGGCCAAATATTTCAATGGGATTAAATTTACTTAACCCAAATGGATCTATCCAAGTATTACTATCATGTGTATAAGCATAAATATTCGGATTATTCCCCGCTAACCCAATCGGATCCTGACTGATATACGCTCCCGATTCAGGTGAATAGTACCGGAAACGGTTGTAGTACAAGCCTGTCTCTACATCCTCGTACTGCCCCTGGTTCCGGAAGGGAATAAAATGTTGCTCTCCTTTGGTTTGGCTGCGGATATTGCCGTAAATATCGTATTCCACCTCCCAGACAAGGTTTCCGACTCCGTTGTAGGCGGCAATGGGTTTGCCGATGTAATCGGTTATCTAGATGGTAGAATGAGGAGAATATAATAAATCCCATGAGTTATTCATGGGATTTATTTGATCAACTCTAGAACAAGATTTTTTTAGTTAAATGACTCTCCTAATCGTTATACCATTATAGTGAAAGTAAATAATTTATCTCACATTTGTTTTGTTTAAAAGAAAGTAGCCAGTTTTAAGTCAATTTAGATCTGCTGTATATAAAACACCTGGATGTTCGTATCCATAAAACATTCCATTATCCAAATTATAAAAATATATATCATCCATTGTGACATCAAAAATGTATTTGGAAGTATAACACTCTTTATATGAATTGGAAAGAAAATGGGTTAAATCATGGGTCTTCAGTATGAGTGCAATATCCTTATTTGTAGTCATCGAATCAGACCGGTAAATCAGTAAATGATCAAATTGATTTACCTCTCCAAACAAATTAGTTAGCATTTTACTTAAACCAACTTTTAAGTCACTACAATCTTCATAATCAATTTCAGCATTGATGTAGGAAATTTTGATCCCATTGTTTTGAAAAATCTGTCTAAATGGAATGATTCTCTTATAGTTCTTAGTTTTAGGGTGAATATCAAATAGACTGGGATCAATTTTCAATATGTTTGTGAGTATTTTTTCAAAATGCGCAAAATCAACTTCTGTATATGTCATCATTATTTTTCTATAATTCTATATTTATCAGCTTCTAGAAAATATTTTGAATTGTGCACAACCCCTGAATCTCCTTTAATTTGAACTTTAACGTGGGCAGGCTCTATGCCTCCTCTAGATGCGGGGTGACCTTGATTAGCTATTTCAATTGTTACTTTATTGCCTTTAGTATCAACACCATCAAAGTAATGGCTTATATATGTGAGATCTTCTTTTTCATAAAATTTACTTGTTCTAAATTTTGCTTTATACTTTGAAATATTATATCTACCAATGTATTGGAAATCTTTAAAGTTCTTTACTAACCTAGAAAACACTCCTGGCTTTCTTTCAAAATTTTCATATGTAACTTTTCCTACTTTGCCTTTAGTACAATCCAAGCCAAAAGGATCCACCCAAACATTGCTATCGCTGACATAAGCATAAATATTCGGATTGTTCCCCGCTAACCCAATCGGATCCTGCGAAATATACGTCCCACTGTTTCCATCGTAATAGCGGAAACGATTGTACATTAAGCCATCCAGCTCTACATCTTCGTACTGTCCCTGGTTCCGGAAAGGAATGAAGTGTTGCTCTCCTTTGGTTTGGCTGCGAATATTGCCGTAAATATCGTATTCCACCTCCCATACAAGGTTTCCGACTCCGTTGTAGGCGGCAATGGGTTTGCCTATGTAATCGGAGACAATGCTGTACACACCTTCTTGGGTGATTTTGGTGGAAGGCACAAAACTGCCTTCGTTAAAGACCCAAGTGATTAGAATTTTTTAATATTCTTGATCAATTGAGATGGCTACACAACTAGCTGATGCTTTAGGGTCAATCTTGATTTTTTGGCAGGTAAAATACGGTTTAATCAGGGATGCAAAGGCTAGGACAGCTTATTCTAAATAGAAATTCTATATGTTTATATAAGATACAGGATGTTCTTTCTTCGGATATGCTTTACAAAACAAAAGTGGATAATCAAGGATGACTACCCACTTTGTCTTTGTTGTCTTTAGTAAGTGGCTACTTCTTCTTTGCTACTCCATACCTGAATTTTCCTTACTGGTGTTGAAGTATATTTTAACTGTTATTTATGAAATTTCTTAAAAATTTCACTGTCAGTATCTGTATTTGAAAAAAAATGTTCTCGAAAATCATTAAGGGAACTACGGTTGGGGGAGCTGTATTCGTCCCCTTCTGTAAAATCATCTTGCCAAAAACATACTGGACAGATATTGTGAAACTCTCTATCAAAAGATGTCTTGTATCCACAGCACACACATGCATGGGCAGACTTCCCATCCAACTCCTTACCAGAATCTTTTACGGACACTTCTTTGTTGAATAAAGCCTGTACCTGAAGTTCAATATATTCGTTCCTTACCAGTGTATTATAGTTAAAGTTTTCTCTTATGGTTTCATTATATTTTTCCTTTAAAATTTCATCAAACAACCACTTGTCGTCCTCGTCAGTTACTTCAATTCCATTAGAAAGTAAAATATCCCCACGTTCATCAATAGTTAAATGCAGAAGGTGATAATCCTGAATCAACCTGATTGCATCTTTTCTGCTTATTTCAATCCTCATTTCCGTTTGATTTATTTACATCCTGTTTTTTTCGCTAAATCTACCGCATCTCCAAGAGGGTCTTTGCTACGTCCATCATCAATGTAGTAAGTTCTAATTTCACGTTTTTTGTGTGCCCTATAAACACTTCTCCTGTTTCTGGGTTGTGCTTAATTTTGAAATTACCTTCATCTACTTCTCCTATTATTCCCCCAGTTTCTTTTCCAAAGGCTTTGGCCTTTTTCAAATATTCGTTTTGTGAAATATCACCGAACTCTTGTTGTTTTATAACGTGCTTTTGATAGTGCCTTTGTAAACCAGTAAGACCATTGGGATCTTTAACAGGATTAAAATCTTTCCAGTTAATCAAGCCTAACGGATCAACCCAGGAATTGCTATCAAGTGCATAAGCATAAATATTCGGATTGTTCCCCGCTAACCCAATCGGATCCTGCGAAATATACGCCCCTGATTCAGGCGAATAGTACCTAAAACGATTGTAGTATAAGCCCGTTTCTACATCTTCGTACTGCCCCTAGTTCCGGAAAGGAATGAAGTGTTGCTCTCCTTTGGTTTGGCTGCGGATATTGCCGTAAATATCGTATTCCACCTCCCAAACAAGATTCCCCACTCCGTTGTAGGCGGCAATGGGTTTGCCGATGGAATCGGTGACAATGCTGTACACACCTTCTTGGGTGATTTTGGTGGAGGGAGGAGATATAAAAAAGCCCATGAATAATGACTCATAGACTTTTTTGATAAACTTTAGAATAAGATATTTTTAGCTCATTAAACTATTGTCTGCTGCCTTCCCATCAAACCACCCTAAGTGTTTAGCTTTTAGTAATAGGCATAAAAGCAGTTATCAATTAAAGTAAGCAAGCCATCAACCCGGTCATCTTTAATCTTTACACACTGAGATTCGAGTGCTTTTAATTCTTGAAAAACACCTGCATCTTCTTGCTCCATTTTTTCAAAGGTCTCACTATTTATAAGTGATAAGGTAGCGATGAGAAGCCGTTCAAATTCCGTATCTGTTTTTTTGAGTTGATACCCCTTTATGAACTCAGTCGCATTTTCTAAAATAAAACCTTGGTAATGCCCATGCGTGTCAAATAACAATGATAAATTTTCTTGAATTCTATATACCTGATAGGCATCTTCGTATTTAGAGGATAAAGCGATTAATTGCTTACTTTTTAAGTCCAATATTGAAAAACTTAATTCCTCAAAAAACACTTTTTTTTCAGGAAAAGTTGTTCAAGTGGTTTCTTATCAAAATGAACTTTACGAGTTTCAAAAAAGCTCTTTTCAAGGAGGAAATTTTGAGGAACTCCTAAGCCAAGATATACGATTTCATGGGTGTTAGGATCCATTAAAAAATTATCATACCCTTCCATTCCCAAATAGTCAAAAGAACCCACTAAGTTTTTGTTTAAAGCGATATCCTCCACAGTCAAGGATATTTCATTGACTACACTGAAACTTTCTATGATCCAATTTAATTTTATCATCATTCTAACGCTATTGCTTTGGACATAAAACCTCCATCGGGGAAAGTCATCGCTTAGTCTTCTATGTTACAGCAAAGTGTACCCAAATAGCACGAGGCGTTGGGATAGGTTTTCCTTATTTGATCTTCGTATTTGGCACAAAACTCCCTTCGTCAAAGACCCAAGTGGTCATGCTTCTTATAATAACGATATTGAGAGCTTAAGCTTTGATACTTTTTCTAAGAGATTCTAAGGCAAGGGCTGCTTACTGCTCATAAACATTGGGTTACAACAGGCAAAAGTGGATAACCACGAATGATTATCCACTTTTGCCTTACACCCCATCTACTCATTCTGGGTAATTGTCAATGAAACCATTTGCTGTAGGATATTTTGAATAAAATGAAATGTTCTGACCTTCGATTAATAAATCAAATATTTTCAAATTCAAATCCCTAAGATATAATTGATATGCCTGAATACGGCTTTCAATACTATCTAACAATGAGAACTCTAATGAATCCACAGTTTTATGGAATTCCCCAATAAGTGACAGTAGTTCTTTTGGAAAATGATTCTCAATTAGTTTTGCCTTATAACCAACCTTATCATTATCAATGGACTGAATCTCAATCACTGCAATAATGGTGTTGTTTTTTTTTGATATAATATAATCTCTTTTCATTATTAATCCTTATGAACATTTAAATGCTTTTTTTAGTTTACCTGTATCTCTATCAAATGTATCAGCACCTTCTGGGTGAATAAGTCTAGCGTGAGCGTCTCCAAATTTATTTGTTGGATTTTCAACAACATCATATCCTACTTTCCTAATATTATCGACAGTTGCTTCCATTATATCTCCAGAGTCAATTACTTTATGAAGGTTAGTTGCTTTTGGAAAAGCTTTCTTCATTATTTGGCCTGCTTCCTCTGCGCTACTTGCTCTAATTACAGATATTCCTGCTGGCTTTAATGCAGCCTCGGCTGGCTTTAAATCAACACTGGAGCCAATTCTAAATATTTTTTCCCCACCAGGTAATGGATTACCTATTTTACCACTTAACCCCCAAGGGTCAATCCACACATTATTATCATGTGTATAAGCATAGATATTCGGATTGTTTCCCGCCAAGCCAATCGGATCCTGCGAAATATACGCTCCCGATTCAGGCGAATAGTACCGAAAACGGTTGTAGTACAAACCCGTCTCTACATCTTCGTACTGCCCTTGGTAACGGAAGGGGCAATCTTGAGGAGAACCTCTTTCTAAAGTTCGGATCTTTCCATAAATGTCCAGTTCGGCTTGCCAGACCAGGTTACCTACGTGGTTGTACATCAGGCATGGAGTACCCAAATAATCCAATACGATGGAATAGGTTTCTCCTTTTACGGTTTATTAATAAATTCTGATATTTGATATGCTAAGTATTTCCATGAAAGCATATAGTCTTTAATAGACATTCTTATAGTTTCTATGTGTAAATCTTTAATATTTAAAGTGGGAGTTAATTTAATAGTGACCTGTACATTGATTTCATCAGTCGAATTTGCTTCTATAACAACAGCTCCATCATCCAAAAAAACGTAGTGTTTAATTTCTTTTCTTTCAGTGAAGAGCTCTTCACAAGCTTCCGCTAAAAACATAATATCATCTTCCGTGTGGATTTTACATTGATACAGTCCCCAAAAATTAACTTCAAAAAAATCAACATTTTCAGATAAAAACTTCTCAATGAGGGCTTCTGAGTCTTTGCATACAACCTCTTCTGTTTGTTGGGGAGTAAGGTAAAATGTATTCATGTAAATGATAGCTGTTTCAGTAACGTATGCCTGGGAACATTTACTCTTTAAGTAGTATTTCAGAAAAGATATTATGAATCTTTTTGGAAAACACTGAGTCTTCAATAAAGTCTGGTATAACTAAATTATAATAATATACAATGTGGAGCATCAAATTAATATCAAGTGGTTCGAAATTTGACCTACCCTCAAATTCAAACAAAGTTGCTATACCCTTCAATTTAGTTAACTTTGCTTCTACTGAAAAACAACCTTGATCATGAAGGTCTGTATTGTATCCATGCTCTAATTGATAGTCAAGCATTTCTTGGTTTTTATAAAAAAACAAACTTTCACCATCTTCTTCCTGAATGAGATCATATTGATAGCCCATAGTATAGGCTTGATTTTTCAATTCTCTAAATACCTCTTCTATAGGTTTATCAGAGTAAAATCCATAAAATTTACCAGTCCAATCCATATTATTTAAATAGCTGTTTATTTTAAGTTGGGTGAAGGGGGGGATAAAACGAACATCAGTCTTTCCAATGAGTTTTGGTTAATTTATCTGTCAGGGATGATGGTACCACTGTTAGCTCCCAGTCCTCTTTCTTTGTTTGGTGGAGAATGATCATGCATCCTTCCGGTAAAGTGCCGTCCTCTGAAAATTCCAATTCCTTAATTTTACACGAAGTCGTGATGCCGTTGCTGTCTATCTGGCATTGAAAGGGTTCGCCCGTATGTCCATAAAAATGGTAATGAAAAATCACCTGGTCCAGTGTGTGACGGATTTCGGGCATTCCATACCCCCGTTGACTCATATCGTCTTTGTCATGCGAGAGCAAAATATCAAAGTGTTCATTTGTTTGGAACAGGGATGCTAATTGTTTCCGTTCATACTCCTGGATAAAGCGTTTTGCCGTCCGTCTTTTTCGGTCACCAATCCTTCCGATCCCCACAAAGCTCAATTGTTTATCCCCCTTTCGAAAGGTTTGAATATGACCTGTTTTGCACACCCATACCCTTTGGTAGACATCTATGGGAAACCGTGAAGCCTTACCACTTTTTTGTTCTAAGACATCCAGGTAGTCGTGGTCTTCATGATTTCCCCGAACACAAATCATATGCAAATCGAGCTGTTGGAGATAGGCCTTGATGGCCGCCTTTTCTTGGGCAAAATCCTCATAAAAACCCAATTCATCCCGGTCGTACCGGGCATGTTTCAGGGTGGCCTTATCCAACGCCTTCAAATTGGGATAGGCTCCTAAATCCCCGCATTGTAAAATCAAATCCACTTTTTCCCCAGTCTCCTGTTGATACAAATCCACCAGTTTAAACGGGAGTAATAGTTTTCCATGAAGGTCTGCAAAAATAGCGATGCGCATATTGGGTGATTTTGTTGGCTGCTAAAAGTAGTTATATTTCCTTCCATTATGATAATGATTCACCCTTTTTACAAAGATTCAGGCCTTTTAAAAAAAATGAAATACTATCTCATATCAGTATCAATTCTAGCAAAGAAAGAAGAGTCTCCTCGATAATAACTAGATGTTGTCCTTGGTTCCGGAAAGGAATGAAGTGTTGCTCTCCTTTGGTTTGACTGCGGATATTGCCATAAATATCGTATTCCACCTCCCAGACGAGGTTTCCTACTCCATTGTAGGCAGCAATGGGTTTGCCGATGGAATCGGTGACAATGCTGTACACATCCCCTTGGGTGATTTTGGTGGAGGGCACAAAACTCCCTTCCTCAAAGCCCCAAGTGATTAAATAGTTTTTTGGTTGTTGCTTGATTTATATGCCTACCTAAGGCATCGTTGGTAAATGAAAGAAATGACTTATTTGTTAGGTTTTATAACTTGAGAGTGTATAACGCATTGAAAATATCGCTAACCTCCCTGATGAAAATAGAAACTATGTATTGAACCTTATTGATATGTGTTTAAGAGATCTTAAAACCAAACAAGCTTCTTCGTAAGAATAAACCACAGCATACACCGTGGTTTATTTAACTTTTATTACTTCTCATTATAAGAACACAAATTACAAATCATCCCATGATATTTTTATCTTATTCAACCTCATCCTTTTTTCATCTGAATTCATAAAAAAGAAATAAACATTATTTGATTTAATACATAATTGATGTGTAAAACAATATGGGGAATAAAAAGCCCATTCTTTATTTGTTAAATTCAGATACGAAATAACTTTATTTAACTTAGAATTATATTTTATTGTATTCTTAGAATTTGTAAATACAATTTTTGTATTACTAATATCTATATTCACTGATGTAAGCTTGTCATTTTCAAAAAAGAACTCATTCCATCCTAATAAAACACTATAAAAACTGCCATCATCATAAGAATTCCTCTTCTCTATCAGTTTATGTTTTTGATAGAACTCTTCTATTGAGGATTTTTTTGATAATTCAAATACCTTACCTGTATCAATTATTTTATTAATATCTATTTTCATTTTATTTACAGAATAATTTCAACATCTCTTTAAACCTTGGAAGGTTCCGTTTAGCTACATCTTTCATATTCTTAGTTGATTGATTTTCTAAATCTTTAATTATTTTATCTGTCTGTTCTTTAGCTATCTGCATTATAGCATCATCATCAATCATTTTTTCAACAACTTTATTTACTTGCTTTCTAAGCTTCTTAGGAACATTACTATCATGCTTTAAAACCCAGTTTAATTTTCCGTTATTAACTTGCAAAAAAGCTTCTGCTAACTTTCCTTTTGGTCCCATGATATTAGCATGAGGACCTTTCATCCATGCATCAGTAAAAATATATGATTGCATTTCAGCATATACACCTTCTGACAACCCAAACGGGTCAATCCAAGCATTACTATCCCATACATAAGCATAAATATTCGGATTATTCCCCGCCAAGCCAATCGGGTCCTGTGAAATATACGTCCCTGATTCAGGCGAGTAATACCTAAAACGGTTATAATACAATCCCGTCTCTACATCCTCGTACTGGCCTTGGTAACGGAAGGGACAATCTTGAATCGAGCCTCTTTCTAGGGTTCGGATTTTTCCATAGATGTCCAATTCGGCTTGCCAAACCAGATTGCCTACGTGGTTGTACATCAGGCATGGAGTACCTAAATAATTCGATACGATGGAATAGGTTATCTACATGGTAAAATGAGGATATAAAAAATCCCATAAATAATGATTCATGGGATTTTTTGATAAACTTTAGAGCAAGTCAACTTTGGCTAAAATTGCTACTCCTACTTTCGAAGTCCACTGTAATGACTGTATTGCAATTGTAATACACCAAAGTTGGCTATACAGCTCATTAATGTATTTTGACTTTAGAGATTCATTAAATAATCAAACCCTTTTAAGTTATGAGGGTATCCTACTTTTAATAAATCATTTTTAATTTCTTCCAATAGTTTGTTCCATTCACTTAATAACAAAGCTTTTGTTATGATTATCGGAGATTCAAATTTATGATACTTATCAGGTGTAACTTTCTTGCCTTTAAACTCTAAATTTGCTGTCGTCCATTGTGGGATTATTTTAATATCATCACTTTTGATTTCAATATGCCAAATTGCAGAAAAAGAGCTTGATAAAAAATTAATTTTAATCATACCGTCTCCATGGTTAATCGCCCTCATCATTTTAATCACATCATTATATATTTCACTCATATCCCCTCTAAAATCAAGTAACAGTTTTAAATCATTATTTAAATGAATAATAAATTCATAATTTTCATAATCTGGATAAATTGAAAAAACCGCTTCACTTACACTTTCATCTTCACTATCATAATGACCTAACAGTATATCTTTTTTTAATTCAATATAGAACATAATTTAAAGTCATTTATTCTTTATTTCTAATTGGTTCTGCTGTTTTAGAATCTATAGGAAAGCCATGAAATGTTCCGTTTCCATTATTTCTTACTCTGATCATATCTGGTATGGACTCTGAACCATCTTTATAGTATACTATACTTTTATGGTCTGGGTTTATAGGAAAATCTTTAAATCCATCTTCAGGAGAAAGAGTTGCTGCTTGTTTTCCTGCATACTCTAAATCTTTTTTATTCCTCCATTTTCCTTGAGGTCTATATGGTGGTTTACTTGCTCTTTTTATAGCATCACTCTTTTGCCAATTTATACCATGAGCCTTTCCTCTAAGATACCCTCTTTCTGGTTTTAAACAGTCCAACCCAAAAACATCAACCTCATAATTTATATCAAGTGCATAAGCATAAAAATTTGAAGAGTTTCCGAGTAGTCCAATCGGATCCTAGGAAATATACATCCCACTGTTTCCATCGTAATACCTAAAACGGTTGTAGTACAAGCCTGTCTCTACATCTTCGTACTGTCCTTGGTTCCGGAAAGGGATAAAATGCGCTGCTCCTTTGGTTTGGCTGCGGATATTGCCGTAAATATCGTATTCCACCTCCCAGACGAGGTTCCACACTCCGTTGTAGGCAGCAATGGGTTTGTTGATGTAATCGGTGACAATGCTGTACACACCTTCTTGGATGATTTTGGTGGAGGGAGGAGATATAAAAAAGCCCATGAATCTCTTCTTCGTGGGCTTTTTTTGTAAAACTGGTAACTTTGAATAGCTTAATTAGAGCTGAAATCTGTATAGATTTCTATTATATCTTGGTCTTTACTATGCTTACAGTATTTAGTGATAAATTCTATTAATTTACTTTTAAAGTGGAGATCATTCAGTAAGTCTGCGATATTTCTGTATACATAATCTAGGTAATCATGTTCAATATTTGCATTCAGTACTTTATCAATAGAGCTGGATATATTCATGTTTAGCCAATCTTTATCCAAATTTAAAATAATATCTTTAGCTGCACCTAAATAACTTGCAGGCCCATTTACAGCAGTGAAAACTAATTCATCTATTAAGTTTCGTTTTATTTGGTCACTCATTTTTTCAAGGATACTTAAGACAATTGGCAATCTGTCATTTGTCTTAAAAGACACTTTTATATCTTTTAAAATCAATTCAGTATCCAATTTAAAATAATTATATCTTAAGCTACTTAATTCTTCTTCCTTGCTTAAAAGTTCCTTCCACTCAATTGATTGTTTTTTCATGCTTTTATATTATGTACATTTTGCTTTTTTGCCTCCATAGTGAGATTGAATTTCACTAAACTTTGCTTTAAATTCTTCATAACTCATATCCTCTATATTGTAAATGGTATGATGTCCTTTTCTCATTGGGCCGCCAACATCCACCCCATCTGCTTTAATTGCTAAGCCACTTGGGAGTGACGTTCCTTTAGTGAAAACATGGTAATGACCAGAAAGTGGAGCATTATCTGGGCTATTAAAAGTAGAAGCCCCTTTAGGCCACTGAACATACTTTTGTGATTTAATTATATCTCCTTCCATTGCATCTGCCACATCTTTTACCCTAGGGGCCCTTGGTGTTGTAGAATTTCCAAAAGCTACTAAGTCAGTCGGAACAATTTCATTCAGTCCTAAAACATCCACCCAAGCATTACTATCCTTAGTATAAGCATAAATATTCGGATTGTTCCCCATCAACCCAATAGGATCCTGTGAAATATACGTCCCTGATTCAGGCGAATAGTACCGGAAGCGGTTATAGTACAAGCCTGTCTCCGAATCCTCGTACTGCCCTTGGTAACGGAAGGGGCAGTCTTGAATTGAGCCTCTTTCCAGGGTTCGGATCTTTCCATAGATGTCCAGTTCGGCTTGCCAGACCAGGTTGCCTACATGGTTGTACATCAGGCATGGTGTACCCAAATAATCCGAGACGATGGAATAGGTTTCCCCTTCCACGATCTTGGCGCTTGGCACAAAACTGCCTTCGTCAAAGACCCAGGTGATCAGGTTTTCTACCGGTTCGGCTTTGTCCAAGCTGAGTATTCCCAGCTCATCGGCCACCGTCTGCGGCCGGTCTTTCAGGGCATAACGCCACTCGTGCAAAGGTACGTTCCCGTCCCATACAAACCTAGTGATCTCTTCGGTAGCATGGTTGAGTTTGGCCGTTCTTCTACCCAAGGCATCGTATTCGAAAGAGATCTCCGTGCCGTCCGGACGCTTTACACTTTGCAACATCCCGTTGGCCTGCCAGGTGTAGTACCAGTCCCCGTGTTTCCAACGGGGTGCACCGGATCCTTGCCGGGCTTTGTTCTGCAAATACGCCTCTTTTTCCGCCTGGGTATAGCGTTTCTTCCGCGTCTCTTCGGGCGCTCCCCATTCCTTTTCGTCCAGAAACAAACTGAATTTCGATGGAGGCACTTCTTTTTTTGTTTGGGGTTCCTGAGATTCCAAAGACACTTCCTCTTTGGTTTTACGGATCAGGTTGCCCTCCTCATCGTATTGGTAGTACCAGTCCCGGTCTTTGAGCAACTTGCCGCCCTTTCCGTAGACCTCTTGCTTTTTCGGGTCTTTGTAGAGGTTGCCCACCTCATCGGGCAACTTGTAATCGTAGCTGCCGTCCTGGTACTTTGCCGAAGCCAGGTTGCCAAAGGCATCGTAGGCATATTGGATCTTGCCCTGGGTCAAGGCATTCAGCGTCTCTTTCAAACGGTGGTTGGCATCCCAATGGTAGCGGTAGTGCCGGTTGTCGTGAAAGCCCCGCTTCACCCGTTGGGAGGTCGGGCGGCCCGCCTCGTCATAGGTAAAGGTGGAGGTGATTCCTCCGGTCAGCTCCCGCTCTATTTCCTGCCCCAAGGCATTGTGTTGTAACTTTGCCTCCCAGGTTTTTGCCTCGCCTTCTTCCTCTGTTTGGACCCGGGCTGTGGTTCCGGTTCTTCTGCCCAGAACATCGTAGTTGTTTTGAATATCGGCTCCCAAAGAGGAGGTGATCTGTGTGCGCTGTCCGTCCCGGTTGTAGGTACTGAGCACTTCGTAGCCCTCTTCTCCCGGCAAGCCCGAGGTCTGTACCTCCCGGATCACTCTACCCAAGGCATCCCGTTCGATCGAGATCGCGTTCTTCTCTGTGCGGGCCTCTACCAGCTGCCCGTTCTTGTTGTAGCCATAGGTCTCCCAGCTACCGTCCTGGTGGTCCACCCGGCTGATCCGCCCCAAGGCATCGTATTCGTATTCCGAAAAGCGTTTGCCCGGCCGTTGTACTTTCAACACCTTGCCCGCGCCATCACGGTCATACCGTCTCGTCAAGCCGTCAAAACCCTCTTCCTCGATAATGTCCCCCTTCAGGTTTCGGGTAAAGCGGTACCGCTCTTGCCGTTCGTTCTCGATCCTGAGCAATTGCTCCATCTTGTCGTAGTCGAAAAACACCTTCTTGCCGTTTTCCTCCCGCATCTTCAAGCTGCCCATTGGTGTGTATTCAAAGCGCACATGATGGTGTTTGTCCAGGGCTTCGATCACCTCGTCATAGGCATTGTACCGCAGTTGGGTCTGGTTTTTATCCGCTCCCTGAATGCCTACCACCCGGCCCAAGGCATCGTAGTTAAACTGTTGCTGGCTCTGCCCTTCGGCTTGTACCGCCCGCACACGGCCCCAATCATCGTACACCCAACGGGTCGAGTGCCCCATCGCATCGGTAAAGCTTACCAGGTTCTGTTGTTCATCGTAAGCCAGGAGGCTCTTTTGTCCGTTCTGCCGCACTTCTACCAACAAATCCTCTTCATCGTATTCAAACATCGTATAGCTGTTGTCCGGCTCTACTACGCTGCCGAGCAAATGCGGCTTTCCGTCCACATAACTGTAGGTACGGCATTGGCCTTCGGCATCACTGGCCAGGATCAAACGGTCTTCTTCATCGTAGACAAAACCCTCTTCGGTGCCGTCCGGATAAACAATGCCCGTACGGTTGCCCCGCTCGTCATAGGTGTAGCCTGTCAAATTACCCGCCTCGTCAATCTCCCGGTACAGCTCCATAAACTCCGTATACTGCAAAAAGCGGCTGTTGCCCAGAGGGTCTTTTACCTGAGTCACCAGCCCTTCCGGGGTATAGTGATAGGTAGTAGTGGCCCCGTTGGCATCGGTGATGAGGTTATAGCCCTCTTCGGTATGGTAGTCAAACCAACCTTCTTGATAGCCTCCGTCTCCCCAGGTGTGTACACAACGGGATTCGTTATCGTATTCCCAGTAAAAGGCCTGGCCGTTCCGGTCGGTCTTTTTCACCAGCAAATGCTCTTGGTATTCCATGACGGTTTCCTGCCCCAAGGAGTCGAGGATGCCTGCCATATTTCCCTCCGTATCGTAGCGATAGCCCACCAAGGTGGATTCATTCAACCGGATTTCGGTGATCCGTCCTTTCGCATCGCTGTCCACTTCCAATTCCCGGCCCGCGCTGTCGGTGATCCCCGTCAAGCGGTCCCCGTTCAAATGCAAACTCAGCGCTTTGCCCGCCGGGGTTTCAATCCGCGTCAATCGGTAACGATCCGAACCGTTAAATCCTTCAAAATGATACGTAAGAGCACTATTATGGTCTATCATCTGAAAACGACCGTTGCCCAAGCGTTTCAAAGTGAGTTTTTCCTGACGGGAATAGAATTCCTCCCCGTAGTCCAGCAGCGGAAAGCCCACCAGGCGGCCATCCTCCATCCGCAGGCCTAAATTTCCCTCCTCCGGGTAAAGTTCTACACAACGGTCCAGGGCATGATGCACCCCGTGCCCCAACCAGCCTTCGTATTCGGTGTCCGAATACCAGGCCCGGTCCCAGGACAAAGGCACCGGTCCGGGCAATTCAAAATCCTTGCCTTCGTAAACCACCGCCCCGGTGATCAGGTTGATCGGCTCAAAACCCAACCAACAGAGGGCATCGGTGAGTTTCTTGGGCGCTTTTTTATTTTTCAACAGGCCGTTGAGCCGGGTCATTCCATTTTTGGCCCCTTTCATCAAAGCGCCCAGACCAAAGCTGGTGATCAGCCCGGTGATCAAGCCTTCGATGTCCGGCACATAGGGCCCGCCCACGATGACCGGAGGCCCAGTGGGAATGGGCAAAGAGAAGGACGTGGGAGCATACCGGGTGGGTACCAGCTTCCGGAACTTGTCCTTGCCAGGTGTCACCGAAAAGGGAATGCCGATGTCGTTGCAACTCATCACCATATGGCCTTTGGGACTGAGCCGGGAGCCTTCGGCAAAGACCGTCTGGCTGCCGAAAAAGTTGAGGCTCTCGTGGCCGATGGCCGGTTCCATGACAAAAGGCGGGTTGAACAAAGGGATATGCTGAAAGGTAACCAGCATGCCCATGGTGTCCGTATTGCCCCGTTTGAGACCGTTGATCTGAACGTTGGAACCCAGAAAGGGGATGTAATCCATGGGGTCCATCAGGATGCCGATAAAAGGATGAAAAGGGTTGTTGGGCGGAGTAGCCGTAAAATGGATATCCAGCCCTATGATAGGGGTAAAGTGGTTGCTGGCTAGTAACATAGTGGTTGAAATCAGGGATTATACAAAACAGCCCTCCGGGACAAAAAAAGATGACCCTGTAGCTTTTGTCGGTTTAATACATTTCGGATAAATAAGTCTAGGAAGGTATCCCAAAGACTTGTATTCTATCTCCCCAAATATAGTTATACCTTTGAATAATACAACCGATTAGGGTGTTTTTTTAGTAAGAAACTTTGGGTAGGGGGATTGTTAAGGAGGTGAGGAGGGTTTTTGTTCCCCCACCTTAAAACACAGCTTTCTCAATTCAATAAAAAGTTGAAAAGTCCTAGCAAGTAACAGTCTTACAGATACCAGTATAAAACGTATCTGGAGAGATTTGAAACAGCCTATGAATCAGAGTATAAAATGATGGTATGGCATTGGAAAAATTATCAAATACTTAAAAAAACGGTCAAATACAATTATATCCATTGGAAGCAAAAGAAGAGAACCCTACACAATCTTCTCTTGATCAGAGTCCCAAAATTTACCTTACCTCCTCCTTTAATAGAAGTCGTTTTTTCAAGTAAAGCCCGAACCAACTACTAATGAAAGGGTTGTGGGAATTTAAGTTGTTAAACCTGAACAAGTTCCCCACAACCTCAAGTCGGACAACCTTCAACTATTTGACATCCTTGATTATAGTCTTACTAATGAGCAACCATGATCCTTTTGGCTATTTTATCTGTATTTGTATAAACAACTACATTATATATCCCGGACGGTATGTTCTTTAGATCAATTTTTATCCTATGGGTTCCTTGAATACAATTTCTATCGGTCTTGTATATTTCTACTCCCATCATGTTGACTATTTGTATACCTAGTTGCTGGCTTTCATTTGTTTGAACCGTAATCTCGAATAATCCGGTATTGGGATTGGGGGATATATTCAGAGCATCTATTTGTTGGTCAGTAGCGCCATGTTCCTGTGCAAATTTATAAGAAGTAAGCGTCTTTTTAGAGGAAGAGAGAATGTCATTAAATATCCAGGATTGATTGTCATTTGTACCATTATAGTTGGCTTGAACAACAGTTTGATTGGTTCCATCCAAGTACAAATTACTCCGCTTGCTCACGATTGTATAAGCAACTTCATCACTGGATTGTAAGCCGGTGTATTGGATATACCAAAGCTGATTATCACTTCCGGAATAAGGCCATTGAATAATTTTTTGGCCGCTTGCTGTACTTCCCTCATACACATCCAGGTACAAACTACTATTCACCGCCATGATTTTGTAATAATCTCCATGCAGGTCATTACCAACATATTCTACCGTAAATTTTTGATTATCACTGCCATGATAAGACCCCGTTATTAAATCCGCTCCCCAAGCCGAACTATTTCCTAATATTTCCATATACTTATTACTCCCTGCATTCTTTATCGTGTAGGTTCCGTTTGGGAAGGCATTAAAATTTGGCAATACACTTGATAAATATTGCAATCCTTGCTTCTCCGATGGAGCTGCCAAGGCTGAATCAAGATATAGTAAAAGATGATGCACAGAATCACAAAAGCGCGACTTTGCGGCATTACTCATTTTTCTTAATACATCATTTGCCGAACTTTGATAAAAAGGCACATAAATATGAACATTCTGAACCGTTGAACACCCATCAATAAATACTTTATCTTGAATACTGTCAGTAACTTCGATTAAATTTCTCAAAGTGATATTGGGAGGGGTCAGGTTTCGGTTATAATATTTCTTATCCGTTATTAAATAAGCGATGGAAGGAGGCGTATCATCCGGATTTGAATCCACTAATGTTTTGTTCCAGTATTTCAAAATCTTTGCTACCGAGAAGGCTTGTTGATATTGCTGAAAATAACTGGTAAAATCATTAGAGAAGGAGTATGATCTGGTCATTAAAAACGAGGGGGAAGTTTGCGGTGACCAGATGGCTAACTCTGCACAGTCGGGTGTGCACTGTTGGGTGGTATTAATTTTATTAAAGCTGGCGACATCTATATGGTAATTAAACGTTTGACCGGATGGCAAAACGGTGGAAGAAGAAATCTCTATGACAGGATCTTTCATTGCATATTGATATTGAGGCTCTGGAAAGTAGTTCTTTAGCCAAGCCATCACCCGTTTCTTAAAGTTCTCAGCATTCCAAATATATAAAGGGAGCTGATTATTAAACGGGCCTTTCCTGACCAGGATATTAAGGTCTATGTCAGAACCTTCACTTGAACCCAGTCCGTTGATTGCGGTTTGAGTGCCGACCCCTCCTGCTATAAGTACTTCCGGAACTGAAAAATAATAGCCAAAGTCCGCCTCTAATTGCGTGACAAGACTGTTTATATTCTGAGAGATTAGGGTATATTTTGACTGTAAGAGAGCTAATTTTTCATCGTTTAAGGAAACTGTGGAATGGACATATTTTTGGAGGTATGGTTCATAATTTTGGCAAAATAATCCACCTGGAAATAAAAGTATCAGGACTACCAGTGCAATGATTGAAGTTTTCTTAGCTTTCATGATTTCTTCGTTTATGCTGTGTCAATAGTTTACAGATGCAGACCATATGGATGTATCCAGCCGCACAAATGCTAGTATTTATTTATACCTTAAAATACTTATATATTTATGTAATCACAACCAGTTACTTGCTTTTTTTTGCAGGCTATTTCACCCTCATCATCTTATAAAAAAGGGCTTGCCGGGCGGTATCAATCATTTCCAAGGTACCCTTTGCTTTTTGTTCTTGTACTTCTAAAAGTTTTAAGGCTTGGATATACTTTTCGAGTGTAGGGTTTTGGCAACGAATTCTCCTTTCGTTTTCCTGAAGACATTCTTTTAACTCGCCCAGGGTGATAAAAGGAATCACGGAGCCGCGCAGGTAATAGTGAAAAACCCGGCCATGCCATAAGCCTAAGCAGAGCCAGTACCAATATTCCCTGTCCTTTTCCGTAGGAGTGAGGCATACAAAACAATTCGGACAGGGTTCCTTCAACGGTTTTCCACTGTTCATCCCCTTGCTTAAAATGAAAAAACGGGCTTGGGCATAACTTGTCTTGGGGCGGTAAGTTTTGAGTTGGAAGGTTTTCATAGAGCGAGCGGTTTAAAGTGTTGCTCACTCCGCTTCGCGCAGTCATTTTCAAAAGAGAAAAGAAAAAGGAAAAAAATAAAAGAGAAAGCTCATCCACAGGAGGATGTGGCAGGACGGTCAGGTTTTTTGAAATAAATACAATCCGCAGGATGGAGATTTCTTTCAAAACCGAAAGGAACAACCTTGAAGGTCCGTAAGTGTGCATCCGCCTATCTTAGCGTTCTCTTTTTTATTGTTTTTTTGGAAAATGCCTGGGATTAAATCCTTACGATTGACTAAGCTTTTGTATTCTTCTTCAACAACTCATTTTTCTCCCGTTCACTGGCGAGCAGGCGTTCGTACAGCTCTACTATTTTATCTATTGGGTTGAAATTCAAATCACAATTCTGATTTATACCTGACGAATTATCTTTGAAATCAGTAAATGTGTTGGAAATAATATTGATTACGGCTTCTTCATTGAATTTTTCAATTGCTTCAGGGCTCATACCCAAAGCCTTGGCTACTTTCTCCAAAGTTTCCTCATCCACGGTTTCACTCTGTTCGATTTTGGAGATTTTTTGCTGGCTGAGCCCCAGCTCTTCGGCCATCGTTTCCTGTTTCATCCCCCGCAATTCCCGGATGCGGCTGATTTTCCTTCCTATATGTGCAGTTTCAGTCATTGTTATTTTGTTTTATAAATGTACCGTTTTTTACTGGTTGAAATCTTTCTTTGAAATTACTTCTTTCTTATAAGATACGAAAAATTTCAGGGGTAAAAAACATCCTTATCAGGGTAATTTACCACGCCTGTGGTTCGGTACCACAAATCTAATCCCTTTTTTTGTCCGACAAAACAAATTTTTATCTGAACAGGAATCCATCATGCCCCACGCCTTCCATATCTGGCTGCATTGCCACCGTCCTCCCAGCTGATTTTTATCAGCCATACCCTATTTTACCCATCTTTCCACCTTAACCTTATTTTTCACATGAAAGCAATAGTATGTGTCCTGGCTTTGCTATGCCTTTGGGCAAAGGTCAACGCCCAAGCCCCCTTAGCTATCGGGGATGAACTTCCCGGTCTTGTTTTACCGCAAACCCTAAGGGATACCGTCCGGACTTCCGATTTCCGGGGCAAACTTTTAATATTGGATTTCTGGGCCACCTGGTGCAGTCCCTGTATCCGGATGCTGCCCAAAACCGATTCCCTGCAACAGGCCTTCCGGGACAAGGTACAATTTCTCCCCGTTACCTACCAGAAAGCCGAAACGGTACAACGGCTGCTCTCCCGGCTTCCTGCAATGAATTTACCTTTTGTAACAGGGGATTCTGTGTTGCACCGGCTTTTTCCCCACCGGGAATTGCCCCACTATGTCTGGATCGATCCCCAAGGCAAAGTGGCCGCCTTTACCGGGCATCAAGAAATTACAGGAGCACATCTCCAGCGTTTTCTGGACAGTGCCTTGATTAGAACTACCAAACAGGACAGATGGGTCGATTATCACTACCAGGAACCCTTCTTTCAACAAGGGCTTTCCGGAAGTGTTCTGTTCCAATCGGTCATTAGCGGCTATGTGGCGGGATTGCCCAGCCGCTATGACCTTTTCCGGAACCCGGGCGACCGCGATCTTACAAGAATCACGGCCTTGAACTGTTCTTTGGTGGATTTATTTGCCTTGGCGTACAGTGAAGGCAAACGCAACTTTACCGCCAACCGTATCTTTTTGGACGTAGCAGACAGTGCTGCCTTACTTTCCAAGAAAAGCGGCCAGGCCTATCACCAATGGCTGGAAAAACACGGGTATTGTTACGAATTGATCCTGCCGCCCGCTTTGGCAAAAGAGGCCTTTGTCTTAATGCAGAAAGACTTGCACCGCTTCTTTCCCCAATATAAAGTACGGGTGGAAAAACGGATGCAACCTTGTCTGGCCCTGATCCGCACCACAAAGGAGGACAATTTCCAAAGCAAAGGAGGGAACCCTTCGGCTTCCTTTTCCGCCTTCCGTGCCCGCATGGTCAATACGAGTCTCAAGCGGTTGGTGGCTCAATTGTCTACGGTGTACTTGCAGCATTTGCCTTACCCCGTTATCGACCGGACAGGCTATTCCGGCAAAGTAGACCTGGCACTGGACGCTTCATTAAGTAAAGTAGAAGAATTACAGAAGGCTTTGGCCCCGTACGGCTTGGATTTGGTCAAGAAACAAGAAGAAATAGAGGTACTCATCATTATGACTAAATGATCCTTGCAACTAACGACCTTCACCGCTTACAACTGACTATTTTTTTCATATTCAGTACCCATAATTTATCATCAGTCAATTTTTACCATGATACAGCGATTTTTACTTTTTATAACCTTGTTGTTTTCCGGTTTTTGCCAGGCGCAGGAAAGCGTCACCGGAAAAGTGTTTTCCCGGGTGGATAAAGAACCCCTGCCCGGGGTGAATATCCTGATCAAAGGCTCACTTCAGGGAACGGTTTCCGGACTGGACGGCAGTTTTTCCCTTTTGGCCCGGCCTTCTGACACCTTGTTGTTTTCCATTGTAGGATATGAACGTGAAAGCGTAGCCTTGAACGGAAGGACCCAGTTGCAGGTATCCTTACCGGAAAAAGCCGCCCAGTTGAAAGAGGTAACTGTTTATTCTACCGGTTACCAACAGTTGTCCCGGGAACGGGCCACCGGTTCTTTTGAACGGCTCGACCGGGAGCAGTTGAACCGCAGGGTCAGTACCGGAATCCTCAGCCGTATGGAAGATATCAGCCCGGGACTGGTGTTTCACCGGGAGGGTAGGGAAAGGGACTTCAGTATCCGGGGAAGAAGTACCTTGTCGGCGAATGCCCGTCCTTTGATTGTGGTTGATAATTTTCCTTATGAAGGAGACCTTTCCAGCCTGAATCCCAACGATGTGGAGAGTATCACGGTGTTGAAAGATGCCGCGGCCGCTTCTATCTGGGGAGCCAGAGCCGGTAACGGGGTAGTGGTCATTACCACCCGGAAAGGAAAGGTTCAGCCCAAACCCCGCTTTTCACTGACGTCCCACCTGACCGTAATAGAAAAGCCGGACTTGTTTTATCCCTCCCGGATGTCCAGCGAAGAGTTCCTGGATATGGAACAATGGCTTTTTACCCGGGGCTTTTACAAAAGCGCAGAAAACTCCCCGAGACGTACACCGCTGACTCCGGGTGTGGAATTGTTGATTGCCCAACGGGAGGGGAAGTTATCCAAAGAAGCCCTGGAAGAGGAATGGGAGAAGTTAACCCGTAACGAAGTGAGAAAGGATTTTGAACGGTACTTTTACCGCCCGGCTTTGCAACAGCAATACGCCTTACAGCTCAGGGGAGGGACAAGCCTTTACCGTTATTTTATCTCCCTGGGGCTGGATAACAACCTGGAGAGTTTACAAGAAAACAGCCGGGAACGCTATAGCCTTTCGGCCCGCAATACCTGGCATGTCTTGAATCAAAAACTGGAAATTTCCCTAGGTGTCTACGGGGTCCAGTCCCAATGGCAACTCGACAACCCCGGACCGGGTTCGGTACGGCTATCGGCCAATGCCCCGGTCTATCCCTATGCCCGTTTGCAGGACGGAGTGATCCGCGACTACCGGAAAGGCTTTGTGGAACAGGCAAGTAACCAAGGGCTGTTGGATTGGCATTACCGGCCCTTGGACGAACTTTCGGCAAGCCCTCATAGCATCCGGGCCACGGACCTGCGGCTTACCGGAGGCTTACAGTACCTTTTTCCAGGCGGCTTGAAAGCATCGGTTTTAAGTCAGTATTTTTCCAGCGATAAAACGGAAGAACAACTCCATCCTTTGGCCTCCTATTATACCCGGGACCTGATCAATCAGTATACCGAAAGGGGCAAGGACGGGGAACTGCAACGGCATATCCCTTTGGGCGGTATCCTGGACCAGCGGTTTCAAAAAACCATTTCCCAAAACCTTCGCTTTCAACTGACTTATGAAAAGAACTGGAAACAACATCAGCTCTCCCTGTTAGCCGGGTATGAAGTGCGGGAACAGGTTCATCAAAGCACGGTTCAGCGCCTCTACGGGTACGATCCGGAATTGACCACGCATCAACCGGTGGACTACCAGAGCCGTTTTCCCCGCTACCATTATCCGGCTTCCAAAGCCCGGATTCCGCACCGGGACGGGGTATCTTTACTCACCGACCGCTTTTTATCTTCTTATGCCAATGCCTCTTACACATTCCGGGACCGGTATACTTTTTCTGCCAGTGTCCGGAAAGACGCTTCCAACCTCTTTGGCGTTCGTGCCAACCAAAAAGGAGTCCCCCTTTGGTCGGCCGGACTGGCCTGGACCCTGAGTGAAGAAGCCTTTATGAAACCTTTGGATTTATTAAAATTGCGGCTCACCTATGGCTATAACGGCAACCTGGACCGCTCTGTCTCCGCGTACACCACGGCCACCCGTTTTGGTAGCAATGTGCGCTACCAACTGCCCTATGCCGTTATCGCCAACCCTCCCAATCCCGATTTGCGATGGGAACGGGTCAGAATCCTGAACGCAGGACTGGACTTTGCCACCCGGGGAAACCGACTCTCCGGTTCGGTGGAGTACTTTGCCAAATGGGGAATGGACCTGATCGGTCAGCAACCCCTGCCTCCATCTTCCGGCATGAATCATTTCAGAGGGAATTCGGCTTCTACCTTCGGTCAGGGAATCGATCTGAAAGTAAAAACGCTTAATCTGAAAGGCGCTTTCCAATGGCAAACGAATTGGCTTTTCAGTTGGATCAAAGAGAAAGTAAGCCGTTACGAGGTTCCGGCCCTGGCGAAAAACTATATCCAATCGGGAGCGACCGGGCTTTACCCCTTGGAAGGCAAGCCCCTGTACGGGATATACAGTTACCGGTGGGCCGGACTGGATCCACAAACCGGAGACCCGAGAGGCTATCTGGAAGGACAAGCCAGTACGGACTATGCGGCCGTGCTGAATGCCACCAACTTGGAAACGATGGTCTATCAGGGCCCGGCTAGACCGGTGTGTTTTGGCGCATTTCGCAATACCTTTTCCTTCAAAGGCCTGAGTCTCTCGATCAATCTCACCTACCGTTTGGGTTATTACTTCCGTAAAAACTCCATCCGGTATAACAACCTGTTATCGGGAAATGTCGAACATGGAGATTATAGGAAACGCTGGCAGCAACCGGGGGATGAAACGTTTACCCAGGTGCCCTCGCTACCAGAGAGAAAAAATACCAACCGGGACCAACTCTATTTGTACTCTGAAGCATTGGTAGAAAAAGGGGATCACCTCCGTTTACAGGATATCCGGCTGGAATACCAACTTCCTATAGAAAAACTGCCTTTTCACAAAGCCAAAGTATATCTCTATGCCAACCATTTGGGCATTCTTTGGAAAGCTACCGGTACTCCCCTGGACCCGGACTACCGGCAAACCAAACCCCAACGCTCCCTGTCCTTAGGCTTTCAACTGGAATTTTAAATTTTATGATCATGAAAATATATTTTCCCTTTTTACTTGTATTGCTTGTCTCCTGCCAGCAAGGGTTTTTGGAGAAAAAGCCGGATCAGTCCCTGGTGGTACCCTCCACCTTGGAGGACTTACAAGCCCTGTTAGATCACGACCTGACCTTGATGAACGAAGTGCCTGCCTTGGGTTTGATTGCCTCTGATGAACTCTATACCACCCAAGAAGGCTACCGGGCTTTTATCCACCCGGCCGAACGCAACGCTTATCACTGGGCGGTGGAACTCTATGAAGGAGAACCCATTAACGATTGGGACAAACCTTACCAACAGGTATTCTATAGCAATGTGGTATTGGAAGCGTTGACGGATATCCCCGTAACGCAAACCAACAACGCTCAATGGGAGGTCTTACAAGGCTCCGCCCTTTTTTACCGTGCCCATGCGTTTTTCCAACTGGCCCAGCTCTTTTCCGCTCCCTACGGGCAAGACCAGGCCTTGGGAATCCCCTTGCGGCTTTCGGCCGATGTCAAAAAAGCAGTCCGTAGGGCCAGCCTGGAAGACACGTTCTCCCAAATCATCCAGGACCTGGAAAAGGCTGAAAATCTGCTTCCCTTGACAAGTCCGTACAAAACCCGGCCCAGCCGCCTGGCCGTCTGGGCCTTGCTGGCCCGGGTATACCTCATCATGGAAAACTATTCCCAGGCCTTAGACTATGCCAGGAAGTTTTTACAAGAGCAACGGGAACTGTTGGACTATACGGAACTAGACACCTCCCAGTCCCGCCCTTTTCCTTCGGACAACCCTGAAGTGGTTTTTGAAGCGGTATTGACCTCGTATATGTTTACCATTTCCAGCCAAGTGTATGTGGACTCTTTATTGTATCAAGAGTATACGGATGGGGATTTGCGCAAAAGCCTGTTTTTTAAAGAAGGGGAGGAGGGATACTTGTTTAAGGGCTCCTACACGGGCAACTTTTATTTATTTGGCGGACTGGCCACCGATGAAGTCTTTTTCATCAGTGCCGAGTCCAAAGTACGGACCGGGGATATCGCCGGAGCCTTAAAAGAGCTGAATGAACTGTTGCAAAGCCGGTGGAGACCGGAAGATTTTGTCCCTATCACCGAAGCGGAACCGGAAGCACTGTTAAGCCGCATTCTGGAAGAACGGAGAAAACAATTGGTATTCCGGGGTATCCGTTGGCAGGACTTGCGAAGGCTGAACCAGGATCCCCGTTTTGCCCTCACCCTGGAACGGACACTGGAAGGTGAACACTACACCCTGCCTCCGGAAGACCCCCGTTATGTGTTTTCCATTCCCGAACAGGAAATACAACTCAGCGGTATCGAACAAAACTCCAGAAAGTAAACCAAACCTACAATCCAAACAAGTAAAGGGCCGGTATAACGGGGAAGGGCAGTAAGAAGGAACAAAAAAAGGGCCTTAGAGGGCCCCTTCGTCTGCAAAGGAATAATAGCCTTCACGGGTGAGGATGACATGGTCCAGAACAACAATGCCCAGTAGTTGTCCGGCTGCTTTGAATTTTTGGGTCAGGTGCAGATCGTCCTGGCTGGGTTTGAGATTGCCTGAAGGATGATTGTGGCAAAGAACCAGTGACGAAGCTGCAGCCTTCAATGCCACACTAAAGATAAGTTTGGGATCGGCAGTGGTTTCGGAGATTCCCCCGGAAGAAACTTCGTAGAGTCCCAACACCCGGTTGGCCCGGTTGAGCAAGAGGATTTTGAATTGTTCGAGGAGTTCAAGCTTTCCTGCGTCCCAGCTATCCAGAAAAATCTGGTAAGCCTCTTGAGAACTACAGATCTGAGGGCGTTGGCAAACTGCTACTGGAGGATTATACGACACCTGGATTTCAGCGATTTGGAATTGAGCATTCGGTACCATGGTAAGAAAGGGTTTGAGGTAAAAAATAAATGGATGGGACCCATCTCAGGGGGAAGGATGAACTGGGCCAAGGAGGAACGGAATAAATGGCTTGCGAAAAAGACGTTGCAGGGTTTATGCCGTAGTTCCTTGGCCTCTGTTGCAGTCTATCCGCCTAACTTGCGATCATATTGATTGATTGTGTGCGTGGGAGTAGGGAGGGAAAATAAACTAAGGGCCTACCTTTTTTCTTTTTGGGGAGGGTATTGAATGGCTCCTCATCATCACGGGGTAAGCCTCTATGCCGCCCTCATTATGGAGGTCATATCTACAAGTACAGATGGGTCTGTACCGTTATTTCTCTTTTACAGGTAATTCTACACTCCTTTTAGCTCTTTTTGATTTACCCCTTACTCGGTGTATTTAGGAAAATGTTTTCTACGTTTGGCCTCCTTTACTACCAAAGGACAATATTGAGCATCATTGACAAACCAAATAACTTTATTATACCATGAGCTTAATTGCTAAACTATACATTGAGGACAAAGTCGTAAACATTCTTGATTTCAAATTCCGCTTTACCCGCTCGGTAGACGAACGTGGGAAACCCATGGGCAGACCCAACGGAACCCTGTTCGACATTACCTTTGAAACCACTTCCGACCAAAGCTTTTTCGCCTGGTCTGTGGGGATGGATATGGTCAAAAAAGTAAGGATTGTCGTTTCCCCGGTTACCCGGGACAGCAAAAGCCGGGTGTTTGAACTCTTCGATGTACATTGCGTCTTTTTCAAAAACCATTTCAACGGGGTGAATGGCAAACCCATGACCACCCAAATTAAACTCTCTCCGGCCCTACTTTACGATGGAGGACATAAAATCCTGGATCACTACTGGAAGGAAACCGACTTAAGTGCACAGGATACACCCGTAACGACCCTACAAAAAGAAGAAAACTTTGAAGTACTTTCCGCTCATTTTGAAAATAAAGAGCGAAAGAAAATCACGGAACTGGAAAAGGGTACGGCCTACCTGGTGATCCATACAAAGAATGGCGATGGAAAATCATTAGAAATTGATTTAACCGATCGCAATCACGATTTCAACTATCAAGGGAAAAAGCTGGAAAATGATATATTGAAAGATGTATCCGTTATAGGTGACAAAACCACACTTGAGTTAGAAATCATCGATGAACAAGAAACCTGAAGTTAAAAACACCCCTTCAGTCGGTGTTTTTCAAAGGGAAGTTTATATGGTTTTTTGTAAGAGGATCCTTTTATAATCCAATATACTGTATCCTTTTTGATTTTTTGTTTTATGACTACTTTTTGAAGAATAGCATCAGATGTTACCTCTTTGAAAAAACCCTTAATTTTTTTATCACAAGAATAATGAGGGACTGATAAGTATTTGCTACCCAGAATTGCATAACTCTTAAAATCTAATCGAACTAACTTCCCATACTGGTGATACTCAATAAAATTGATACCCTCATTTGCTTCCACCCCATTTTTATATTTACAATAGTAGAAAGAATTTGGACCGGTAATCACCTTATATAAACCTGTTAAGGGTTGATCATTTCGATTGTCAACAAGATACTCATAAGTAACAGGAAATCGCCTTGGGTCTTTATACTCAATGGTTCTAGTCTTTGTATAAGTCTCTGTATCAAGGTGTATAACTAAGGTATCCCCTTTGGGTGGATCTTGCCCAAAACTCAAAAAGGATACGAATAACAGAGGTATGATCAAAAATTGTTTCATCGTATCAGTTCTAAATCGTGATTGTCTTGTCGTAGTTTGTCCCATTGGTACTTCCAAAAGCTAAAGGTATTTAAACTATAATCCATAATATTTTCAGTAGTACCATTAACAAAAGTATGTTCAGGCACAATTGTTATCCCCTCTTCTTCGGTAGCTACCTGAAAGGAATGAACCAATCCCATATTGTGAGCCGCTTCATGTACTAAGGTCATTTCTCTAAAATGTTTATGGTGACGTGCTAACATTACATACCTGCCCGTACTAAATATATCTTCTGCAAAGCCATCAAGGTGTTTTATCCGTGTGTCAATGTCACTTGGGTTTTTAGGGTATCTTATCACTGTGGGCATTAAAAAAAATGCCACCCCAGGTTCGGATGTATATTCTTCTTCATAAATCTCTCGCAACCCAAGTAAGAATTCTCTCATATTACAAACTATTCCATCTGCATCAATTTCTGTAATAGACCGTTTAATTCGGTTAATTCCAGGGCCTTCTTCAATATTATCACCTATTTTAAATTTTTTAAAATCTACATTTATTTTCCTATAGTCATATTTTCTTTGATTTTTCTTAATGGGAACATATTCAATTAAGGCTTGAATAAACTTCTGTTTGGCTTTTTCTTCAGTATCTTCTACATATCTTTTCCAATTGGAAATGGTTGTTTCCATGCCAATTGGATCAACTGGAGGATTTAAAGACGGACTATTTATTACGTTTATTTCTACTGTATTTTCAGAAAAATTTAACTTACTTTCTATATCCATGCCATCAACCTTTCTTGAAGGCATATGAATTGAACCTTTGAAATTTACTTGTACAAACCTCGCATTCAACCTGTAAATATCCTGGTTATGATAAATCATAAGCTTTCCTACCTCTTCCCTTTGTGCTCCACTTTGGGCAAATACCTTGATTTGTTGGTGCTCTGCAAAGGTTCCTCCCGTACAAGTGATGGTGATGGTATTATTTCCTAAATAGTAGTCCCTTGTTGTTTGCCCTAAGTTTTTCGTCTGCCTCCCTGTTTGTAGGATCTCAGATAAATTGATTTGGGCAGGCTCTATTTGTAGGTGAGGGGTACTGCTCTCAAAAATAAGAGCAGTAGCATCTTCTGCTAGCTCTTCCAATGCTTCCAACTCCAAGTCCAATGTAGCTTCCTTCCCTTCTTTGAGACTTAACCAGGCCGGATAGTAATCAACCTCATAGGGGCGAATAGGGTCTGTTACGTCTCTTGAATATTCACCCTTTAGCCGTTCTACATCCGTACATAAGGGAGTGGTTCTCCTATTTACAGTTTCAATCGGATAAATATATTCATCCCGTAACCAATCAAAACCATACTCTTTTGTCACATTATTGTTCTCATAATCGGAGGGTCTTCTAAAGTGTACCAGAAAGCGCTTGAGGCTTGAAGGTCTTTTGAGTGCAGGAATTTGGATGGAGTTTTTCGGATTACCTGATTCTGATATTGTAATCATAGTTGTGGATTTGAGGTTTAAAGTGCTGTGTTGCTAGTAGCCTGTCCCCAATAGTCTTTAACCAAGATGAAAAGGTAATTTTTGAGGATCAGCAGGGCCAAATGTAGAAAACATTCCTCTAAATCTAGTTACCTAGTAAGAGGTAATAAATATATTTGTAAGGATTTTATAAGAATCTATCAAATCTTTAAGAAGTAAGTTAAACCATTCTAAACTTGAAATTATGAACTTTTTAAAAGAGCATGCAAGTACACAATAGGATGATTATCAAGGATTAGCAGCCATTGATTTTCATGATGGTGACCACGTTAGGAAAATATGTAAAGATTATGATATTGATACTGAAAAACACTTTCCTATGGGATTGAAATTTTCAGAACACACCATTAACGGAGAGAAAATTAGTACTACTATCTATACCCTGGATACAAAAAAATATGGCTCTTCCTTTGAGGATATTAAAAAAGAAATAGTGAAAAATAACGGGGAAGTAGAGGTGACAGCTCATCAGGTAGAAATTCCTTATTCAGAAATAGGAAAATATATCAAACGGTTTGAAGTCTTCACCACAAATGAATTTAGCAAAAATATCAGAAAGCTAATCATTGAAGAATAAAATAGAAAGGCCACCATTGTTTGATGGTGGCCTTTTATTTGTATAGCCAAATCTTCAAGTACAGATGAGCCTGTACCGTTATTAGAAATAAGATATGTATAAGTTGTATATTTTGTAAACTCTCTTTCTGCCAATTGTACTACTTATACATCATTTAGGAGTCAATTGTCCTAACTTAATTTTTACAACCATTCTTATCACAGGTGATTTTTTCACTTGTATTCACCCAATGATCTGAATGTTCTTTAGTGTCAAAACCACATCCTGTAGTTCCACCTTTTTGACCTTTATGGACTTCTCCTGTTGGTTTGTGTTTTACTGGCATGATAAAAGATTAATGATTAAACAAAAATATTTTTATCCTAATTTACCCAAGTTTTTTCAAAACCTTGTTTTATTATACCTAATAATAGTTGTTTTTCATAGAATTTACTAATGTGGAAAGCCTCAATGTTACACTATTGACAATAGTGTAACATTTTTGTACACACTTCCCCCGGATTTCCGGGAGAATAGCCCGACAAAGTGTTGAATCTTGATACATTATACAGTAATTTTGTAACATGAGTGAAATGAAACTGTATTCTGACAAGGGAGAACGCCTGTATTTGACCGCTTCCGAGCGACAACGCTTTGAACAGGTTTCCAAACAACAGGACCGGGAAACGATGACCTTTGCCCTGGTGCTTTTATACACTGGATGCCGCCTCTCCGAAGCTTTGAATCTTCAGGTCAGACATATCGACCTGGAGAATCATTCTATTGGAATTGAGTCTTTGAAGAAAAGGAAAAAGGGAGTCTTCCGGAGCATCCCGGTTCCGGAGCGTTTGATTGAATCATTGAACTTGGTGCATGCCTTGCGAGAGACAAAAAACAAAAACGCCCGGCTCTGGAAGTTTACCCGGATGACAGGCTGGCGAAAGATCAAAGAGATCATGGCCACAGCCAAAATCCAAGGGCCACAGGCCACAGCCAAAGGTTTAAGACATGGCTTTGGAGTCTATGCCATTGCCGACTGTGAAATACCCTTAAACATGGTGCAAAAGTGGTTAGGTCATGCGGAACTCAAAACCACCGCTATTTATGCCAATGCCGTAGGGAAAGAGGAAAGGGATATTGCCAATAAAATGTGGAGGAGATGAAAATTGGAGATTTTATAGAAAAAGAGAGAATTGGATATACATGAGAAAAACAACTGAAACTATTGAATAAAATGCGTGGATTTCGAACGAAATTACCAGATGTGTAGAATAATATTTGTTAACGATTTGCTTTTTAAATAAACATATTAAGGAGTTACAAATTTGAGATTTGTAATTTTAAAAAATATAGGCAGCGATGTAGTTTAATCTTGTATAAATAGTGTGGTGTGACATTTTTAGAAAAATTAATAAAAGACAAAGGACCAATTCTATCTGGAGAAATCCTTGAAACCCTTACAAATAAGAAAGGTATTTCAAATGCAGCTGCAAGGAAAAGATTATCTAGGTTGGGCGATAACGATAACATATATCGTGTACGAGGATTATTTGCTGACGGACAAATCACAGAACGTTATACTCATATTACTAAAAAAGGTGTAGATGGCATTGTGAGTCCACTGGATAATTTGGATATTTGAGATAAGAGAAATAACGCGCATGTGCGCGTTACACAAACGTTAGTATTTATTGCAAAAATGAACCCTTTAGATCGAATCAATTTAATTAAAGAGATTGCTGTTAAACTACAGGAGCAATTTACAACGACTGAAATAAATCTGTTTCTTGCTGGTTATGGTATCAAAGGATTAACCGAAACAATGGTTAATAGTAAAAGAGTTTATTCTCAGCAGATCCTTCAAGAAGAATCAAATGAAACAATATCTAAGGTAGCCAGAGATTTAAGCCTTGATGCTCCAAAAGCGGTTCAACCAGAACGTAAACAAGATATTGTGGGGACTAATGAAAAAAAGGTTTTTATAAGTCACTCTAGCAAAGATGCCAATGTAGTTGAGCAAGTCATTGAGCTTCTGGAAGCAATAGGGTTAAATGAGAATCAAATTTTTTGTACGTCTTTCGAAGGGTACAATATAAAAATTGGAACAGATTGGCTACAAACTTTAAAAGAAGAGCTTAACAAAGAGGTTCTGGTTATATTTATTCTCTCTGAAAATTTTTACAATAGTCCAGTAAGTCTCTGCGAAATGGGAGCTACATGGGTTAAAACAAGTGAACACATTCCCGTTCTAATACCTCCTTTTTCATACGCTCAAATTCAAGGGGTCATACCGAATACTCAGGGTATGAAAATCAACGAAAAGGCGAAACTTAATTCGTTAAAAGAAAAAGTAGAAGCTTTCTTTTCTCTAACACCGAAAAACTTTAGTGTATGGGAAAGGAAAAGGGATAATGCTGTTGGCCAAATTAATGAAATTATCACAGTCACTTCGTTAAACGATAACATCCTGGATGTCAATGAAAAATTCGAAATAATAACTGAAAAAAAAGCAGGAGATTTTGAGTTAAAAGAAGGAATGCTATTTCCATCTAGCTCTGACAATTTTAAAGTTAAGTCAGAGAAAATATCAAGAATGACCGAGGAAGGACCGACTGAAGAAGATTACTATGTGATTAGTCAAAACGGAACTGAGATGTTGAATGTCCGAACGTCTTCTGGGAAGTCTCAATTCGTAGAAACTATTGAGGAAATCCTTGTTCTAACAGAAAACTTCCGAACAAAAGAAGGCATTGGCGTTGGCTCAACAATTGCTGAATTCACTAAAGCTTATCCTAATTATTATACATGGTATACTTATGTCAGTGAAATGTATGTAATAGAATCTAAAGATTTACATATTCAGTTCATACTGCCAAAAGACAGTTATAAAGGGGGACTTGAAATTAACGGTGATATGACAGAATTAAATATCTCTGACTTTGATCAAGAAGCAAAAATCATGAAAGTTAGACTTATATCAAACAAATGCTGACACTATGTAAAAATGCATTAAAACGCATTTCACATTAACCGTTAGGCAAAATAAGCACGAATGAAAAATCACTTTGAGATAAGAGAAGTAAAAAAAGAAGACAAAAGAACAAGTTTTGACTTTTTTGTAGATGGGAAAGCACTGTCTGAATGGTTAAATATTAATCGCTTTGATTTGGCTTTTTGTGACTTTGATCTGGACTTAGTTGAAGTTGATAAATCTAAGTTTCCTAACTACAATAGAACAAAAATTAACAAAAAGGCAGCCTCTCGATTTTTAGGAAATGACCAGCCACCATTTAATCAATTTGAAACAAACCGAATAGTACTTTATAGGTGTCATTGTGGTGTTGATTATTGTGGAATTATTTCATTTCTCTTAGAAAAGCAAGATGATTTGATAATCTGGAAAGAGATAACATACGAAAATGAAGACTTTATCTATGTAGAAAACAAATCTTATGAAAATGACGGTTTTAATTGTAAGGAAGAGATAGAAAGTAAAGGACTAAAACCAATAAAGGAATTAAGATTTGATAGAAGTAAATACGAATTAGAATTCAAAAATTACCTAAATAATTACTGTGCCTAACACGGTGTATAAGTAATAGCGGTTTAAGTGATGAAACTAAGGACAAAACATAAAACAAAGGTCAGTGGAAAACCGAAAGGTTCGTGAGTAGAAATCCGCTACTACTCATACACTAAACCGTTGTAAGACATTGAGCAGATGATAAAGTCATATAGGAATTTAGGTAGAAGGTTTCAATTCTATAACCCAGAGAAGATTGAAGGACGGCAAAATATTTTCACTGTCATTGTCGGTAAAAATGGGTCTGGCAAAAGTACATTGCTCGGTAGTTTAGTTAGAGACCTATTAGGGGTTCAAAACTCTAAAAAACTGTATAAAGGTCCTGAATTAGGGTTTGAGCATATAGAAAAAGGAAAAGTAGTGACGACTAAAAAACCTAAGGAGATTATCTCAGTCTCCACTAGCCCGTTTGATAAGTTTCCCTTCGTAAGACATTCATTAGCTGTAAGTAATTATTCTTATTTAGGATTACGAGATCTTCATGGTTCCAATTTTGGTTTAGCATATCTATCAAAAATAATTGCTTCTCTGATTCAGTCTGTTTTTGAAAATCCAACAACAGCCATTGGTAAGGTTCTAAATTACCTTGGATACCATGATATTATTTCAATAAGATTTGATCTTTCTATGACAAAAGGAATGCTAGAAGATCTTGTATATTATTTGAATGATAATAGCCAAGATTTTCCTAGAAGAAGAGGTTCCTTAAGAAGGCTTAATATGAGGTACTTCTGTAATGAGGAAGATGAAGTTGATCTAGCTAAAGTCGAATACCTAATACAGGTTGCCGAAAGAATATTCAATCATAAAATTCCAAAGTTGTTTGAATTAGAAATAAATTCTAGAGGATTTGAAATGAATCATTTCGACATGAAATTATCTGAAGACTTGATTCTATTAATTCAATCTGGGATGATCAGATTAAGAGATGTTGGAATACGATCACTTGAAGATTCTCGACTATTCTCAATCCGGGATGCTAGCTCTGGAGAACAAAGTGTTATTTTAAGTATTCTTGGAATAGCAAGTGCTATTAGGGATTACAGTGTGATATGCATTGATGAGCCAGAAATATGTTTGCATCCCCAGTGGCAAGAACGTTACATACAGCTATTGATATCGACATTTTCAAGTTTTAAAAGTTGCCATTTTATAATTGCAACACACTCCCCTCAAATCATTTCAAGATTAAATGCTCGAAATTGTTTTATTATGACAATGGAGGACGGTCATGCATTTGATGCAAAAGGATATATTAAGCATTCAGCAGACTTTCAACTGGCAAAGCTTTTTGATTCACCTGGATACAAAAATGAATTCCTGAGTAGAATCGCGTTGAATATTTTTAGCAAGGTAAGTAAGAATAAATCCTTTGATAAAGAGGATTTACAAAATCTCGAACTACTTAAATACCAAAGTAATTTTCTAGATAAAAAAGACCCAGTTTATGAATTAATAGGTTCTATCAACGAATTATTCCAAATCTATGGCTGATATAGAGACACCAATTTCTTTCAGCTCAGAAACACTTGAGTTTATAAAGTCAATTGATATTGATAATGATTTTTCTCATGAAGACTGGGGAAATGATGAATATATGTCAATTAGGAAAGAGGCTAGAAATTTTTATAGAATTGAACAGAAAGGCAATTGTGCATATTGCAGAGGTCCAGTTTCTATGAAATCCGCTAGCAACTGTCAAGTTGAGCATATAGTTCCAAAATCTTTGCACAAAGAGTTTGCATTTACACCAAAGAACCTTTGCGTAGTTTGTGCTGATTGTAATGAGATCAAAAGAGAGCAAGAAACCATAGGTGATATAAAAGAGACTTTAAAAACCCCCCGCAAAGTCAAGAAATACCCACGCTCAAGTGGCGCTTTTCTTATAGTTCATCCTCATTTTGATAATTACGCTGACCATATACTAATTGTTAATGGGCTCTATGTAGATAAAAGTTCGAAAAAGGGAAACTTCACAATTGGAACATGTAACCTCAACAGACGACTTGCCGAATTCGGATGGGAAAGTGATATACTGGATGACTCAGAACTGATGAACGAAATGAACTCTTATATCACAGAAACAAGCCAAGTTAAGCGCACGAAGAGTTTAAACAAGATAAAAGCACAATTATTCAACATATAAACGTCTTACAACAAACACTAAAATGAATATGCGAACTGAGTCTTTAGATAGAGTAATACGGAACAGAAACTTTAGTGCTTCTAACCGCTGGGACGCATACTCATTTTAGTTGGACGTTGTAAGTCATGCGTTTCTCTTCTTCGACAGTAAATGATAGCAAAAACCCAATAAAATTTTTACTTTGCAATTGTGAACTACGAACTTAAAATATCGAATGCAGTTGAGGATAATGGCAAGATTGATCTTGCGAGGTTGGCAAGTATTGCAGAAAGCATAAATAAAATTGCAGAAGGAGCCTTACAAATTCGATTAAAAGGGATTAGTGTAACCAAAGGAAGAAAAAAAGAGTCATTAAAGAGATCACTAAAAGTTACTCTATCTGGTATTGAAAAAGGAAGCACAGTTCTTAAACTAGAAAGTGAAAAATTTAAGGATACCTTAAACCATATTCAATTAGATATTTTCAGAAGTGAATCACAGGTTGATCTTCAGGAACAGACCCCGATATCCCTATTTGTTTCTTCGTTTAAAGAGGTGACTGAAAAAAATGGTGAATCAGAATTACTTGATAAAACGCTACTAAAAGAACTTAAAAGTTTCAAGAAGGCATTTTTAAATGAGAATGAAAGTTTCATCATATCCAATGAAGGCTCATTTGATTCACTTGAACTTGATAAGAAAAGCTTTGATAAGATCAACATCTTAGAAGAAGAGACACCTTCCCCAGAACCAGTTATTTTAAATGGTATAGTTGAAGAATTAAAATATAGTAAACTAAGAGTTAAAATAATCACAACTGACGGCACGATTAATGGATTTCTTTCAGATGATCTTTCAGCTGAAGACATTTCACCATACTGGGGTAAAGAGATAACTATCACTGGAATAAATCACTACAAGTCCAATAAAACTTCTGTGATCGAAATTAGAAAAATTCATGAACCAAGTTCAGGAGATTCTTATTTTTCAAAAAAGTCCAAGAAATCATTATCTGTAGAAGATCAAATTAAAAATCAAGCTGAGAGAAAATCCACAAACAGGTTATCAGAAATAATTGGTAAATGGCCAGACGAAGAAAAATTCGAGGATTTAGTGAAGATGCTTTAAATGAGAAGATTTTTACTAGATACAAATATTTGTCTAGCATTTGTCAGAGGACATGAAAGCTATACGTTAATAGAGTCCGAATTATCTCTAAACAGAGACGATACTGTTACAATGATTTCAGTAGTCACTAAAGCCGAACTGTTATCGCTTGGGAAACAGCTGGGTTGGGGTAACAAAAAGCTTTCAAAACTTAATCAGCTTCTTGAAAAATTATTCATCATTGATATAAACAATTCTGATAGTGAATTGATTGAAGCTTATTATACAATTGATGCATTCAGTCAGGGAAAGCTCTCGGACAAACCACTTAATGATTCAGCTAGAAATATGGGAAAAAATGATCTTTGGATAGCTGCAACTGCATTTGTAGCCAAGGCAGAACTAATCACGATGGATGGAGATTTTGATCATCTACATAATGAGTTTATTACAGTTCATAAATATTAACGACTTACAACATATGCTATGAATCCATACCGCTTAAACCTTGCACACAGCCAAAGTACGGATCATAGCTAGGCGTTATGCAAAACATTTAAACTCAAAAATATGAACTACCTAATAAGAAACACTTTTGTAGCTTTTTTATTCATAAGCCATTTCATTACTGGATGCATTGCTCAAAATGAAAAAACTGATAAAAGGAGAGATCTAATCGTATCGCTGTATCCTTATTTACCAAATACAAGCGATTTATATTGGAAGATAGAGACAGATTTTGAACAAAAGTTTCCCGAAATAAACCTCGAAGTTCAATTGAACTCTTGGTACTACTATTCTCAAGATAGTGTAAAAAAAAGAGGTATAAATTTTGATCAAGCGGACATTTATGAATTAGACTGTGTGTTCTTGGATGAATTCATAAGTAGTGGGAAAATTCAAAAAATACCTGAATCAATTAATCAGAACACTACAGATTATCTACCACTAGCTAGTATTGCAAAACGGAATGAAACATGGTATGGTGTTCCACATTGGGTATGTGGTAATTTCATGTACTACAAAGTAGGTGATAATGAGATTGAAAATGTTTCTAACCTAAAAGACTTAGACGAAGTACTAAAGAATAGCTCATCGAAAAATGGATTGCTTATAGATTTAAAAGGAAAATCAACAATTGGAGAGCTTTATCTGGATGCTCTCTTTGATGAATTTGGTAGTTATCAAAGAGTAAAACCTTTTTTGAGTCCCGACAACATTAACAAAACGTCAGTCCATAATTTAAACAAGCTTTTAGCACTAACCGCTGATAGCCTTGGAAGAATAGACAATTATCATGACCGGCTTGGTTACTATGCTCGTGAGTTTTCAAAAAATGAAGGACGTGTATATGTTGGGTATGCTGAATCAAGTTATTATATGATAACAGAACAACTTCAATCATGTTCATTTGAAGATAGCTGTTTAGTAAGTGAAAACATAAAAATTGGAGAGTGGTCCATGTCAAACAATGGGTCAAATCCAATTGGATGGGTCGACATGTTTGTAATTGACTCGAGTGTAAGTGGACAAAAGCTTGATGATGCTAAATCCTTCATCGAATTTATGATGTTAGATGATACGTATAAATCAATTTTAATACCTGGCTGGAATGAATCCCCCAGATATATATTACCAGCAAAAAGCAACTTGTATTCAGATTCTGAATTAATTAAAAATGCTCCTTTATATGATCAGTTTTACCCGATCATAAAAAAGGCTGTTCCAGTTACGGATTTAGGATTAAATTATAATTTAAGAGCAATTGGAAAAAAGTTAGATGAGGAGTTATTAACAAAATAAATTTGCATAACACGGTATATAGCAAATAGGGCGTTCAGTGGTTTACGAAAGTTTTGTGGTTATCTGAAACACTGCCAAATCGTTGATTTGGCTTTTAAGAATGAATAAATTAAAAACAAAATAAACGATTTGGCTCAGAGCTAACTTGAAAGTTTAGTGCTTTCTACTGCCCTACTTGCCATATACAAATCGTTAGCATTTATTAAAAAAACGAATGAAGAAAATTTCAGCAGCAGCAATTAACGCTTTGAAAAAAGCACTTTCTACAGTTTACTGGTATAAATCTGATCTGAGAAGTTTTCTAGACCACACAATTACCAATAAACAAATCCTATCGTATTTAGATTGGAATGACTACAAAAGAAACATTTGCTCAAGACTTGTTGACTTACTTGTAAAAAATGAGGAAAAAACACAAAACGACCTATTGAAACTCGTTTATGAGTTGTGTAATATGAATGATTTTTCTCATCTCAAACAACTTGACGATGGAACAGATAAAGAGAAAGCAGCAAAAGAATCTGTAGCAGCATTAAGGAAATTATCGAAAGGACATTTAGAACAACTAAAAGAGCAAGAGGAAGTCGAAGAAAGAAGAAATCATGTTTTTAAGAAACAGCTTGAACAGTCAGCCGTTCGTGAAAAACTAGAAGAAATTAAAACTGATTTTTATGCTCTTGTAAGTTCAAGTGATGCTCAAAAACGTGGTTTTCAACTTGAGAAGTTGTTAAAAGACTTATTCAACCTTTTTGACCTTGACTCAAAGGCATCATTTCGAATAACGGGTGAACAAATTGACGGAATGTTTACTTTCGAGAACAACGATTTTTTACTAGAAGCAAAATGGCACAAAGACCCTGTAGATATAAGTTCGTTAGATGCCTTTAGTGGTAAATTAAGCAGAAGATTAGAGAATACACTTGGCTTGTTCATCTCAATTAATGGATTCTCATCTGATTCTATTCAAGCCCATTCAACAGGAAGACGATTAATGATACTAATGGATGGTAGCGATTTAATGGCAGTTTTAGAGGGGAGGATAGACTTAATTCAACTGTTGGTCAGAAAAAGGAGATATGCAGCTCAGACTGGGAATATTTACTTAGGTATTCACGAAATAATGAAAGGAAAATAAAAATGGATAATAGAAGAAATAGAGTCTTTATATCCTATAGTTATAACGACAGAGAAGTTGCGGACAGAATATCAGAAGCTCTTCAAAGGGAACAGATTGATGTATTTATTGACTATAAAGATATAAGTGTATGTGTACTAGCCACCACTTGATCTGACATGTGATAATTATCGGTCACTATGAAAAGAACTTTTAAGCTCTTTATATTGGATGAGCTTTTCTTTGGCTAAAGGTATGGAATCTTTGAAGGTTTGCAAAGGGGTTTTTCCATAACAGTATTTGCCGGTGTGTGTTCTTTGGTGGTTATACCACGTTATCCACTGATCCAGATCCGTCTGAAGTTCTTCAAGCGTTTTGTAGATTTTTTTCGAAAAGCTACCCAAAAGAACTCCTGTTGCAAGGTTTTGTGGAACCGTTCACAGATCCCATTGGTCTGTGGACTTTTAGCTTTGGTTTTCGTATGAGCAATGTCCTCTATGGTAAGGTATAATTGATATTCGTGATGTTCCCGTTTACCACAATATTCGGTCCCTCTATCGGTTAAGATGCGCAATAAAGGAAGTTCATTTTGCTGATAAAAAGGGAGGACCTTGTCATTGAGTAAATCAGCCGCCGTAATCGCATTCTTGCGGTCATAGAGTTTTACAAAAGCGACTTTACAATAGGTATCTATAAAGGTCTGTGCATAAATACGCCCAATTCCTTTTACAGAGCCCACATAATAGGTGTCTTGCGCTCCTAAATAACCCGGATGATGAGTTTCTATTTCCCCATGAGCTTGCTTCTCTTCTTTAGCCCGTTCCAATGCTTGTAATTGCGCTTCCGTAAGGCCAAGACCTTCTTGTGCAGATTTAGCTTCTAATGCCTTTAAACGTTTTTTAAGCGTCTCCAAATCGTGGCGTAGCCAAACGTTTCTAACGCCGCCCGGAGAAATAAATATTCCGCGTTTCTTGAGTTCATTGGAAGCCCTCAACTGGCCGTAAGCCGGGTATTCAAGCGCTATCGCTACAACGGCTCTTTCTACTTCCTGACTAACTCTGTTTTTTACAACCGGCTTCTTTCTCGAGATTTCTTGGAGGGCCAGCTCTCCCCCTTGTTCATAAAGTTCTTTGAACCTATAGAAACTGTCTCTACTATATCCCATTACTTTGCAAGCTTGAGATACGTTGCCTAACTGTTTGGCTAGCTCTAATAATCCTAACTTGGGTTTGATGATTTTTTCTTCTGTGTTCATCTGACAAAGCTTATTGAATGATTAAACTAATTTACTGAAATTGTCAGATTAAATCGTAACTAATACAAATCATTTAAAAGTTCTCAAAATTGAGTACTTTAGATGTTTCCTCTAACATCCTACTGCTTTAGCTTTTCTAGAATTGCCTCTACCATAAAGTTATGTCTGGAAGGACGACTTCTACTAGAGTAGTTTTCTTGTAAATAGTCATCTATCTCCTTTATTTCGCTTTCATATAGTCTTAATTGAACATACTTAATCTCATCCTGATTTTCTTCTGCCTTTGATGAAGGCAAACTCTTCTCATGAGAGAGGCCATCATTGATAAAAGATTCAATGTCTTTTTCTGCCTTTAAATCCTTCTTTTTAGGTTTATTACTAAGTGCCATAACGTTAAATTAATACAGAAAACAACGTTAATAAGACGTTATTACAAGTTTATACTAACGGAATTGAGTCTTTGAAGAAGAGGAAAAAGGGAATCTTCCGGAGCATCCCAGTTCCGGAGCGTTTGATTGAATCATTGAGCTTGGTGCATGCCTTGCGAGAGACAAAACACAAAAACGCCCGGCTCTGGAAGTTTACCCGGATGACAGGCTGGCGAAAGATCAAAGAGATCATGACCATAGCCAACATACAAGGCTCACAAGCAACAGCCAAAGGTTTAAGACACGGCTTTGGGGGCTATGCCATTGCCGACTGTGAAATACCCTTAAACATGGTTCAGAAGTGGTTAGGTCATGCAGAACTCAAAACCACCGCCATTTATGCCAATGCAGTAGGAAAAGAGGAAAGGGATATTGCCAATAAAATGTGGAGGTGATAAAAATTGGAGATTTTATATAAATAAGTAATTTTAGGGATCTAAAAAAAACATACATTACCTATTTCTGATTAAAGAAAAAAATATGGCAATATTTGATATTTTCTCCAAACGACAAAAGAGATTGCGAGGGGACATTCCAGAAGTCTTTACGTATAATGAAATACCTGAAACACTTAGAGTAAAAATAGTACATATAATAGAAGATGCATTTGGTATAGATAAATATAGAGATGGATTTGCCAATACAGCTTATGAATTCATACAAAATATACTTTGCCGTGAATATGGAGAATTCAGGTTGAGTGATAGGAGTAAAGATTATCAATCAGAGGTTATAAATTTTTTATTGGAAGCTACTGAAACGGACAAAGTACTTGATGTAATTGAATTATCTTTTAAATACTTAGATATAGATATTCGAAATGACTACCAACGTTATTCACATTATACAAATCCAAAAATCAATCCTGATGATGCTATTATAGAATTGAATGAAAGGTTTAAGGAAGAAGGAATAGGCTATTCTTTTGAAGGTGGTGAAATTATCCGAATCGATTCGACATATATGCATTCTCAAGTAACTAAACCAACCATTTCATTACTTTGGAACAAAACATTTTTAGGAGCAAATGAAGAATATTTAAAGGCTCATGAACACTATAAACATGGTAGAAATAAAAAATGCCTTACAGATTGTTTAAAAGCTTTTGAGAGTACCATGAAAATAATTTGTACAGAAAAGGGCTGGGCATTTACTAAAAATGATACTTCTAGAAAATTAATCCAAATATGTTTCCAAAATGGTCTAGTACCATCATTTACACAAAATCAATTTACTTCATTACAGAACCTTTTAGAAAGTGGGATACCAACAATAAGAAATAAGCTTGGGGGGGGCACGGACAGGGACAAATACCCCAAAAAGTTGATGATGAAATGACTCGTTATGCTTTGAATTTAACTGGGTCAAACATTATTTTTCTCATTGAACAAAGTAGAATAAAATAAAGATAATGTAGAAGAGAATAGGAGGATGATAGCATTACAATGATAATATATTACTACCAGTAAGAGGCTACTACAGTACAAACTTGGTGTATGCCTTACGGGAGGCGAAAAATGACCAGGTCCAAGGCTTCAAACTATTTCCGACTGTGAAATTCCCTTAAACATGGTACAGGAGTGGTCAGGCTATGCAGAACTGAAGATCACGGCCATATATGTCATATGTAGTAGGGAAAGAGGAAAGGGATATTGCTAATAAAATGTGGAGATGATAAGAATTGGATATTTTATTGAAATAAGTAAATTTAGGGATCTTTGTAGATATGAATAAAAATGTTTACTAAGGTTTGGCAACTCGCTTCGAAATACCCTACATTTCATATTACCAAGCGTTAGTAAAAATTAAACTAAGACTATGGAAGAGAAAAAAAATCAAAAAGAGAACCCAACTTCATTTTTAGACACAACAACACCAAAAGTAACAGGAATTGGTGGTATTTTCTTTTGCTCTGACAATCCGAATGAAACGAAAGAATGGTACACAAAAAATTTAGGAATCAAAATAAATGATTGGGGTTCTTCGAGTTTTGAATCCAGAAGCATTGACAATCCTGATAAGATAAATTCGCTTCAATGGAAACCTTTCAAAAGTGGAGATGAGTACTTTTCCCCTTCTAAAAAGGACTTTATGATTAACTATCAGGTTCAAAATATTGAAGCATTTGTAAACAAACTTAAAGAAAATGGAGTAACCATTCTTGACAATATAACGGCTTATGATGGCATTGGAAAGTTTGTACATATTATGGATGTTGAAGGTAATAAAATTGAGCTTTGGGAACCTGAAGATTAGAATATTAATGAAATGAGTGACAAGAGAAAAATAAAAATGATTGCTTAACACGCGGTATAAACTGTACTAGCCACTACTTAATCTAATAATAATTATTACCTGTCATCTATACTAGCCGTCTGTCACATATCACCTGGTATACGGTCCACTGTGGATGCGATCTCGTACTGAGCCCTACGAGGGGTGGGTTCATTGAATCTAATGGTCAGTCATTGGTTTATAACCTCTTTTTTTAAGCGGGCTAGGGTTATCGTTGTATCCAATATTGAACTTTGAATAACGATTTATCCTATATACTACTTGTTAATCAGAACCCGAAATCTCTACTTTCTCATGGAAACCGCCCCTTCAAAAATTTGGGTAACTGTTGCACAGGCTTATCAACCTTGATTGGACAAAGTATTGTTCGATCCTATTCTCAAACAGTTAAAAGGAGGGGAATATTCTTGTGTCAGAAGAGGCTATTTTGAATCAAAAAACATCCCGGCAAGCATTGAAAAGCCTACCGGGATTTGTTTTAGGGCTTTGTTTAAGGAGCAGGGGTGTAAGCGCCATTCACCCTGGATTCGGGAATCATTTCCTCTTCGATGGGTACATCGTTTTCAAAGCGGGCGGTACATACCTGACTGCTGCTTACGCAGTGGTAGTCAGTGCCCAATTGCTGCCCGGTAATCTCCACCCATTGGCCTTCTGATTTGGCAAACAGACGTTCTTCCGGTTCTTGAGGGGAATGAAAGGCAAAAGCGATTCCTGTAGCAAATGCTGCTACGAACAAACTAAACAGATGTTTCATGGTTTAGCGAAGCTTTTTTAACGTTCAAAAAGCGACAAAACGTTTGAACGAATAAATGAAATGCCTACTCTTTTTCAGGTTTTCGGCAACTCCCTGTCCTGCCGGTACCGGGCAGGTGTGTCCGGACAAAGTCTGTTTTCCCGGATACGGTATCCTGCAAGTGCCAGGAAAAAGATACTGCTATTCAGAGCCAACTGTACTTCCCAAGGCTGGTTGTCCAACATTCCAACACAAGAGCAAGGTACATAGGCAAAAGCCTCTGATAGTACCAATACAATATACCCGGAGGTCATACTCATAAACCCCATCGTTAAAGCAAAACCCAACGGCCGGGATTTCTCAAAAAGTAAAAGGCCTGCCAACAATACTTCCACAGAGGGCAGTAATCCTGTTAAAATCAAGGAGAGTGTTTTGGGTAGGGGCTGGTTGAGTAATTGTCCTTGAAATGCTTCCCAGTCGAGCCATTGCCTGGTAGCTGTATAGAGCATTACCCCCGCCAGAAGCTGGGGAAGGACTTGAAAAAATAGGCGTTTGATGTGCATAAAAAATCCCTTTTCACCTATATAACAAACCCAAAGCTCGACTACCCTACCATATACTTTGGGTTTATTTACAGGGGTTTGATTTCATTTGAATACAGAAGCAACTACTAACCCTGTTTCTCTTTTCGCCTTTCTTCCCGGGAAAGTTTTTGCCGGAGCTGGCTCATATCTTCGCTGAGCTTTTTTTCCAACACCCGGGCATAGATCTGGGTAGTAGCGATTTTGGTATGTCCCAACATTTTGCTTACCGACTCGATGGGCACTCCATTGGCCAGGGTGACCGTGGTGGCAAAGGTGTGCCTTGCCAGGTGAAAACTCAAATTCTTTTTGATCCCGCACAGATCAGCAATCTCTTTCAGGTAACTATTCAGCTTTTGATTGGAAATCACCGGAAAGAGCGTTTGCGTCACTTCCGCCCGTAGGTGATCTTTGTATTTTTCAATAATTTCACTGGCGACAGAGAGCAGAGGAATTCTTACCGGATTGTCTGTTTTCTTCCGGGCAGTGATAATCCAGCGTTCTCCGTCAATGCCAATGGTAAGTTGTTGAGGGGTCAAACGCATGACATCGCTATAAGCTAAGCCTGTGTAACAACTGAATATAAACAAGTCCCGTACATATTCTACCCGTGGGATAGTCAAGCGCTTTTTCTGTAAACATTCCAACTCTTCTGTATTGAGAAAACCCCGGTCGGTTTTTTCCAGGCGCCTTTTGAACCGGGCAAAAGGGTCTTTTTCCAACCACTCCTGATCGATGGCCAGATGGATAGTCTTTCGCATCCGTTCAATATGTTTCATGACGGTATTGTTGCCCATAGGTTTCTGGTGATCCTTCGGTTGGTGTTTTCGCAAAAAGAGCTCGAAATCCGTCAGAAATTTATAGCGGAGTTCTTTAAGGGGAATGTCTTTCCGCTTGTATTTTGTCAGGAGGAATTTTTCCAAATACTTTTTGGTGGTAAAGTAGTTTTTTAAGGTTCCCCATTCCAAAATGTCTCGAAAACGCTCATTGTGATAGTCTATTAAGCCCAAAAGGGTTTGCCTTTTCTGTTCGTCATCCTCTCCCAAAAACTTCTTTTTGACATCTTCCGCAGTAAAGGTATCTGTCTCTAGTAATAAAGCTCGATAACATTTGACCACTTTTGCTCGAACTTGTTCCAGATAAGTATTGATTTCATCAACCTCCTGTTTGCTACCTTTGGCCATCCCTTTGTGTTTGTTCCAATTGGCTAAGTTGATGGAGCATTTTAATGAAATTGAAACCCTTACTCCATTGACTGTCACCCGGCAATAGATAGGAGTTGTACCATTTTTTACCCGGGCCTTTCTTGTGTAGAAGTTAATTCCAAAAGTTTTCATCAATCGTATAAAGTTTGGTTAGTAATGGTGGTAAATGATTTTGGTACCAATAACCTTAGAAAAACAGGTGTCCAAATGGCACCAAACAGGCATATAGATTATCATTTAACTATCTGAAATTCAAATAAATATATAACTTTTGTAACCAAAAATGAAATGGTAATTTTGGTAACCGAATTGGTCCCAAATACTTTGAAAACAAATGGTGAGCATTGGTGGGCTGAAAAAAGAAAAAGCCCTCAAATCGTGTGATTTAAGGGCTTTTGCAATTCTTTCGACTTAAACTTGTCGGGGTGGCAGGATTCGAACCTGCGACCCCCTGGTCCCAAACCAGGTGCGCTAACCGGGCTGCGCTACACCCCGAATTGCTGTGCAAAGATAGAAAGGGATTTGAAATTTGAAATGGTTTTGAGAATTTTTTTTTGAATGATTTTTAGGTGAATTTATGACTTATTGAAAATGAAGGAATTATAATTTGATTTTTTGAAGAAAACATAGGGGAGATGTGATAAGCGTTGCTATTAAACGAATAAAAGAAGATTTGCCCCCGCCTCTGCATATAGCTTATGGTATGTTTTATTTGTTTTGCTCTCAATTGAGATGGGCGTTCAGCAACATCCCGTCACTTACTACACAACTTTATAATGGAATAGCGTTGGCAGTCCTATAAAAAACTATATAAATGGTCGCACAAAGACAACTAATTGCATCTTAACATTAGCGTTCTTGAAGGATTTTATGTTTCTTTGAAATGGAGGTTTTCTCCAGTAGAAACCTCTGTTACTCTTGAAATTCTAACTTCGTGCTTATGTCAACTTTATTTACACAAGCGATCCAAGCTTTTGATGAATACAATGCCAACGACCCCAATCATGAAATAGTAGGAGAGGGGACGGTTGCAAAAGAATTGCTTTATGCTCAGCGCATGACTCAAAAATTGATGACATTTGCTCCTGAAGCTTCCGAGGCATTGCAATTAGCCGTTCGATGCCAGCACATCGGCCGGTGGGAAATTGCCCGGAAAGACTTTCCAATGGATAGAGTCGGGTATCTGCAATGGCGAAATAAGGAAAAACAACATCATGCCGAAGTGGTAGAAGAAATATTAAGTCATCTGGAATATCCTCGTACTACAATTGACCGGGTAAAGTTTCTGGTTCAGAAAAAACAAATGAAACATGATGAAGAGAGTCAAACGTTGGAAGACGTGGTTTGTCTGGTATTCATGGAGTATTATTTTGAGGATTTCGCCAAAGAGCATGATGAGGAAAAAGTGCTGAGCATTTTACAAAAAACCTGGAAAAAGATGTCGGAAAAGGGGAGGGAGGCTGCCCTTCAACTGTCCTTATCAGAGTATGCCCTTGCTTTGGTAAACAAGGCTCTTTCTTAGGGTATGTCTAAATTTTTCTCCTTTGGGTCACGAGTTTTAAACATGTTCTTGAGTAAGTCTTCCCTTCAATAAACCCATTAGAAAGGATAAAAACGTTTTTTTGTTTTAAATGAACGATCATTCTTTTATATTTGCCCTATATGAGAACAAAAGATGCAAGTAAAGAACAAGCAATCCGGGAAGAAGCGCTGGAGATGATTGTACAAGAAGGTTTTAAAGGCTTGAGTATGCAAAAGTTGGCAAAAAAAGCGAATGTATCACCCGCTACCATTTATTTGTATTTTGAAAACCGGCAAGACTTGCTGAACCAATTGTTTATGGGTGTGCAGCAAAAAGTGATAGAGGCTTCGTTAGTGGGCTTCGATCCGGAAATGCCTTTTGAAGAGGGGATGAAAGTGCTTTGGCTCAATCGTTTCCGGTATTTTAAAGAACATCCTGCTGAGTTTTTTTTCCTGGAACAGTTTGTAAATTCTCCTTTGCTAAGTTGTGTCAACAATTGGGATAAGAAAAAAAATCTGGTAAACCCCTTACAAAAGTTTGCCGAAAATGCGGTAGCCCGGAACGAAATTGAAGAATTGCCTTTTGAGTTGTATTGGCCGATTGGGTTCTCTCCTTTATATCAATTGATTAAATATGAACTACACCCGGTGTTATACCTGGGAAAACATTTTGAAATCTCGGAGGAAAAGCTTTTGAAAGCATTACAAATCGTATTAAAAGGGATGAAAAAAGGATGATTTTTTTAGGAATTAAAAGAATGAATATTCATTTATATATTCTCCGCTTTTGCAAGAGAGTACTTATCCATTTGCATGAAGAAGAAATGGAAATGACGAATTTTTACAATTATGAATGATTGAGATGTGTTAGCATTGCACTCTTTCTCCAGTGAAGGGATCAACAGGACGGAGTACTTTAAGTAAGAAGGGTTGGGTCTTTTCTAAAGGGTAGAAACATAACGACACGAAATTCAATTATATACAAGGGTAAAACCATGAAAACTAAAAAACTATTATTGGTGGGGAGGAGGAAAGAAGCATTGGACCGGCTGGTAATGGGGCTTACCTGGGAAGGGTACACTGTGGAGGGGACTGTGAACGTAGAAGAAGTCTTGACTAACTATGTTCCCAGCCAGTATGATCTGGTAGCTTTTGGCGCAGGGGTAGGACAAAAAAACAAACAACTATTGAAGAACTTTTTCAATCTGAATAACCCCAATATTTTATTGTTGGACTGCCCTCTTCCGGTCTTTTCTTTGATCATGGATCAAATAAAGTATGCCTTTGATAATCAATGGACAAAAGAAGAGTTTATCGAAGAGTTTTCATATGAAATTAACACCGGGGTTCAGGTAACTTTTTGCTTGAAAAAGGAGTGTAATATAACTATACGTTTTTATCAATTTAACCACCTTAATGGAGATGAGCACATAACAAATATCCTTACCGGGTTCCTGAAAGAAGGGGAACATCATTATTCCCTGCCATCAGAAGGATGGGTAGAAAATGGGCGGAATGTTTTAGGGGTTCAAGCCGGCTCCCAATTGGCGCTATTCCCCATCGAAAAAGTCATTGAAAACTAAATGAAAACCCTCTTGTTCGAACCATGAAGTAATAACCTAAGTTTTGACAATTTTTTTATACCAGTTTTATTTTGCTCACCTGCTTAAAAACAGACTATCATGGAAGTTTTTGTATTTAAAACATCAGTGAGTAACTCTACTGATGTGGCCATGTTACAATCTGAATTAGATCAACTCATCAAAAGAGGTCAATGGAACTTTGACCTGGAAGATTGCGATAAAATCCTCCGTTTGGAGATAGATGATAGCCGGACCAAAAAGGATGTAGTATCTTTACTTCACAATAAAGGGATCTTGTGTGAAGAGTTGGAGTAGGTATTAATTCGGATTTGAGACGAGTATGTATTGTTATGCCTCTTTCTACGAAGGTAGAGAGAGGCATTGTTATGTAAAAAAATGAGTAGATTGTCAATTGCATACCGGAGTTTGCCAGTCAAACCGCCGGTTGAGTAATGCAAAGAGTTTTTCATTATAGGGGTGGTAAAATTCCTTTAAGCAGCTGATTTCTTCCTCAAATTCCGTTTCGGAGAGTTTATGCCCTTGATTGGCTTTTTGCATTTCAAGCTTCTCATCGGCAATGTTCAGGAACCGGGTAACCTTTTTTAAGACTTGGTTGAGGTTGGCTAGCAATTCGGTATTTTCCACGATTAAAATATTCTCCGAAGGAAAATATTTTAAATATTCTTGAATTTGAGGGTAGTAAATCCCACGCTTCACATACGAAATCTGGTTCGTATACCAATTTGTGATTTTGATGGTATTCAGATCCGAATAAATGGCTTCTTTAAAGCTTCTGGGATCATGGAGGTAGAAATACTCAGGGTGATTTTTGAATTTATAATGAAGCATATTCCATGCAGACAGTGCGCGGTAAGCCGGATCGCGAAGCATGATGATGATTTTGATCGCCGGATTGTATTGGTGAATTCTTTTGGCTACTTCCGGATGATACAGGTATTCCGGAGTGGCTTCAAAGAGCAATTGTCCTTTTTGTAAATGATGGGGCAAGGGAAATTGTTGGTGGTAATAGTGGTTGCCGAGGGTCTTGTAAAGATCGTCCCGGTTAAAAAATTGTACTTCTTTGGTGAGGGCACTGCACACTTGGGAGTGGTTCTCTAAAATCTTGTAAAGACCGGTAGTACCGGCTTTTTGTGCACCGGCAATGATAAAGTCCGGTCTTGTATGGTAGCCGATTTGGATCAGCGTTTTTCGCAATCTGTTTTTGAGCATTTTCAAAGTTTGAATGTTGCCTTCCCATACCACTTATTCATTAAACGATTAGCCCTTTCAGGTCATCACAGTTTAAGATAAACAGGTTTTAAAGAAGGGATGATTAAATGTGTTGATGATAAAGAGTTAGTAAACGGTAGGGAAAAGAGTTGTAAGATGATGGTGAAGATAATTAGGGGAATTGTATGGGACGTCAAGATAGGGGTTTTCTTCTTAAAGGGCTAGGGGTGGTGTTAGAAGAAAGCTTAATGAGTGTTAATCAATGATAAAAAAGGGAATTTTTTATTTGTGGAACTCTATCCGCCCCTCATCCTATTTTCTCTGCTCTTGTTTATATTTGTGTTTCTGGATCTTACACTTCATATCATGATTTCGAAAAATCTGCTTGCTCAACTTTCAAAAAAATTAGACGGAGAGTTTTACTACAACGAAACAATGCGTACCTTGTATGCTACCGATGCTTCGGCATACCGGGAAATGCCCTTGGCTGTAGCGCTACCCAAAAACAAACCGGATATTCAAAAACTGATTCACTTTGCCAACCAACATGGGGTTTCCCTGATCCCCCGGACTGCCGGTACTTCCCTAGCCGGACAAGTAGTGGGTAGTGGCATCGTGGTAGATGTATCCAAATATTTCACCCAAGTATTGGAGGTCAATAAAGAGGAACAGTGGGTCAGGCTTCAACCGGGGGTAATCCGGGACCATTTGAATCATTATTTAAAGCCTTATGACTTGTATTTTGGACCGGAAACCTCTACCGCTAACAGAGCGATGTTGGGAGGTATGGTGGGCAATAATTCCTGTGGGTCTAATTCGGTGGTTTATGGCAGTACCCGCGACCATTTGCTGGAAGTGAAAGCTTTCTTAAGTGATGGCACAGAAACGGTATTTAAAGCCTTGAATCCGGAAGAATTCGAAGCGAAATGTCAGGAAGGAACTTTGGAGGGTTCGGTATATAGAAAAGTACGTGACATCCTTTCGGACAAGTCCAACCAAGAGGAGATCAGAGAGGGCTTTCCCAAACCTAGTATACCCAGAAGAAATACCGGTTATGCATTGGACTTGTTAATGCAGGCGGAAACGTTTACCGAAAGTAAAGAGCCCTTTAACTTTTGTAAATTAATAGCCGGTTCGGAGGGGACATTGGTGTTCATTACGGAGATCAAAGTACATGTAAATCCTATGCCTCCGGCTTATAAAACCTTGGTATGTGCACATTTTGATACGGTGGATCAATCGCTTAGAGCAAACTTGATCGCTTTAAAATATGAACCATCGGCCTGTGAATTGATGGACCACTATGTATTGGAATGTACCAAAACCAATATAGCACAAAGGCAAAACCGCTTTTTTGTAAAAGGAGACCCCGGGGCGATTTTGGTTGTGGAAATATCACGGCACAGCGAAGAGGAAATGTTAAAAGATGCCCAAGCCTGTATTGCAGAAATGAAAACGGCCGGTCTGGGGTACCATTTTCCGATAGTGGGCGGGGAAGATATTAAAAAAGTATGGACTCTAAGAAAAGCAGGTTTAGGGCTTCTGTCGAATATACCTGGCGATGCCAAACCTGTGGCCGTTATTGAAGATACGGCCGTAGATGTCAACGACTTACCGGCATTTATTGCCGAGTTTAACGAAACGCTGAAACAACACAACCTGTATTGTGTGCATTATGCACATGCGGGGTCGGGAGAGCTGCATTTGAGGCCCATCATTAACTTGAAGACCGAAGAAGGTAACCGGCTATTCCGATTGGTAGCGGAAGAGATCGCGAGGTTGGTGAAAAAATTTAAAGGTTCACTGAGTGGAGAGCACGGTGACGGAAGGTTGAGAGGTGAATTTATCCGCTTTATGGTAGGGGAAAAAAACTACCGGTTGATCAAAGAAATAAAACAGGCATTTGATCCTGGTAATTTATTGAACCCCGGGAAAATCGTAGATACGCCTCCGATGAATACCAGCTTGAGGTACAGCCCCGGTCAGGATACTCCACAATATGAAACGGTATTCGACTGGAGTGATTCGCAAGGAGTATTGCGGGCTGCTGAATTGTGTAACGGTTCCGGTGATTGCCGGAAAACGGAGCTGTCAGGCGGAACGATGTGTCCCAGCTACATGGCAACCCATAACGAAAAGGATACAACCCGGGCCCGGGCCAATATACTAAGAGAGTTTTTGACACATTCCAGGGAAGCGAATCCTTTTGCCCATCAGGAAATTTATGAGGTGATGGATTTGTGTCTTTCTTGTAAAGGTTGTAAATCCGAATGTCCTTCTAATGTGGATGTAGCGAAGTTGAAAGCCGAGTTTTTACAACATTACTATGAAGAGCACGGTATTCCTCTCCGCACAAAAATGATTGCCAACATCAGTACATTTAACCGGCTTGGCAGTCTGTTTCCCGGTTTGTATAATTTTTCTGTTTCAAACCCTGTCATTGGCTCGTTCCTTAAAAATACTTTAGGCTTTGCCCCGGAACGTACTTTGCCAAAATTAGAAAAGTACACCTTGCGGAATTGGTATAAGAAACATCATAAAACTGATGGGAAACAAACTTTTAAAAAGAAAGTGTACTTGTTTTGTGATGAATTTACCGATTATAACGATACCTCCATCGGTGTTACTACCATCCGGCTTTTGGAAAAGTTGGGATATGAAGTGGAAGTACCGGTACATATAGAAAGTGGACGTACGTACTTGTCTAAAGGCTTACTCAAAGAAGCAAAGAACATTGCAAATCGCAATATTGCATTGTTGAAAGATTTGGTGAAGGAAGATACGCCTTTGCTTGGAATTGAGCCTTCGGCGATTCTTACCTTCCGGGACGAATACCTGGATTTGGCTTCTCCGGGAAATAAAAAAGCAGCAAAAGACTTGGCTCAAAATACATTCCTGGTAGATGAGTTCATTGCCAAAGAAGTGGATGCCGGAAATATTACAGCCGACCAATTTACCGATCAACCGCAGTTGATTAAACTGCACGGACATTGTCATCAAAAATCACTCTCATCGTTGACACCTACCAAAAAGATCTTAAGCTTGCCTGCCAATTATGAAGTGCATTTGATACGTTCCGGTTGTTGTGGAATGGCGGGGTCATTTGGGTATGAAAAAGAGCATTATGAAATATCCATGAAAATAGGAGAGTTGGTGTTATTTCCTACGGTGCGCAAGCAACCCAAAGAAGTCATTATTGCGGCTCCGGGAACCAGCTGCCGCCATCAAATCATGGATGGTACTCAGCGGAAAGCCTTGCATCCGGTAGAAATTTTGTATAACGCCTTGAGATAATCTATGACGGGAAAGTAAACGGTAAAGAAGGGGGGAGTGCTTCTGGCAACTCCCCCCTTTTCTCGTGTATCAACAAATCTATAAGCTAAAATCCTAAGTCTAACTTAAGCAAGGAAATAATATTTAACAGGTTGACTAAAATAAACAAACTGCTTATCAGAAGTATCAGGGATTTTACAGATAGTTTTTGAACTAACCGGGCAATTGTCGTAATCATGATAGTTTTAGTTTATTGTATCCACATTTCACGTACCAAAGGTAAAAAATGTTTCGACCGTACTCAAGAAATCGTTCTTTGTATAGTCTTATTAAATGTTAATAGGGTGCAATTTTTATTTGAGTAGTAGATTTGTCATTCTATGTGACCGTTTCAAACCTGCTTTTCTTTCCAAATTATTCCCTAGAATCTCCCATCAATGGGTATATAAATTTTCCAATTGCATTTCTTCTCTCTATTTTTGAGAGGAAACTTTGAACCCAGCATAAAGAGGGGGACTTTGATCCTCCCGGAGCTAATAAACTTTTTAACAATTACCAATCATGCCAAGTAGCAAATTAGCCTTTTTTCGATATTTGTTGATCGACCGGATGTTGCGCAACAAAATGAAAAAATACCCGACTAAAGAGGAAATTTTGGAGGCCTGTCACGACAAGTTTGGGGTGCGGTCTATTTCTACCATAGAGAAGGACTTGAGTGCCATGCGCTTGGAATTTGATGCGCCCATTGAGTATTCCAAACGTTACAAAGGCTACTATTATACGGACTTAAGTTTCAAGCTGCTGTCTGTGAATTTGTCAGATGAAAATTTGGTGGCATTAAAGTTTGTAGAAACCTTTCTGGAAGAGTTCAGGGCCATGCCGATTTTTTCCGAGTTTTCGGATGCGGTGGATAAAGTATTGGATGGTTTGGAAATTACCCGGACTTTTAATAATCAGGTGACACCTATCGGTGAATTTGTTCAGATTGATAAATCGGCCTATGTAAAAGGAAGTGATATTCTGAGTAAACTGATCAAAATTGTTTCCGATCAACATGTGGTGAAAATTCAATATCAAAAATTTGGCTCTTCCAAGACCAAAGCCTATACGGTACACCCTTACTTGCTTAAGGAATATAGCGATTTGTGGTACTTGATCGGTTATGTGGAAGAGTACCAACAGGTGCGCACATTCGGGATCGACCGGATCAGTGAGTTTGAAGATTTGGAGAGAGCGATTATTTCCAAAGAAGAAGTAAACTTTGATGCGGAGAGTTTCTTTATGTATTGTTTGGGGATTACGGCCTTGGATGAATCCCCCAATGATGTGGTGCTTTCTTTTGCGCCCAGACAAGGGTATTATTTAAAAACTCAACCCATCCATTCTTCACAGGAAATCATGGTCGATTCGGAAGAAGAATTCCGGATTCGCTTGAAATTAGTCAATAATTTTGAACTTAAGAAGTGGATATTAAGCTTCGGTTCTGATGTAGAGGTTGTTTCTCCGGAAGAGCTCCGGAAGGACATTCGGGAAGAAATAACCAAATCGATAGATTTATACCAATGAAGTGACTTAACCTTTTTCTTTTTCCTGAAAAATGTTTCAAAAAGGCCTCCTCTGTGTTACTTTTTTCAACAATAGCTTTGGCTATTCTTTTCAAAAAGTGCCTTGAGGGGCCGGTTTTGATTCCATGTTCGGTCAAAAACTATACGTTTAGAGCACTTCTATAAAAAGAATTTTAGGGTATTCAGGCAGGGGGCTGAGAGCAGGGTTAAATTTCTCCTTTCTGGGTGAAAATTTTCATCATCCAAGGAGCTGCCCCCACAACGAATTTTAAATATGCCCTGAAATTAAAATATGATTGGAAATTTGCCTATGAATTATTTAGCCCATGCATTCCTGGCCGGAAAAGAAGAAGAGTTGATTTTCGGGAATTTTATTGCCGATCATATCAAAGGGAAGCAATACCAATCCCTTCCCGTGCGGATAGGGCAGGGGGTGATGATGCATCGCTATTTGGATAGCTTTACGGATAGCCATAAGGCAGTAATGGCGGCCAAGCAACACTTGTGGTCTCTTACAGGTAAAATGACCGGAGTTGTGGTGGATATTTTGTTTGATCACTACCTTTCTACGCATTGGGCATTGCTGCAAACGGAGCCCTTGAAAGTATTCACCACATCGTTATATCGAACAATCCGGAAGTTTGATGAGCAAACCCCTGAAAGTGCGCAACACATGCTCCATTATATGGAAGCGGATGATTGGTTGTATCATTATCAATTCAAAGAAGGCATGCGTGATACCTTAGGAGGAATCAACCGGAGAACCAAAGGCATGTTTCAACTCACTGAAAAGTTTGAAAGCATCATGGTGGCATATCCTCTGATGGAAACGGATTTTGAAATTTTCTTAAAGGACGTTCGAATTAAAGCCAAAGAGATTTTAATAGCCCTGGATTAAAGGGAACATGACAACAAGAAAGAGGGAAAAGTACATGACACTTTTCCCTCTTTCTGTTATGGTAGTTTTTTTAATTTAAGAAGCCGTGGTTTTGACCTTATCGTCTTTCCTCACTCTTCCCAGCAAATCACAAGGATAGTCAAACAAACACTTGTCCTTAATGATATCGGCTACCGTATCCGGAACGAGGTCTTCCCAACCCGACTTCCCGGATTTGATCATCTTCAGTACTTCATCGGCAATGATGTGCAGGTTATGTTCTTCCACTTGTTTGATATCTGCGATTTTGTTATTGTCTGTCAAATAACGGAACAAGTGCTCCAAATGGCTCGGAAGTTGAATATTATCACAGGTGATCAAGTTTTTTTCACCTTTACCTCTGAGTGAAGGGTAAATATACAGCTTGATATTTTTGCTGAACATTTCTCCAAAAGATTGCAAGATGCCTCCTTGCTCCTCATTGTAATATTTTTCGTTGAAAATACTTTGCAGGTTGTTTACCCCCAGTATCATTCCGATTTTCCGGTTGCGGGTGAGGCGGGAAAGGTAACTGATCAGTTTGTAATATTCCTTGTATCCGGATATCAACACATATTGCCCCAGGGAACAGAGAATGTCCACCCGGTCGAGAAAATCTTTGGCATCAATCTCTCCTTTTTGGGTAATCAGGTTGTCCAGGTTTAGTTCGGACATAACCATGATATTGTCCTCATCTACCTCCGCTTCTTTTTTAAAGAGTTCATAGCCTGAGGCAAACATGTCGAGGTTGACATGAGTAATGGGACGGAAGCGGCCTCTTAAGATAAGCGGGTTTTTTTTGTACAGACAATCCGCTGGTTGTAATACCTGACCGTCAGGTCCGAACATGGTTGCATCGGTAAGGCCATTGGTAACGAGTTTCAAACTCATCAGGCGGTTGTCCAAGTCCAAGAAATCCGGTCCGGTCAAACGGAAAAAATCCACCTCGATACGCACCCGGGAAAGATCATCCAATAAGGAGTTGAGTAATTTTTCAGGGTCATTATGATAATAGTAACAACCATATGCCAAATTCACTCCGATCACTCCCAAGGCTTGTTGTTGCAAGAGGTTTTCATTGTCTTTCATCCGGCAGTGAATCACACATTCGTTCGGTTCGGATTCGGGGGTGAGTTGAAACTTTAAACCGATCCAGCCGCGCCCTTCGTTTGTGCGTTGGTAGTTAAGTGCTTCTACGGTATTGGCGAAGGCAAAAAAGCAAGACTCCGCAGCCCGTTTTTGAAGGCGTTTGACCAAGAGGTTATACTCTTTGTCCAGCATTTTATGCAGGCGGGGTTCGCATACATAACGGCCGCTGATTTCCGGTCCGTAAATAGCATCACTGAAAGCCATGTCGTATGCAGACATGGTTTTGGCAACGGTGCCTGAAGCACCACCTGCCTTGAAAAAATTAGCCGCCACGTCTTGTCCGGCCCCAATTTCGGCAAAGGACCCGTAAATTCTGGCGTCCAGGTTGATTCTGAGTGCTTTTTCTTTCGTAGTTAGTTTTTTGAAATCCATCGTTGGGTTGTTTTTGGCTATATTTTTTTATCGTTGGTCTATCTTGGTTTTGTCTGATCTTGTCTTAAAAAAATCTTTGTTTTTTCCCTACTATGGAGCAGGGTTGTGCATTGATCTTCAAAGTACTGCAAAGTTTGACAATCTTTATTCAAAGAACAATGAAAAAAACGCATATGTTTTTATTTAAATTTACAAATAGCCCCAAAGGATAAAAAAAAATCCGGCCAAGCGGCCGGATCATCACTGTTTACACAGTCATTATATCTTTTTCCTTCTTCTCAAGATGTTCATCAATCTGTTTCACAAATTGGTTTGTCAGGACTTGAACATCGTCCTCGGTCTTTTTCATAAGGTCTTCCGCTAATCCGTCTTTCAGCATTTTTTTCAATGTATCGTTGGCGTCTTTCCGGACATTGCGAAGACTGATTCGAGCGTGTTCGGCTTCGTGTTTTGCCTGTTTTACCAAGTCTTTTCTTCTTTCCTCGGTCAAAGGAGGAATATTGATTCTGACGACTTCCCCGTCATTTTGCGGATTAAGGCCCAAGTCACTGTTCTTGATGGCCTTTTCGATTTCCGGCACCATGTTTTTCTCCCAAGGCTTGATCATCAGGGAGCGGGCATCAGGGGTGGTAATGGAAGCTACCTGGCTAAGTGGGGTAGGAGCTCCGTAGTAATCGACCTGAATTTCATCCAACATAGAAGGCATAGCTCTGCCTGCGCGGATCTTGGTCAGTTCGATCTCACAGTGGAGCACGGTTTTTTCCATGTGGTCTTTGGTCTCTTCCAATAACAATTGAATGTCTTCTTCCATGTTAATATGTTTTTTAATCTTCAGTGTTAACTAATGAGTGTTCCTATATCCTCTCCTTTTACCAAACTGTACAAGTTACCCGGAGTGTTCATATCGAAAACGATAATCGGTAAATTGTTTTCCTGACACAGGGTAAAGGCGGTGGTATCCATGACGTTCAGTCCTTTTCGGATTACTTCTTGAAAGGTGATTGAAGTGTATTTGGTAGCGGCTTCGTCTTTTTCCGGATCGGAAGAATAGACACCATCTACCCGTGTACCTTTTAAAACAATATCGGCCTCAATCTCGATTGCTCTTAAACTGGCTGCCGAGTCTGTGGTAAAGTACGGGTTGCCAGTGCCTGCCCCAAAGATGATAACCCGCCCTTTTTCCAGGTGCCTTACGGCTCGTCTGCGGATATACGGTTCACAGATTTCATCCATCTTGATTGCACTCATCAAGCGGGAGTAGACTCCGTGTTGTTCAATAGCACTTTGTAAGGCCATTCCGTTGATAAGTGTGGCCAACATTCCCATATGGTCGCCCTGTACCCGGTCTACTCCGGTTTTTTCCGCTTCCATACCCCGGTAAATGTTTCCTCCTCCGATAACGATAGCTACTTCAATACCTAAGTCTACTACTTTTTTTATCTCCGTAGCATATTGTTCCAGGCGCTCTGCATCTATCCCAAAATTTTGTTTGCCCAGCAGGGCTTCTCCACTAAGTTTTAGTAGTATCCTTTTATATTTCATCTAGCGTAATTTTGAAGTTTTGCAAATATATAAATTTTCGCTTTTCTATGCCCCTCCTGTGCTTTTTCATTGATAAAAATGTAAAGCGGCTTATCTTTGCAATTATCTCCCGGTAGAGGATATGGGTCGAGAAGGAGCCATTGAGAGAAGTTAAGAACTTACAGAGTACATTTCAAAAAAAAGAGGGTGAATTTACAAAACGGTGAAGTTTTAATGCCTTACAATTGTTGATGGACTGTATTGGAGAAGAATGGAGAGTTTAATTGTTTTCGTAGTAAAATCTAGATGAGTTATATGAAAGAGAGTAGCACCAACAAGCCTTCGGTAAACTTTATTGAGGCGATTATAGAAGAAGATTTAAGAAACCATAAAAATAATGACCGGGTACATACCAGGTTTCCTCCTGAACCCAATGGTTTTTTACATATAGGGCATGCCAAGTCCATTTGTTTGAATTTCGGGTTGGCTCAGAAGTACAAGGGCTTGTGCAACTTACGCTTTGACGATACGAATCCGGCTGCAGAAGAAACCAAATATGTAGAGTCTATTAAAAAGGATGTGAAATGGCTAGGTTTTGACTGGGACTCTCGGGAATATTTTACTTCCGATTATTTTGGAAAATTGTATGGCTATGCCGTAGAATTGATTGAAAAGGGATTGGCTTATGTAGATGATCAAACAGCGGAAGAAATCAGTGCCAGCCGGGGAACACCTACCCGTCCCGGGCAGGAAAGTCCTTATCGTAACCGTTCCGTAGAAGAAAACCTGGACTTGTTTGAACGGATGAAGAAAGGGGAGTTTGCAGAGGGAAGTAAGGTGCTGCGCGCTAAGATTGATATGGCTTCGCCCAATATGCATATGCGTGACCCGGCTTTGTACCGGATTAAGAATACGCATCATCACCGTACAGGTGCTGATTGGCATATTTATCCGATGTATGATTTTGCACACTGTCTTTCGGATTCCATCGAAGAGGTGACCCACTCGGTTTGTACATTGGAATTTGAAGTACACCGCCCGTTATATGATTGGATCTTGGATAAGCTGGAAGTCGCTCATCCACAGCAAATCGAATTCGCTCGTTTAAACCTGAGCTATACGGTGATGAGCAAGCGAAAATTGTTGGAGTTGGTGAAGGAAAATTATGTGACTGATTGGGATGATCCGCGAATGCCGACTATTTCAGGTTTGCGCAGAAGAGGATACACGCCGGAGTCTATCCGCAATTTTTCCGAGCGTATTGGCGTGGCCAAACGAAACGGCATTATCGATGTCAGTTTGTTGGAATTCAGTATCCGGGAAGACCTTAATAAAAAAGCATTGCGAAGAATGGCTGTGTTGGATCCTATCAAGGTCGTAATCACCAATTATCCGGAAGGGCAGATAGAAGAATTGGAAGCAGTTAATAACCCGGAAGATCCGGAAGCGGGTAAGCGGAATATTCCTTTTTCCAGAGAAATCTACATCGAGCGGGACGACTTTATGGAGAATCCGCCTAAGAAGTTTTTCCGGTTGGGTCTGGACAGGGAAGTGCGCTTGAAATATGCCTATATCATCAAATGTGAGGAGGTCATTAAGGACGAAGCAACCGGGGAGATTCTGGAATTGCGTTGTACCTACGATCCGCAAACCAAAAGTGGTCAGGATACTTCCGGCAAAAAGGTGAAAGGCACTATCCACTGGCTATCCGCAACACATGCAAAAGATGTGGAAATCCGTTTGTACGATCGTCTGTTTGAAGACGAAGATCCAGCCGGACACAAGGAGAAGGATTTTCGGGATTTTATTAACCAGGACTCTTTGGATGTGTTGTCTCATGCAAAAGTAGAACCCGCTTTGACGGAAGTAAGTGCGGGGGAAAGTTTTCAGTTTGAGCGTAAGGGGTATTTCTGTGTGGACCCCGATACCACAAAAGAAAAAGTGGTATTTAATCGTACGGTCACCTTGCGGGATAACTGGGCGAAAAAGAATAAATAACCAACCGAATAAAAGAGGGCAAATGCTGTTTGTCTGCTTGCATTCGAATGTTTGGAGATTTTGATAATATTACACAAAGGGACATTTATGAAGTGTGTCCCTTTGTGTTTTTGATGCGTGCTTCATTGACTAAAAGGTGAGCTTGCCGGGTAGGCTCCGGAATGCGGTATCCTTTAATGCAAGGTTTGATGATGTCAATAGCACTCTTGAAATCCATTAGGTGTCCGGGAGAAATGAAAACAGGTTTTACGTTGGGTTTGGTACGTAAAACGGTGCCGATTTGCTCTTCTTTATCCATGAGTGGAGAAGTATCGCCCTTTTGATTTTCCGGCATGTCAAAACTCCCGGTGAGGACTTTTTTCGCACAGCCGATGGTGGGAATTTGGAAAACAATTCCGAAATGCGAGGCGATTCCCATTCTGCGGGGGTGTGCCATGCCGTGGCCATCTAAAACCATGACATCCGGCCGGGTTTTTATCTTTTTCCATGCCTCGGCTATCGGAGGGATTTCGCGGAAGGAAAGCAAACCCGGGACATATGGGAAATGCATGGTGGCTACTGCCGTTTGTTTCTCGATGATTTCCATTTCAGGGAATCTCAAAATAACAATGCCGGCATATGCCGTGCTGGAAAACCGGTTGTAAGAAATATCAGCTCCTCCTACCAACTTCACCTCTTGTTGAAAACTTTGAATGCGAAGTTTTTCCTGTAAACCTTTCTGTTCTTGAACCGCCTGTTTAGGGCTAATTTCCCAATTGTGCATGATTTGTATCTTTTTATCCTTAATTTCAAAGCTATGAAAGAAATTGTTGCCAAACCTCATCCCGGAAAGAAGAAAAGCAAACCTTTTCGATGCAAACAGTTTGATGTGTATCAAGACCGTTGTGGAATGAAAGTCGGAACGGACGGGATGTTGTTGGGTGCTTGGGCAGGCGTTCATCAAGTTCAACGAATTTTGGATGTGGGCACAGGCACAGGCTTGTTGTCATTGATGATGGCTCAGCGGAATGTATTGGCCAATATTGATGCCGTTGAGTTAGATGAACATGCGAGTCAACAAGCCAAAGAAAATTTTTTGCGCTCCCCTTGGAAAGAAAGGCTCCATATACACGAAGGATGTTATGAGCAATTCCAGACACTCCATACTTATGATTTGATTGTAAGTAATCCACCGTATTTTGAAAACTCTTTGAAGCCGGAACTGGATCAACGCAAAAAAGCCCGGCATACCGATAGCCTTTCTTTGGAAAGCTTTTTGGCTAAAAGCCTGGATTTATTAAAGCCGGAAGGGCGAATACAGGTAATTTTGCCTGTAGAGCAAGGAGAGCGTTTGATTCGCTTAGGAAAGGAATTGGGATTGTGCCTTATAAAAAGATGCAAAGTTTGTCCAGGGCCGGACAAACCGGTATTCAGGTATTTGCTTTCTTTACAGAAAATACCTGGTACAATTGAAGAAGAAAAATTGTTTATTTATCAGAAAGGAAATCAATATTCGGAGAAGTATATTGAACTGACAAAGGGTTTTTATACCATTTTTTGATGGATGAAGTATACGGAAAGTTTTTTTACGAAAAGGGCCTGTTTGTAAGAAAAAAATTAAACAGAGATACACCTGAACAGTGGTAAAATCAAACCTGTTTTTCAACCAAAAATTAAGATTGCCATGAAGCATTTTGTTATCTTACTCACCAGCTTGTTCATCATTGTAGGTGTTTCCTCCTCATGTGGACAAAGCCAAGGGCAACAAGAAAAAGACAACGAACAAAGTGAAAAAACTAAAAAAAATATGGAATTAGCAACATTTGGCGCAGGCTGCTTTTGGTGTGTAGAGGCAGTATTTCAGAATTTGAAAGGTGTAGAAAAAGTGGAATCCGGGTATTCCGGAGGACATGTGAAAAACCCTACTTACAAGGAAGTTTGTAACGGTACCACCGGGCATGCGGAGGTTTGCCAATTGACGTATAACCCGGACGTAATCTCTTTTGAAGAACTACTGGAAGTATTTTGGCAAACGCATGATCCCACTACGCTTAACCGGCAAGGCAACGATGTGGGTACTCAATACCGTTCTGCCGTTTTCTATCACAATGAAGAGCAAAAAGACTTGGCGGAAAAGTATAAAAAAGCCTTGAATGACGAAAATGCCTTTGGCAAACCTGTGGTAACGGAAGTGAGCCCCTTTGATACGTTTTACAAGGCGGAAGACTATCATCAGAACTATTACGACAACAATAGCTTTGCTCCTTATTGTATGATGGTGATCCGTCCGAAACTGGATAAATTCAAAAAGGTATTTAAAGATAAGTTGAAAGAAGATTGAGGCGGAAGCCTGAAGAAGTAAAGCCATAAGCCCGGCAATGGAGTTCCTCATTTGCCGGGCTTTTCATTTGAATCTTCTATATAAAAAGAGTACTCTAAGTTGCAGGTTTAGAGAGTGGTAACTACAATTCTTGATTGTGGCAAACCAACAGCCTCTTTCCAAAAAAAACAATGAGAACATTGTTTAACATTTGGTGCCTGTTAATTCTTCATGAATACTTTTTTTCTCTGTAGAAAGAGGGATGCATATTTTAAATATGGTTCCTTGGTTGAGCGAGCTCTCCACGGAAATTTTTCCATGAATGGCATCTACTTGACTTTTGACCAAATATAAGCCCAAGCCTTTGCCACCTACATGCGTATGAAATCGTTTGTACAATCCAAAAAGTTTTTTCTGGTGGAGTTCCAAATCAATCCCTAAGCCGTTATCGCTGATGTATAGACAAAAGATATTATGAGTCAACTTTTTGGTGCGTATGGTGATCACCGGGGGTACATCGGGTTGTCTGTATTTGATGGCATTGTTGATCAGGTTATACAAAATACTCCGGACATAACTCTTGATTGTGAAAAATTCATCTATGCTCTCAAAGTCGGTAAGAATACTTGCCTGAGTAGATTGAATTTGTCCTTTTAACGACTCTTTTACTTTTTGAATCAAGGAGTTCAAACTGACCCATTCCCTCACTTCTTTTACATCGTTTTTCAGTTCCAATATCAGATTAATATCCTTAATCACCGAGTCCAGGTTTTCTGTGGCTGTATTTAACAAGGAAAATAACTGTTGGTTATCAGGGTTCAATTCATCGGCATCGATTAAGTTTACCAACCCCTGAATATTGGCCAAAGGGGCCCGTAAATCATGCGAGGTGATGTAGGCAAATTGTTCCAGGTCTTTGTTTTTGGAAACCAGGTCCTGGGTGATTTTCTTAAGGTGTAGGTTTTTTAGTTTATGCTCTGTTACATTCCGGGTAGTTGCTACCAAACAGTTCTCCCCGTATTTACTTTTCTTTAATTTTTTAACCCTGGCTTCATACCATTCCAACTCTCCGGAATGTGGTTTACGCAAAGCGTATTCTACCGTTTGGATTTCATCGGATTGACTGGCAAGTTGTACCGTATTGTTCAACTTTTTACTCAAAGGTTTCGGGAATATATCGTCAATCTTTTTGCCTAAAAAATCCTGTTCTTTTTGGTAATAGGAGATTTCTTCCGATGCATATGCCTCTAAAAATTTTCCTTGGCTGTCGATAACAAACAGTAAGTCGGGAAGAACTTCCGCAATGGATAAATAATGCTCCTGGTTGACTGCCAGCTTTTCTTTGAGGGCCACGGCTTCTTGCAGATGATGTTGTAGCTCTTTTTCTCTTTGCAGCAATTGTTCGTTTAACAGTTGATGCTCTTTTAAAATCTGTTTGGTTCTTTGTTCGGCTTTTTTGCGCTCCTGGGCCTCCAGGCATAAAGCAAGCAAGTCCGTCAGCGAGGAAATAAAATCCTGTTCTCTGGGTGTCCAGGTATGATATCGATCAACAAACGAACAGCATAAACCTCCTTTAAACTTCCCTTCTGCCCGGAATTGTACCACTATTAAAGAGTGGATATTGTACTTATTAAAGTAGTCTTTGGCATACTGAGCAATGCGAATATCCTCGTTGATTTTGTGAAAAACCCATATTCGTTGTTCTTCAAAAGTTTGCTTAAACTGGGGGTGTTCCTTACAGGAAATGCATTCGGCACCTTCCGATGCACCTGTTTTCGCATCGTATGCAAACGTTTGTTGAAAGATATCCTTACCTTCCTGATACATCCATAGGCTGGCTTTGTCAAGCCCCAAGGTTTCCACGGCTGTTTTGGTAATTAACGCAACCGTTTCTTCAAAATCACCCGAATACACGGGGTGAGCTTGGCTGAGTTTGTAAAGCGTATTGAGGTAATACTCACGTTTGTCTTCTTTGTATTTTTTTTCAGTGATATCATGAATTCTCAGTGAAAAGTAAACACTGTCATGACTACGCTTATGGTATTGTAAGCTTTGCCTGACATAAATCGTATTTCCTTTTCGAGTGAAGAGAATTCCGTCTCCTTTCCATTGATTCATTTGTCTTGCACAACGGAACGCAACGTTTTGCATGAAATGACTTTCCGAAACAGGGTACAAGTCCCAAATTTCTAGTCCGTCCAATTCCACATCTTCAGTGTAACCAAGTAATATTTTTGCTTGATTATTAGCATAGAGAATTTTTCCGGATTGATGTATGATGAATGTACAATCACTACTAGACTCTACAATTTCTTCAAATACCCCATATAGTTTCACACTAGGAGTAAATCTGTTAATTGCCATTAAATTAAGGAGTCAAACTTTAATTGCGTGAACAAAATAGCTGATAGGGTTAGTTATTTTGTAGTGTATTTTTAGGGGTTATAGAAAAAAAGTTAATTTTTTAGTGTGAAGGTTTTTGAGTGAAGGTGAAATCGAAGTGCGAATATAGGGGGTTTTGATATAAATCAAATGCTTATTCGTTTTTTTTAAGAAAAAGTACTGAAAAGCCCGTTAAAGACTAGTGAAAACTAAGTATAAAACGGGCTTGTTTTTATGATAAAAGCTTTGTTACGGGCTTGTTTTTAGAGATTTGGCGCTTCTTCTTCCGTTTTATCCAAAAGTAGAATCAATTGATCCGATAATTGATTCAATTCTTGAAAAGCGCCTTCTGCTTCTACCCTTAAACCCTTATTTCTAAGTTCAATGATTTTGTGTACTTGTTCATGTAGCTGAATGTGGCATTGCCGTAATTCCGGCATATGAGGTAAGTGCCCGTATTGTGCTTTGCCCCGGTTGTCCAACCAATGGCCGAGTTCGCAATCGTGATGTGATAAGGCTTCTTTCTTTGTCAATAAGGATTTTCCGTCCAAAAAGCTTCTCAGCCGGAATTTCCAGTTGAGATGCTTAAAACGAGCTGTCGAAAATTCGAAATTCATAACGTGTACCGGGTTTAATAGTGTGTATCATGAAGTCTGCGAAATTCGTGGCTCTTACGGTGTTCTCAAATGATTTTTGTCATTTGAGAACACCTAAATGCACTAGAGCATCGCCTTGGTGTACGACCGGCAAGTGGTTGATGCCAATAATGTATCCGGAATAAGGGGCTTTTATTTGTACTTTGAAATCACCAAAGCTGTCGGTTAAGGTACCCAAGACTTGGTTTTTATAAACCTTTTCTCCATAGTGTACATAGCTGGAGAACAGCCCGGAGTTTTTAGCGCGGATCCACGATGAGTTTTTTATGATTTGGTTGGGGTGGTCGGGGAGAGGGCTTTGCGAAACCATATGGAGGGAATGCATCAGGCGCAAAGTGCCTGCAATGCCTTGGGCTATGGCAAACTCATCGAAGCGAAGGGACTCACCTCCTTCATAAACCAAGATGCGTTTGCCCAGTTTGCTGGCCGCTTGCCGCAAAGATTTGGCGATTGGTCTGGAATTTAAGGTAAAAGGAGCATGAAAAGCTTCTGCAAGGGCTTGGCTTTGGGCATCGTGAAAGTCGCAGCGGACCTGAGGATAATTGCTGCGGGAAGCACCTCCGGTATGAAAATCCACTCCGTAATCAATTTGTGGAACGATGTGTCGCATCAAATAAGATGCGACTCTTGAAGCCAAAGAGCCGTTCTTATTGCCTGGAAAAGAACGGTTGATGTCTTTGCCATCGGGTACTTCCCTGGAAAAATTGATAAACCCGTAGATATTTAGAATGGGGATACAAATGACAGTGCCGCATTCGGGCACATGAAGGGATTGTTCTATGATCCTGCGTACGATCTCAATGCCATTGATTTCATCACCATGCAAGCCCCCCATTAACAAGAGTACCGGCCCCTCTGTTTTTGCCCTGCTGACTGAGATGGTAATGTTGATAGGGGTGTGGGAGGGCAACAAGGCAATGTTTACGTCAATTTTGGTGCTTTCACCTGGAACAATCTCTGTTTGATTGATGAATAAAGTTTTCAAAGGCTTGTTTGCTTTGTGCTTCGTTGAAAATAAGAAATTTCCCCCGCTTAACAGTAAAGCGAGGGAAAGTAGCCATGGCGAATATTCGTTATCCGTTGATTTACGATTGGCAATGGATTTATAAAATTAAGCATTGATCTTGTCTTTCGGTAGTTTCTTTTTGAGTGCATTCTGTTCTATGAATTCGATGATTTTTCCCGCGATATCTATATTGGTGGCCTTCTCGATCCCCTCCAAGCCCGGAGATGAATTCACTTCCAATACCATTGGTCCCTTTTTGGATTGTAACATGTCTACTCCGGCAATGGCCAGTCCCATGCATTTGGCGGCTTTTAAAGCGGTGGACTTTTCCGTACGGCTTAGTTTAATGACTTGGGCGGAGCCTCCCCGGTGCAAGTTGGACCGGAATTCCCCTTCTTTCCCTTGGCGTTTCATGGCGCCTACTACTTCTCCGTTCACTATGAAAGCCCGGATATCCGCTCCTCCGGCTTCTTTGATAAATTCTTGTAAGATTACCCGGGTTTTTAAGCTTTCAAAAGCTTCCACTACCGATTTAGCGGCTTTGTTGGTATCGGCTAAGATTACTCCCAGGCCTTGGGTACCTTCCAGTAATTTGATCACTACAGGGGCATCACCAATATGGTGTAATACTTGGTTTTCGGTTTTACTATAATTGGTAAAAGCGGTTTTGGGCATTCCTATTTTAGCCCTTGAAAGGATTTGTAAGCTTCGCAATTTGTCTCTGGACCGGGTAATTGCCAAGGAGTCAATAGCACTGAAAACATGCATCATTTCAAATTGCCTGACCACAGCCGTGCCATAAAAGGTAACCGAAGCACCAATGCGAGGTATAATTGCATCGATATCTACCAGTTGTTCGCCTTTATAGAAAATAGAGGGGCCGTCTTCGTCCATTATTAAGTCACATTTCAAATGATCAATCACCCTCCCTTGATGCCCTTTTTCTTTGATGGCTTCGATTAATCTTCGGGTTGAATACAGTTGAGGGTTTCTCGATAAGACTGCGATGTTCATGATTATGAGTTTTATTTTGAAAAGATAGGTCTTTTAGGGCTACATCAACCAAGAATTTTTTGGTAAGGAATTTTCTTCCGATTAACACAGGGTATTTCATATTTTCCCGGTCGGCCAGAGAAAATACCGTACGGTAGGACTTGCCAAATACGATCATTTGGGTTTTGATTGTAAACCGTTCTTCACTCACCCCGGAAGTGTTTTTTACTTTTTTGATACCAAAGCTGTGGCTGTAATAATAGTCACCCTCGTATTCGGGGTGGGAGGGGTCTAGTAATTTAAACCGGAGGATTTCCTTTCCGTCTCGTAGTACTAATTCAATATGATGGCAATGAATGGCACAACCATAAGCCCCCGTATCAATTTTGGCGTCCAGGTTGTTTAAATTAAATTCCGGCAGGTCGATCCGGTCTTTCCGGCCAATTATTTTATGTGGCATAAAAAAACATTTACAATAAACCTTTGTAAGAAGGAGGCTCTTGTTTTTCGGGTAAAATTAATAAAAGTGCTCTATGGAGACACTTCCCTATATAAATTAGAAAAGATTTTAAGTTTTGTCAAAAAATACAAAGATTTCTTATCCGGACTACGAGGTGGAAAGAACAGTGAGAAAATAAGTACATGGGAAAAGTTGCGAATTAGGCTTTGAAAAGAAGAAAACCCTTTGCAAATTTTCATTGCAAAGGGTTTTTGAAAATTAGTAGCGGAGACGGGAGTTGAACCCGTGACCTCAGGGTTATGAATCCTGCGCTCTAACCAACTGAGCTACCCCGCCGAATTGTGATGCAAATATCGAAAAAGGATTTTAATTGCCAAGCCCTAAGGGGTATTTTTTTTGAAAAAAATAAAGGTAAAATTGTATTATGATGGGTAAGAAATTGAATTTCAGAAGGATGAAGGCTCGAAAAAAAATGAACTTTTGTGAACTTTTTTCATGGTCAAGGCCCCTCTGGGGGCAAAGTGTAAGGAACTCTGTATTTATTTCCGGGGAACGGAATTTAAGCTTGTGGTTCTAGTTGATTTTTTTAAATTGCAAAATCACACATAAAATATTCACAATATGGCCAAGTATAAATACATCACAGAATATGAAATTAGGGCTTCGGTTAAAATGATTTATCCGTATTTGGCGACTGCCTCTGGTTTACAAGAATGGTTGGCTGACGAAGTAAATATCAATCCTGATAAAACACTGACCATTACCTGGGACGATGGAGATACCTATTTGGCTAAAGTGTTATCCAACAGGAATAACCATCATATAAAATACGAATTTACCAATACCAAAGACGAAGAGGGAAATTGCAATACCTTAGAATTTAAAGTCGATTATAATGAATTGACTCAATCTTCTTTTTTGCGGATTTTTGATGTGTCTGAAATGGATGATGAGGAAGAATTGAAGGAGTTATGGGGCCATTTGGTGGAACATCTTCGGGAGATATTGGGAGCTTAGAAGAGATGTAAAGGTCAATTGTATATAAGGAGAAATTAAAGATCGGGAAGTAGGTGACTGACTGATTTGTACTGCTTTACCAGTGAAAAAGCGAAGGGGAAGCTGCGTGATATTCGTAAAGTACTACCGGGGAGTATTATTTCTAAAGTTCAATCTGTAGCTTTGTGTTTTAGCATGAGAAAGCTGATGGGGAAATCTCCAAATCAGCCAGATGGTGTATATAGTATTTTATATAAAATTAAAGTTCAAATGAAAGTACTAAAATTTGGCGGAACTTCTGTAGGTAATGCCGAGCGGATCCAGTATGTAGCAAGCTTGATTAACAATGAAGAGCCCAAGGTAGTGGTATTGTCAGCCGTATCAGGTACTACCAATGCTTTGGTCGAAATTGCAGGCCTTTACTTTAAAGGGAAGAAAGAGACTGCCAGAGAAAAAGTGGACGAACTGGCCGATACATATGAAACCCTGACCGGGCAACTCTATCAGGAGAGCAGTGCCTTGAAAAATGCCCAAGCTTTTTTAACAGAGAAATTTACCTTCTTAAAACAGTTTGCCGAAGGCGAATTCGGGGAAAAACAAGAGAAAGAAATTCTGGCTCAAGGTGAAGTGATCTCTACAAACTTAATGAAATTTTACCTGGATGAAAAAGGGGTGGAAGCCGAATTGCTTTCCGCATTTGACTTTATGCGCACAAAGGAAGGCGAGCCGGATTTGGAATATTTGGGAAAACAATTGAGCGCTATTCTCAAACCCAAGCAAGAAGAAGGGAAGAAGCTGTTTATTACGCAAGGGTATATTTGCCTGAACGAATCGGGAGAGGTGGATAATTTGCAAAGAGGAGGAAGTGACTATACGGCCTCATTGATTGGAGCGGGTATTCTGGCGGAGGAAATCCAGATCTGGACAGATATTGACGGAATGCATAACAACGATCCCCGCATAGTGAAAGATACCTTTCCTGTACGGGAGCTTTCATTTGACGAAGCTGCTGAGTTGGCCTATTTCGGAGCGAAAATTTTGCACCCTGCGAGTATCTTACCGGCTCAGAAGAGGAGCATTCCGGTTCGTCTGAAAAGTACGATGAAACCGGATGCGGATGGGACCTTGATCACTGACCAAACGACCCCGAAGAAAATCAAAGCCATTGCCGCGAAAGACGGTATTTATGCTATCAAAATTAAATCAAGCCGGATGTTATTGGCTTATGGTTTTTTGAGAAAAGTGTTTGAGGTATTTGAGAAATACAAAACGCCTATCGATATGATCACTACCTCTGAGGTGGCTGTTTCATTGACGATAGACAACCCCAAGCACTTGGCTGCCATCGAGGCGGAATTGGCAGAGTTTGGCTCGGTGCAAATTGATGAAGGCTTGACCATCGTATGTGCTGTTGGGCAGTATTTGCAAGATGAACCCGGTCTGGTGGCTAAAGTACTGGATTGCTTAAAACATATCCCGATTCGAATGGTGTCTTATGGAGGAAGTAAAAATAATGTTTCCCTGTTGGTACATAACTCGGACAAAGAAAATGCGCTGTTGACTTTGAATAAAGGTTTATTTTAACCGTTCGCGATGAAGTGGTTTATACTTATTGGTTGTTGACCGAATATGGAATCAAAATCGGCTCATCAAGGCATTTTTTAAAGAGAATAGCCAAAGCTATTGTTGCAAAAAGTAAGACAGAGGAGGCGTTTTTGAAACATTTTTTAGGAAAAAGAAAAAGTTTAATTCACTTCGATAGTAATTGAGGAAAAAGCCCTGGCAGTTTGGATGTTGTCAGGGCTTTTTAACAAATGTATTTTGATGGTATTGTTGTATAGACAAATAACAAAGAGAAAAACGAGAAAATACCTGTATAAAATAACAAAGTATTAACGAAACCAAAGAAAATATTAAGAATAGGATTTAAAAAAGAAATAATTCTAAAAATATAGGTTTGTTTATGAAAAATATTTTATTTTTAAACAAGAATTAACAATTACTATTAAACTAAATTAACAAACCAAACCTAGTTCAATAAGTTAATGTACGACAACGAAGTAAAAATCCTCATCGAAGCCAAAGAGGTATTAAAACATACACAATCTGCTGATCAAACACTCCTGGAAGAATTCAAAAACCTCACTCTTGCCTACGAACGCTTGCTCTCAGACACTCAGGTCATGACCAAAATCAGCGACCGGCTACAAAATAAGTTGAGCTCGGCAAATGAGAGACTGAACGAGCAGAAGAATAAACTGGAAATGGCAAAACGCTTGATTTCCAAGCAAAACGAGGAATTGAGGCAAACAAAAAAGGAGCTGGAGCAAAAAGTAACTAAACGGACAGAAGAGTTGGAACAAGCCTACCACGATTTGCTGGTTGCCAATCAGGAATTGGATAACTTCGTATATCGCGCCTCGCATGATTTAAAAGGTCCCATTGCCCGGCTATTGGGCATCTGTATGATTGCCTTGCAAGAAGTGGAAGAAGAGGAGGCCGTGGAGTATTTTAGTGTATGTAAGGCTACCTCCGAATTTATGGATCATATCCTTTTGCGCTTATTATCTATCAATCAACTTAAAAGTACCCGGCCAGGGTATGTTCGCTTTCCTTTGGGAGATTCTGTTCAAAGAGCAAACGAAGTGGCTAACCGGCTTTGGGGGGTGCATACCTTGGACATACAGGTGCGCTTTTCGGAAAATTTGTTGCTGACTACCGATCAGAAAATTTTTGAATTGATTATTGAAAATGTATTGGAATACGCCATCCAAAACAGCGTATTTCCGGGGGAACCCAACAATGGCTATATCAAGTTGACTTTTGCGGAAAGTGAGCAAGATATGTTTGTGCATATGGAATACAATGGACAACGGATTGTGCCTACTTCAAACGAAAAACTTTTTTCTTTTTACCGAACTTCCAATCATCCGGGGCATACGGGGATGGAACTTTATACGGCTCGTTTGGCAGTGGAAAAATTAAACGGAAATATTGAATTGGTTTCTTCTACCCAAGACAAAACAGTATTTAAAATTATGATTCCCGATATTTTATTGGGCTAATTCTATTCTTAAATGATTTGAGCTAATGGCTTTATAATCATTTTATTATGAACTTTTGTGGATGGAAATTTCTTTAAAGTCTTACTTGAAGATCTTATCAACGTCCTGTTTTTTGTAAAAAGTACAGCCCCAAACATGCAATGTACCGGATGTTAAGTCCGGACACTATCCTTCCTTTATTCCAATAGTAGATCTTGTAATTTTCCTATTAGGTAGTAACTTTACCCGGATCTTACCGACTGTAGTTATGTATCAATTCAAACCGGAAAACAACAGATGAAACTTGCAGATATCAGACGGGAATATGCCTTGGAAGCATTAGACAGGCATCATGTGGATAGTGACCCGCTCAAACAATTCCAGTACTGGTTTAAAGAAGCAGAAGAGGCTCATGTGCACGACAGTACTGCAATGACCTTGGCAACGGCAGATGCGAATGGAGTACCTAGCTGCCGGATTGTTCTATTAAAGGGAATAGAGGAACAAAAATTCGTGTTTTATACGAATTACCAGAGTAAGAAAGGAGTGGAGTTAATTACAAATCCCGTGGCTTGTTTGAACTTTTACTGGTCGGAGTTGGAACGCCAAGTACGGGTAGATGGGAACGTGGAAAAAGTGTCGGAAGAACAGTCGGAATCATATTTCAGAAGCCGCCCCAGAGAAAGCCAGATCAGCACCTGGGTATCTCAACAAAGTCAACAAGTGGCCTCCCGTGAAGCTTTGGAAGCCAAATTTGCCGAAATTGAAAAAGAGTATCAAAACAAAGAAATTCCCCGTCCGCCACACTGGGGAGGTTTTGCGGTGGATCCCTTACGCCTTGAGTTTTGGCAGGGGCGTACCGGACGCCTTCATGACCGGATTGTCTTTGAGAAGCAGACAAATGGAACCTGGGAGATTTACCGTATAGCGCCTTAAAAGAAAATAGACCTATAGCTATCTTACCGGAGGAACCCTTTCCATGTTCCCTTTCGGGTAAACGGAACATGGAAAGGGGCATTAGTAATTATACTTTTCTTTCCAATACCATTGCAAGCGCTTTCTCAATTCATTTTCCCTGGGATTGTTGCCCGGGTCATACAATTTGGTGCCTTTCAATTGATCCGGCAAAAATTCTTGCTCCACAAAGTTATTCGGATAATCGTGCGAGTATTTGTAACCCTGTCCGTACCCCTCTTTTTTCATGAATTGGGTAGGGGCATTACGCAAGTGCATGGGTACAGGTTGGTTACCCGTTTGCTGGACAATTTTCCGAGCTTTTTTGATCGCCAGGTAGGAGGCATTGCTTTTAGGAGAAGAAGCCAAATATGTGGTTGCCTGTGACAAAATTATTTCTGCTTCGGGAAAGCCTACCATATGGACAGCCTGAAAACAATTGGTCGCCATGACCAGAGCTGTTGGGTTGGCATTGCCGATATCTTCGGAAGCCGAGATCACTAATCTCCGGGCGATAAATTTGGGATCTTCCCCCCCTTCAATCATCCGGGCTAACCAGTAGGTGGCCGCATTCGGATCACTACCCCGGATGGATTTGATAAAGGCCGAAATAATGTCATAATGTTGTTCCCCTGATTTATCGTAAATGACCGTGCGTTGTTGAGCTGCATCCAGTACAATTTGATTGGTAATTTGAACAGGATCCTCCGTTACCGAATCGACCGTTAATTCCAGGAGGTTGAGTAGTTTACGGGCATCTCCTCCGGATAAATTCAACAAGGCTTCTTTTTCTTTGATTTCTACATTTTTTTTATGGAGAATTGAGTCTTCTTTCAGAGCTTTGTCGATCAGTTGTATCAACTCTTGCTCGCTGAGGGCCTTGAGTGTATATACCTGACAGCGGGAAAGTAAGGCTGAATTTACCTCAAAAGAGGGGTTTTCAGTGGTTGCTCCGATCAATGTGATGATACCCCGTTCTACGGCTCCGAGCAGGGCATCCTGTTGGGATTTGTTAAAACGGTGTATTTCATCTATAAATAAAATCAAGTTGGGAGAATACTTGGCTTTTTCAATTACCTGCCGTACCTCTTTGACTCCCGCACTGATAGCGCTGAGTGTGTGGAACGGACGCTTGAGTTGTTGGGCAAGGATAAAGGCCAAAGTGGTTTTGCCAACTCCCGGAGGGCCCCAAAGGATCATGGAAGTCAGGGTATTGTGGTCGACCATTTTGCGTATGACACCACCCGGGCCAATTAAATGTTGTTGGCCTACAATGTCATCCAATTGTTGGGGACGAACTCTTTCGGATAAGGGAGTGCTTCTTTGTATCATTCGAGTAAATTGTTTTTCAGCGAGCAATGCAACAAAATTATAAAGGAATGAGCAACCCTGAACGATAAGTTTTGAAAAATAAAAAAGATCAACCACCTTATATCTAATAAAAAAAAGAATGCGTAAATCCATATTACTTTTTCTGATCAGTATCTTCTTTCACCTGTCTGTCTCAGCGCAAAATAATTGCGAACAAACCTTTAACTTTTTCTTGAAAGCTCAGTTCAATGATTTGTTTTGGATAGGGGAAAGTCGCGGAGGTGAGTGTAAATCTTCAAAATTGATTCAAATCTTGGTGAAGGAAAATCAAGAAGTGGACGTGATTGACCTGATGCTGCAAGATTACAACAATTGGTACTGGGTAGAGTCAGCGGAGGGCTATTTAAGAAGGGAAACGGTAGTGCACCTTGAAAGCAAAGGGAAAAACTTTGTAGATAAAGGAACCCGGATGAAAGTGTACAAGCCCAAGTACAACACCCGCCTTTGGAATATTTTTCATCAGGAATTTCCCAATCATTGTGGGGAGGCCTGGAACAACGCCATGGGAAATGACGGAATAGACCTTCCCCGGATTGGTAAAGGGAAAGATCTGGAGCTTGTGTATTACCATCCGCAGGGTATGTATTTCAATTACGAAATTCAGGAAACGTATTATTTTCCCGATTCAAAATACCTGGTAGTAATTACCGGCCAGGAGCAGAAATGTGCAAACTTCGATACCATGCACGGCTTTTTGATTTTGAAAGTGAAAAACTAGGGAAACAGAGTACGTGCATGTTTAAATTTTACCATCTGGGTCAAAAGTTCCCGTTTAAGGAGCCTCAGTGCAATATTTTGAGAACCTGAACTGAGAATTTTACCGCCAAAAAAGCATTTTAAACATGCTCTGACTTGAAAAAACCTGTAATACCTAAAAGGGCATTTTTTAAATGTTAAAACATTCTTTCATCATGCAGTTTTTAGAGATTACCAACTTTTATGAGTTTCTATTAGCCGGGATCGTGCTGATTATTACCCCCGGAGCCGATACCATGTATATCATCGGCCGCAGCATTGCGCAAGGAAAAAGAGCCGGAATCTATTCCGTGTTGGGTATCAGTTCTGGTATTTTAGTGCATACTATATTTGCTTCGTTAGGGCTGTCGGTTATCTTAGCAAAGTCAGCATTAGCATTTATGATCGTTAAGTATTTAGGAGCTGCCTACTTGATTTATTTAGGAATAAAAATGTTGGCACAAGGTGGTGGAAAGGATGTGCTTGCCGAGTCAATCGCTCCAGATAAAGCCAGTTATCAAAAAATATACTTTTCAGGCATGCTTACCAATGTGCTTAACCCCAAAGTAGCTTTGTTTTTTCTGGCTTTTTTACCTCAGTTTGTTGCTCCTTCTATTAGTGACCCGATGCTTCCGTTTTTATTTTTAGGAACTGTCTTTACACTTACAGCCACTGTCTGGACATTGAGTTTGGCATTATTTGCGGCTGCATTTTCTAAAAAAATAATCCGTAATCCGGCTATTCAAACCTGGTTAAATAAAATTTCCGGTTCCGTATTTATCCTGTTAGGAGTCAAGCTGGCTTTTACGCAACGGGATTAATTTTAAATATGTTCTTACTTTTAAGTATCAATCAAAGCGTATGAAGAAAATCTTATTAGCCCTAGTGGTCGGAGTTCTATTTTTTGCTTGTTCCGAAGAGGACGAAGTCGCCCACAGGGAAGCGAAACTCTTTTCCATGACATTTGCATTTGGGGAGGCCATCATAGATGAAGAAAATGGGAGGCTTTATATTGACGTGCCACAGGATGTTAACTTAGTAACATTAATGCCTGAAATTGAAATTTCAAAGGGGGCTACTATTTATCCTCCTGCGGGAGTGGCTTTGGATTTTTCCAACCCGGTCAATTTTACTATCACTTCAGAAGATGGGAGTACTAAAAAGGTGTACACCGCTCAGGCCTATAAACCCATCGCTGAGTTTTCTGTATATAATGCCAGCGCTTTTTCTTCTGAAAACTTAACGGTAGAAAAAGCAAAAGGAGCTACCATTGAAGTATACTTGAGGAGAGAGGATGTGGATACCGGAGGAGTTTATCGAACACTTACTTGTAATGAGGAAGGTAAAGTAAGCTTTCATGGTGATCCGGAAGTTGAATATTGTATTGTAGCCTCTCATGAAAAGGCATCAAACATTAAAGATGGTTATTTGGTTAAGGGGGTGATCGATAGTGAAGAGGCCCTGAATCAATACAAATATATAGATCCGGAAGCGAAAATAGGCGAACTGATGATTGGCGATGTAAACGGAGATGCGAGAATTACAGAAGAAGACAAAACGAACTGCTATTGGCTCTATACCTGGCCAAAAGGAATAATTAATAAATACGCTTTTTATATAGTCGAATAATTTGCGAAACCCATAAAACTTTAGCCATGTTTTTAATAGACAGAAAGCCTTCCCATCAGAAGGCTTTCTGTCTACACAGGTTCTATATTTTCAATGACCAACAAGTGTTTAATGGGCTTGTTGAATAGCCGAAAGGATATCTTCTCGCATATAGGGTTTGGGAATATAATGATCGAACCCGGCTTTTAAAAAACGGGCTTTATCTTCCACATTGGCAAAAGACGTGACGGCCACAAAGTAGGTTCTTTGTTGGTTGGGCATTTTTTTCATCTCTTGCATTACTTGTACGCCATCCAGTGATCCCCGACCCAAATTAATATCCATGAGAACCACCTCAAATGCAATTTTCTGTGCCAGTTTCAAGGCCTCGGCACTGTTACTGGCCGTGCTAATTCGGTGATCCTTTGCAAGGATTTTTTTGAGTACGAACATGTTAGTAAGATCATCTTCTACAATTAAAATTTTGTAGTTTGACATGAATTTCAGGATTATTTAATTTCAACCTTGCTTAACTTTTGAAAGACAGGTAATTTAATCTCAAAGAGGCTGCCAAAGCCCTTTTCACTCACTACTCTAATAGAGCCTCCAAAAATTTCCGTGTATTTTTTGACTACAGACAAGCCCAGTCCCGGGCCTTCGAATTCTTTTTTAGTTCCGTTTTCTTCTTGTTCAAAAGGGATGAAAATCCTTTCTAACTTGTCATGAGAAATACCAATTCCAGTATCTTGTACTTTGATGCTGATTTCCGATGGCCCCCGGAGGGAATGTACTAAGGAAGTGGTGATTTTTACCGAGCCTTTTTCTGTAAATTTAACAGCATTTTCCAGCAAATGAGAAATAATTTGGTGAAAAACTTTCCGGTCGGCAATGACCAGGCTGGATTTGGCTTGAAGTTTCGTTTCTAATTGCAGGTTTTTCTGTTGAGCCAATAGTTGGATATGAGGTGTGATGCTTTGGATCATCTGGGAGGGGTTCAGTTCTTCCAGTTTCATTTCGGGGATTTCAGCATGTGCCCGGGCCATTTCGATGATATGATTGAGCGTTTTTAAAAGGCGTTTGCCGCTGTTTTCAATCATTTCCGTATAATGCTGCAAGTGGGGGTCTGCCGGATATTCCATCTGAATAATTTGGTTTACTCCCAGGATACCATTGATCGGAGTGCGGATTTCATGACTGATGTTGTCCAAGAAATTACTTTTCAGCTTATTGACTTCCTCAGCTTTTTCCTTTGCAATGGAAAGTTTGGCTTTCTCCAGGCGCAACGCGGACTTTGCCTTCTTTTCTTCCACCAATGTACTGCCCAAACCTGTCATTAAAAAGGAGACGGATATAGCCGTGATAAAATTTAAACAGATGAAATTAAAGGAATTGGTAATCCAATCGAATAAGCTGTATTCCGAAATATGAAAGTCGGCTAGCATATCAAAATAAAGGAAAAAACCGAGGGTGATTAAAGTAAGTGTATTAAGGATAATGGCAATGAGTACTTTCTCAAAGTCCAACAAAATGGAGGCAAACAGGGGAAAGGTAAAAAACCATAGCCAACCGGAACCGATCGGGCCATTCAAAATAATCCCTCCGATACCCAGCAAGTACAACATCCCCAAAAAACCATACACCTTGAACTGGTATTTTAAATTTTGATGGAATATCAAATAAACAAACCACAGTAACATGACCGTACTCAGGGCTACAATGTACCAGTTTTGAAAACGGATGGTCACATATAGTGTAGGAAGGTAGGCCAACACTATGAATAAAAAAATCACCACCCTTAAATGAGGGAAAATTAAATGGCGCCAGTAGTTGATGCTGCTTTTGAGTGCAGCCGGAGGAGTGGAAAGTTTGAATTTCTCAAATAATTTATTCAGAATATTAAATATCATTTCCTAATTGAACATCTTCCTGTTTTAATGTTTGTTTAATTTTGTTGTTGTAAGTATCAGGGAAATATCAGGGTCCAAAAAATACTATTTTCTTGGTATGTTTTTAAGTGAATAATTCGCTTTTATCAAAAGATAACACTATTTCTCATCATAATTCTCTAACAATGGAGAAACAGAGAAGCAGTAGCTTTTGGGAATGATTTACTTAAATCAGAGGAATTTAGTTATTATTAAGCAATAACTGTAGCAATTATAAATATTCTAGGAGAAAAGTTTAGTTAATATGTTTTAACAGACGTAAACAACTTTCTTTTTTAGTCTTGATTTTCTCTCAGGAAAGATGAGTGAGATTTATTAATTTGCAGCCTGATAAAGTACTAGTCCCAATTAAACGAAAAAAAATCCAATGTACACTGAATTATTTGTAACTCATAAAATTACAGTGCAGTTGTTTTTATTGATTTATTTGATAAAATCTGTGCTATTACTCATCAACAAACAAGCCGCACTGGAAAAAATTACCAAGGTGATTAAGGTCCCGGAAATGATTATTAGCTTTTTGTTCTTGGCTACCGGGATCGGAATGTTGTTTCAAGTACCTGAAGTGCCTGTATTATTAATGGCAAAATTTGCCGTGGTAGCGATGGCTATTCCCGTAGCAATCATTGGGTTTAAAAAACAGAACAAAGGATTGGCTTTGTTGTCATTTATCATGATTGTCGGAGCCTATGGGATGGCCGAAATCAATAAAAAGAAAAAAACAAAGCGAGTGGAAATTGCCGGTGAAGTAGCAACAGACCCGGCCAATGCTTCTTACAATCTACAAGCACATGGTAAAGTAGTGTACTCTTCCTATTGTACTACTTGTCATGGAGAAGGTGGGGATTTGGGTGCTGCCGGTGCAAAAAACCTGAAAGAATCCCAATTGAATACGGAAGAAATTCTACAGATCATTGTCAATGGTAAAAATGCCATGCCAGCTTATAAAGCATTGGAAGAACAGGAAGTGAAAGCTGTAACCAGCTATGTGGAAAGCTTGAAAAATTAATTAAGGAAACAGCGTTTCTGAAGAAGGCCCTTCCAGGTTTTTGATACTTGGGAGGGCCTTTTATATGTTTTCTCCGGTTTAGTGGGTTGCTCCTTGCATACTATGTTGAAACAATGCTGAAAGGTCCATCGTCAAAGCTACTCCGATATGTAGCAAACAGCCTCCCAGAATTGTACGGGAATACAGAGCGATGACTCCTAAAAAATACCCTCCGATGATAGAGGATAAGGCCTCTTCAAGCGGTTTTCCAAAATGAAGAAAAGTATAGGCACAGACCATAGGCAATACGGCCTGGTGCCCCATCAACCGGCTGAGTCCTATGACCAAGGCTCCCCGGAAGAACCATTCTACCAGAATAAAATCCAAACTGTAAACCAACTCATACAAAAAAGTCATTTGCCAGTGTTTTAACCCGAATACCTGGGTTATCTTCCAAGCTTTGAACTGAGGGTAAGTGGCGAGGAATTCACTTTGTGTTGAAACGAGGAGGATAAACGGCAATACTAAAATCAGAAGAATAAGATAGGGTTTGTACTTAAAGCCATTTCTTTTTAGCCCGAATATCCCTTGGGTAGTACGGTCATAATAAAAGCTCAATAACAAGAACGGAGGGATAAATAGTAAGGGCTTTTTAATGTTGGAAAATATTTTCGTTATAAAATACCTTTCATCATAAGAACTCAAGGAAGCTAAGAGGCTTTCATGTGGATAGATAGCACTACTCATGGCAAGCAGGAGCAGGCATACCAGGCTTTTAGTCCAGTACTCGGTCTTGTGTAAATAGGTTTCACTTTTGTTAAAGTACTGTAGAATAAACACCGCAGTGTAATAAGGGAAAGCGTAGAATAAAAAATAAAAAAAAATACCCTGAGAAGACGACTTATAACGATCCAATATACTGTCTTCAAAGTCCAGAAGGTAATTGACGGAGATACAAATACCGAGAAATATACCAATTAAAGCATAGGAGTAAATTTGAAAATCTTCACGCAAATGTCTTTTCAGGAAATAGGCAATTTCCCGGATGTCAGCAGTCAGTTTGTTAGTTTTCATAAAAGTAATGGATGCTTTACCCTGCCAAGAGAAAGTGGGTGTTTGTCGTTCCGTTTTATTAGGATTTGCAAGATACATAATTGCCACTTTCAAATCCCAATTGCTCATCAATTAATCCGTTTTCCTCGCCCCTTATTTGCCGGTTTTTAAAGGATGCGTTTAGTTTTTTTCCGCAATCTACTTTGGGATTGGTAGATTTTAATGGAAATTTATCAAATTAGCGGGAATTTAAACTCCAAAACTCAATGAATAAAATACAAGCGAAACAAATCTTACCTTATTTTTTAGCCCTTATCTGCTTTTATGCACTTACATTAATTTACTTTCAAGAAGAGCTGATTAATGGGAAAAGTTTGCCACAAACCGATGTCATGCAATTTCAAGGAATGTCCAAAAACTCAGTGGACTACCATAAAGAACACGGGGAATCGGCTTTGTGGAATGACGGAATGTTTTCAGGTCTGCCCGACTATTTAATTGCTACGGGAATTCCTGACGGACCCATGTCATTTATCGTGTTGGCAACCCGGGGGTTTATGGATGGGGATACTTCAGCACAATTGTTATTTGTGTCTTTTCTCTCTTTTTACCTCTTACTACTCTGCTTCCGGGTCAACCCCTATTTGGCCATTGTGGGGGCATTAGCTTTTGGGTTAAATTCGTATAATATCGTCAATATCGAAGCCGGGCATATCACGAAAACCTGGGCCATTGCTTATTCGGCAATTGTTTTGGGTGGAATGCATTTGCTCTTCCGCAAAAAGTACCTTTGGGGGTTTGCACTGACAACCATAGGCCTGACTTTGCAGCTTCGGCCTCCTCATTACCAAATTACTTATTACCTGATTTTTGTCTGCGCCATTTTTACCATTAGCGAATTGATTTTTGCTTTAAGGGAAAAAAGGCTAAACGAGTTTGTGAAGACCGGCTCAATCTTATTGCTGGCTGTTGTGTTAGGAGGGGCCACGGCTACCTGCAGGATATGGATTACCAAGGAATACACGGAATATTCTATCCGGGGTAAGGCGGAGCTGACACCATTGGAAGGGCAGACACAAGGAGGGGAAGGCTTAGATAAAGAATACGCCTTTAGTTGGAGTCAAGGCAAAATGGAAACATTTACTTTTTTGGTGCCTTACTTGTACGGTGGAGGAAGTACGGAAAAACTAAAAGAAGGGACGGAAATGTATGATAAACTGGTGAGTATGGCAGGGAAGGAGCGTACAAACCAATTGATAAAAAACAATAGCATTTATATGCCTTATTATCATGGAGACCAACCTTTTACCAGTGGTCCTTTGTATGCAGGGGCGATTATCTGTTTTTTGTTTGTCTTTGCCTTAATGATCTTGGATAACCGCAGCCGCTATTGGATGCTGGGTGGTGTTTTGTTGATGATGATGGTAGCATGGGGAAAAAATTTACAGTTTTTCAATTATTTCTTATTTGACTTCTTTCCCGGTTATAATAAATTCCGGTCTGTTTCTATGGCCTTGAGCTTGGCATTGATGTTAATGCCGTTAGCGGGGATGTTGGCAGTGCAAAAAATATTGTTTGAAGAAGTCGATAAGGAACTATGGAAAAAGGGCATTACTGCTTTGGCCATTACCGGTGGCTTATCATTAGCCTTTATGATTTTTGGGGGGATGATGGACTTTTCTAATAGCCGTGATGCCGGATTTGCCGGACAAATGGTCGGAGACAATCCGCAATTAATCAAAGAGATTACACAGGCTATGGAAGCCGACCGGGAAAGTCTGATGCGAATGGACGCTTTGCGTTCTCTAATCCTTATTTTACTGGCTTGGGTGGTGTTGTATTTTGTATATAAAAAGCAATTGTCAAGTAGCCTTGGGGTACTGGTAGTAGGGGTGTTGATCGTAGGCGATTTGTGGTGGGTGGACAAACGCTACTTGTACGATGCCAAATTTATGAAAAATCCAACCCGGCAAATTCATCAGAAGACGGCTGCAGATGAAGCCATCTTAAAAGACAAATCGCATTATAGGGTATTGAATTTTGCGGGCAATACCTTTACGGAAGCCAATACTTCATATTATCATAAATCTATCGGAGGGTACTTTGCCGCGAAAATGCGTAGGTATCAGGATTTGATAGAGCGTGTATTGGTTCCTGAACAGCAAAAATTCTACAGTTCTTTGCAGCAAAACCGGGAAATTACCTCGCTTTCCGAACTACCGGTATTAAAGTCTCCAAGCCAACTGCCGGCATTGAATATGCTAAATGCGAAATATTTTAAATTGGGAAATGATGCGAAAAGTGTGTTGGTCAATACACAGACAATGGGGAATGCCTGGTTTGTAGAAAGTCTGAAAACGGTCAACAGTCCGGATGAGGAGATTGCCGCCTTAGCTCAATTTAACCCGGCACAAGAGGCAATTATGGATGTATCACAATTTGAAGCCGGAACACAACAGTTTGCCAAAGATTCAACGGCAAGTATTGAACTGAGTGATTACTCAAACCGGAGATTGGTGTATACAACACAAAATCAAAATGCCGGGTTAGCAGTGTTTTCCGAAATTTATTATCCCAAAGGTTGGAGTGCGAGTATAGATGGGAATCCGGTAGATATCAAACGCGTCAATTATGTATTGAGAGCACTGGAAATCCCCGCTGGTAATCATGAAATTGTATTTGAGTTTAACCCTACATCGTATGAAGTGGGTTCTACAATTACATTAATTACTTCTTATTTGGTATTTTTAACTTTAGTTGGAGTCATTGCTCTTGCTACTTACAGGAGTTTTACCGGTAAAAAGCAGGAATCGCTTAAAGAAGCCTCTTCAGTTTGAAGTCCTTGACAGTAGTTAGTTTTTTTTATTGAAGAGTCGTCCATGAGGAAGGTATCATAGGCAGCTCTTCAATAAGCAATGGAACATAAATATATCCGAACACCACACACCAAAAAGATGGATTCGCTAAAAGTTTTGTTTCGGCTGGGGTTTGAAGCCAGTGCTGCCGGAGGATATTTTCACTCCGTACGCCTATTGGAGCAATTTGCTAATTTTCCTCATATGGCCTTGAAAGCCAAAGTTGCTGTGGAATTAAAAGCCTTGGGGAAAGAAAGAAGTCTTGTGGCCCACCGTATTGAGGAGGTACACACTTATTTCAAACAAATAGGCGTGGTAATGATGGAGCAACCGGAATATGCCGAATCCTATTTGCCGTGGGCCGGAATGGTCAGAGAAGAACTTAGTCAAAAGCATGCCCAAGAAAGTCCCGAAGCCCTGACGTTACTTACCGCACAATATACGGGGGAAATCGCTTCTAATTTGCAACAAATCGCTATCATTTTAAGCATTTCTACTGCTGTACTGCCCGTACCGGCCTTTGCCGGGCAGTGGAAGCATGTGGCTCAAAAGCTGAGTTCCATTACCCAAAAAATCAGTCAACTTACGGATAAACTTTTAGAAGAGAAAAGGCTTAAGGTGATTGTGGGTATGTCAGAAGAAGTTTTTCAAAAAGCATTTGATATATGTCAGGCAAACGTTGAATTTGACCAATCTGAATATTTACTGACTTTATCCAAACAATCGAAAGATTATTATGAGGAAATCAGACGGGAAGTGGAAAGTCTTTTACAAACGGATTGGGGGAGGTAAAAAAATGAAGCTTAGGAGTAATGAATCTGAAAAGAATATAAAAAAAGTACAAGGGACAACGCTTCTGTAAAATTCATTTTTTAGCCGGTTTTTCTATTAAATCCATTAGTTTATAAGAAAAAAGGAATTGTAATCAAGAAATTAAAAAATTTACAAATATTAAAAATTTTCAAAAAAACTGATTACAAATTTGAGATTCGGGGTACACCAACAGATGAAAACAAAATAAATATATTCACTGTTAAACCCCTTCGTCTCATTATGAAAACAACTACTATTTCACCGTTCATCGCCTTGCTCATCACGGTTTCTTTTTTAGCTTGTACTCCGGAACAAAATATTGAACCTGCCAAGGAGCTTCAATCCCGGTCCGCAGCCTTTTTTGATTATGGTTCCGAAGTTTTTTATTTAGGCGATCACAACCCTCAACTACTCCCAGCCACAAGTCCATCGTTAGAGGGAGAGTTTAAAGCCACTCCAGATTTGTTGGCAATTGACCCTCATACCGGTAGCATTGATTTAACCAAAAGTGAAACCGGTTTGACCTACCGAATCAGCTTTACAGCCAAAAACGGACAAGTATTTGAAAGAAATCTGACAGTTGCCGGAATGGATTATCAAACCTCTGCGATTGACTTTAGTAAGAGTGTATACTGGAAGCCTACGTATATAGGCGAAGAAGGGGCAGCCATGCCGGAAGCTCAATTTACACAATTGAAGGATGTTGCATCGGGTATCAATTATGCGGCAGCCTTGGACGAATACACCGGAGCAGTAAACATGAAGAAATTGATTAAAATAGCGGGGTTAAAAGCGGGAGAAGGCCGGATATTCGAAGTGAAATACCAACTGGGAGATAAGAGCGACTATGCCCAAAACAGCATTCGGATCAATGTTTATTACTCACCTGATCTTCATGAAGCTCCTTACGAATATCAATTAGCAACAGGGCTTATCGAAGGAGCGGCCAGGGAATCGGATGAAGCAGCGTTTGAAGAAATCAACAAACAAAGACCCCCATTGGGTGTAGGTGGAGAGTAATCAAGACTTTGAACCTAATTAAAGAAGGCCAACCGATGAACGGTTGGCCTTCTTAGTTATATCAACAGGGTAATTGTGATTGTATCCGTAAGTATTTATACTTAGTAATTAAAAGGATTTTTCAAAAAAACTGATTACAAGTTTGAGATTCGGGGTACACCAACAGATGAAAACAAAATAAATATATTCACTGTTAAACCCTTTTGTTCTAATTATGAAAACAGATTTTTTATCACCGTTCATCGCCTTGCTCATCACGGTTTCTTTTTTAGCTTGTACTCCGGAACAAAATATTGAACCTGCCAAGGAGCTTCAATCCCGGTCCGCAGCCTTTTTTGATTATGGTTCCGAAGTTTTTTATTTAGGCGATCACAACCCTCAACTACTCCCAGCCACAAGTCCATCGTTAGAGGGAGAGTTTAAAGCCACTCCAGATTTGTTGGCAATTGACCCTCATACCGGTAGCATTGATTTAACCAAAAGTGAAACCGGTTTGACCTACCGAATCAGCTTTACAGCCAAAAACGGACAAGTATTTGAAAGAAATCTGACAGTTGCCGGAATGGATTATCAAACCTCTGCGATTGACTTTAGTAAGAGTGTATACTGGAAGCCTACGTATATAGGCGAAGAAGGGGCAGCCATGCCGGAAGCTCAATTTACACAATTGAAGGATGTTGCATCGGGTATCAATTATGCGGCAGCCTTGGACGAATACACCGGAGCAGTAAACATGAAGAAATTGATTAAAATAGCGGGGTTAAAAGCGGGAGAAGGCCGGATATTCGAAGTGAAATACCAACTGGGAGATAAGAGCGACTATGCCCAAAACAGCATTCGGATCAATGTTTATTACTCACCTGATCTTCATGAAGCTCCTTACGAATATCAATTAGCAACAGGGCTTATCGAAGGAGCGGCCAGGGAATCGGATGAAGCAGCGTTTGAAGAAATCAACAAACAAAGGCCTCCATTGGGAATGGGTGGAGAGTAATCAATACTCCGAACGTAATTAAAAAAGGTCAACCGTCCACCGGTTGGCCTTTTTTTCTTATCTTCGACAATATTGATTACAACGAACTTATGAGGATTATTTTACCATATCTTCTACTTTTTTTTACCTTTCAAGGCTTGGCTCAAAAGGTCGATCAGGCCGAAAAATACTATCAATTAGGCAACGAATATTTTGATAAGTTTACCTCGGAAGATGATAGCATTGCCTTGGAGTATTTACGAAAGGCTACGCAGTTGTCAGTCCGTGCAAACCAAAAGGGACTGATCTATTACCAGGCTTACTTTGTAATGGGAGTGATTGAAATGGCAAGGTATAATTATCCGGAGGCATTGTTAAAGTTTCACCATGCATTAACCGTAAAGAACGATACATTAAACGATAGTGTGTTTGTGTTTAGAATTTATAAAACACTGGCTGAAACGGAGTGGTATCTGGATAAATACGATTCGGCTATTTATTATTATAGTAAAGCCCAACCATATATCAGTGAAAATATAGAAGATATTTATTTGGCGAAATATTACAACGGGTATGGTAACTTATTGAATAATATAGGGGATTATCATGCTGCATTGGCATATTTTCGAAAGGCAGAGCAATTGAGTAATGATTTAAATTCCTTAAACACACTAAGACTTAAGAACAATATAGCTCACACGTTATTAAAACTAAATCAATTTAATCCTGCAATTAAAATTTTTACACAATTAATTAATAAAACAGAGTCTTTAAAAAATAAGGATTGGGAATTATATATTAGTTTGATTACTAATGTGTCTTATTCGTACCTAAATGTTCATAAGTATGATAGTGCACTACAGTATTTACATAAGGCAAATAGTTTTACATTTTCTGAAAACCAACGTTATCTGAGTCGGTTTTACCGAATGTATGCCAAAGCTTATCAAGGAATTGGAAATGTTCAGTTAGCCGAAACGTATTTTGAAAAAGCCATTGCAATCAACCAAAAATATTTAGATTACCCCAATCAAATCCTACCTATATGTTATCTGGAATTAGGTAAATTATTTTGGGATTCCGACCCTCGCAAAGCTCTTGATTACTTTGAACGGGCTGCCTTTTTTCAAGATCAGTCTGTCACCAATGGGAGGCGTAACCTAAGTCCTTTGACCGTAGAAGTGCTACAGGCAAAAGGCAAAGGGTTCAACAAAATATATGTAGAAACACAGGAAGTGGCTGAGCTTGAGCAGGCCATGGATGTGTATTTGCAAGCAGTGGAAGTAGCCGATACGGTGAGAAAGCGACTGACATTTGAAAAAACAAAATTCTTTTACTCCGAAAATCAATACCCTGTTTATCAGGAAGCTTTGTATACGGCAAATTTACTATTTGAGCATTCAGGAAAACAAGAGGATTTGATCAGGGCATTGCAAGTTTCTGAAAAAAGTAAAGCTGCGGTACTTGAAGAGGTGGTAGAAAGTAGTAAAGTGAAGTATTTTACGGACATCCCCCAAGAACTAATTGAGAAAGAAAGGTATGTAAAGTATCAAATTGCGAGTTTAACGAATCGCTTGGAAGCAGCCACAACAAAGGAAGCATATAATGCAATCGAAAAGAAACTCCGAGCAAAAGAAGTAGCTCTAAATGAAGTGATATCCGGCTTTGAAAAGTATCCTCAATATTATAACCTGAAGTATTATCGAAAAGACTTGGATGTTGCTGAAATTCAGGCTTTGGCAAAAGAACATAACACGGCTTTATTGGAGTATTTTATCTCTGAAGATCAATTGTATATCTTTTTGGTAAAAGAAAATGTACTAAAACTTTGTACTCAGGTCATTACACCGGAATTTCACCAAGCTACTCAATTGATCAAGAAAGTATTACAAACAGACCGCTATCAAGATTCGGAAAAAGCTTTTCAAAAGGCCATAGAAACCGTATACCGTTACGTATACCAACCTTGTGCAGCGTATTTGGAAGGGGAAACCCGGTTAACCATTGTGCCGGATGGCGATTTGAATTATATCCCTTTTGAAATCCTGACAGAAGACCACCGGCAAGAAACTTTTTTGTTGAGAAAGTATGCCATCAGTTATGCGTATTCTTTAAAGCTTTGGATGGAATCACTCAAACAGCAAAAGAAAAACAATTCCCAAGTACTGGCATTTGCGCCTTTTGCCGGAGAGCATGAAAGCACCTTCCGGGATGATGGCTTTATGCCATTAAAAAGTTCGGCTCAGGAAGTGGCGGAAATTGGAAGTATGTTCTTAACCGGTGAAGCGGCTACCAAACAGGAATTTGTCAATCAAGCCAATCGTTACGGAGTGATTCATCTGGCAACTCATGCCCAAGCCAGCGATAAATCGCCTGAAAAATCATTTATTGCCTTTTATCCGCAAGATACCAGTTATCATTATAAACTGTATACCCATGAGTTGTATAATTTAAACCTGGCCCAGGTTGATTTGGTTGTGTTGAGTGCTTGTGAAACGGGTACGGGTTTATTGAAAAAAGGAGAGGGGGTAATAAGTCTGGCCAGGGCGTTTATGTATGCGGGATGTCCGAATGTAGTGATGACCCTTTGGAAAGCAGATGATGTGGCTTCCTTTGAAATTTCTGTGAATTTTTATAAGCATTTGAAAGAAGGACTGCCGAAAGACATCGCTTTACAACAAGCCAAAATTGACTATTTGGAATCCGACCGGTATGCGATGTATAAAACACCGAATTATTGGGCCAACTTTATATTGATCGGAAATCCGCATCCTGTGTTTCATTCGGTTTCCGTAGCTCCCTATTATGTTTTATTGGTATTAACAGGAGTGATGGGAATGCTGATCTGGGTACGTAAAAGAGTAAAGTCGACTAGAAAGTAGTGATACTCCGAAAGCCTTTTTCATCGAAATGAGTTTATTGGAATAATGATATAAAAAAATGGACATCGAACGATGTCCATTTTTTAGCTAAGTATTTGTAAAAGCTTTCAGTGTGTTAAAAAAGAGTAAACTTCACTTCCATATTTAAAAGACTAAGGATTAAACGAACGATAATAAATTAAATCGTAATTGTTAATTCGATTCTCAAATATATAAATAATAATAGTATTTTCAAGTGGATAGGAGAAATAAAATGAAAATTTTAGCGAATTTCTGCTAATCCAGTTTGAAGCTTGTGTTAACAAATAAACCCGGAATAAAATAAAAGGATAATCTGGGCTTCTCAATTTTGCAATTTCCTAAAAGCGAAAGCAATACAAAACCAAGCTCGCTGAAAGTAAGTAAACTCGTGATCCTATATAGTCGGCTCTTCTGTTTCCTCTCTCTTCTACTGTACAAGAATTGTCAAATGACAAAATAACTTGTAACTTACCTGAAGAATTGTAACCAATAAATCAAACTAACCTATGGAATCATCTCAGATTACTCGTAGCAATGTCAAAGATGACTTTGTCTCACCTGATTTTTATAATATAGATGCTTTACTGACGGAAGAACAAAAGTTGGTGAGAAGTTCGGTGAGGGATTTTGTGAAAAACGAGGTATCACCCATTATTGAAGATTGCTGTCAGAAAAATATTTTCCCCAAATACCTGCTGCCCAAATTCGGGGAATTGGGAGCTTTCGGACCTTCTATTCCGGTAGAATACGGTGGAGGTGGCATGGACGAAATCAGTTATGGCTTGATCATGCAGGAGATCGAAAGAGGTGATTCCGGAATGCGTTCCACCGTATCGGTACAAAGTTCCTTGGTGATGTTTCCGATTTATGCCTTTGGTTCGGAAGAGCAAAAACGCAAGTATTTGCCCAAGTTGGCTAGTGGAGAGTATTTAGGTTGTTTTGGCCTGACAGAACCGGACCATGGTTCAAATCCCAGTGGTATGTTGACGCATTTTGAAGACAAGGGGGAGTACTATTTGTTAAACGGAAGTAAAATGTGGATATCCAATGCCCCGGAGGCCGATATTGCGGTGGTTTGGGCCAAAAACGAACAGGGGAGAGTACAAGGGCTTATAGTGGAAAGAGGCATGGAAGGTTTTTCCACGCCCGAAACTCATAATAAGTGGTCGTTGCGAGCCAGCGTAACCGGGGAGTTGGTGTTTAATAATGTGAAAGTACCCAAAGCTAATTTGCTGCCTGGCAGAGATGGCTTGGGTGCCCCGTTAAAATGCCTGGATTCTGCTCGTTACGGAATTGCCTGGGGAGGGGTTGGAGCTGCGATGGATTGCTACGAGGTGGCCCGAAAGTATGCCTTACAGCGGAAGCAATTTGATAAACCGATTGCTTCCTTCCAATTGATCCAGAAAAAACTGGCAGAAATGCTGACGGAGATTACCAAAGCGCAACTGTTGTGCTGGCGTTTAGGAACATTAAAAAATGAAGGAAAGGCGACTTCCACCCAGATCTCTTTGGCAAAGCGAAACAATGTCGATATGGCATTGAACATTGCCCGGGAGGCCCGTCAGGTATTGGGGGCAATGGGGATTACCGGAGAGTACTCGATCATGCGGCATATGATGAACCTGGAATCGGTCATTACCTATGAAGGCACTCATGAAATCCACCTGTTGATATTAGGGAATGAAATTACCGGAATCCCGGCTTTCAAATAAGGCAATAAAAACCTTCCGGGTTTTCAAAACCCGGAAGGCTTCAACGTAACCCACCGTTTTTTCTCCTCTCCTCTTTCTGTTTAAGTCTATTTGCTTCCCCCTTTACATTCCCGGAGAGCGGTAAAAAACATCTGTAGAGAAATCCCCGGTTTTCCTGTGAATATTTACATTTATGTACTTATTTTACCTTCCGAAAAACGAAATGTCCATATCATAAAGCTAATCATTCAGCATTGCTGTGATTAACTTTCCGTTCAAATCATTTTTACTGTAAACTATAAATCAAAAAAGTATGAGAACTTTAGATCAGTTCAATTTTTCAGGGAAAAGGGCTCTAATCAGGGTAGATTTTAATGTGCCGTTGAATGATAATTTTCAAATTACGGATGATACCAGAATCCGTGCGGCGATTCCTACCATCCAAAAAATCATAAAAGATGGAGGAAGTGCAGTATTGATGTCACACTTGGGACGTCCCAAACAAGGACCGGAAGATAAATTTTCTTTAAAACATATAGTAGCTCATCTCTCTGAGAAATTAGGGGTAGAAGTGAAATTCGGAGGTGATTGCATAGGAGATGAAGCGTTCAACCTTTCTAAAGGCTTGCAAGCAGGAGAAGTGCTTTTGTTGGATAACTTGCGTTTTTATAAAGAAGAAACCAAAGGGGACGAGGCTTTTGCCGAAAAATTAGCCCGGCACGGTGATGTATATGTCAACGATGCTTTTGGTACTGCTCACCGTGCGCATGCCTCTACGGCAGTTATCGCTCGGTATTTTGAAGACAAAGTTTGTGGGTACGTTATGCAAGCCGAATTAGACAACGCCCAAAAAGTGTTGGAGAATGCCGACAAACCGTACACCGCGATTATGGGTGGAGCAAAAATTTCGGATAAAATTCTGATCATTGAAAAGTTATTGGATAAAGTAGATAATATCTTGATCGGGGGCGGAATGTCTTATACTTTTTTCAAAGCCAAAGGTGGAAATATCGGTAATTCTTTGGTAGAAGAAGATAAATTGGACTTGGCAAAAACCTTAATGGAACAAGCAGAAGCCAAAGGGGTTAAACTCTTACTGCCGCAAGATTCTGTAATTGCCGATGCGTTTGATAACAAAGCCAATACGGAAGTGGCTGACAATATGGATATTAAGGAAGGGTATATGGGCTTGGATATCGGGCCGAAAGCGGTAGAAGAATATGTAAAAGTGATTCAATCTTCCAAAACCATCCTTTGGAACGGCCCTATGGGTGTGTTTGAAATGTCAAACTTTGCCAAGGGAACGAATAGTGTTGCCGAAGCAGTCGTAGCGGCTACCAAGGCCGGAGGCTTTTCTCTGATCGGAGGAGGTGATTCTGCTGCTGCGGTGAATATCCTGGGCTACGGCAACGATGTTTCTTATGTATCTACCGGTGGTGGAGCCTTGTTGGAATATATGGAAGGAAAAGTGTTGCCAGGTGTGGCAGCATTGGATGCATAGGTCGATTTGAGATACAAATAGAAAAGGGCCATGGTAGTGAAAATACTAAGGCCCTTTTTTATACCATCCAACGATTTTTTTTCTTACTTTTGTAAACATTCAATAACTCCTTTTATGGGTATTCTATGAACATGTATTTGAAAAAGACAGGTGTGGTGTTGCTTTGCCTATTGACATTGGTGAATGCACTCGTTATGTCTTTGATTTATGCGGATTACCAGCTTAGAAAGGAGTATATTTCTAAAGTCCTCTGTATCAACAGAGAAAAGGTGGAGTCTTTCTGTGCCGGCCGTTGTTTTTTGGAAAAACAATTGGAAAAAGCACGCAAGGCAGAGCAAGAGCAACAGAGGAGCGAGTCTTCCATATTCTCATTCCTGGCGATGCCTGTCCTTGATGAAGGGCTGCATTATCTCTTTAGAACTCCTTTTGAGTTGGAATTGGATTACTATCAATTTGATGAAGTAGTCCACTCAAGTTACACCTCCGATATTTTCGACCCTCCCCGAATTTCCTGCTAATTTATTCTTGCTTAGTTTTTGGATATATTCTCTTGGCAGTATTCGTCAAGTGCAAGGGCAGAGGTATGCCCTTATGAAAAAGCATTTGAGCCGGTCGCATACGAGCCGGATTATCTATCTGAAATAGGCAATGAGCCTTACAAGGCTTAGTTTCTACGGGTTAATTCTTTATTACAAGGTTGTTTAGGTTGCTAGTCAATTTCAAAAATAGAAATGGAATTCTTGCTTCTGTTTAGCATGTGTCTGTTTCTATTTGGAAGTCGAATGTGCAATAAGATCAAGGCAATGAGTAGATCATGCTTGAAAGGGAAAAGAAGTACTTCTTTTCGCTTCATCATTTGCTCTTCATGATGCCTAAAAGGGTTTGGTGTTTGGCAAAGAAATGCCTTTTGTGATGAGATAACACTCCGTAGTAGCTCTAAATAACTCTCTTATTACTATCCGTTACCACCTCTTTTCAGGGGAGGCCGGGTGGATATTGTCTTAAAAATTTCAATTAAAATAATGAAACTGAAAATACTTCTATCACTGTTTGGGTCGATGTTTTTCCTTTCGAATATGTACGCACAACAACGTGTAAAAGGAAAGGTGTACGATCTTGAAAATCAGGAAATGTTAACTGGTGTTACCATTTTAGTTCCCTCTACAAAAGCCGGGTGTACCACGGACCGTACAGGACGCTTTGAATTAATTGTCCCTGAAGGTGAGGCCTATCTTCAGGTTTCGTTTGTAGGGTATGTATCTCAAACAGTATCTATTACTTCAGAGAATATATCAATTGGCTTGGAGCCGGCCCATACGGTGCTAAATCAGGTGATAGTATCTGCAAGCCGGGATGCTCAATTGCGTACGGATGCTCCAATAGCGATTTCGACACTTTCCACAAAACTTCTGGATGAAACCAAAGCCACTTCGTTGGAACAAGTGCTCAATAAAACTGCCGGAGTGTTGATGGTTGATCTTGGCAATGAGCAACATGCAATGAGTGTGCGCCAACCGATGAGTATGAAGAGCCTGTTCCTTTATCTGGAAGACGGTTTGCCCGTCCGGCCTACTGGTATTTTCAATCACAATGCTTTGATGGAGATGAACATGGCGATGTTACATACCATTGAAGTGATCCGGGGGCCGGCCTCTTCTCTTTATGGAAGTGAGGCGATTGGAGGGGCGATGAATTTTATTACTCAAAGACCTCCGAAAACTACTTCCGGAAAGGTGTCCTTTCAAGGGGATTCCTATGGTTACCTAAGGACAGATATGAAATTCGGTACCACTACAAACAGCAAAGTAGGGCTTAACATCGGGGGATATTATGCACAGCGTAAAGAAGGATTTCTGGATTATAGCGATTTTCACAAACTGGCTTTAACGGCAACGATGGATTATCCTTTGGGGGAGAAAACTACTCTGAAATCCACGACAACTTTTATAGATTACTTTTCGGAAATGGGAGGATCGGTAGACAGTACTTCGTTTTATGAGCAAGCGTTTAAAAGCCTTCACTCCTTTACGGAACGCGACTTAACACTTTTCCGGACGCAGGTCAAGTTGGATCATCAATGGAATACAACAAGTAATACTTCGGTACGAGTAGTTTATCGCAACAATACCTTGGGACAGATTCCCAGTTATTTTATCCGGAACAATTGGACAAACCCTTTGAAAGCTACAGGAGAAATAAATGAAAGTAGCTTTCAAAGCTATGGAGCGCTCATACAGCATAATCAAGCGTTGCCTTCTTTGAAAACGACCCTGAGAACAGGCCTAAGTTTAGATATGAGCCCTACCGGAAACCGGGCGAAATTCATTGAGGTAGAAAGAGATGAAAACGGGCGGTACACAGATTACACCAGAACGGACTCTCTCTTAACCCGGTACAATACGGATTTATTGAATCTGGCGACCTATGTACAACTGGAGGTCAAACCCACAAAACGTTTACAAATCGTGGCCGCTTTGCGCTATGACCGCTTCCGCTATGACTATGATAATCATTTGTCATCCAACGCATTTTCCGGAGCACCGGATGCGGTAAATCACTTTGAAGCGATAACCCCTAAAGTAGGGCTGACCTATGATTTGGGCAAGGGATTCGGAGCGTATGGAAATTACAGTTGGGGCTTTGTGCCTCCTCAGGTTTCCGAAATGTACCGTGGGGAATCCGTACCTACCTTAAACCCCTCTACCTATTATAATTATGAAATTGGCGGTTGGATGAGTTTGCCTTCCAATCGAGGCTATCTTGACATCAGCTTGTACCGGATGGACGGAACCGATGAAATCATTTCCATGCAACAAGAGGATGGCTCTTACCGGAATAAAAACGCGGGTAAGACACTTCATCAAGGACTTGAATACACCTTGAAGCTATACCCGGTAAAAGCAGTGGAATTTCGACTTAGTGGCACCAATGTGATGCACCGGTATATACAATTTAACAACGGAGAAGTCAATTATGATGATCACGAAATGCAAGGTGCCCCTTCATTTATCGGGAATGCCGAGTTGGCTTACCGCCCAGGCTTTATCAAAGGATTCAATGCCTCGTTGGAATGGCAATATGTGGACGAATATTTTATGGATGCTGCCAATACTGAACGTTATGAGGGGTATCAACTACTAAACCTTCGTATGGGGTATTCGCTTCGTCAGTTTGAAGCCTGGTTACATATCATGAACCTAACAGATGAGCGCTATGCAACCCGGGTTTCCAAATCGGCCTGGGGCAAATCCTATTCGGTAGGAGCACCACTTACATTTCAATGGGGAGTTGGATATAAGTTTCATTCAAAAAATAACTCCTTGTAAAAACTTGATTCTGATCTTTTTAGAATGTTAATCAAAATCTGCTAATTACGGTTCTGTAAAATTCGTAGATGGACTTGTAATAGCCCGAAATAGAAATTCAAATGTTAAAAAGAAATATATACCGTTGGCATCGTCAATTAAGTATACTGGCTTTGTTTCCCATATTATTCTGGACATTAAGCGGAGTGATGCACCCACTAATGTCAAACTTTAAACCCGGGATCGCCCGGAGTTATATACCTGCAAAACCCTTGGACAAATCACAAGTGCAGATGGAGCTGGATAGTATTCTTCAAGGTTATCAAATCAGGGAGTTTGTCAACTTCCGGTTTGTAAGTTTGGGTCATCAAGTGTATTATCAAGTCAAACTGCCCACTCAACAGGAATTACGGTATTTCCATGCCGGAAACGGAAAAATCCTGGAGAATGGAGATAAGTTGTACGCTAGCCAACTCGCCCGACAATTTGCAGGTGCAGATGCCGGTGAAATCTCAACAGTGGAATTAGTAGCCCGGTTTGATGAGGAGTATATAGAAATTTCCCGGCTGCTTCCTGTTTATAAAGTTAGCTTTGACCGGGCCGATGGCTTGAGTTTGTATGTAGACCCCTCTTCGGAGCGCTTAGGGCATAGTGTCAACCATGCCCGGCTTGGGTGGCAGGCATTTTTCCGGAATGCCCACAGTTGGAGTTTTCTGAATCACTCCCATTTGTTGCGCATTTCAGTAATATTGCTTTTTGCTCTTATCGCGTTTTTTGCAGCCGGAAGCGGTATCTATGTGTATACCGCAATGTGGAAAACACTTCAAAGTCCTAAACGAAACCAAAGAGTTGCACCGGTGCGAAAATGGCATAGAAATCTGGGAATTACGGTCTCATTCGCTCTTCTGTCTTTTGCTACGAGTGCGATTTTCCATTTGTTGCCTAAATTCCAACCTAACCTACGGGAGACCTATCATAACGAAGTGGTCTATACCACTGCGCAATTTCACTTTTCCCTCCTGAGCTATTTGCAAAATGCTCCGGCTACGTTAAATAATCTCTCTTTGGTAAACATGAGCGGCCGCAATTATTTACAAACCTTTTTGTGTTCGGGAAAAAGTACCGAATGCCAATACCAGGATTTGCAGACAAGTCAAATGTTGGAGGAGGGAGATAAAAAATATGCGATTGATTTGGCTTGCCAATACAGTGAGCGGAATCCGGAAGAAGTGGTTTCCGTAGAGTTGATTCGTAAGTTTGGTGGGGAATATGGTTTTATCAATAAGCGGCTTCCGGTGTATAAAGTACAGTTTGATACGGAGAATCATGAACGACTCTATGTGGAAACCCGTTCGGGTAAACTTGCGGCTAAAGTGACCGATGGCAAGGCCCTCTCAGGTTTTATCTTTGCCTATTTTCATAAATATCACTTCCTCGATATTGCAGGAAAAACTGTCCGTGACAGTATTATGTCTTTCTTTGCCTTAGGTAATTTTATGGTTGCTTTATTAGGTTTGAGGCTTTTGCTGAAAAAACCGGCCAAAGTATTGGCTTGAGAATGGATATAGAGCAAATATCAGAATAACTGAGAACAAAAATGCTGAAAAATAAACAAGGCGGGTCATTTACTACCCGCCTTGTTGCCGTTTAAATATATCCTATAAAGGCTGGAAGTTATACCGCTTACCTACCGTTGCTTCTACATATTTGAAATACCAAAACAATTGGTAATTTAACTCAATGCCATAATCAATGGACTGATCATATTGGATATAATTTTCAAATGGGCCTCGGCCTTTGTACTGATGATGCAAGCCGTTCCAAGCGTTTACATAGAGCCGGTTTTTCGTTTCATAATAGTTTTTAGAATAATAACTAATGGGTTTGGCATTGGTATGAAACCAAGTATCAAAGCCCGGGTCTATAATGATGAGTTCATACTCTTCCTTATCTTCCGGTGACTGGATCAAGAAGTTGCGGTCTCTTTTGGGAGTGGCCTGAAAAGCACAACCGGTTACAAATAGCAAGAGGAAAACCCATAAAGTTAATCGTTTCATAATGTTTGTTGTTTAGTTCTATTATCTTAACAAATGAGAAGGGGCTTCTGTTTTTTATCTTTACAGGAAGAATTGCTTTGTGTTAATACTTGGGTTTGATCCTTATGTAACAGGAATGAAAATTTGAAAAGGCGGGTTTTTTCTTGGTAATATGAAGGAAATTTCTGAAAATTAGAATATCTCTATCAGGCGATATACTGATAAATTACAGCTTATTTCACTTCAAAATAATGTTTAGATTAATTGAAGTGAATTAACCTTTTTCTTTTTCCTGAAAAATGTTTCAAACATGCCTCCTCTGTGTTACTTTTTTCAACAATAGCTTTGGCTATTCTCTTCAAAAAGTGCCCTGATGAGCCGGTTTTGATTCCATGTTCGGTCAAAAACTATACGTTTAAACCACTTCATTTTCTAAAAAAGTAGATACAAACAAAATTAACATTTACCACATGCAAAAAGTACAAAATTTTATTCACCTGGTATTGATTGGAGTGTTCATTTTCTTATTCAATTTACCATTGAGCTCTCAGAATATGAATCGCGTACGGGAAGTGACAGATTCCTTGTGTTCTCCCTACATGTTTGGCCGTGGCTATTTGAAAAACGGAGATAAACGAGCGGCCCAATATATCCGGAACCATTACCAATATGCAGGTTTGTTGGCCTTTTCACTCAAGGGGTATTTTCAAGAGTTTATGATGAGTATTAATACTTTTCCTGAAGAGTCCGTATTAAAAATCAATAATAAAACCATGAAGCTGGGTTCGGAGTATATTTTAGACGGAATGAGTGGTGCCGGAAAATTAAAGGGAGATGTTTTTTATTTTGAGGACTTGCATTGGGTGACGAAGGAAGATTTCGCTTCAAGGGATTTATCCGAAACGATATTGGTTTATGATCAAAAATTGGATCAGGAGATTTTCAAATTAACCAAAGAGCAGCAGAGCAAAATTTATTCTGCCCAAGCCATCATTTTATTGGCAGATAAACTTACGCAAACCCTGGCACAATTTCAATTGCCACTTCCCCGAATCATACTGAAGAAAGCGCTTTTCCCTAAAGACATCAAAAAAGTTAAAATCGATGTAATGGCCGAACTGATTTATGGGTATCCTTCACAGAATGTGATCGGGTATATCAGAGGGACTGCCCAGCCGGATAGCTTTGTCGTATTCACCGCACATTACGACCACTTGGGAGGGATTGGAGAAGAGGTATATTTTCCAGGTGCTAATGACAATGCCAGTGGGGTGGCCATGTTAATCGAACTGGCGAATTACTTTTCAAAAAATCCCCCGGAATACTCTGTCGCCTTTATGGCATTTGGGGGAGAGGAAGCAGGGTTAATCGGATCTAAGTTTTATACGGAAAACACCTTCTTCCCTTTGAAAAAAATTAAGTTTCTGCTTAACCTGGACCTTTTCGGTACCGGAGAGAAAGGGGCTACGGTTGTCAACGGTTCGGTATTTAAAGAAGCCTTTGCCTTATTGACCGAAATTAATAAAGAGAACAATTACATAACGGAAATCAAGAGCCGGGGAAAAGCCGCTAACTCCGATCATTATTTCTTTTCGGAAAAGGGAGTTCCCGCTTTTTTTATTTACCTGATGGGCGACTGGGAACATTATCATGATATACAGGATCAGAAACCACTGCCCTATACTGAGTTTCGAGATGCATTTCGTCTTTTAGTTGATTTTGCCGAACGTTTGTAAAGGCTATTTTATAGCAAGGTAACCGTAGTATGTTGCTATTGACATTTGTTACGTTGTAAGTCTGGGCAAACCTATCGATTTTAAGCTGATACTTTGTTCCGGAATAGAATATTTGTATCACTATATCCAGTGATTTTTATTTTTCATATATCATGGGGACCGGAGTCATTGCAAGAAGGATTACCTTTGGAAAAGAGGTTGACCCGGGAAGAAATGAATGTATAAAGCTAAAATACCTATGGAAATTGTACAGTTTATATTCAGTACATGGTGGATTACTTTTTTGGGAGGCTTTTTGTTTTTTACTTTTCTCTATTTTGGTGGTGCATTTTTAGGCTTGTTGCTTAAGAAAAAATTCAAACTTGCGGCCATATCACCTTATCGAAATTATTCTCAACAAGTAAAGAAAGAAATCAAGATCTCTTTGCTTTCTGTTACTGTATTTGCGTTGGAAGGTATCCCTGTGCAATGGGCTTATACTCAGGGGTATATTCATATTTCTGAGCAGGCAAGTATTTGGGCATTGTGTTTACAAGTTTCAATTTTGTTTTTGTGGAATGAGTTGCACTTTTACCTTTCTCATTACTTGCTACATCACCGCTGGTTTTTCAAAAAAGTTCACTACCTGCATCATCAGTCTACAACACCTACAGAGTTTTCTACGTATAGTTTTCATTGGTTTGAAGCTGTACTTTTAGGAAGTGTTATTTACCTGCCCATGTTGCTTTACCCGTTTCATTATTTGGCTTTACTTTTATTACCGGTAATGAGCATTTTGTTAAATGTATTGGGACATTGGAACCACGATTTGGCTGCAGGAAAATCATCACAACACTGGTTGGGCTTTTGCCATCGCCATAGTTTGCACCATCAGAAAGTACGAGGAAATTATGGCTTTTTTTTACAGATTTTTGATAAACTCTTTAATACGAATTTAAAGAATGAACGAGCTTAACGCCTATATTACGGCTGCCGGGAAATTTTTGCCCGGAAAGCCAGTCTCAAACGAAGAAATTGAAGACTATCTCGGATGTATCCATCAACGTCCTTCCCGGACCAAAGAGCGAATGCTCAAGCAAAACGGAATCACAACCCGCTACTATGCGCTGGACAAAGAACAAAAAGCTCAATACACCTTGAGCGAAATGGCTGCTAAAGCTATTGAAGATTGTTTGAAACATACCAACCTCACAAAAAAAGATATTGGTTACCTGGCGGCAGCCACTACACAGGGAGATCTCCCTGTACCCGGATTTGCCAGTATGGTACATGCTGCCTCAGGACTTGAACGATGTGAAATCGCCTCTTTGCATGGGGTCTGTGGCAGTGGGATGATGGCCTTGAAAAATGCCTGGTTGAATATTCTTTCGGGGGAGCATCAAAATGCAGTGGCTTGTGCCGGTGAATTTGCCAGCCGTATGTTTAAAAAGCAACGCTTTGAAAAACAGGGGATAACGAATGAAAACGGCGGCTTGCCTTTGGATACGGACTTTCTGCGATGGATGCTTTCGGATGGGAGTGGCGCTTTACTCGTACAGCCTTCTCCGTTACCCAAAGGAACAAGCTTGAAAATCAAATGGATCGATATTCGATCTTATGCACATTTGTTTGATGTGTGTATGTATGCGGGTGTAAACAAGTCCAAAGAAGGGGCATCAAAATCTTGGTTGGATTATTCGGATTTTTCGGAAGCCGATCACGATGGAGCTATCAATTTAAAACAAGATATCAAGTTGGTCGATAATATTGTGAAGTTAGGGGTACAGCGTTTCTTTGAATTAATAGATGAAAACAAAGTCCGGCCCGGCTGCATCGATCATTTTTTATGTCATTATTCCTCTCATTATTTTAAACAACCCATTCTCGATTTGCTGGAGAAAGGAGGGGCAATGATCCCGGAGGAGAAGTGGTTTACCAACCTCTATGAAAAAGGCAATACCGGTTCCGCCTCGATTTATATTATGCTCGAAGAACTGTTGAATGAAAAAGAATTAAAACATGGAGAACAGGTGCTGTGTATGGTGCCGGAAAGCGGTCGCTTCCTGACTACCTTTATGTTGTTGGAGGTAGTGAAAAATAAAGCGGTTAGGCCAATGCAAAAAACCTACTTTACCGAAGTGAATCCTCCCGAAATCCGCGCTTCAGGAGGGCAAGTGCAAGAGTGGTTGGTGAGAGAGTTGACCAAAGTGTGGGTGGATTTTGAAACCGGTCTGAACAAAGTGCCCATTGTCGACAAAATCAACCGGGGAGTGTTGCCTGTGGACGATTATAAGCTGCTTTTACTTAATTTGCGTCAACAAGTTATTGACGGCTCCCAATGGATTGCGAGGGCGGCATCGAATGTGAGTATGGAATTTTTTGATGTGCGTTCTTCCTTTATTTCCCATTCCCGGGACGAACACAGAGACTACCAGATTCTGGAGAAGAACTATATTAATTTAGGAGGTGAAAAAGAAGATTTGTACAACGGTGAGAAAAATATAGGAAGTGAGGCATTGAGTGCATATATGTTTTACCGGGCCAGCCTTCCTAATCCGTTTGACCTCTTGGGTGGTATGTTTATCATTGAAGGGCTGGGTAACCGCCTGGCTGGAAAGTGGGGAAGGGCCATTAAAGAACAATTGCAGTTGGATGACAATCAGGTGTCCTTTCTGATCTATCATGAAAGCAGTGATGCCAATGACAATCATTTTGAACGTTTTGAGAAAGCCGTTGACTCGGAATTGTTGACCATGGAGGTAGCCAAAAGAGTGGTAAAAACAGCCAAAACCGTGGCGAGATTATATACCTTGCAATTGAGTGAATTAGGAAACTATTAATATGGATTTTAAGGATAAAATTGAGTACTTCGAAAAGCTGGCACACGATCCCAAGGACCCAAGTCCCTGGCAAGCTTTGTACTTTGACCGGAGTGTTCCTTTTAACGAACAGGCCAAAGCCGCTTTTTTGTATGATTCTGGCTTGGGTACACGGCAGTTTCTGTTGCCAATCGTGCGGGTAACGGCCCGATTGTCGATTATGCTGATCCAGTTGTTGAAGGTGTTTACACCCAGACGGTGGAGTTCGCCTAAGTTATTGCACCGGTTTTTATATTGGGGTATGAAATACTGGATTACCCCGGAAGCCAACTATTTGATTTTACGGCATTTTACTTTAGGTTCGGAAATCTTGCAATTTGTAAAAGATAATGTTGACGGTGCGCAGGAACTGGCAATGAATCCTTTGAAACCTAAGGATTTGCATGCTGTGAAAGACAATCTTTTTCTGGATCACGATTTAAACTTGTTCAATTTTGTAATTCGCCTAAACAAAGCCATCAAAGAGCAAGGACTAAAAGTGGAAAAGGTCGAACAGCCTGACTTTTCGGCCATTAGCCTGGAGGAAATCACGTATCCGGACTTTCGGAGAAAATGGATGAATTTTTTGGACTTGGCTACAGCCATCGAAATTTTCACACCTGTCTATCAACTCTTTTTGACGGACAATGATTTTTGGAGGGCATCCAATTCCCTTCAGTTCGATGAAGTGATTGGCATATACACTGCCACCATTATCAATGCCCCTGAAAAATTGGTAGCCTTGAATAACAAACATCCTATGATCCCTTTGACGACACTGAGGGCCGGATTCCGTTTGTTGCTACATGGGTATTCTACGGAAGTACTTCATGCTACCCTGGTTCAGATGAAGAAAGAGCAAATGAACCGCATGTATGCCTAAAGGGATTTGACCGGACTGTCAAACCTTCCAGGTTTCCGGAAACCTGGAAGGTTTTTGAATTTGTTCTTCCTCAATATTTTCTTTTGCTTATAGCCATTCTAACCTTTTCTCTGTAATTTTTGGGAAAACAAATCTTTTTGGATTTATAAACCAAATCATTATGCTAAAAGTAACCCAACACCTTTTTGTCTTTTCTTTGTTGTTTTTAGGTTTTGTACAATGTACTTCCAATACTGCTCAAAACAACACTTCTGCTACAACGGAAAATACATTGGATACACGGATTATCCATACCGTAATTTTTTCTCTAAAACATGAGGCAGGCTCTCCGGAGGAACGGCAATTTTTGGACGATGCCCGTACCATTCTCACAGCCATTCCCGGAGTGGAGGAATTTGAAGTGCGCAAACAAGTGAGTCAAAAGAATGAGTACCAATTCGGGTTTTCGATGAAGTTCGCAGACCAACAAGCTTATGATAAGTATAACCAACATCCTGAGCATATTGCATTTGTAGAAAAACGTTGGAAAAAAGAAGTGACCGATTTTCTGGAAATTGATTATGAGCAGATGAATTTACAATAAAGGAATTATTCTGTATTAGGTAATTCAAGTAAAATAGAATGCTGTGTAAATCCATTACTTGTTGGTCTGGTGGATGGATTTACTATTTGTTTTTTGACAAGGATAAAATGGACAGACAAACTGAAATTATCGTATTTGATTTGTATGATACTTTGATTGAAATAACGCAAAACAAACACTTCTTTTATCAGTTGTACCAGCGTTCTTACAATGGGTTTGATCTGTCTGTAAAGGCGTATAAAAACCTACTGCTCAAAAAATCGCTGGATGAAGTTTGCAATGAGCTTCCCTCTGAATTTGAAGAATTGTTTTTCGAAACAAAGGCAGCGTTATCAGAGGAGTTACAAAGTGTCAGGCTGTTTGAAGAGACTCTGGAAGTGCTGGAAAAGTTGAAATCTTCGTACCGTTTGTTTCTGATATCTAATTTGGCCTCACCTTATATCGAACCTTATTATACTTTGAAGCTTGACCAATATTTTGAAAAAGCAATTTTTTCTTGCCAGGTAGGTTTTGTGAAACCGGAAAAGCAGATTTTCGAACATGTGCAAAATGTTTCGGGAAAGAAGGGCAAGCAAATTTTAATGGTAGGAGATTCGGAATGGTCGGATATGGATGGAGCTAGAAAACTACAATGGGAGCATCGGAAAGTTTCGAGAAACCAAAAGCCGGAATCTCATTATGAAATCAAAAATTTAAGAGGTATCGAATTGAACGGTTGAGATTTGAAATTAAAAACCCCACTTGTTTATCAGTGGGGTTTTATTCTGGGAATACCTATCAATGGAAAAGGTTCCGGTGTTTATTTAATGATAAATTCAATTCTTCTGTTTTTAGCCTGATTGGCTTTTGAATTGTTGGGAACCAGTGGTTGACTCTCCCCATAGCCGACATATGACAACCTGTTGGGATCAATTCCTTTGGAAACGACTACCTCATAAACGGCTTTTGCCCTGTTGAGTGACAATTTTTCATTGCTACTGGCAGAACCCACATTATCCGTATGCCCTCCGATTTCCACATTGATATCAGGGTTCTCTCTCATATAAGTTGTCAATTTATTCAATTCTGCAAGTGAAACCTGGGCAATGTTGAATGAACCGGTTTCAAAGTAGATATTTTCCAATTCAATTTTCGTATTTCGGGCAAGAGGTTCCAGCTGTATATCCACATTCAAATCTTCATTATGATAGTCAAGTACAATTGTTTTGGGTTGATAGTTAGGGGCTTTTACATTAAATGAATATTGAGTGACTTCATCGGGTGTAAACAAGTATTCACCGTTTTCATTTGCCATGACAGTAGTCAGGGCTTTTGGGGAACCTAACTTATATATTTGTATAGTAACTCCGGATATTGCTTGTTGATTTTGGGTATTGGATACTTTTCCTTTTACTCCCAGTATAAGCTTTTTGACTACCGGTTTAACTTCTTCATGAACTTCAGGTGTTTCCAATACCAATGCTTGAGGCTGAGCCTTGGGTACCACCACTTTCTTTTTGGCTTTTCTCCACGCCAAAGTGATTTCATAAGCATTGTTGGTAGGGTTGTGTTCATACTTTTGCGAAGTGGATACATCGTAGCTAAAGCCAAACATAAAGTTTTTATAAGCGGCTTCGGCCAAAAAGATACTTGCATGGTTGATGCTGTACCAAGCCCCCAGCCCGATATGACAATCTTCCGATTGGGCCCCGACTTTGTATTTGACCATTCCCCCCATATTCAATTGGTCAACGTCCTTTTGCTTGATCCATCTGAAAGAAGGGGTAACACTCAACTGTTTTTGATGAAAAAGAGTAAAGCCACCACTGGTTACAAAGCTTACCGGCACTTCACTCAAGTCACTGATAAATGAATTCACCGGGCGGTTTATGTTATACATGGCTACGCCTAAAAAGGAGATTTGCTTGCCGTTTTCATCCAGAAAATTCCAGGTAAGGCCGGAAGAAATGGAGAAGTAAGAAGCGTTTAAATCACTAAAAACATCATTGATGTCCGCATTTTGATCAAAATGGCCATTGAAGTACTGACTGTCCGTAGTCATTTCAGACGTGTTTACTTTTCTTCCGAAAAAACCCGGTTGTAATCCCATACTAATCAAGTTACGTCTGTTTAGTGGGATGTTATATGCAAAGGATAAGGCTGCCCCTGTAGTGTTGATAATGCCATTGCCTTCGTCTTCACTGACAACAGTTAAGCCAATTCCCCCTAATTTTGTCCCGTTGTCCCTGTAAAACGGATGTAGGAAAGATACGGAAGGGATATTGTATTTGCTGCCGGAACGGATGTATTGGCTACGGTAGTTTAAGATTACCGTTGTGTATTCCGACACCCCAACCAAAGAGGGGTTATGGTATAGAGGGGCATTCAGGTACTGGGAATAGAAGATATCTTGTGCATTGCCCCCTAGTGAATAAAGGGTAAAGAGAGTGATAAAGAATATATATTTTCGTAGAATATTCATTGTTTTAAATTTTGAGTTGAGAAAAAGCAGGAATTATTTCAGCAGGTTTACGACTCCTATATTTCTGTCATTGATCATGATGGCTTTACCACTTTCAAATCTTCCTTCAATCTGCCAAGAGTAAGTACCTACCGGAGCAGTGTTTCCGTGAATTGTACCATCCCAACCTCTGTTGGTGGCTTCGTATACATCATTGGTTTGGTATACCATTTCACCGAGGCTGTTAAATACTTTGAAATTCAACTCTAACAAGTTTTCTCCTCTTACCCTGAAGTAGTCATTTCTTCCGTCTCCATTAGGGCTAAAGGTGTTGGGGATAAACACACTTCCGTTGGGCGTTTCTACTTCGATCTCAAATGTTTGCGTATAGGTGTCAATTCCACCGTTTTCGGTTCCTCCATCGTCTGATAAAGTAACAGTTATGACAACCGTACCGCCCGCCATCTGACTGGAAGCCTGATAGGTAAGTGTGGCCGAAGTATTGCCATTGGTAAACTCTATTTCGGGATCAGCCAGTATACTCAGATCGGAAGACTCCACAGTAAAAGTAAGGTGTTGGCTTTGTTCATGCCCTGCACCCGGGGTGATATCCGCAATGGTCAACGTCTTTGGATAATCACTAACCCGAATGGTTTGGTCGGTAATGCTTCCGAATAAAGGAATGTCATTGATGTCTTTAATCGAAATGTTAAAAGCTTTTTCATGAGAGAGTCCGCCTTTATCCGTCACTAAAACCGTAAGAGTATAATTGTCTTTGGTTTCATAGTCAAAACTTTCATTGGCTTTTAAAACATTCCCATCAATAGTAAAAGCAGCTTCGTCCCCGCCACTTACAAAGGTGTACGTATGTGTTTCTGGTGAATCTTCATCCGTTGTCGTTAAGGATCCAATTGTCAAGCCTATGGCCTTATTTTCGAATACGGTATTTTCAGACAGGGTAATATCCGTAGGAACTTCATTAATGTCTTCAATAGAAATCGTATACGTTTTGTCAAAAGAAAGTCCTCCGGCATCGGTAGTCCGGATGGTAATGGAATACTCGTCTTTGGTTTCATGATCAAATGAAATGGCTGATTTGAGTTTATTTTCGTCTAAACTGAAATGAGCTTCGTCTCCTCCGTTTACAAATTCATAAGTATGTGTATCCCCATCATCTTCATCAATTGCGGAGAGTGAACCGATCAGTGATCCTGAGTCCATATTTTCAGCGATAATGCTTTCGGACAATGCAATGTCTTGGGCTACTTCATTGATATCTTTTACGGTTATGGCGAATACTTTTTCAAAACTTCCAATGTAATTGTCACTGACTTTAATCCGGATGCTCAAACTTTCATTACTCTCATGGTCAAAACTGCTTAAGGCTTTCAGTTCATCTTCAGAGATGCTGAATTCACTATTATTGGTAGCGCCCGTTCCGGAAATTAATTGATAGGTCAAGCTCAAAATATCTTCTTGACCATAAGGTGTAAATTGTGCGATGAATTGATTGATTGAATTATTCTCATCGAGTTCCAGGCTGCTTAAGTCTAATCCGGCACTATTGTTATAAGACAAAGTGCGCGAATGTTCAATGTTCAACGCAAAATCATCATTGTATCCACCAAATTCCAGTACATAACCGTTGGTAGCCGCGAAATCATTCCAACCTCCATCAAGAGTGGCATATATATGCAAATAATGCTCGCCCTCTCCGGCATCGTTGGGTTCGCCTGTGAGCCAATGGGTATAAGCGCTTCCTACAGGTACAGGAGACGTATTTCCGGTAGAGATAGCCGTGCCTTTCTCGGGTCCCGTAACCCAATAAAAATTTCCTTCCGAAGCAGTCTGACTGGCAAAAATACCATTGCCAAGTGCGGTGTTGATTGTTTGATATTCATCCGTACCGCCTAACCATCCATTATCTTTTAACTTGGCCGTGATGAATGCATTTTCTTCTGCGGAAGTAATGGTAGCCAGATAACCGGGCATCCCGTATAGTTTCTGAGCTTCGGCTTCAGATTTAGCGGTTTCCCAATTGAAATTGCCTGAGACATATTTATAGTAATGATTTTTATTCTCAATATTTAGACTGACCATATCGGTCAACAAGAAACTAATTTCCCGGTTGTCAGTATTGGTAGAGGAGGTAGCAAAAACCACCTTTCTGAAAATCTCCTGCCATTCGGTTGAGTTGCCTGTTCCTTTAAAAATAAGTGTGCCCGTTTCGGCATTGTAATCGCTGGTAATACCGTTGGGCAGAGTACCTATATGGGTTAGGATATCCCCGGTTTGAAACCCGGATTTGATATATACCATAGCATCGGTAATGTCAGCCAGACCTGTGACTTCAATCTGGCTATCCACGATGGATGTTAAAGGGAAAAATGCGGCCTTCGGTGTATCACTTCCGTTAATTTCATTAGGCGGGTGAACTGTTACGGTAATCTTTGCCCTTTCCGACTCACAACCTTCTGTAGTTTGTGTAACCCAATACTCCTGTACTCCCACAACGGTGGTAGAAGGAGTGGGGGCCGTATGGCTTGCTGTTCCTCCGGTTTCAGCGGTGTACCATGTCAAGTCAGTACCGCTAGCGTAATGGCTTAAGCTACCGGGAGGGTCTGCAAAGAAGAAACTTACATTGCTTACCGCCGGTTTTGCAGGTGCAGGTTTTACAGTTAGGACCGCTGCGGCTGTGGATTCTGAAACTCCGCAATCCGAGGAAGAAACAACACATCTGTATTGGTATCCTGAAAAAGAAGTGGGAGTATTGACGATGTTAAGGTTTCGGGTATCTACATGTTCATAAGTGGCATCTTCAATGATATCCGTAAAACCACTTCCCGTATCCACTTGCCATTGGAAGGTTAACCCTCCTCCTTTCTCTTCAATACTGATAATGTTAAGATCTCTTTCGCAACTGGTAACATCCTCAGGGTTCTGACCGGGAAGAATAGTATCATCCTGAAAATCAAGTGTGCCATCCTGGTCGCAATCGTTGCTGCCTCCTTCTGTAGCATCGTCTTCGCCGTCATTATCTGAGTCCAAATCTTTGTAATCCAGTGTCCCGTCATTATCCGTGTCAAAGCTTTCCCCGGCTATTTCAATCCCATTGCTGATTCCATCGTTATCAAAATCCAAATCGGGGTGAAGTGGTGTTGCCGCAAGCACCGACGAATATACGTAGAATTCATTTCCGGAAACTTCTTGTTTGTAATAGGAACGTATATAATAGGGGAGGTGCTCCGTGTTTGCATCCGAATGGATTGTATGTGAATAGGATTCACTTACCAAATCTGTGGATTCACCGGACCAAATACTGATAGTGGTCACATCTGTATTCCCGGCTGCCGGTAATGTATCTGAATAAGAGTATACCAATCCGTATTCCACTACACAAGTCTGGGTAATCGTACTGCTAATGCCTAAAGTAGTTCCGCCTATACTTTGAGAAGGAGTAATAGGGGTGAAATTTTGAGGAGAGTAATTTAAATCAAAGGGGTTACTATAGTTGTAAGGCCTTTCTATCATTGAAGAAGTGGACGTGGATGCTTTGTAAATTCCGGGAGACAAAGGTTGAATCGGGCAAATAAGCGCTTCTTGCCATGTACTTGACCCACTTCCGTATATCACAGGCGTGATTTCATAATTTTTACCATAACTTTTATTGCTATTCAACCAGCTGAGAACCTCATTTTGAATACCAGTATCATTGATATAATCCTCTGCGGACATGCTTTTATCGGTCAAGTCAATCCAGTCGGTAAACCGGCTGAATTCTCCATCACTGTTCGGGAAGCCCGCGGCATCGTTATACGTGTATTGCTGTCCGTTGACATCAAAAAAGCCATTTTGGTTAAAGTCAATATATAAACCTGAGCGCCCGGAAGATACTGAGCCAGCACTCCCTCCACCGTGATAGTGAAATACAATAGCGAACCAGTGTCCGCAACCGTCATTAGCCACCCAAACACCTCCCGAATGAGCATAAGTAACTGTTGAGGAGAAAAAGAGGGCTACTAGCATTAATAGGAATTGTCTTATCATACGATTTATCGGTTTTTAAGTAATATATAGGCTTGGTAAACAATGGGGTTTTCAAGCTTGATTAATCCTTGTTTTGTCCGAATACCGGAATGTGGTACGGAACAACTTGATGAAGAGGTTTTTATCTTTGAAAAGGCGATTGATTAATAAAAAAATGTCAATATGCAGGTGAGCATAAACATGCAAGTTCAGGTGAATTTTAGGAGGAGTTGCTGAAGTGTAAATGCTACTACCTGTTTGAATATATTGATCGAAACAAGTTTGTGAAAAATGGAGTTTTCCGAAGTACTATTTGATAGATGTTTGTATTGTGTAATACCGAAACCATATTGGATTAGAATTGTTTTGTTCCGGCCAGTGATTACCGAAAGATAAATGGTCATAATCTGGAAAACCTTCAATTTATATGCTATAAAGAAATTCAAGAATACCGATGATAAATATACGCTGATGAGGGTATGGCAATTTTTTTTCAAACATAGCTTTCTCATACCTTTTATAGGGGAAATGCAATAACTTTTCACAAATTCAATCAAATGGTTGCTATGTGAAAATGGTTGGGCCTGGGAATTACACAGTCTATCGTATACCTTGTTATAAACCTCTTGGATTAGCTAATTTTTCATTTGGAAATGCTCTTTAAAATCAAAGTGAAAACCTTGAAAAGAAAGTCTTTTAAAAGAAGGTGTCGGATCATTTTTTTTATTAATTTCAACCTATACAATTTTGGGGAGACCAATTTCACCACACTATTTCATTTTGACTACTTAAGCATGGATGCTGTAATGAGTGATATAACAGATTTTGATATAGATGTGTGTATCATTGACTTAAGAGAAATGCCCTGCTTAGTACCTGATGCTATTAAAAAAGCTTTTTTGACTTACGGAATTACCTGCCAATCCAAAGATAGTTTGCCAGAAATCCCTCACTATGCGATTTGCCTGTTAGATGGAAAAATCAATGTAGAAAAGTTGCATGATTTTTTGAAAGTACTGCTAGAGAAGGGGTGTAAGAGAACGGTGGGGATATTGTATAACAATGTGAACGTTGATCCTGCCTATGTTTGGCAATTGTTAAAATGTGGAATTTCGGATGTCTGTAAATGGGAGAGTAATTCCACGGAAAAATGTTTGATCTCGAAAATATTGAAATGGGAAAAGATTGAAAAAACCCTCCAATCCGGCTACATTAAAGACCGGCTGATCGGCCAGTGTGCTAACTGGATAGCAGTACTTAAACAACTGATTGAATTTTCAGTGTTTACCAATGGTTCGGGGATTATATTAGGTGAAAGTGGCACTGGTAAAGAAATGGCCGCTCATTTGATTCATCATCTGGACAACAGGGAAAATAAAAAAAACTTAGTGCTTCTGGATTGTACGACCATTGTACCCGAGCTCTCAGGAAGTGAATTTTTCGGACATGAACGGGGAGCTTTTACCAATGCCATTGCTTCAAGAGATGGGGCGTTTGCCTTAGCCGATAATGGAACCCTGTTTCTTGATGAAGTAGGAGAACTCCCGCCAACCATGCAGGCAGGCTTGTTGAGGGTGATACAAGAAGGTACTTATAAAAGGGTGGGTAGTAATAATTGGAGGAAAACACAATTCCGGCTTATTTGTGCTACAAACCGGAATTTGAACACTGAAGTGCAAAGCAGAAATTTCCGGCAAGACCTTTACTACCGGATTGCGACTTGGACGTTCAGGCTTCCACCACTCCGGGAGAGGGTCGCGGATATTCCCATTTTGGCTTATCACTTTTTTCAAAAATACTTCAAAGGAATTTCTCCGCCTCCGGTTGATAAATTAGTGTTGGATTACCTCATTGCCAAAGATTATCCGGGAAACATCAGAGAACTTCAGCATTTGGTTACCCGAATAGCCTCCCGTTATTCGGGAGAAGGTCCGATTACAGTGGGCGATATTCCTGAAAATGACCGTCAGTCTTTTGCCTTTCATCAAGAGCATCTGAACGGAGAATTTGAAAAAGCCATGCAAAAAGCATTGTCATACGGAATGGATTTAAAAGATATCAAAGAATTATCAGCAGATATAGCCATTGATATTGTTTTGAAGCAAGAAAAAGGGATTGTGAAAAATGCCGCCAAAAGATTGGGAGTAACAGACCGGGCTATTCAACTACGCTTGGCCGGCCGGAGGCAAAAGTTACCCTCTTAGCTTGATTGAGTGGTTATTGTTTGTTCGCCAATCGCAAAAAATTTCCTCCTAGCACCAAGGCTTCTTCCGAAGGGGAGAGCTTTAGTAGAAAAATCTTTTCTAACTCTAAGCCCGGGTGCAACCAAGGGCCATCTGACCCAAACAAGACTTTTTTCGCTCCGGCTCTTTGGATCGCCTCTTCCAATAAATCAAACCTCTTAACTGCAGAGGTATCCGTGTAAATGTTGGGGAACTTTACCAGTTTATCAATAAATGCAGATTGCGCTTTCCAGTCATCGGCAAAACTTCCTAAATGCGGGATAATAAAATTCACTTGTGGGTAAGCCTTTGCAAATAGCTCTATACTTTGGATTTCTCCCAATACATCGTACAGCACTGGTAAAACAAGCACTTTGGCCGTTTCGCATACCTCCCTGCTGATTCTGGCATCATAGCGATGCAATTTAATTCCGCAAAACCCATATTGCCTGACTGCCAGACGCACCATTTGCAAGATTTGTCCTTTATTTTTAGCTGCATTGACAAACGCATAACCGAAAAAATGTCTTGGTTGCTTTTGAATTATATTCGCCAATGCCCGGTTGGCCTGGGCATAGTTGGAATGAATGGGAGGAAATATTACGGTTTTGTCAATCCCGGCTTCTTTTGCCCTCTGCAAATACTTTGTCAGGGAAGCGTTGGTATCCCAAGGGCCGGTAAGCCCATCACCTTTTCCGGCATGACAATGCGAATCAATGATGAACATACTCACTTATTTTACATTTTTTGCGATGAACTCCCGGACAGATTTTGATAAAAAGACGGCCCTGTTGCCCTTAGAGGTACCGGCTACATGAATTCCCACCAATACCCGTCCTCCTTTCCATTTTGACCGTTTTAGCCAAACGGGGCTTCCACTATGCCCTTGATAGGTATCGTTCAGGTAATGCAACATTCCGGCTTTCAAGGCAATGGCTCTGTCATAATCCCAATAGGTGTAGTTTCCCCGGTATTGATGGTCCCAACTAGGTTTATCCACCGGATAACCGGCTATATTTAATTTTAACTTTCCGGAAGAGGGGGCAAAAGGTAAAGGACCGTTGAGTATACTCACTCCTCTGGGATCTTTGGGCCATTTTTTATAATTCAGACTCCAATAGCCAATGTACGTTCCCAAAGGTTCTTTCAAATGAAGGATGCCATAGTCTAAGGCGCTTCCCCCTTTGGTTTTGTCATAGCCTTTGGCCACTTCCAGATGCACCGCTTTAGAAGTGGGCAAAGGTTCAAAAGCCCCGTACCTGCCCGGGATCACTCTGATTTTGACTTTTTTTAAATTTTCTTTTTGATCATTACTTTCGTCCCAGATACAATGTCCTGCGGTTAAGACGGTTTTGGGGCCGATAAGGGTACCGGTTCTGCCAGGTTCAGGACCACTGCTTCTGTCAATTTCCACATGGCAAATGTACCGGAAGGGGGTATGGGTTGTGCTTCTGATTAATTTCCGGTCATCCCTGCCGATAATTTCGGTATCTTCTTCTTGGCAAACCCGGCAAGAGCAACCTTCAGGATGATATTGGCTAATTTCATTTAAATCAAACGGATCATAATCATCCAACCGTTCGTCCAAACTGGCTGTTTCGGAGTATATGAGATTTTTCATGAGTGAAACCTTTGCGTTGAATTAAGATGGAAACCTGTTTTGCTGCCCAAACGATTTTGCTAAGTTGGTGGTCAGCTCTGATGAAAAAGCCTAATTGAAAGCCTTGAGGGCTTTTGACAGGCACTGTAGTGATATGGTGTTTTTTTAAAAGTAAGAATTGGGATACCGGATGATGTAAATGCTTGAGCTCTAATTTCTGAAATGGGAAAATTCCTCCTGACAACTGAAAGCCATGTTTTGCAAATGCTTGTTTAAGTAAAAGCATATTACCGTATAAGCGTTTCCTTAAGTATTCTCCTTTTACATGGTTTGTGGACAAGGCATTCACTGCCGCCTGTATGGGTGCCATTGAGGGAGGGCTGGTATATACACGGACTTTACTTTTCTTTTTAAACCAGCCAATGGTTTCCTTATCACCGCAAAGACATGCCAACGGTACGCCAAATCCCTTGGCCAATGAGCAAATGGATATCAGGTTTTTGGGAGGAAGGTTTAACCATTGAACAATACCGCCGCCATCGTATCCAAAAGGCATTTGCTTATTTTTGTTCTTGCCCAGGATGCCGAGTGTTTGAGTATCATCTATCAGAAGCTTACCGCCAAATTGCCGGGCTAATTGCCAATACTCCCTGAGCGGAAAAGGTTTTCCGCAATGAGTGCACCAACTGTCAGATACGATCAGGGGTAAATATTTTTGAACTTGATCTTTTTGTAACAAATAATAAAGTCGGTCCACTTTGTTATGGGGAAAAACTCTAGTTTGGATTCCTCTTGCCCTGCCTCTTTCCACTCCCCACCGGGCAATAGGGTACACCCCCTCGTCCATATAAATGATAAACTTATTACGTGGGAGAAGACTAAACACATCCCAAAAAAGATGTAATGTAGACGTCCCTACTAATCCGGATGAAAACCCTTGTAATTTGGCAAGTTGATGGGCAACTTTTTGAGCCTGCGGAGTTTCTTGAAGTATGGCAGGTTTTCCAGTGGATAATTGCCCCCAACTTTCCAATTCACAGGAAGGGTGATATAAGCCTAAGTAAAGTGACGATGAAAAATCAATCATATCAAACGTCAGGTTCCTACGTTGGATTTACTTTTCAACTGTTCTTTTAACCTTCTGAGCAAATGCATGGAGGGTAGGGCATAATCCACTTTATCGTTAGACAAATCCACACCGGTTGCGGTCCGGTAGGCATGTAGATAACTTTGGATATCGTTTCTCCAGAAAGAAGCCCAGTTGGCAGCCTGTTCTCTTGTTGCATCTGTATCGTTCCAGTTGCCAAACCGGACGGATAGCAAAATCCTCTCCCCCCAATAGGCCAAGTTTGCGAAATGGGTGATACTGGTATCTGTCCATTCCATGATTCTTTTGACGCTGTCTACTCTATCCATCCAAGGCTCCTCGTAAGAGACCATCACTCTACCGCCTAAAAATTCCCTCATTTCCGGCCGGGCCAGTATATATTGCATAACCATCATTTCAACCCGTGAAGTCCAAGGCAAATCTCCGTATTGGTTATGGGCGCCTTCGCTCAAGAGAATATGTACTTCTCTTAATGCATTTTTTATAGGAAAAGGATCTGCATAGATGGTCGTGTCGTCAAATTCCTTATAGAACCTTGTACATAAGTGCATTAAGGTATGGAAGCCTTCTATAAATTTAGAGCGGCTTTCTACCGCCTGCATTTTAGGCACGGCTTTTCCATAGAGTGTAAGGCCGTATTGATGACTGTATTCATATGCCCTCCGGTTCATCGATAGCCTGGAATATTCGTCTTGTATATACCCCCAAAGAATATTGTTCAGGCCGCGCAAAGGATCGGTAGCCAGGTTTTCTAATTGGTTCTTAAAAGAAGACCGTTTGTTTTGAAAGCGTAAACTGATAGCATTCATCGCCTGTACCAACATCCCTTCTTCATGCCAATAAGACCAGATGAGCTCTAAAAATAATGGACGGGATAATTTGGAAACAATCGCTCCTTCACAATCACCTTCTCCTGCACCGGGAAGTCTGTTGTTTACATTGTGAAGATAGGGGAGGATTCCTGTTTTATCCTTGAAAAAACCGTTGGCAAAGCTTCCTTCAAAATAACTATTGATAAAGTTATTAATCTCTTCTTTGGAAAGGTTTCTTCCGTTTTTGGCAAGTTCGTTTTGAATCTCTTCCAACTGGTAAGTGGAACCGATTTTTTCTTTGAGAAAATCATCCGTTAACCTCTTTAGTTCGGAATAGGATCTCAAGGGGTTGAGAATTACACTGCCACTGCTTTCGGAACGGCTGCTTTTCTTAAATCCGGGTTCAATTCCATACAAGTGCTCTTTTTTACACAGTTCGTCCATACATTTTATGTATTCGTTAAACCGGACACTGTCGGTTGTTTTGGCGATAATAGCCCATAGAATTTCATCCTCGGTGGAAGGCTCGGCAGTACGGGTAAGACCTACGTTTAAGGTAGGCTCTTCCGGTTTTTCAATTAGTAAAAAAAACTCTGCTCTGTTTTCACTTTTGTAATAGGGCTCTCCGGTAGTGGTATTTGCGCTTCCTCCTTTATAGAAGGCAATGAGGTTTTCAAAGGTCAATTCCCCGGTTTTTTCAAGGGCTGCTTTGGAAGCATCATCCAAATTAAGTTTGTTGACTTTTTGTTTATGCGCGACTGCCTTGTCAGAGAGAAAATAGGAAAATTCTCTAAAGGTACTTGGTGCGGTTTTTAAATCTCTGAATAAGGTATGGATATGAATGATATCCACATACCCTTCAAAAGCACCCTTATTCAAGTGTTTTGTGGATAAAGTGAATGTTGCAGTATTGATATCCGCTTTTTTATAAGCTTCCAATCCTGCCTCGGTTTGTTTATCCCAGGCTATGATGTATTCTAGCGTAGGGGCATTCAAATCATCCGGAAACTCAAATGGGAGAGTTCCGATTTTACTTAGGGTCAAGCCCAGTCGTTTTCCTTGAATGACCTTATCTTCTTCGGGTGAACAAATAAAATTTTTAGACTTCATAACGGTTCAATTTTTCGATACTTAACATCTCAAGCAATAGGTCCGGATACAACCTTTTTCAAAGCCCAATGCTTAAGCAATTGCATTAATAATTGGCTTTCTCTTTTGGTACTGATTTGAAGATCAGCTTTAGCCTGTCCTATTACGGCAAAAGCAAATGCAGGTCTTGCCGTTTGTGAAAGCTTGGGCTGGCTGTGCCAAGTGCGATAGGCTTTTCTTAGGTTTTGAGCTTGTCTTTGCTCAAGAGGAAATAAACTTTTTAATTTTCTGCCATTCAAGCTGGCCGGTGAATGATGAACTAACAAGTTGACAAATGCTGGTAACTTGCTTTCTAATCGCTTGATCGAGTGAATTGTGTTTTTATCCGTTTGGGTTAAGGGATATAAGCTTTCCCATAGCTTTTCTAATGCAGTCCATTGAGGGTTGGGGTATAAAGCCTTACCTATGGCAATACTGATTTTGACTCGAATGTAGGGAAATGGATGTGGATCATCCATATTCATTCTAAAAACAAAATACCTAGGTAAACTTACCACCCCAATCAATCCTAAAGTAGCTCCTATTCCCAGTTGAGCCACAGACCAAAAATCAGCCAGGATTTCGGAAATCCATCTTTCATAACTTGCCCACTCCGGTGTAGCCTGTGGCTCTTTTAACTGTTGTTGTTTTAATACAAGTCGCATGGAATTCAATAAGCCCAATAAGACGGCTCCTTGATGCCCCACTTCATGAATCAGCGAAGAGGCAATGCCACTTCCCACCATTCTTTCCCGGGGAACTTTGATAATAGCCACCGGATTTAAGGTGCCACCGGGCAGCCGGGTCCTGGCTCTTCGGATGGCAGCTCCATGTCCTCTGTCCAGATAACAAACGACTTCGGGAGACGGGCTCCCCTGAATGGCTAAGGCATCTTTGGCCAAAGCGTCTAATCCTGCCAATACAATTCCTGCATCTTGCTCCGAACGTTGAGTCAGCACATCGGCAAAAATGTCCAGTTGATCTAATAAGGCATTGAAGCTTAGTTTCAAAAAAGAATATGTTCTTTGCAGTACTTCTGGCCGTACATCTCTGGATTTGGAATTTCTGTCAATAAAACCGAGAATCTGCTGACGTAATTTTTCTTTTCCTTTACTTAGAAACATGTCAATCTGAGACTGGGCTAGCTGCGGTACTCTTGCTGCTGTTACACTGGGCATGTTTATCACAAAAGGTTGTACTTGCTCTAAGCGGTTTAATAATCCTTGCGCTTCATTGATGATAAACCGTTTCGATTCTGGGTTAGAAGTAATCACACGTCCAGAAGGATTATCCGTCTCCCTTTTCTAATCCACCTTCCGGAATGCCTGCCGGAATTCACTACTTTACTTCTCCTGGTACCACCACTTATCAGACCGGGAGCATGTTTGCTAGCGGATCTTCGAATAGCAATTTTTACGGCTTTATTGGCAGGCATTCTTGAGCCGAGTTTTGAAGCGGTTCTGGCCGCTGTGCCGGTTAAGCGAACGATGCGTTTGGCTACTTCAAACTCTTGGTCTTCGGGACTCAAACCTTCCAATTCCATTTCGAACAACCGGCTGGCCCAACGTCCTAATTTACCGCCAACGGCACCGCCTACCGGTCCTCCGAAGTAAGTGCCAATGGCGCGACCTGCTACCGGAAGGGCTTTTTTGGCCAGCCCTTTTGCAAAGCGTCCTATACTTCTGCCCGCTTTGGATTTGGCAAATCTTTTGGCTCCTTTCCAGGCCCGTTTTACCAAACCTCCGATGAATTGATCCAATTCTTCTTCACTGGAAACGGCCAATAACTCAGAGGCGAGTTCCATTTCTTCTTCTTCCGTAAAAGGATTGTCTCCGTCCGGTCTCATTTCAAATTCATATTCATCGTCATCGTATTCCGATTCAAACTCAAATTCATCATCGTATTCCTCTTCATATTCCGACTCGAATTCAAATTCATTGTCATCATATTCTAATTCATCGATAGTTCTATCTAGATCATGCATAATGTTAAATTTTAGAAAATGAAAAATGGGTTAAAGAAAATGCTTCCGGAAACTACTAATCGGATTTCAATCAATATGCCAGTTCAAAAATATGCCTTTACGGCCATTTGGAGATGATTTAAGCTCTGGGTACAGGAAATACAGTTCGCCAAATAAGAAGTGAATTTCAGGTTTGCGAAGTGAAGTTCGGGAGGGACTAAAAAATGGACTGCCGGGTAAATGGCGAAAGTGAAGGAAATCGTTCAGGTGGTATCTTTACCGTTTATCGGAAGCTATAGTAAGAGTTACAAAAACAAGCGTAAAAATTGTACTGGATAAGGAAAACAAATTGTGTGTGTATGAAGTTTAAAGGATCTATTTGAATAAGGAATCCGGCAGTAATACACTTGTTTGAAGGTATACTTTGCTGAAAATGAGAAGTCTATGTATCCTGAGGTGAGATTGTGAAAAAAGCGCTTTTTTGCTGGATAATTTACCTCATTATGAGTAAATTGAGTTATAGCTTTTCAAAAAGTACAGCTTTGACCGGACATAGATTTTTTATAAGGTTGAAAATACGTTGAGCCCATTAAGATTTTTTATACACAAGTAATTTGGAAATAGCTCCTTATTCATTTTTATCAAAAACCTTCTTCATAGAGAGTAACTAACGTAACCTTTGAAAGAAAGGAACCAATTATTGCCTCTATAATCATTTAACCTTTTACGATTTACCCGTTAAATCATGACTCATCTTGGTTCTACAACCGATATATTGAATATGGAACGGTTAGTCGACACCGTTCAAAAACTATCCCTGGCGCGTAATTTAGAGACCATCATGCAAATAGTTCGTTCGGCGGCCAGAAAACTGACCGGAGCCGATGGGGCGACTTTTGTATTGCGGGAAGGAGATTTATGTTACTATGCGGATGAAGAGGCTATCAGCCCTTTGTGGAAAGGCAGCCGCTTTCCTATGAATACTTGTATCAGTGGCTGGGTGATGTTGAATAAAAAACCGGCTGTCATCGAGGATATTTATAAAGATGACAGGATTCCGGCTGATGCCTATCGGCCCACTTTTGTGAAAAGTCTGGCGATGGTACCCATACGGACTTTGGAGCCTATCGGGGCCATCGGGAACTACTGGGCCAACTACCGGATGCCGACAATGAAAGAAGTTGCGACCTTACAAGCCCTGGCTGATATTACAGCTGTATCCCTTGAAAATGTGGAGGTTCGTATTCAACTGGAAGAAAAGCTGGAAGAGCGAAAGCTGATGATTGAGCAGTTGGAGAGACAAAAAGAGCAGCTGGAAGAATTTACCCATATCATAGCGCATAATATCCGGGCCCCATTATCCAATCTACTTTTCCTTAATAATATGCTCAAAGAGAGTGCCAGTATAGAGAAAAAACTCCTGTACTTGGAAAAACAAAAGCCGGTGATTGACTTTTTGAACGATACATTTGAGGAAGTAGTGGATGCCATTCAAGTGAAAACCGATTTTAATGTTCAGCGGGAATATCTTGACATGGAAAATCAATTACAATTTGTAATCAGTTATCTACAAGGTGAAATCCTTGAGGCGAAGGCAACGATTACCTACGATTTTTCCAAGGTCAGAAAGGTTTTCTTCCCTCCGAAATACTTGGAAAGTATTTTTATGAATTTATTGAGCAATGCTCTCCGGTATTGCTCCCCCAAACGGCTTCCCGAAATTCATGTCCGGAGTTATTTGAAAGATGGATGGGTTTGTTTCGAAATCAAAGATAATGGATTGGGAATCAATCTCGCCAATCATGGAGAACAGGTATTTAAGTTGCACAAAACCTTTCATGAACACCCGAAAGCCAAGGGGTTTGGCTTGTTTATCACGAAAACTCAAGTGGAAGCTGTAGGAGGAAGTATAAGCCTGAAAAGTATCCCTGACGAAGGCAGTATATTTACGTTACGACTTTTTAAAAACCGATAATTATGGAGAAATTAAATACACTTTGTATCATTGAAGACAACGATGTTACCCAGTTTCTACTCCAACAAATGGTGGAAGAAACGCAAATGGTTAAACAGGTGAAGTTATGTTCCAATGGTCTCAGAGCTATAGAATATCTCCGCGCACTTCAAGACCAACCGGAACTGTTACCGGAAATGATTTTATTGGATTTGGCAATGCCCGTGATGGACGGTTGGAGGTTTTTGGAAGAATATAGAAAAATAAAACCTCAATTGGGGAAAAGTATAACCATTTATATCGTTACTTCATCTATCGATCCGGCGGATGTACAAAAAGCCAAAACGGTGAGTGAAGTGGCTGATTTTATTGTCAAACCGGTAACGAAAAGTAGGTTTTTGGATTTGGTACGGGAGCTGAAACGCGTAGTATAAATGTACTTGCGAATAGTCAAAAAATCAATAACTTGAAATTTTATAATCTAAAAAGATAATTAAACTCTGTAGCTTGTAATTGGATGCTCGAAATAGTGTAATTTGGCAGCGTTTATTTTAGAACATGTTTAAAATTCGTTGCGGAGGGCCGCTCCTTTGGCGGTAAAAATTCTGGGTTTAGGGCTCTCAAAATATTGAACGGAGGTGGGGGGATCTAAAGAGTGAGATTTAAACATGCTCTTATAAAAAAGACTAGCAGAACAATGAAACAGAACAAATATGATGACTCGGCTTTTTTTGAAAGGTATAGTCAGATGCCCCGGTCAATCAAGGGACTCAATGCGGCAGGAGAGTGGTATGTATTGCACAAAATGCTTCCGGATTTAACCGGAAAAAATATGCTTGATTTGGGATGTGGATATGGGTGGCATTGTATTTATGCCAAAGAACAAGGGGCAAAAAGAGTGGTAGGGGTCGATCTCTCCCAAAAAATGATTGAAAAAGCAAAAGAAAAATCCGGAGAGTATTCCATTGAATACAAACAGATGCCAATTGAAGATATTGACTTTGTTGCGGAAGAATTTGATGTGGTATTTAGCTCCTTGGCATTTCATTATATTCAAGATTTGAAAACAGTTTTTCATAAAATCCATGCTTGCCTCAAAAAAGGAGGGCAATTGGTTTTTTCAATAGAACATCCCGTATTCACTGCCAGAGCCGAACAAGACTGGTATGTTGAGGCTTCCGGTAACCGCTTGCATTGGCCTCTTGATCATTATCAAACAGAAGGAGAAAGGCATACCCGGTTTTTAGGGCATCAAGTCATCAAATATCACCGCACCTTGGAAACCATTATCAATACATTAATCGCCTCAAATTTTGAAATAATTCAACTTTCAGAGCCCAAGCCTTCACAAGAAGTTTTAAAGGAGTATCCGGAAATGAAAGACGAAATGAGGAGGCCTATTTTTTTATTGGTTTCGGCAATCAAAAAATAATCCGCTGTAATAAAAAAATTATCTTCATGCTCCGGTTTTACCAAAAGACCGGAAATTCCTGCCTTTTCAATATACCCCCATTTTATTTAGAGATGATTTTGCGGGATAAGATCTTTGATTTTACTGTGATAATTATCGAAGTGATTTAAACTTTTGAAACTGGACATTCTAATCTCTGTCTACTTCATAGAAAAGACAATTCATAAAAAGTCGAAAAACGGGAGCATTTTTCAAAATTAAAAACATGATTAAATTCCTGTAAATCAACTGATTAAAATAATTAGTTTAAATCACTTCAGTGTATAAAGAATGAAACGATACATCGTTTTGACGGATCGTTTCATTCGTCATTTTAAGAACCGTGGTATTAGCTATTAGAGCCGACTGGTGTTGGAAGAGTATTGAGTTCTTTCATAATCTCCGAAAAGATTTTGTAGGAATTAACTCTGTCACTATGATTAAAAATATGCGAAACGGCTACTATTTCGTCAATACCGGTTTCCTTTAGGAAGGCCTCTGTCTGTTTTTTTACGGCTTCTTTACTTCCAATAAAAGCATATTTTAACATGCGATGAAAGGAAGGATTTTGCATCAGGACTCTCAGTTCGGAAGTGAGTTCCGTAGGAGGCTGCATATAATCGATGTTATTAGTCATGACTCCAAACATCATTCTGATCAGTGAAGTCGAGATCTTTTCAGCTTCATTGTCCGTATCGGCCGCGATGATATTGGCACATGCAATGGTATAAGGTTCCTTTAAAAATTCCGAGGGTTGAAATTTTTCACGGTAAATCTGCAGCGCATCAAATAAAAGAGCAGGAGCAAAGTGACTGGCAAATGCATAAGGCAACCCTTTCTCAGCGGCTAAGTAGGCACTGTCAGTACTTGAACCCAAAATATAAACAGGAACTTCTACTCCCTCAGCCACAGTCGTTCTTACTTTGGCAGTATGATTTCCGGGTGAGAAAAACTGTTGTATTTGACTCACTTCTTCCGGAAATTTATACACCGAATTCATCCTATCGGAACGAATCGCATGGGCCGTTGCCTGATCCGTACCCGGAGCCCTTCCCAAACCAAGGTCAATACGCCCGGGGTACAAAGATCCCAAGGTCCCGAATTGTTCTGCAACGATTAACGGTGAATGGTTGGGCAGCATTATTCCACCGGATCCGACTCTGATTTTTGTTGTTCCCCCGGCAATATGACCGATCAACACCGATGTGGCCGAACTGGCAATACTGACCATGTTATGATGTTCGGCTAACCAAAACCGTTTGTAACCGAATTTTTCCGCTTTTTGAGCGAGGTCCAGACTGTTTTTGAAAACATCAGAGGGCTTGGAACCAACCCCCACTGTAGCCAACTCTAATAAGGAATAAGAGGTTTTTTTTTGAATGGATGACATCATCATTAAGTTAATTTGTTTGTTTTCATGATTTTCAACATACGGAGAAAATGCTGTTGATTCAGTATAAGGCATTCTCGCTTAACAGTTGAAAGTATTTGCCGCCAAAGAAACAGAATAAAATACAAAGGGGAATACGAGTCTTGTTTTTTTCTTTATTTAAATTTCATGAAGGTGTCTTGTAAAAATGTTTTTCCATTTAAAAAGAGCAGGGTACTCTAAGAAATGAATAGAATCTTTTAGTAGGTATGAATGATGTCCGAATGAGAAGGAACTCTCTCGATAATTTTTGAATTTTCAATGCCCATGTTTTTTTACTGAAACAATAATGAATATTAAATAATAATACCTATATTTACGTACAATAGTTGGTGTTTTTGGGATTGCTTGAATCCCTCCTAATATAATACACTTGCTTGATCGTTCTCAATGCTGCTTTTCATATCTCAAAAACCATGTGTAGAGGATGGCTACTTGTGTAGTCATCCTTATTTTGTATTTTTGAAAATACAAGACTGGAAATTTATTTCTAAACCCCCATGAAACCAGGAAATTTGCGTAAAGACACTAAACCTAAAAAGGTTTTCCCAATGATGAATTGACTATGAAATCAATTTTCCTTGTTGCTCGGCAAATAAATAAAAAATGGAAAAAGTCGGGGGTAAATCTTTATTCTTTTTGATGGTAAAATAAATGCGTGATCTTTCCTCACTTACACAAAATATTGGATAGGCTCTTGGTACTTAAGTTTTGAAAATGCCTTGGAAGGAAACTCTAACAGAAATTTTATAATTGAAGCCTTATCAAAAAAAATAGTAATTTAACTCAAATGCGAAGTGTTTAAACTGTAGAAAGGACTTTTGGGAAATTGATCAAAAATTGATGGGGCCAATAGAAATGATTTAAATAAAAGGGTTTTTCTCCTTTTACCTGGCCGTTATACTCTCACACAGGTTTGATGTATGCATCAAGCCTGTGTGAGATATGGTTGTCCTATTAATTTAAGAGCTTGTTGCGAACGAGCAAACAGGCACCTAGGATTCCGGCATTGTCACCTAATTGCGAGATTTTTAGTTCCGTGTCATTGCTCACTTTACTGAGTGAGTATTTGTTAATGGCACTCTTGATCGGTAAATAAATATAATCACCGGTAGAAGAAAGAATTCCTCCCAAAATTACTAATTCCGGATTGAACAGGTTGATCAATAGAGCAATACCTTTGCCTAATTTTTCTCCGATTTGAGCAATGAGTTCAATGGAAAGGATATCATCGTTGTTGGCAGCTTGAATGATGTCTTCTAGCTTGATGTCCTCAAGTTTTTTATGGTTTTGGGTAACGATACTGGTTGCTCCGTTTTTTACTTTTTGCTTAAACACTTGAAGCAGTGCCTTTCCGGAGGCTTCGGTTTCCAGACATCCCTTTTTACCACAGTGGCAAAGAATTTCATTGTTATACAAAGGGATATGACCAAACTCACCCGAAAAGCCCGATTTGCCATAATACAATTCTCCTTCGATCATCATACCCAAGCCGATACCGTGATCAATATTGACAAACAATACGTTTTTTTCTTCTTGCACGATTCCACAGGTGAACTCTCCGTATGCCATGGCCCGGGAATCATTTTCCAAAAAGGTGGGGATATTGGTTTTTTCTTGGATGACTTGCGTCAGAGGTTGTTCGTTGAAATGAAAATAACTGTAACTGTGCCCTGTTTTGTAATCAATCCTTCCGGATAAATTGATGCCTAAACCCAAGATTTTCTTGGTGTCTATATGGAGGTTTTTAATAAAGTGATTAATGATCTCACACAAGGATTCGAGGGAGCTGGGGTGGTTACCTAAAGCATAGGGAATGTCTTTGGTTGTTTTTACCAAATCTTTTTGAAAATTTATCAAGCCGATGTTGACATAATTTTTTTTGACCTCTACGCCAATAAAAAACACGGAATCAGGACTCAGTCCGTACATATTGGGTCTACGGCCCACGCTTGATTCTACCTTTCCGAAGTCTTCTACTAAACCCGCTTCAATTAATTCCAGGATGAGGTTGTTAATCTTGGGAGTGCTGGTAGTAAGTGCCTTACTCAAATCGGTGATAGTGGCATTGCCTATATTGGCAAAGTAATCTAGTATTTTCTTTTTTAAACTGAGGTTCTTGTATGCCACGCCTCCTACATCTTCGTTTTTTAACTCCTCAAAAAAAGTCGATTGCAAATTCATTTTTGATGTTTTTTGTAATTCAGCTTACAAAAGTATATTTAATTTATAAAAAAAATGTTTAATGTGGGGATGATTAATAAAATAAAGTAATAATATACTTTGCACTTCCATCCATTTGAAAGCTCTTTTCAAAAATCATTTTCTCCCGTTGCTTATTTTTGAAAAACGGGAATTTTAAGAAATACCTACAATATACGTATAAAATTAAATTGATTCCTGAAAAAGTAATTTTATAGGTGCATGGCTTCTCCTTTTCAATCAAATTATTTCTATTTATTGATAAAAGTTATTGTTAAATAAAGCTTTATTTGTTAAAATAATTCTTAATAGGTAAGCGATTTATGATAATTTATCTATATTTTGAAGTATATAACGAAGTATTAAATAAAATTTTAATTAAGTATTGATTTATTAATAATAATATTGTTTATTTGATCAATAATTAGAATGTTGTTTTACTAAATAATGCACTATGACCCACCATTACCTACTAAAGTATTTAATTTTAATTCTAATTATCTCTGCTCGGACTTCCTATGCGCAGAAAAAAACGGAATTTCAGCTGCTGATCGTCGGTGGAGGAGCAAGCGGTACAATGGCAGGTGTGCAAGCCGCCAGAATGGGAGTGAAAACATTAATTGTGGAACGGACAGAATGGTTAGGAGGCATGCTTACCTCGGCAGGGGTGTCAGCCATCGATGGAAACCACCAACTTCCTTCCGGGCTTTGGGGGGAATTCCGGCAAAAACTATACGACCATTACGGGGGGGCGGAAAAGGTAAGTACCGGATGGGTCAGTAATACTTTGTTTGAACCTTCCGTAGGAAATAAAATTTTAAAGGAAATGGCTGCTGCGGAAGCAAATCTTACCGTGTGGTACAATGCCGAATGGGTGAAAGCTGAGCCCCAAGAAGAAAAGTGGAATGTGTTGGTTCGCTGGAAAGGAAAGGAACATCATTTAAAATCGGTATTGGTGATTGATGCTACGGAGCTGGGAGACGTAATGGCTACTTTGGGTGCCGGTTATTCCATAGGAATGGATAGCAAGTATTCGAGTGGAGAGCAATATGCGCCTGAAAAAGAGAACAATATCATTCAGGATATGACGTATGTTGTTACCCTGAAAGATTATGGAAAGGGAGCGGATAAAACGATTAAAAAACCTTTGGGCTACGACCCGTCTGTGTTTGCATGTGCATGCAATGTGGCCGACCCTATTTCATTTGATAACGAGAAGAATGATTGTCATAAAATGATGACCTATGGCAAACTCCCTAACAATAAGTACATGATCAATTGGCCACATTGCGGCAACGATATTTACCTGAATTTTATAGAGGCATCCGAAGAGGAAAGAAACCGGCAAATTGAAGAGGCTAAGTTACACTCCCTGAGGTTTATTTATTATTTGCAAACGGAACTGGGGTTAAAACACTTGGGGTTGGCCAAAAAAGAATACCCTTCCAAAGACCACCTGCCCTTTATTCCGTATTACCGGGAATCCAGACGGTTGAAAGGAATTGCTACTTTAACCCTCAATCATCTTACTGATCCGTACGATCAACCGCAAGCATATTACCGTACGGGAATTGCAGTGGGAGATTATCCAATTGACCATCATCACCTGAAAAATCCCGAAGCTCCGGAAATTGACTTTGTAAAGATCCGGGTCCCTTCTTATAATATTCCTTTGGGTAGTCTTATTCCCCAAGAAGTAAAAGGGCTGATTGTGGCAGAGAAAAGCATTAGTGTAAGTAATATTGTCAACGGTACCACCCGACTTCAACCTGTTGTACTAGAGATAGGGCAAGCTGCCGGTGCCCTGGCAGCAATCAGCTTGAAAAACAAACGGCCACCAAGAGCGGTGAGTGTCCGGGAAGTTCAAGCTGCACTCCTGGAAGCCAATGCATATCTGATGCCCTATATTGATGTGAGGCCGGGTGACCCACACTTCCAAGTTTTACAGCGTATAGGCGCTACCGGTATCCTTAAAGGAAAAGGCGTGGCTTACAAATGGGCCAATCAAATGTGGTTTTATCCTGAATTGCCTGTGAGTGAATTTGAATTGCTTTCCGGACTCCGGGAGTATTACCCTGAGCTTAAGAATGATTGGTCGGCTACAGGGGAATTATTACATCTGCCGGGCTTTGTGAAAATCGTTCAAAAAATCCGTCCCTCTCTGAACCTGGAACTTCTCAAAAAAGATTGGCAACACTGGGGGTTTGAATCGCCTTGGGATGAAAACATACTACTCAGCCGGAGAATTATTGCGGTATTATTAGATCATTACCTCGATCCTTTCTCGATCAAAATCAATATGGCGGGCCATATTGAGTAGGGCTGACTTCATATGAAAATGGAAAAACTAAATGCTTAATTTTTATGAACTTTTGCTTTACTAAAGTTAAAAGCAATGGTATTCTTATGCTGTTGTTTATGATGGCCGCGTATGCTCAAGCGGTAGCACAATCCAAGATCGTTACGGGAAAAGTAACGGATGAACAGGGTGGGCCCTTGCCCGGGGTCAGTATTTTGGTGAAAGGAACTACCTATGGCACCACTTCTGATTTTGAAGGGAAGTTTTCACTTCAACTACCATCGGAAAATGAAGTTTTGATCTTCTCTTATGTAGGGTATATCACTCAGGAGGTTTCATCGGCTAGCAGGTCGGTCGTAGATGTAGTAATGACGGTTGATATTCAAACTTTAGATGAAATCGTAGTGGTAGGCTATGGTACGCAAAACCGGCAAAGTGTTACCGGTGCGGTATCTCAAGTGTCGGGGGAGAAGTTGCTTAAAGCTCCGGTTGGAAATATTACCAATCGTTTGGGGGGGATGGTTCCCGGGGTAGTGTCCCTGCAACAATCGGGACAACCGGGCAGCGATGCTTCAAGCATTATCGTAAGGGGCTCTTCTGCCAAATATATTGTGGATGGTGTACAGCGTGATTTTTCGGAAATTGATCCGAATGAAATTGAAAGCATTTCGGTCCTGAAAGACGCTTCTTCGGCTTCGGTGTACGGATTGGATGCCAATGCCGTCATCATAGTGACAACCAAACGGGGAAAGGTGGCTCCTTCCAGAATCACGTTTTCGGGTGCGCATGGGTTGAGTTCCAATGCTTTGATGTTAGAAATGTTGGATGGTCCCGGTTACGCTTATTGGTATAATAAAGCCCGGGAAATGGATGGTGACGATCCGGTTTTTACTTCCGGACAGGTGGAAAAAATGCTGAACGGAGATCCCACGGATGGATGGGGAAATACCAACTGGTATGAGAAAACTTTCGATATTGGAAAAACCAGGAATTATAATGTGAATGCTACCGGAGGGACGGAAAAGATCAAATACTTTGTGTCTCTCGGAAATTATAACCAAGAGGGAAATGTCAATGGGTTTAAGTATAACCGTTTGAATTTGCGTTCGAATATAGATGCGGAAATTGCCAATAACTTAAGCTTGATGTTTGGCTTGGCGGGACGGATAGAAGACCGGAAACAACCCGGCTTTTCGGCTTCGCCCTCAGCTTGGAACAACATCCCTCAACAAGCCATGAGAGCACATCCGTATGTACCTGAAACGATAGACGGAACCCCGGTAAGTACCCGTACGGCCAGCACGTATGTAAACCCACTGGCAGCCTCAGAATTATCCGGCTATAACAATGTGAAGACGAATATCCTTCAAACCAATTTGGCTTTGAAATACGATATCCCATATGTAAAAGGGCTCAGTGCAAAATTTTTAACGGCTTATGATGTATCCTATCAGGCTTCCAAAGTATTTTCTTCACCTTACCAAACATTGGTAGCAACCGCACCAACAATCGGTACGGATAAGATCAATTATAATTATGCTCATGATGCAAGAGGAAACACGGCTAGCCTGGTGGAAGGAATGTCTCATTATACAAATTTGGTAACCAATACCAGCCTTAATTATGAGAATACATTTGGCTTGCACAATGTCGCCGTACTGCTATTGATGGAAACGGTTCAACGGGATGGAAATAAATTTGGGGCTTACGGGTATGGGTTCGATATTCTGGAGCTGGACGAATTGAATTATGCCAATCTGAAAGACAGGACAAAGGTTTCCGGCAGTAGTTATACCGAACGGAAGGCCGGGTTTGTCGGACGGATTAGTTATGATTATAAAGACAAGTACTTAGCAGAGTTTTCCATGCGGTATGACGGTAGTTATATCTTTGGCGGAATGGTAGACGGTAAGCGTTGGGGGGCGTTTCCGGCAGCTTCCCTGGGTTGGCGGATTTCGGAAGAGGATTGGTTCCGTAGTGCATTGGGAGGTCATATCAATAATCTGAAACTGAGAGGAAGTGTCGGGCTAACCGGAACCTCGCAAATCAGCCCGTACTTTTATTTGAATACCTTATCTTTTTTAAGCAATCCGGCAGTCGTGATCGGAGGAGAAGGGCAGAACGGTCTGATTACATCAAAGCCCGGCAATATTAACCTGACTTGGGCTAAAGCATTGCAATACAATGTGGGGATTGATGCAACTTTATGGAACGGGTTATTGGGAGTGGAGTTTGATGTATTTTACAAGTATATCTACGACATGTTGAGCTCAGCCGATGCCAGATATCCTGACTCGTATGGAGGTTATGTTTATGGCTATGAAAATAACAATAAACAAGACCATAAAGGATTTGAAGTTGCTTTAACTCATCATAACAAAGTAGGAGGTTTTTCTTATTCCATAGGATTGAACGGGACGTATACCAAGCGGAGATGGTTGAAATACGGTGATTCTGAAAACACACCCGATTGGTTAAAACTCACAGGCAAGGAAGTAGGTGCGCAAATAGGGTTTATCGATCAAGGCCTATTCCAAAGCGAAGAGGAAATCCGCAATGCGGCTTTGATTGAAGGAAAAGCTGTGCGGGTAGGGGATATTCGCTACCTGGATAGAAATGGAGACGGAGTGATTTCCTATGAGCAAGACCGGGGGTACATTGGCAAATCGGCATATCCTAAGTTTGTAGGTGGTTTTACCTTTGATGCCAATTGGAAAAGTATCGACATATCCGTTTTGTTTCAAGGAGCTCTGGGTAGAGACGTGGCGCTCACCGGCTTGTACAGTAACGGAGTGATGGACCATACCTCTCTGACCAGGCCTTTCTACCACGGTGGTAATTCTCCGGAATTCTTATTGGAAAACTCCTGGAGAGAAGACAATCCCAATGGTGAATTCCCCCGGCTTTCCCTGGTGCCAGTCAGTTCTAACAATGCTTTTTCTTCCACTTTCTGGTACCGGAATGGTGATTATCTGCGCTTAAAAACGCTGCAAATCGGCTATACCCTTCCCAACGATTGGGTGCGGAAAGTCGGTATGGAAAACCTGAGGATATATCTGGAAGGACAAAATTTGTTGACATTTAGCGGCCTGTCAAAATACAATATAGACCCCGAACACCCGGGCGTATCCAATGGCTATTACCCGCAGCAACGGATATTTTCCATGGGTGTGAAATTGACCTTTTAAAGCATAAATAGTTGATATCATGATGAATAAGATATTTCATATAGTACTATTGTTTGGCGTGATCAGTTTGTGCGGATGTGATGATTTTCTGGATACGACTCCTACCGACCGGATTTCAGACAAAGTGGTTTGGGAAGATGAAGCAAACGTAACCTTGTATGTAAATGGTTTCTATCCGTACCTCGACCGTTATGGGAATTTCGGAGCAGACCAGTTTAGTGGAAACTTGACAGAAGGATTAACCGAAACATTAAAATACGGTTCGTATGTACCGGGTAGCCGGGCGGGGGATGCTAATAATTATGTGTTTACTCCGGAATCTATGTCCCCGACAGGCAATTTGTTAAACACTTGGGGAAATGCTTATGAGAGGATTCGCAGGATCAATGAGTTTCTGGTCGGACTGGAAAAATATTCCCGGTTAACAGAGGATCAAAACAAATTATTTGAAGGGCAAGCTCGCTTCTTCAGGGCGTTTTTGTATTTCCAGTTAGCAAAGCGCCATGGTGGAGTGATCCTTTACAAAGACATGGATTTGCAAAAGGATAAAGACCGCTCTTCTTCCGGGGAAACCTGGGATTTGATAGAAGAAGATTTGGATTTTGCGGCCTCTGTTTTGCCTGAAATGTGGGAAAGTGCCCAGAGTGGTAGGATTACAAAAGGAGCCGCTTTTGCTTTCAAATCCCGTGCAATGCTTTATGCGGAACGTTGGGAGTCAGCTAAAGTCGCTGCTGATTCAGTACTGGCTTTGAATATTTATGCCTTAACGGACAATTACGAAGATGCCTGGAAAGGAGGGAATTCCGAGTCGGTTTTGGAATACAATTACCTGATTACCGGTCCCAACCATTCTTTTGATAAATACTATGCAACTTTTGGAGAAATAGAAAATCAGGGAGGCAGTGGTACACCTACTCAAGAAATGGTAGAAGCTTATGAAAAAAGTAACGGAAGTAGGGTTGACTGGAGTGCATGGCAAGTACCGGGAGGTACCACTGCACGTCCGCCTTACGAAGAGTTGGAGCCTCGTTTTCATGCGACAATCCTATACAACGGAGCGACCTGGAAAGACAAGGTATTGGAAAATAGTGTGGATGGAACCAATGGAAGGTATATGGGTTACCGGGAGGATACATATGCCAAAGGAAGAACCACCACAGGGTATTATCTGCGCAAATTTATGAACGAGGAGCACACAGATCTGATAACATACCCAAGTACACAAACCTGGGTGGAACTCCGTTTGGCAGAAGTCTACTTGAACCGTGCCGAAGCCAACTTCCGCTTGAATAAAAGCGGAGAGGCGATCGCCGATTTAAACTTGGTACGTGCCCGTCCGGGTGTAGGCTTGCCTGCGAAAAGTGGTTTGACAGGGCCGGATCTTTTTGAAGCCATTCGTCAAGAACGTAAAATAGAACTCTCTTTTGAAGGGCATTTGTATTGGGATATGCGCAGATGGAAACTTGCCCATATAGAATACAACAAGTATCGTGTGCACGGGATGAAAATTTCCAAAGATCCGGGCGGATACTTGTATGAGTATGTAGACTGTGATTTGCAAGATCGCAAGTTTCTGGAAAAAACCTACGTATTGCCGGTTCCTTACAGTGAGCTCGCAAACAATGCCGCCATTGAACAATACGATGAATGGAAATAAACATAATGAAAATGAAAAAATATATATTCAATATAGCGATACTGGCCTTACTCATATGCCTGAATAGCTGCCATCATCCGGACGAACTGAAACCATCCGTCTCCAGAAATGGGATCAATAGCATCACAGCAACCTTTGAAGACGGTACGGGAGCATTTACCGGATACATTACTGAAGGAAGCAACGAAATTATCATTCCCATTCCATATTACTACCCTGTAAGCAGTAATAACCAGGTCACGGAAGTACAATTGAAGACAATGAGGGTTTCGGCCAATTTGGATGATAATGTGATCGCGAGTCCTGCACTTTTGTACATGGATTTATCTCAAGAAAATAGCATCACAGTTACGGATCAAGTTAAGGAAAAAAAGCAATATGTGGTAAGAGGAGAAATCCGGAAAAGCAATGCGTGTCAGATAGAAGCGTTTTCGATTCCTTCACAAGGTTTATCCGGAGTCATCAATGAAGCAACTAAAACCATCTCTCTGGTAGCGGTGGGAGATATCGATCCTGCCTTGGCTGAGGTTACCTTATCGTATCATGCGAGTATTTCACCGGACCCTGCAAGTACCATTCTGAACTACAATACGGAACAACAACTGACGGTAACTGCCCACGATGGCCAGACAAAAAGTGTGTATACGGTGAAAAAACAAATCCCTGAAAAACTGCCTTATGGCATTCGCATGGGTAGTGCAAAGCTCATGTTTGCCAAACAGTTAAAAGCCGACTTGGGCATCACTACGGATAATATGACCGGAGGAATGGCGGTGGCCGGGGAGTATGTTGTCTTGAACACCCGGAATGAAAACAGTATTTACATCAATGCTAAAACGGGAGAAAAGATCGGAGAAATTGACTTGGGTGCGATCAAAGGTTCTCTTTCCAATTTTTATAATACGGCGGACGATGAAGGAAATGTATTGATCTGTAATTTATCACCCAATGACGGTGCATTCAAGGTCTGGAAACTGGCTTCCGTTGACGGAACTCCGGAACTGATGATCGAGTGGAACGGGGGAGAGGCCATTGGTCGAAAGTTGTCTGTCAACGGAAGTATTACCGGAGATGCAATCATCACGGCTCCGTTGTTAGGGACTGCCAATCAACGTATTGCCCGCTGGACAGTTGTAGGTGGGACTCTGACATCTCAGACGCCTGAAATTATTACTATGAGTGGCCTGACCAAAGGGTGGACCATCAATGCAGATGTCGTGTCTACTTCTGCCTCCGATGTCTCCAGCGATTATTTTGTGGCCTCTTATTCGGACAACACCTTTGCCTGGGTCAATGGAACAACCAACACTGTGAGCAATAAGTTGGAAGCAATCAGTGCTAACTATATCCCAAATGCAGTGGACTATGCAGAATTTAACAATGCAAAATACACCACCCTGAATTGGGTGAACAGTTTCACTTGGGGAGCGGCAGATGCCGTCTGGTTATTGGATGTAAGTAGCAATGTGGGTTTTGAAGGGAACCTGGAAACAAAAACCTGTAATGCCGTAGTCTGGGAAAGTGCCAGGGATACCTATGGAGCCAAAGCCATTACACCGGTAGTGGCGAATGCAAACGGTACGGGCGATGTGGCGCTGAAGGTTTCCGAAGACGGCTATTTTATGTACCTCTATTTTATGTTTACTAATGGTTATGTGGTTGGATATCAATTCGATTGTATTGATATGTAAATAAATTTAAAAAACAACTGGCTTCTTTTTTCCGGAAGAGAGGCCGGTATTTATCACCATGATAATGATGAATTTCAGAACTAAATATACGATTGCCCTTTGGGCCTTATGCACTGCGCTTATCTTCAGTGTAAGTGCTTGTAACGACCGTGAAGAGGAACTGGAATGGGATTGGGACAAAGGAAAAGACAATGCGGAAAAGCCGAGGTTTATTTGGATCGATGCGGCTGCCAATTTTCCGGATTTTGCCAATAACAAAGAAAATATCCTGCGGGATTTACAATTGGCAAAAGATGCCGGGTTTACGGATGTGGTAGTGGATGTGCGCCCTACTACCGGGGATGTGTTGTTTACAACGGATGTAGTGAATCAGGTACAATGGCTGGGTGCTTGGCTACCAAGCGGTTATGCAAAAATTGAGCGTACCGCCACCTGGGATTATCTTCAGGCGTTTATTGATGCCGGGCATAGCTTGGGGTTAAAAATACATGCGGGGGTGAATACTTTTGTCGGGGGAAACACCACTAGCTTGGGGTCGGAGGGTATGCTTTTCCGGGAAGCGGATAAACGGCATTGGGCCACCCAATTACTGACCGAATCGGGCTTGGTAAACACGTTGGATAAAAATGCTAAAGAAGCTAAATTTTTCAATCCGGTAAATGAGAATGTCCAAAACTATTTGTGTGATATGTTGGACGATTTGGCAGCTTATGAGGGCTTGGACGGTGTTTTTTTAGACCGGGGCCGTTTTGACGATCTGGACAGTGACTTTTCGAATGAATCCAAAAAGAAGTTCGAAGCGTATTTGGGGTATTCTTTGCAAAATTTTCCGGCCGATGTGATGACTCCGGGTATGAAAGCGGGAGACCTGCCTGCGGAATTACCCGTCCATTTTAAAAAGTGGCTGGAGTTTCGTGCCAAAACCATCCATGACTTTATGGAAAAAGCCCGAAACCGGGTGAAAGCCAAGAATCCGGATCTCCAATTCGGTGTGTATGTAGGTGGCTGGTATTCCATCTATTATGGAGTGGGAGTGAATTGGGCAAGTCCACAGTACAATACGGCATCGACTTATCCTGCCTGGGCGACACCGGATTATAAAAATTATGGGTATGCCGATTTGATGGATATTATGCTCATTGGGGCGTATGCGCCTCCTACACGGGTGTACGGAACAAACGAATGGACGATACAAGGCTTTTGTTCAAAAGCAATGGAAAAAATCAAAGGGGATGCTTTGGTAGCCGGAGGACCTGATATTGGTAACGGAAAGTGGGCGACCACCAGCGATGAAGTGATTAACGAAGCAATTACGCTTTCAGTAGATGCCGCAATCAATGCCAGTGACGGCTATTTCCTTTTTGATATGATTCATTTAAAGAAAAAAAATCAATGGCAATATGTCAAGAAGGGCATTGAACAAGCAATTTCCTCAGATAATTAACAACGGAAATAAACAACAGCATACAAGTAGAACAATTTGAAAATGAACATTTTTTACAACATGAAGTATTTAAAACAGATTTTAATGATGCTATTGGCCGGTGGGCTATTAGTGGCATGCAAAGGCAACGAGAATACAAAAACAGAAGAAGGCACAAAGGCCAAGGATTTGGCTTCGCAAGAAAATACGCTTGACCAAAAGCACTTCCTGTATTTTGATGCAACAGCCAATTTTCATCGTTTTTCCTTTCGCGATTCGATTACTTATTACTTACAAAAAGCCAAAGATGCGGGGGTGACTGATGTTGTAGTGGATGTAAAGCCCATCACAGGGGAAGTATTATACCCAAGTAAAATAGCTCCGGTAATGACTGAATGGAAAGGCGAATACGAAAGCGGAAAAAAAGACACCTCTTGGGACATGCTTTCTGCTTTTATTAAAGAAGGGCATCAATTGGGATTGACCATTCATGCTTCTACCAATGTGTTTGTTGCCGGGCATAATTATTTTGACAGGGGAGTGGTGTATGAGGATGCATCCAAAGCTCATTGGCAAACACTGAGTTATTTACCCGAAGGGATGACTTTGATTACCGATCAAAAACAGAAGTATTCGGCAATGCTCAACCCGGCTTTACCGGAAGTGCAGGAGTACCAGTTGTCCATATTGAAAGAACTGGTGGAAATGTATCCTGACTTGGATGGTTTGGTCTTGGACAGAGTGCGGTACGATGGAATTCAAGCGGATTTTTCCCAGGCTTCCAAGGAGTTATTTGAGGAATATATCGAGCAAAAAGTGGAAAACTTTCCTGCGGATATTTTTTCTTATTCTTCCGGTGAGAAACCCAAACGAATTGAAGGGCCTTTGTTTAAAAAATGGTTGGAGTGGCGTGCTAAAGTAATTCATGACTTTATGTACAAAGCTAAAGAGGTGGTTACATCCGTAAACCCGGACTTGATCTATGGCGATTATACCGGTTCTTGGTATCCGACTTACTACGAGGTAGGGGTAAACTGGGCCAGCCGGGAGTACGACCCCTCCGGAGATTTTGAATGGGCAACGTCTGAATATAAAAACTATGGTTATTCTGAAGTTTTGGATGTATTTCTGACCGGAAATTACTTTTTTGAAGTAAACCGTAGCGAAGCTGAAAATATCAATACCCAAACCGTAGTACGCAACGAAGCCGGGCAGGGGTTAGGTAAAGAATACTGGTATACGGTAGAAGGTTCTGCCGAATTGGTCAATAAGATTGTCAGTGACAAAACCGATGTGTTTGCCGGAGTGTATGTTGAGCAATATAAAAAAGACCCGGAGCAGTTTGTAAAAGCCTTAAAAATGTGCCGGGCCAAGTCCAAAGGGGCAATGGTATTTGACATTGTGCATGTCATAAATTACGGTTGGTGGGATTACCTGAAAAGAGGCTTGAAAGAGTAGTTGCTTCGCTTGCTTTTCCGCGTTATCAAAATTCCCCGCATAAAGTAACAGTATGCATAAGGGTGGATGATACATTCAGCCCTGATAAAGAGGGAAAAAGGAGGAGTTTGATTGCATTCCTCCTCCCTCTTACAGGTGGAAGCAAATGGTAATTTTTTCCTATAGTAAAGTGAAAATGAAAACAGAAAAGAAAACAAAGACCCGCGCAAATGCCTTGGATGCTTTAAGAGGTATAGCCATTATCGGTATGGTATTTTCCGGGGTGTTTCCGCATGAAAATCTATGGCCGGCCTGGATGTTTCATGCCCAGGTAGGCCCTCCGGATTTTTCTTATCATCCTGAGATTCCCGGAATCACCTGGGTAGATTTGGTCTTTCCTTTCTTCCTTTTTTCAATGGGAGCAGCTTTCCCCCTTGCCTTGAGGAACAAACTGGGGCAAGCTGACAATAAGGAACTTTGGGGCAATATTTTGAAGCGGGGGGCTTTATTAGTGTTTTTTGCGATAGCATTGCGGCATACCAATCCGGGTTTTCTAAAAGCACCTCTCTGGATCAATTACTTAAGTGGGCTTGTGGCTTTCGGAAGCTTCTTTTTGATTTTTATGCGATGGCAAACGCTCAGTCGCTTACAAGGGTACCTATTGAAAGGGCTTGGTTTCTCCTTGATTTTCGCGGTTACTTTATTACACCACTATTATACGGGATTTGAAATTGGCTTGAACCGGCAGGACATCATTATTTTGGTATTGGCAAATATGGCGGTGTTTGGGGCTTTCATTTGGATCGTTACAGTGAAAAAACCGCTCCTCCGTTTAGGGGTACTTGCCTGCTTTGCCGCAATATGGCTGACCCGCGAGTTTTCGGGCAGTTTATCAGCCATGATTTATAATTTTCACCCTGCTGTGTCCTGGTTTTACCAGTTTGCTTTTCTAAAATATCTGAACATCGTCATTCCGGGAATGCTATTGGGCGATTTGATTGTTGCCTACCGGGAAAAAAGTTACACCTCAAGCAGTTCCTTGCAAAAACCTTATCTTTTATGGATATGTACAAGCCTGCTTTTGGTCAATCTTTTAGGACTTTTTACCAGGGAGATATTTTTAACGGTGATGGCGAATGTTGTTTTATGTTTTGCCGGAGGATGGATACTTACCAATGCCGGCTCCGGTAAAGAAGAGATGTTAAAGAAACTGTTTTATTGGGGGACCTTTTGGTTGTTCCTGGGTTTGTTGTTTGAGCCTATGGATGGCGGCATCAAAAAAGACCCTTCATCTTTTAGTTATTGGTTTATTACCAGCGGCTTGGCCTTTTTTACCTACTTGTTTTGCGAACTTATTTCTACCTATCGCTCTGAGAATGTTATTTGGAAAAGCATCGTAGGAGCCGGGCAAAACCCGATGGTGGCGTATGTAGCCGGTTCTTTTTGTATACTTCCCCTATTTTACTTTACCGGAATAAGCAAAGCCTTTGGTTCTCTGAAGGAAATAAGTATTTACTTCGGGCCTGTAAAATCGATTCTGGTCACGGCTTGTGTGGTAGCGTTGGCTTCTTTTACTGCCCGGAAAAAATGGTTTTGGAGAACTTGAAAACGGTCTGTTGGAGATCTTTGATTATGAATGCTGTCATGTGTGCGAAAAAGCACAGATGCTTAAACTTTAAAAGTAGATTATATGACCTTACACGAACTGGACATACTCATCATCTTGCTCTATCTGGCAAGTATAGTGTTTTTGGGTTTTTACATATCGAAAAAGGCTTCGCAAGATATGGAGTCTTATTTCTTGGGAGGAAACAAACTCAAGTGGTATTACTTGGGTTTGAGTAATGCTTCCGGAATGTTCGACATTTCAGGAGCCATGTGGACGGTCAGTATTTTGTTTGTCTATGGGTTAAAAAGTGCCTGGATTCCGTGGCTGTGGCCTGTTTGGAATCAAGTGTTTGTGTTTGTTTTCCTGGCCATATGGATGAGGCGTTCCAATGTGATGACCGGAGCCCAATGGATTACCTTCCGCTTTGGCGAAGGAAAAGGAGCCCGGCTCTCCCATATCATTATAGTCGTATTTGCCGTCATTAGTGTAATAGGTTTTATCGCTTATTTCTTTGAGGGGATCGGAAAGTTCTGTACATCGGTTTTACCTTGGGATCTTTCCTTGCAACTCGGGCCCTGGTTATTGTCTTCCGAACGGGTATATGCCTTATTGATCTGTTTTGCCACGGCTATTTATACGGTAAAAGGGGGGATGTACAGTGTGGTAGCTACGGAAGTGATGCAATTCGTGATCATGACGGTGTCTTGTATGGTGATCGGTTATATTGGTTATACCTCCGTTACCGGAGATCAAATTAGCGCTGTGGTTCCCGAAGGCTGGAAAGACCTGTTTTTTGGTTGGAACCTGAATTTGGATTGGAGTCAAACACCGATTCCCAATGTCAATCAGAAAATTGCAACGGACGGTTTTGAGTTATTTGGGTTGCTGTTTATGATGATGTTGTTCAAAGGCATCTTTGCTTCCTTGGCAGGGCCGGTTCCCAGCTATGATATGCAACGGGTATTATCTACCCGCACACCTTCCGAAGCTGCAAAAATGAGCGTCATCAGTATTTTAGTACTGTACATGCCCCGTTATTTGATGGTGGCGGCTTTTGCCGTTCTTGCCTTGGTGTATATGGGACCTGAGCTAGGACAAATGGGTGGGGAAATTGATTTTGAAATGGTTTTGCCCAAAGCCATCAGCAAATTTGTACCCATTGGCTTTCAAGGCTTATTGCTCGCAGGACTTTTGTCTGCTTTCATGGGCACCTTTTCCGCATTTATCAATGCCGCTCCTGCTTATATCGTCAATGATATTTATAAAAAATATGTCAACCCGGATGCTTCCGACAAAAAGTATATCCGCTTGAGTATCCTTTCTTCTATTTTATTAGTAGTGATAGGCATTACCTTCGGGTTTTATGCCGCTTCGTTAAATGAACTAACCCTTTGGATTACTTCGGCACTGTATGGAGGCTATGCGGCTGCGAATATGTTGAAGTGGATTTGGTGGCGTTTTTCAGGGTTTGGTTATTTTTATGGAATGTTGTTTGGGTTGATCGCCTCTTCCGCAAAACTGTTCTTTTTCCCTGAATTTGTGGATATTTATGTTTTTCCCGTAATTTTAGTTTTTTCATTGGCCGGATGCATTTTAGGTACTTTCCTCTCTCCGCTGGAAAACCGGGAGGCGGTCAAGCAATTTTATAAACAAACCAAACCTTGGGGTTTTTGGGGACCGATCAAAAGAGAAGTTATGCGGGAGAATCCCGGTTTTGTACCTAACCATGATTTCAAACGGGATAGCTTTAACATCGTCATTGGTGTTCTCTGGCAAATGTCTCAAGTTGTCATTCCCATCTATTTTATGATTCATGAAAACGGCAAACTATTGCTCTGGGGAGCGGTGTTTCTGGTGACCAGCGGTTTGTTGAAAAAATACTGGTGGGATCAGCTGAACAAAGAAAAGGACATAATTTCCGATTCCTCTATTTCCAATGAAAAATCCTTGTTAGCCAATCCGGAATTAGACCGGTAAATCAGGTATCTGCATCGGGGAATGCGTCAATCCAGGAGTGTGGTCTTACAAGCTTCCCCTTTGCAGTATCTTTAGTTTTCGTATGTAGACAAACAAATTTCAAATAAAATGATAAAGAAAATTTTTATGTCCGTGGCCGTGCTTGCTTGTACGTTGGGTAGCATAGAGATGAAGGCACAAACAGCAGTGGACAGCGCTTACAACAATGGGTATTATCAATTGCGGATGGAATATTTTGATGAGGTCCCTTCCCGGAAAAAAGAAATTGTATTTCTTGGAAACAGCATCACGGAAGCGGGAGATTGGCTGGATATCCTTCCTAAAAAAAGAGTGGCCAACCGCGGGATTTCCGGAGATATCAGCTTTGGCGTGTTGGCCCGCTTGGACAAAATATTGGAGAACAAACCTGCTAAGATTTTTCTGTTGATAGGCGTGAACGATTTAAAAAGAGAAATTCCCAAAGAACTCATTATTCAAAACTATCGAAAGATCGTAAACCGCGTCAGGACATATTCCCCAAAAACCCGGCTTTTTCTTCAAAGTGTACTTCCGGTCAATGAGGAAAAGCTCATAGAGCCTTTCAAAAAAGTGAAGATGGAAGATATTGTTTACCTGAATGAAGCCCTACAGGAAATTGCCAAGGAAAACCAAATCGAATATATCAATTTATGGGAAGTGCTTGGCAACAAAGAAGGGCAATTGATAGAGAGGTTCACTCCTGACGGTATCCACTTAAAACCGATTGCCTATATCAAATGGGTGGACTATTTGAAAAAGAAAAAATACTTATAACGACTAACTGTGTATGAGGATGATACGAATACAATACGGATTACTGTTAAGCTTGCTTTTTGCCGCTAATATTTTGCAAGCCCAGTCGAATGCACAAGTGGATAGTAGTTATGTCAACTGGTACTATAACCAGCGGATGGAGCTGTACAATCAATTGCCGGTACAGAAATACGATATGGTTTTTTTAGGTAACAGTATTACCGAAAGAGGAGAGTGGCAAGAGTTGATTTCCGGCAAAGTGATCGCTAACCGGGGCATTGGAGGGGATAATACGTTTGGTGTATTGGCCCGCTTGGATAATGTGATAGCTCTTCAACCGAAAAAAATCTTTTTACTGATAGGGATCAATGACCTGGGGCGAGGTTTGCCCATGGAGGTGATTTTTGAAAATTATACCCAAATCATTCACCGTCTGAAAAAAGCTTTGCCCAAAACAAGGATATACGTGCAAAGTATTTTGCCTTTGAACGATACTCTTCTGAAGTATGATTATTTGAAAAATAAAAATGCATTGGTAAATCAATTGAATGAAAAACTACAACAATTGGCGGTGGAAGAGCAATTGGTCTATATCAATTTACACGAAGAATTTGCCGATGAGAACGGGGCCTTAAAACAGGCCTGGACCCTGGATGGCATTCACTTGAAACCTGTAGTATACACCTACTGGGTGAGTTACTTACAACGGAAAAAGTATTTGTGAAACGGAAAACAGAGGAACGATTATGAAAATTACCGGAACATTTCTCGATGAAATCAGTCACGATATTCCCCATCAGAATTGGGGTAGAAAAGAATGGGATAAGGATTTTGCCCATATGAAAGCCATAGGCATCGATACGGTTATTTTAATTCGCAGTGGCTATCGAAGGTTTATTACATACCCTTCCGACTACCTGATGAACAAATTTGGCTGTTATACTCCTCCGGTAGATTGGGTAGAGCTGTTTTTACAACTTGCCGATAAATATGGCTTTAGCTTTTATTTTGGCTTATACGACAGCGGTATCTATTGGGATACCGGGGATATGAGTCATGAAATTGACGCCAACCGCTATGTAATTGATGAAGTGTGGGAGAAGTACGGGTACTACAAAAGTTTTAAAGGTTGGTACCTGAGCATGGAAATCAGCCGGGGAACGAAAGGTGCAGTAGAAGCTTTCAGGACTTTGGGAATGCAGTGCAAAGAGAAAGGCACAAACTTGCCTACCTTAATTTCTCCTTGGATTGACGGAAAGAAAGCAGTATTGGCTGCTTCTTCCCAATTAAAAAAGGAAGAGGTTGTTTCCTTGACAGAACATGAAAAAGAGTGGGACGAAATTTTTGACGGGGTCAAAGGAGCCGTGGATGCCGTTGCCTTTCAGGACGGCCATATCGATTACCATGAACTGGAAAGTTTTTTTACGGTCAATAAACAATTGGCGGATAAATACGGCATGGAATGCTGGACCAATGCAGAATCCTTTGACCGGGATATGCCTATAAAATTTTTGCCTATAAAATTTGAAAAATTAAAACTAAAATTGGAAGCGGCAGCCAAGGCCGGATACGATAAAGCGATCACCTTTGAGTTTTCACATTTCATGAGCCCTCAATCGGCCTATCTTCAGGCAGGGCATCTATTCAACCGCTATAAAGAATACTTGAATCAACTAACAACCTTAAAATAGGGATAAGCATGAAGGAATATAGTTATTTGTATAAGCAGGAGTTGTTGGAAAATGTCATCCCATTTTGGATGAACCATTCGAAAGACGAAGAGTGTGGAGGGTATTTCACCTGCTTGGACCGCTCAGGGAAGGTGTTTGACCGGGATAAATTTATTTGGCTGCAAGGTCGGGAAGTGTGGATGTTTTCAAGTTTGTATCACCAAGTAGAAAACAAAAAAGAGTGGAAGGAAATGGCCATACACGGAGCGGAATTTTTGTCCGAATACGGAAGGGACCAAGATGGAAGTTTTTACTTTTCCCTGACCCGGGATGGAAAACCCTTGATCCAACCCTATAATATATTTTCGGACTGTTTTGCCGCAATGGGTTTGGGAGCCTTATACAAAATTCACCCGGAACCCAAATACGCCCAAATTGCCAGAGATACATTTTACAATATTCTGAAAAGAAAAAATAACCCTAAAGGTAAATATTTGAAAAACGTTGCCGGTACACGGGCACTAAAAAGCTTTGCATTACCGATGATTTTGAGTAACCTTTCGCTGGAATTGGAACACATCATTGGCAACGAGGTGGTGGATGCATTGGCCCAAAAATTAGTGAGGGAAATTATTGACGATTTCTATCATGAAGAGTGGGGTGTATTGCTTGAAAATGTCAATATGGATGGCCGTTTTAACGATTCGTTTGAGGGACGTTTGATCAACCCGGGGCATGGCTTGGAAGCAATGTGGTTTTTGATGGATCTTGCCGAAAGGTTAGGGGATGAAAATATTGTAAAGAAAGCAGTGGCCATAGCGTTGAATACCCTTGAAAAAGGTTGGGACCAAAAATATGGCGGGATTTTTTATTTTATGGATGTATTGGGCCATCCTACCCAACAGTTGGAGTGGGATCAAAAATTATGGTGGGTACACCTGGAGGCACTGGTTTGTATGGCCAAAGCGTATAGATTGACAGGAAATAAGGAGTGTGCCAACTGGTTTCGTAAAATACATTTGTATACTTGGGAAAAATTTAGAGATTCCGAATATGGGGAATGGTTTGGCTATTTGAACAGGAGAGGGGAAGTGTTATTACCCAATAAAGGAGGCAAGTGGAAGGGATGTTTTCATGTCCCCAGAGGGCTGTATCAAATATGGAAATGTTTAGCAGTTCCTGCTGATGTTTCGGTCGAGTCTGTAATTAAGTAAAATTCCTTTTGAAATCTAGAAATATGAAAACACTAACGTTATTATTCTTAGCAATTTGTGGGGTTACAGTAAGTTTACAGGCTCAAAAAAGCAAACCCACTACACTTACTTATGCAATAAAAGACTCGGATACCTTGTGGATGCACCATTACGAACCTGAGGGCGAGTCCAATGGTTCTTCGGTCATGTTCATTCATGGAGGAGGATTCACCGGGGGAGACCCTAAACACCAATACCCTTTTGCCGAAGGCTTACAGGACAGGGGCTACCGGGTTTTTGTGATCTCTTATCGCTTGTATTTAAAAGGAAAAAGCTTTGGCTGTCATACGGAAACGCCTGAAAAAATCAAAGCCATCTACACCGCTGTGGAAGATGCTGCTGATGCCGCTCGCTATATTTATGATCATGCCAAAGAGTTAGAAGTGAATACGGACAAGTTTTTTATAGCCGGAAGCAGTGCCGGAGCCGAAACGGTTTTACAATTTATTTTTAACCCTTTTGTGCACAAAGACCCGGAGCGTTTTTCGTTTTTTGAAAAATTCCGCTTTGCCGGTGCTATGATATTTGCCGGAGCGCATGTAGACCTTAATTACATTACGGCTGAAAATTGGATGCCCTTATTATTATTTCATGGGACCAATGACCAGTTAGTACCTTACGGAACAGCCGCCCACCACTATTGTAAAGCGTATAACAAAGGATGGTTAATGCTCTTTGGCTCCGAACCGATTTACCAAAAAGGCTTGAAGCTGAATAAACCGGTGGCCTTGCACGCTTACGAAGGAAGAGGGCATGAGGTGGCCAATTTTATGTTCAGGGAATTTGAGACAATGGATAACTTTATGAAATCAGCGCTTGATTCTTCAAAGAATTTATTGAAAAAAGTAGTCATTCCCAAGTTGCAATAAGAGCAGGTTTAAATTTCACCTTTTGGGTTGAAAACTCCCATTTCAGGAACCTCAGTGTATCATTTTTTTTGATCCTGTACCCCGGTGGCCGGCATCCCGGTGGCCGGCACCCCGGTCAAGTAGTTCCACTATTCTCCGGTATGCCGGACCACCGAAGTGTCGGACCAAAAAATGATCTTCTGAGAACCCTAAACTGAAAACTTTCATCATCAAAAAAGAATTTTAAACATGCTCTAAGTAGAGTTCTCCGTTTACGGACAAATCGTAAAAGCTATGCAAAGGATGAAGCTCTTCATATTTGTATTGATAGTTTTTCAGTCAGTCAGGGCTTTGGGACAAAATGATGAAAAAGTCAATAAGTCTTTATGTGAATCTCATTTAGACACACTAACGAATATAGAAGTATACCTTACTGCAGAAAAAATTCCAGAGCCAAATGGAGGAATGACAAATCTTTATAAAATGATATCCAAAACGCTTATTTTCCCTCGACAGAAATTTGAAAGAATGGGAATAGAGCCAAGTAAAATAATTGTGGGTTTTATAGTTAATGAAGAGGGAAGAATAATTGGAAAAAGAATAATACAAAATATTGAAGGAACAAATGTAGCTGTACAAATACTTAAAATTATAACTGATTTTGAATGGAAATCAGGATTTTGTGATAACAAACCTGTTCCAGTTATGATGATACTACCTATTCAAGTTTGCTTAAGATAAACAAGTAAAAAGCAACCACAACAAATAATAAAAACAATGTTGGGCTTGGTTAGACTGTAAAACTTTTCATAACTTAAAATTATCGTGCCCGGTGGACACTTTTTTGCTGTTCAATCAGCACAGTTATTATCTTAGCGTTATGTTTAATTAGTATACAGTAACCATTAATTTAAACCTACCTGTATTTTCAACTCTTTTAGTGATTACCCTTGTAATTATTGCCGTAACATTCGCTTTTTTTAAATTAAAAAGTAATAAAAAGCAGGCTAAGAGTCTTGTTTCTGAGTACAATGCTCACAACAATTTTATGACCCAGCAAACAAGCAAGGAAAAGGCTATAGAGTTGATTGATATCCTAATGAAACAAATGAATTTAAATGAGTATTCAGAAGAACAAAAAAGGTTGATTAAAGAGCTAAGTTACAAATTAGCTGACCCTTACACACAAATAGTAAAGAACTACAAGAATGAATCTGCTCTCGATAATGGTTTTGAGAATTTTAGCGACCTCTATAGAGGCACCTTAAAGACTCATAAGAAGGACATGGATATTGCCTCAATATATGGATTAGTTGGATTGGAACTTTTGACAAAGCTGGATTTTGATATAAAAAAAATAAATAAACCCAGTCTGGAAATCAAGATAGATAAAGACATTAGTAGTCTAAATAGAATTTTACTGAGTGAATTAAAAAACTAAACATAATAAAAGCCAGATAGCCATGTCTGCCCTCGTGGGACCACCACGGTATTTAGTCAAGCCGTTAACAATAAGACAAAATACAAAAAATGGAAAAACCAGAGGCTGAAAAACCCGGAATTTTTAGAATATGTTTTAAAGCTAAATGGAGATATTGAACTCACAGATGTGAAACAAATTGCGCTTTTTTGAATATGAAATGCCTCTCTTCAGGTGTAAAAAAATCAAAGATAGAATTAGCGAAAATCTTAAAGTATTTAGTAATTGATAAAGGCCTCCTATTCATTGTACATAAAGAAATTCATGAATTAGCTGAAATAATCATTGATTTAAATTCAGGTAAATTTAATGGCGGACGGTCGTATAAATACTTCTTTGAAATAAGTCCGTGGAGGAATTTTATTCCTATTGAAAGTAATCAAAAAAACTGCAAATGTTAAATTAACATTCGAAGCTAAGCATTTTGAGAGGTACAAAGGATTTGAAAAAATGGGACTAACCTTTCATAAAGCTTTAAATGCGTATGGTTTCAAAACAAATTAATGAGGGTTATTATACTAAAATTGAAAATATTATTGGTGAAGAATTAGATTATAGAGGAATGGAATAAAAAACTACCACCAACAAGGTGTAATTGTCCATATCTTGCGACTGCTTCGTCACGGCAATTCCACGAATCATTAATGCGCATTAACATGAAGGTTCAAATACTCATATTATTTTTAGCTATATCCGAAATTACCTTTGGTCAAATTGGTAATGAAAAAGACTTGATAGTAAAGAATAATGTAAAATCATCTTTAGAAAGACATTGTTTCCTGAATACAAATGGTAGCTGCACTACGATTTATGAAAAATTTGATAAAAATGGAAATTCCATAGAGTGGAATATGGGACGACTTGGGATTATCTATCGAAATGTTTTTGATGAAAATGACAATAAAATCATGATGCTTTGGGTGGGTAAATCGGATACTACACAAATAGATACAATTCAGTATAAATATGACAAGCATAATGAATTAATACAACAAGGCATTACAGAATTTGAAAATACTTATGATAAAACTGGTCACTTGATCAAAATAGTGACCCAGTCAAAAAATATTGAACGAAACATAGTTAAAACAACGATAACAAGAACTTGGACAATATTTGGCAAAATAGATACGGAAACGAACAGCACCGAAATATTGGAAGTCGCAAAAAAGACAAAGTGCGACAAATTCAGTAAGGCAAGAGTTGACTACCAATATGACCGGAATCAAAATTTAACCATGGCAACTTATTTTCAAGCAGACACAATCTCAAAAACAATTTCCTACAAATACGATTCAACTAACAGATTGATAGAAAAAATTGAAGATGACCCGGAACGTGCCGATAGAGTAAACAAAATGGGTTTTGGGAATAGAGATGAAATAAAATTATTCAAAACAACAATTCAATATAACCCAAAAGGACAAATTGATGAATTGTACACTTATTTTAGTGACCCATGTATGGGCTTGGACAATCATTTTCTATATAAACACTATTATAAAAGCAACGGACTTTTGGATTATGCTGATGTTTATGAGAATGGAAAATTGGTTTTTACGATAAAATATGCGTACGAATACTATAAATAAAACCTTTCACCAACGCTCTGTATACCGAAAGGTATACTCCATACACAGAACGTCAGCAGTTATAAAAACGGCTCGCTACCATTTGTTCCAGATTGAAAACTACCGCTTTTCAAGCCAACACTACGCATGATCTATACCGTTAACAACAAGAGACAAAACACAAAAAATAAAAGAAACAGAGGTTGAAAAAATCCGGAATTTTTAGAATAAGTTTTAAAGTCAAATGGAGTCACAGATGTGAAACAAAGTGCGTTTTTTTGAATTTGAAATGCCTCTTTACACAATTGGATTGACCATAACTGCACATCAAATACATCCTTTCAACATCATAAAAGAAAGATATTTCCCATTAGACATGGGGAATGATTTAACTATTTCCTGTTGCTTAGCAACGTATAACCGCAGTTACAGCGGATTCGGAGGTAGTCGAATCCACTCCGAATTGCTAACTTCAGTAGTTCATCTTAAAATTAAGTAACTTTACCGCGTAACTGAAGTTATACAAGACCATCACCATAATATATGAATCAAAAAGTCATTGCAAAACCTAAAGGAGCAATTCTATTTACATTATTTTTTTGTTTAATAGTTATTTTTGGCCTGTCAATCTTATTTTATACAAAATCTGATACAAGAGTATTTGTATTATTATTCATTTCTTTTATACTTTATGGAATTTATGATCTGGTTAAAAGATTCACTTACCTAAAAGTAGAAAAAGACTATATAAAGTATGGGCTTAACGCAAGATACAGTTACAGCCAAATAAGAAGCGTCAAGTTATATGACTTAAAAGATTACAGGTTTTTATTCTTCCCTATGAGAGAAGAGTGTTTAACAGTTGTTTTCGAAGATGGAAAAAAAATCAAATTAGAAGATAACTACTATAAAAATTTATGGAAAATACGTTGGGTACTAGAGAATAAAATTATTAAAAATAATAACTCATTTAATTTTCATTTTAATACTGATTTCGATTGTGATCAAATAACAAATAAAACTACTAAGATTTCTACCTTTGTTAAACTAACACCTTATTTGTTATATTTTTTCTTATTATCACTGATTACCAATATACCTCTCATCTATTATGACATATATACGAATGGACCATTTGTAGTAGTAAGTGTTTTGGGCTTAATGGCTTTACTATTATTCTCTGGAAAAAGTTATTATATGGAAAGTTGTGACAATGGTATTTTTATTAAAAATTTAGTTTTCAAACATGTCAAGGTAAAAATCCCTCTGAATCAAATAGAATATATCAGACTAAAAAAAGTCGGAGGAGGAAGAAATAAGGCTATATTTTTAGTGATACACATGAACTACCATAAAGACTATCAATTTGCCATTGATTTTATAAATTTTGACAGAACTGAAAATATAATGAATCAGGTTAAAAAATTAAATATTAATTTCCACGATCTGAGATAATAAAAAAATATACATGAAGTAACAATGTATAACCACAATTTTGAGTGGGTTCAGATATAGTCGAATACACTCGAAATTGCTCACTTGGCTAATTTGAGCCGAAAAACACTAACATTCATCCCGTAACTGAAGGTTATACAAGGCCATCAGACTGTCTCAAAATTAAGATTGATGCTTTATCTTGAAGTATGGAATATCTACAAGGAGAAGACCGGGGGCAGTTAACTTTATATACCACTTGTTAAGAGTTTTTAACCTAAAGGATGAATTTTATACATGCTCTAAGTAGAGTTTTCCGTTAACGGACAAATCGCAAAAAGCTATGCAAACCCGGTAGTCAGGTTGTATAGCTTTTTGCTTTGTGAATGCTGCACCAAAAATCCTTATATTTGGGAATAAACCCAGAGTTATGAATACGAGCGAATCTTTAAAGGAATTTTACGAAAGGGTTTTCATAAAGGAAACCCATTACCGTGATAAAACCAGAAACGGAGAGCATTTTAATGTGTACCGGAGAAATGATGTTTCGTGCAAACAACATTCGCCTTATAACAGAAGGGATTTTTATAAGATCTCCTTGATTCTTGGGTCCGGCACATTGTATTATGCCGATAAAGGGATTTCCATTCCAGGTAAGGCTTTGTTATTCTCCAACCCTAATATCCCTTATGCCTGGGAGGCCAGTTCTCCCAACCAGTCGGGGTATTTTTGCTTGTTTTCGGAGGGGTTTACCGGTACGGAACGAATGAGTGAAAGCCTTGAAAATTCGCCCCTGTTTAAGGTCGGAGGAAATCCCCTGTACTTTATCAATGAATGGCAAAAGGAAAGGATAAGCAGCCTTTTTGAAAATATTATCAAAGAAGTCGATTCCGGTTATAAATACAAATACGACCTGATCCGCAATTACTTGTATTTGATCATGCATGAGGCATTGAAAATGCAGCCTGCCGATACGTATTTCAAACATACCAATGCTTCGTCACGGGTTGCTTCCCTGTTTTTAGATCTTTTAGAAAGACAATTCCCTGTATCGTTTGAGCGCAATTTACGATTAAAAACCGCAAGCGACTATGCCTTGCACCTGTCGATCCATACCAATCATTTAAACAAAGCGGTGAAAGAAATCACCGGAAAAACGACTACCGAACATATTGCTTCCAAAATGCTACTTGAAGCAAAAACCCTGTTAAAACATACCAATTGGAATATTACCGAAATCGCTTATTGTTTAGGCTTCGAAAACCCTACTTACTTTAATAACTTTTTTAAAAAGCATACCTCCGCAACACCTAGTACTTTCCGGGAAGAATTATTGTCCTAATCGCTGTTTTAAGAAAGTTTTACATTTTTCGATTGAATAGTAGAAGTTATGGTTTGAATATAAAAAGTCTGAAGCGGGTTTTCTCCCTACCTTTGAATATATGAAAACCAAGTATCGCAAAGCTGGTATTCAACCACAATAAAGGAAATCAAAACATATAAAGGGTAAACTTTACACAGGTTGTATTGTATAGAGGAATGAGCTTTCTTTCCAAAAGAAGCAAAGGTTTTTTGCGAATATGGGGCAAAGCTACCAATGCTGTAATTGTGAAAAAGGTACTTGAGTAGAGTTTTGAAATGTTTCAATCTTTCAATCAAAAATAAACAAAAATGGACAGAAGAAATTTTGTAACCAAAGGCTTGTCTGCGGCTGCTGTTGCGGGTTTGCCCCTGAGTGTGAGTGCCCAGGCGGCAAATGATAATGCACCGGTGAAAAGGAGATTTGAAGGAAAAGTAATAATCATCACCGGAGCGACCTCTGGCATTGGCAAAGCGGCTGCCCTGGCTTTCGCCCAAGAGGGAGGAATGGTTGGATTTTGTGGAAGACGTGAAGAATTAGGTAAAGAAGTGGAAAAAGAAATCAAACAACAGGGAGGAGAGGGTATCTATATAAAAGCGGACGTTACCCAACCGGAAGAAATGGCCTCTTTTGTAGACAAAGTTGTAAAGCGGTATGGAAAATTGGATGTGGCTTTCAACAATGCCGGTGAAGTGATGTTTGGCAAGTTGCATGAGATCACCCTGGAACAGTGGGAGTGGATTCACAATACCAATGTTCGTGGTGTCTTTTTGGCGATGAAGTATCAGCTTCCTCATTTGTTGAAAAACGGAGGGGGAAATATCGTACTGACGGCCTCTATGCACAGTGTGTCCACCCGGCCGGGGGCGGCTGCCTATGCCTCCAGTAAACGGGCGCTTTTGGGTTTGGCCCAAACGGCCGCGATGGATTATGGCCAGGAAGGTATCCGGATCAATGTGCTGTCTCCGGGGATTACCGATACCCCGATGTTCAGGAGGTCCACCGGGGATTCCAAAGAAAAAGTGGAAAATGCAAAAGCCTTGGTAGACGGGTTAAAGCGCATTGCTACGGCAGAAGAAATGGCCGAAGCCGCATTGTTTTTAGCATCCAATGATTGTCCTTACATTACTGGTACTTCACTACTTGTAGATGGAGGAATGATGTCCGGTCTTTAAGTATTAAATATATGATTTTTAAATCCTTAGATAGGATTAGTTAAACTCATAGGTCAATACCCTTAAAGGAAAGGTTCACCGCTCTGTATTCTTATTTGAGGTAGGATAATACTGTAATAAATGAATGGGTGTCGGATGGTTTTTAAGATCGAGGTATATTGCACTTGTACTTTCCCGTTGGAGAAGTTAAATCCGGAAGTAACCGGTACTTTCCTTTCATGTGAATTACTACCTTTGTAGCCGGAGAAAATCACTGATATCACATTGAAAAAGATTTTATTGATAGAGGATGATCCGGTGTTGAACCGCAACATCAAGGAGGCGCTAACAGCGGAGCAAATGGAGGTGGAATCGGTTTTTGACGGATTGCTTGCCGAACGTTTGTTGAAAAGAGAAATGTTTGATTGCCTGGTGCTGGATATTAACTTACCGGGAAAAAACGGCTTTGATCTCTGTAAGGCCTTCCGGGAATACAATGCATCCACACCTGTGTTGATGTTGACGGCTTTTGACGAGTTGGAAGACAAAGTCAAAGGCTTTGAATGCGGGGCTGATGATTACCTGACCAAGCCTTTCTATATCCGGGAGTTGATCCTGCGGGTACATTCTTTACTCAAAAGGAGTGCAACCAGACAGCAGCCTGAAAAGCGGGAGTCTACTTTGGCCGTATCGGACCTTGTGGTGCATTTGGGGCATAAAAAAGTAAGCCGGCAAGGGGTGGATATCCCCTTGACTCCCCGGGAGTATCAAATCCTGGTTAAACTGTTGCAAGCAGGTGGGGAGTTGGTGTCTAAAAAAGACTTGATCCGAACCATCTGGGGAAGTGTAGTGGATGCCAACACCAACACGGTAGAAGTGTATATTAACTTTCTCAGAAATAAAATTGACAAACCTTTCGGAAAGGAGTCTATCAAAACAAAAATCGGGTTTGGGTATTATTTTGAAAGCCAATGAGTATCCGGACAAAAATCTTGATTTACTTTTCCACTACGGTGATTGCCTTGACAGCCGGGGCTTTGTTTTTTATTTATACCCTGTTTGCCGAATACCGTGAGGAACAATTCCAACAACGGCAAAAAGAAAAGATCAGCTCTACCCTTCAACTTTTAAGCGAAATCAAGGGCCTGGACGAAACCCTCTTTGTCGCATTGGATAAATCCACCATTCACGATTTTTATAATGAAAAACTCATCATTTTTGACCATGAGAAAAACTTGATCTACAAAAGTGTTGACGATTTGTCAATCGATAAAATGAGGGCCATCCTGAACAAACTTTCCACCGATCAGCACTGGATCGAAACCAAAGAGGAACTTTACGATGTGGTAGGCCTGGCCATCAGCAACCGTGGCAAGCTTTTTTACGGCATCAGCAAAGCCTATGACGAATTCGGTTATGCCAAGTTAAATTACCTGCGCTCTATTCTGATCATCACTTTTTCTACGATTTCTCTGATCGTGGTGTTGGTCTCTTTCTACCTGTCTCAAAGAATTTCGGGGCCTCTTACCGAAATCGCCCGGAGAATTAATCAGTATGACTTGGACAAGGACAATGTCCCCTTGCAAACGAACGAAAGCAGCAAAGAAATCATGGTGTTGGCACATCGCTTTAACGAGTTAATGCAAAAAATAAAAGAGGCATTTGCCTTTCAAAAACATGCCATCCACCATATTTCGCACGAGTTGAAAACGCCTATTTCCGTGTTGGTATCCAATTTTGAAAAGATTGAACAGGAAACAGACCCTCGCGTGCTCAAACAGATGCTTGCCCACCAAAAAGAAGATACCAAAAGCCTCAGCGAGATTATTCATGCTTTGCTGGAAATATCCAAAGCCGAATCGGGGAATCGACTTCATAGAGCGCCCGTCCGGGTGGACGAGTTGATTTTTGACTTGTCCGCAGAGCTTTCGCAGTTGTTTCCGGCTCATCATTTTTCAGTAGACTATGCGGAAATCAGTGAAGACGAACACAAGTTCACAGTATTGGCCAATGAGCGGCTGTTGAAATCCGCCTTGACCAATTTAATGCACAATTGCCAGCAATACAGTACGGACCACCAAGCGAAAATCAACATCATTCCTTCGGGCGATCAGCTGAAAGTAGAGTTTATCAACCGGGGAAAAACCATCCGCGAACAGGAACGGCAATATTTATTTCAACACTTTTTTCGTGGGGCCAACAGCCAAGGCAAGCGAGGATTTGGCCTGGGCTTGGTCTTTATCTATAAAATCATTTCCCTGCATGGGGGAACAGTGACCTATACCACACCCGGTACCGACACCAACCTCTTCACGGTGGCTTTGCCCTTAAGCTAAATTTTATCCGTTTTAAGGTCTTTTTAAGCTGCTTTAAAAGTTCTTTGGGCCATTAATATTTATCATTAAGGCAAGCCAATGAACCTACAAAAGTACCTGGGTTTCTTGTTGATAGGCTTTACTACCTGTCAACTGGCCTTCGGGCAAGACACCTTACAACTGAACCGCCAACAATGTGAAGCATTGTTCCTGAAGGAGAACCTCCTGTTGATCGCAGAAAAGCTGAATATCAATCAAGCGGAGGCGACTTTACGACAAGCCAGACTTTGGCCCAACCCGACTCTTACCATTGACCAGGTGAATGCCTGGGCCACTCCGGCACAACTACAAGGAGCGGAAGGACTACCTCCCCTGGTAGGTAGGTTCGGACGCAACCAACAAATCGGAGTGGAAATCGAACAGTTGCTTCTGACGGCCGGAAAGCGGAAAAAAATGATGGCAGTAGAGCAAGTTTCCGTAGATATGGCGGGCCAATATTTCGAAGAGTTGCTGCGCAACCTGAAAGTGGAGTTTCGAAAAGACCTTACTCAACTACAGTATTTGCAACAACTCAGAGAGGTGTACCGGAAACAACTTTCCTCTGTACAACAGCTGGTCAATGCCTATCGGAAACAAGTGGAGGAAGGTAATCTCAGCAAGGCGGAATGGCTCCGTCTGAAAGCCCTGGAGCTGGAAATTGTGCAAGAGATACACGGCCTTTCCAAAGAAATGAACAACATACAACACGAGTTGAAAGTGTTGATGAACCTGCCTCCAAGTTCTTGCCTGGTGCTGGACACCACAGGATACCTCCCGGAGTTTGCCAAAATAAAAAGGCTGGCTCCCGATTCGCTTTTGCAGGAAGCCACAACACACCGGCCCGATTTGAAAATAGCCCAATTGGAAAAGAAGTACTTCGATAAATGGCATACATACGAAAGAGCCCAACGCATTCCGGATATTACATTGAAGGCGGGGTACGACCGGGGCGGAAATTTTATGAAGGACTTTGTCGGTTTTGGTGTCGGAATAGACCTTCCCGTATTCAACCGGAACCAAGGAAATATCAAGCATGCCCGCATCGCCATGGAGCGGGCAGAAGTATTGGGCGCTCAAAAAGCACTTGAAATGGAATCGGGGCTTCTTCTGGCAAATCAGCATTTGCAAACCGCCATTGCCTTTTACGAAAGACTGGAGCCGGGTTTTGAAGCAGAGTTGGACAGGATGCTCAACCGGTTTACCAAAACCTTTAAAGACCGTGATATCAGTCAGTTGGAATACCTTGATTTTTTAGAAGCCTATCTCAATAATAAAAAAAATCTCCTCGAATCCTCCAAAGAGATCAATTTAAAACTTGAGGAACTTCAATACGAAGTCGGAACCGATATTCTCTAACCCAAAAAACCTGGCATACATGCAAACACAAACCCAACAGCAGTACTTGGCATTCATTTTCCTTCCATTACTCCTTATGCTTTCCCTCTATGCTTGTGATCAGCCGCAAGGAAAGGCACTGATCGAAAATCAAGCCGGGGACAACTATTGCCTGGAGGAAAACTTCAAAGAAAAAATCACACTTGATACGGCCCGGGTTCACCCCGTTACCGAAAAAATACCTTTGATAGGCAATGTGGAAAGTAATCCTGACAACGTCATTCATTTTATAAGCTTGGTGCAGGGCGTTATTGACAATGCGTATTTCTCCCTGGGCGACCGAGTCACAAAAGGGCAATTACTGGCAGAGTTACGCAGCCCTGAATTGAGTCAGCTTCAATCGGAGCGGCAATCCCTGGCAGCCCAGCTCAGGGTTGCGGAAAGACAGTTGAAATCGGTACAAGCCATGTACGAAGATGGTATTGCTTCGGAAAAAGACTTACTGGAGGCGCAGAGTGAAGTATCGATCAAAGAAGCCGAATTGAATAAGATTGATACGATTTTATCGCTATACAGCGCCAGTACGGAAAAAGGAGTCTTTCAAATAAAAGCTCCGGCCTCAGGTATTATCACCGGTAAACAGATGACAGCAGGGATGCAAATTACCTCCGGAGAAGGCCCTCTTTTCACCCTCTCCGATCTTCGTGAAGTATGGGTGCTGGTCAATATTTATGCGGGTAACGTGACCAAAGTGGAAGAGGGCTTGGAAGTCGAAATCAAAACGCTTTCCTATCCGGACGAGGTTTTTAAAGGCGAAATTGCCGTGCTTTCGCAGGTCTTTGACAGCGAAGAGCGGGTATTGAAAGCCCGGGTAGTAATTGATAACCCCTCTCTGAAACTGAAACCGGGAATGTTTGTCGATGTGATGGCTGTGAAAAGAAGCGAAAGCCGAGCCGTAGCCATTCCTACCAATGCATTGATTTTTGATGACAATCAGAACTTTGTCGTGCTGTTTCATGACGATTGTGATATAGAAGTCCGGAACATCGAAGTACTGAGTAAGAACAATGGAACCACTTATATCGCAGCGGGAATTCAAGCGCAAGAGCGGTTTATTTCCAAAAACCAATTACTTATTTACGAACAAATCAAAAACCTGCAAAACCGCTAGTCTTCCATGCAAAAACTGGTTCAAAGCATTGTGGCCTTCTCATTGAAGAATGCCGTTATCGTATTTTTTCTTACCGCAGTTTTAGTGGTGGCCGGGGTCATCAGTTACCTTCACACCCCGATTGAGGCCTTCCCCGATGTTACCAACACCCGGGTCAGAATCATCACCCAATGGCAAGGCCGCAGCGCCGAAGAAGTGGAAAAGTTTGTAACCTTACCCATTTCCAAGGTGATGAACACCATTCCCAAAAAAGCACAAGTGCGCTCCATCTCTCTGTTTGGCCTTTCGGTGGTCACGGTCATTTTTGATGACGGGGTAGAAGATTTTTATGCGCAACAATACGCTTCCAATCGTTTGCAGGCCGTTGAACTGCCAGCCGGAACGGATGCGGAAATTGAACCGCCCTATGGGGCCACCGGTGAGATTTACCGCTATGTGGTGAAAAGTGACCGCCCTCTCCGGGAGATTACGGCCCTGCACGATTGGGTGATCGAACGGGAGCTGGTTGCCGTACCGGGCGTAGCCAATGTCGTCAGTTTTGGCGGAGAGGAGAAAATCTATGAAATCAAAATCATCCCGGCCGAATTGACCAACTACGACCTGTCGCCCTTGGATGTGTTTGAGGCCGTATCCAAAAGCAACGTAAATGTGGGGGGAGACATCATTGAAGTGGGCAGCCAGGCCTATGTAGTGCGAGGTGTAGGCCTTCTGGAAAAAACGGAAGATATCGAAAATATCTTGATCAAAGTCAAAGGGACTACCCCGGTGCTGGTTAAACATGTAGCGGAAGTGCAGATTTCTGCCAAACCGCGCCTGGGACAAGTGGGCTTTCAGGAAGACGAAGATTTGGTCGAGGGAATTGTCATTATGCTCCGGGGAGAGAATCCCGGTGAGGTGATTCCGAAATTGAAAGAAAAAATAGCCGAGCTAAACGACCGGATACTGCCGAAAGATGTAAAAATTGAACCCTTTATCGACCGGACCGAGCTGGTAGAAGCTACGGTACATACCGTCACCAAAAATATTATTGAGGGGATCGTCCTGGTGTCGGTAATCGTGTTTATTTTCCTGTACGATTGGCGGACTACAGCCATTGTGGCTTCGGTTATTCCCCTTGCCTTTCTTTTTGCCATTGTAATGCTCCGGATCCAGGGGTTGCCGGCCAACCTGATTTCAATGGGGGCGATTGACTTTGGCTTGTTGTTGGAAGGGACCTTGGTCATCGTGGAAACAGTATTTGTAACAATGGAGAGAAAGGCGCATTTTCTGGGAATGGAGCGGTTTAATCGTATCAGCAAAACCGGCTTGATCAAAAAAAGTGCGGGCAGCGTAGGGAGCTACATCGTATTTGCCCAAATCATCCTGATTGTGGCCTTGGTACCCATCTTTTCTTTTCAAAAAGTAGAGGGAAAGATGTTCTCCCCGCTGGCCTACACATTGGGTTACGCCCTCTTGGGTTCTTTGCTGTTGAGCATCACCTATGTGCCGGCTTTGTGCAAAGTGCTTCTCACGAAAAATATCGTGGAAAAAGAAAATTTCATTTCCCGCTTTTTCCGGAAAAGCATGTTTCAACTCTTTCTGTGGAGCCATCAACGAAGAAAGGTCACCCTGTACGGATTCATCCTCATACTGGGCATTTGTTTAGGGAAATTTCTGATGTATGGCTCTGAATTTATTCCCAAGCTAAACGAAGGTGCCGTCTACGTAAGAGCAACCTTACCCAATAGCGTTAACCTGGAAGAAGCCGTACAGTTGGCCAAAGAAATGAAAGAGAAATTACGGGAAATAGAAGAAGTGAAGTTCGTTTTGAACCAAGCCGGCCGGCCGAATGACGGCACTGACCCTACGGGTTTTTTCAATATCGAATTCCACATACAGCTGTACCCGGAGCAAGATTGGGAACGAAAGATAGAAAAGAAAGAACTGCTGGCTGAAATGCGTAGTAAACTGGAGGTGTATCCGGGGATTATTTTCGGATTTAGTCAACCGATTCAGGATAACGTGGAAGAGTATGTAGCCGGAGTAAAAAGTGCTTTGGTTGTGAAAATATTCGGAGAGAACCTGTATGAGCTGGAAAAGTATGCCAATCAAGTGGCTGCAGCCATCAAAGATGTCCGGGGTATTGTGGATTTGAATATTTACCGGAACATAGGCCTTCCCGAGCTCCGGATTCAATTGCACGACCATAAGATGGCCCGCTACGGGGTAGCCGTTACTGATGCCCAAACGGTAGTGGAAATGGCCATCGGAGGCAGTGCCGTGACGACTTTTTATGAAAATGAACGCATGTTTGATGTGCGTATCCGCTTTAAAAAAGAATACCGGGACACCAAAGAAAAGATCGAAGAAATTCTGATCCCGGCCAAAGACGGCAAGCGGATTCCCTTAAAAGAAATTGCCACGATAGACTTCCGTACAGGCCCCGCCTTTATTTATCGCGAAGGCAGCAGCCGCTACATCGCAGTAGGCTTTGGCATCGAAGGCCGGGACCTAGGCAGCACCATTGCCGAAGCCAAAACCCAGGTAGCGCAAAAAGTACAATTGCCAGCGGCCAATAAAGTTACCTGGGCCGGGGAGTTTGAAAGTAAAGAAAGAGCCGGCAAACAGTTAGCGGTGATCGTTCCGGCCGTATTGGTGCTGATCTTATTCTTATTGTATTTTAACTTCGGAACGCTGAAAGATACCTTGATAGCGGCCAGCACCATTCCTTTTGCCTTTATCGGAGGATTTTTATCCCTGTGGGTAACCCAAACCGTCTTTGGCATCTCGGCAGGTATCGGGTTCATCATCCTTTTCGGAGTGAATACCATTAACAGTATTATCCTGATTGCCGTGATGCGGGACAACCTCCGGAAGCGAATGCCTTTGCACGAAGCTATTTCAAATGGAGTGTACCATCGCATTCGCTCCATTGTGATGATCGCCCTGATGGGTTCGATGGGCTTGTTGCCAGCGGCATTATCTACCGGAATGGGTTCGGAAATTCAAAAGCCCCTGGCCATTATGATTGTGGGCGGTTTGTTAGTCTGTATGGTCCTTTCCCTCACCGTACTGCCCCAAGTATTTTACTTGGTATATAAAAAGCAACAGCCAGACAAATAAACGGAGACTTGTAAAAGTAATACAAAGGGGCTGCAATGCCCCTTTGTTATTTACTGAAATGGGAGTGTATGACCCAAAGGATGTAATTTAAACATGCTCTTAGCGGCTAAACAAAATAACATATACTTTAAATGTAACCTTAGTTATCCTAAAGTTTAAAGGGGAACGGTTCCCCGCACTCTAAGAGTTTAGAAATACTAAAATCTTAGTAAAGTATTTTTTGAAAAATACGCAATTATTTGTATTATAACTGTGCATAATTTTTTTAATGTAAAAAAGATTAACCTTACTTTTCAACCGGCTCCAGTATTTTTTATCATCTTCAAGATAAGAGAGGCTCTTGTGAGGGATTATATCACATGGTAGGAGAAAGAAATGGGTCAACGAGTGGAAGTATAGTTTATACCTCTCTTAATTTTCGGGAAGCATTTTACTGATTTAGCAATATAACTAAAACAAGCAAAGCTTATGAAAATTAAAAGTACGCTATCATTCGTTGTCGCCTTCCTTTTGATGGGCTTTCTTACGGAAGCCTCCGCCCAGGACTACTATTGGTCATCCAATAGAAAAATTCTTTTACAGAAAGACAAAGAGGTAATTTTGGTAAAAGCCGGTGAGAATTCAAGTACCGAGCGTAAACTTACCCAAGGGAAAACAATAAAAGCACTGGAACGGGTGAACCGGCATTCGGTACTGGTTCGGTTGTCTGCGAATGACCCGTCCTCTTTGACAGAAATGACTTCCATTTCAGGTAACTACACTTTCTCTTTTAAAAGTAGTTCGGGAGACAAGATGATTCCCACCGGGGAGATCTTGTTCAAACCCAAAAAAGGTATCGGAATTGATAAAATCAATCAACTGGTAGGAGAAAAGCTAAAGGTCATCAAGGTGAAATACGGTTGTTATAAGGTGTTGATAGAGGATTACAGTACCTTGTTGAAAGTTGCCAATCAACTTTATGAGAGCGGACTTGTGGAATACAGCCACCCCAACTTTATCATGGAGATTACCAAACACCAGAACGACCCATTGTACCCGGATCAATATTATTTGAACAATACAGGACAGTTCGGAGGAACCGCAGGCATCGATATCAATGCCCCGCAAGCTTGGTCTATTTCAACGGGAATTCATACTATCAGGGTGGCAGTGATAGATGATGGGGTGGAAAATCATGTGGATATTAACGGACGAGTACTTCAGGGCTTTACACCGAGGGATGCAAATGGTTTGGGTGCTCCGGTGAACGGTTCGGCCCACGGGCAGGCTTGTGCCGGGATTATTGCGGCTTCACGGAGTAATAATGAAGGAATCGCGGGAATCGCTCCTTGTACGGATATCGTTCCCGTCAATATTTTCAACGGAGGGGAAACGACAGGAGATTTAGCCGATGCCATTGATTGGGCTTGGGATGAAGGACAAGCCGATGTACTCAGTAATTCTTGGGGCTTTAACTCTTCCACTGCCTACTTTGATAACATCGTACAAGCTATTGGTCGCGCCCGCACACAAGGGAGGGGAGGCGATGGGGCCATTGTGGTGTTTGCTTCCGGTAATTCCCATGGGGCTTTTAGCGGTGTTACCTTTCCGGCCAGTGCTCCGGGAGTGGTTACTGTAGGCGCTGTAGACAGAAGTGGCAACATCTGGGGCTACAGTAGCCGTGGATCGCAAATGGATCTGGTAGCCCCTTCGGGAAACACCAATTTGAATGGGGATGTGCGTACTACGGACAGGCCGGGTACAAACGGTTATGCAAATGGCAATTATACCACTGAATTTGGCGGGACTTCTGCCGCATGTCCACAAGTAGCCGGGGTAGCCGCTCTGATGTTGTCTGTCAATCCTGAATTAACGGAAGCACAAGTGGTCAGTATTTTACGAAATACGGCTACCAATATGGGGCCGTCCGGGTTTGATAATACCTATGGATATGGCAGGGTCAATGCCCGGTTGGCGGTTTCAAGCGCAGTGCCTAAAATTACCGGTCCTTCCTCTATTTGTACTTCGGGAAGTATGAGTGTGGTGGTACCAGCCGGAACGTCTGTTTCATGGTCGGTAAACCCTTCTAATGCACTGAACTTCTCGCAAGGCGGCGCAACGACTTCTTTTAGCCGAAACGGTTCGTATAGCGGAGGGGCAACGATTACAGCAACCCTTAACGGAGGCTGTGGAAGTAAGAGTATCAGCAAAAGTATTGGAGTGGGCAATCTTCTCCCCTTAGATTTGAGGCTTCGGGATTCAAATACAAACAATCCGGTTTATTTTATTTGCCGGGACCAACCTACCAATGTAAAAGCCAAACACGATAGTAGTGCCCCAGTAAGTAGTTGGCAATGGAATGTGAGTGGGGCTCATATCACTTATAATCCTTCTTCAAGTGATAATTCGTTGGTTACATTAAGACCCTATTCCAATAATGTCACGGTGAAAATCAGAGCACAAAACGGCTGTGGTTGGTCGGAATGGTCCGATGTAAGTCCGGATATAATTCCTTGTGGAATGTTTTTTACGGTTTATCCCAACCCTTCCGATACCGAGCTTTTCCTCTTGAAAAATAATGCCGAAGCATTTTTAGAGAAGGACTTTGAAAGGAGCAATGTAAACGGTGATTTGGGGCCGATTACCTTGGAATTGTATGACTTCAGTGGAAACAGGGTACGGCAATATGTATTCGGTCTAAAAGATTCAAGTCCGAAAATTGATGTCTCCGGATTCAAAAAGGGACTTTATATTTTAAAAATCATTTCCAAAAATGTAAATGAAACTCATCAAATTGTCATTGAGTAGAAATTTAATCTGAGAAGTGAATTAACCTTTTTCTTTTTCCTAAAAAATGTTTCAAAAAGTGCCTTGATGAGCCGATTTGGATTCCATGTTCGGTCAAAAACTATTAAGTGTAAACCACTTCTGAATTAAATATTTTTAAACAGGGTATTATGCCCTGTTTTTTATGTGAGAAGGGCTGTGAGCCTTTAGAGGGTTAACTAATGGTTTTGAAATGCCATACATAAAACCGGCAACCATTAACATATTCATGCCATGAAAAAGAGAAAACCCCGGTATCCGAAAAACCTTAGGAAGTTACCATTTTCCGTGAGGACTCTACCAGTCATCTAATATCCCCGGTGGCAGGGGGCTTTTCAGACTACTTTTACTTCAGAATCACTCATTAACTCAGTAGTCATGAAAACATTTACTATCCTTTTCGCCTTCATTTTCTCACTGTACGCCTCACATGTACAAGCCTGTACCATCACCGCTGCCGACAACAGCAGCTCGGAAAGTTTCGAGGTCTCCACGGCTTGTGGCTCCACCTCCATCAACGGGGGCATGAGCGTCACCCTCTATGAAAACGATGTGTTGAACTTTGACCAGGACATCAATATCTCCGGAGGCTTGGAGATTCAGATCGAAGGGAACAATGTTACCATTCATATTCCTCATAATTTGACCGTAAGCGGGGGACTGGACATCACCGGTTCCGGTTCGGCCAACATGCTTATCGATGGCAACCTGGTGATCAGCGGGGGATGGAAGAGTGAAGACGTGCCCATGGACATTTCCGGCAGCGGTACCACTACCATTTCCGGCACGATGAAAACCAATATGGATACGGATTGTTCCGGACCTTGTCCTACCTTTTCTCTTTCAGGACAATGCAAAGACCAAGGTTCTACGTACTGTGAAGACCATATAGACTGCGGTTCCGGTTGTTCCCAGCCTTTGCCCATCACCTTGTTGTATTTCCAGGCCGAAGCCCGAGATAGCCGGGTGTACTTCTCCTGGGCCACTGCTTCAGAATTGAACAATGACTACTTCACCATCGAAGTATCACAAGACGGAAAGGAGTTTTATGCGGTACAAGAAGTGGGCGGGGCCGGCACCAGTGAGCAAATGGAAACCTATCAAGAAGTGTTGCCCGCCCGCCCCTGGCCGGTAAGCTACTACCGCCTGAAGCAAACCGACTTTGACCAAAGCAGCACCTACTCCCCGGTGGTAGCGGTCAAATGGGAAGCTCCGGAAGAAGTATTGACGGTGTACCCCAACCCAGTGGAAGGAACGGAGTTGCACATCCAAGCCCTGGTAGGTGGCAAGGGAACCTTGACCGTCTTCGATGCCGTAGGGATGCCGGTGTACCGGAAAGTGTTTGCCCAAGAAGAAAGTGCCCGGGAGTTCAACAGCACCCTTGACCTAAGCAGGCTGGGCCGGGGCATGTACACCATCCGCATGGAAATCAACGGAACAGTGATTCTCAAAAAAGTCCTCTACTAAACCCTCAGCAAACAAGGAACAAAAACAGTTTTAAGATAAATGCTACTGATAGTGTGATTCAAAGTTTATTAACTGAAAAACCCTTGGGCTTCTGGCCCAAGGGTTTTTGATTTTTAAAATTAATACGGGTGGAATACTTTGTGTTTTTTTCTTGCAATTCCTGTTTGGCTATGTGCACAAAGGTATTTGCAAATTAAGAGGCTTTGCGAATAGCCTTTTAACCCGATTCCGATCCTACTGTGAAGGTTGAATATCAGCTTCATGGAATAGTTTAAAAGGTATATCCGGTTGTTGATAAATAGCTTCGGGGCACGCTCTGAGATAATCGTATCCTCCAACCCAGTGCGTTTTATCCAACGCATTGTGACAACTGATTTGTAATCGGATTTTTTCAACCTGATAATACAAAACCACATTGACCAACTCGTAAGCAGGAAATACTTGAGGCTCCTCTCCGGCATTGTACAAAGAACCATATCTTTCAACGACAAAATTTGCTCCCAGGCCAAAACCCCGTCCCTGAAAGCTATCGTTTTTGATGAGGTATTTGATCCAGATGTTTCCGGCATGTTTGGGGGCATTGGGTTTTTGCCGGCCCACTTCTGCTTTCTGGTTGTCACTTTTAGTGATTTTGGCATCGTTATACGAATAGTTGGCCACAATACTCCAATTCTCCAGGATGCGGCCTGTAATATCCAATTCAAAACCTTTGGCTTCTTCTTCTCCGAATAGTTCAGGTCATCCTGGAAATATTCTTGATGCAGACCAAAGAGTACTATTAACTTTCCGGTAGAAATTTGGTCTTGCAGGTAAAAGCCCGCATTCCATTAATCAAATTTCCGGAATTTTGTTGTCCACGTACTTGGTGCCCACGGATCGTAATACCATTATAAAAAGTGAATTGGTTGACTCCGCTGATATCTTTTACCACATCGTTCATCCGGAAAGCCGCCTGGTCCAAAGCTAGTTCTTTGGGAACATATCCCACGGACTGTGGTACCTTTTCCAAGGGAGTGGAGGTTTTGGTGGCAACAAAAGAAGTGCTGTTGACATAGCCGGTTTCTTTCCTGCCGATTACTTCTACGGTTTGTAATTCTTGGGTGTTTTCTTGTGAAATAAAATCATAATGAAGCTTTGCTCCTTGTTGTAAAGAGAAGTCCAGTTGCTGTTTTTCAAAACCGATTCCCGAAACGATAAGGGTGTAATTGCATTCTGAACCGTTCCCAAGGCAGATTGGGCTTGCGTCCGGAATCCGGGTAAAATAGTTAGTATGTAAAAAAGTAGTACTTTTTTTATTGTATGGGTAATGATTTTGATATTATTTAGAATTATTATAAATAGATGCGAGTCTCCACAGGGAGAAGCTCCTGATCAATCGCTATTGATAGGTAAAATACAATCACTAGAAGTAGTGGTTTGGGATTGTTTAAACCGGTGATTTGATGTTTTCGGAAGATGAATACACTATTTTACGTGCATAAAAATCCTTATAATAACAATTGGGCTAGTTACTATGTTATGTTAGCCGGGCACTTAGTTGATGGTGTCTATAAAGAAGGACTGGTCAGTTTTACCACAAAAATTAGTGAAGTGACAGTTTATAAATATCAAAAACTCAAAATTCCATCGGTACCGTTTAAACCTGTAAAAGGGAGTTTAAAACGTTAATGTAAGCACACCGTAAAATTCCGTTCTGGCATTACAAGAATTTGCGTTATCTTGCCGAAGTGAATTAAACTTTTTCTTTTTCCTAAAAAAAAGTTTCAAAAACGTCTCCTCTGTATTACTTTTTTCAACAATAGCTTTGGCTATTCTTTTCAATTAAGTACTTTGATGAGCCGATTTTGATTCCATGCTCGGTTAAAAACTATAAGTTTAAACCACTTCGCCAACTAAAGTGCCCTAAAGGAAAATTTTTAACCTTCCGTTTCATTAGTAGTTCAAAATCTGTATGATCATAGAAATTATTCAGCCTTGTGAAGAATTAAAAGGTTATATCGAACATTTTTGGGTGGGTCGCTGGGAGGGCTGTGGTAAAGAACATTTTACCTATTATGCCACTGCGAATATCCAGACAGAATTGGTTTTTGCATATACGATACACCCGGTATATGGTCCTGAATTGGTATTTTCTTCTGTGCAAGGACATACTGACAGTTTTGGGCAATATCCGGTGAGTGGGGTTAATGAACTTTTTGGAGTATCCTTATATGCCCATGCTATCCCTTATCTTTTTGATATTTCTGCCTCTGAGTTGAATAACCAATTGGTGTACTTTGATGCTTTGTTGGAGGGGCAACCGGATCGAGGGGTTAATGAAAAAATGGCGATGGCCACTACGGTTCAACAACGGGTTGCGGTCCTCACCGATTATTTCAAGTTACAATTAAGGGATAAATACACCAAGGACCCTGTGATGTCCGGTGCCATTCAATATATCAAACAACATAAGGGTATGGTAAACATCCGTGAGTTGGCTTCGGAATTTTGTCTTTCTCAAAAGCAGTTTGAAAGAAGATTTAAGAGTTTTACTTCCTTTACTCCCAAGCTGTATTCCCGGGTAACGCGCTTTGATGCGGCTTTTATGGCTTGTTTGTCTAACGGCTCCCTTGCCGAAGTTGCTTACACTCACGGTTATTATGATCAGGCGCACTTTATTCACGAGTTTAAAAAGTTTTCAGGTTTTAGCCCTCAAAAATACTTTTCCCTGGCAGATTATTAAGAATGTCTGTTTTTTACAATTTCGGTTTGGCGTTCTCCATTACTTTAGCAAAGTAAATAAGCCTATCTTCAAACCGAATGAAAAGTAAGAGTGAATTGCCCCATCCGGAACCTCAGGGAAAAGTGATTCCGGTGTTACCTTGTCCCGATATTCATAAACAGACCGCTTTTTTTGAGCAGTTGGGATTTACCCTTTTAGGCAAGTACAGGTCTCCCAATGCTTATGCAATCCTGCGGTTTGGCAATATTGAATTGCATTTTTATGGAAATAAGAAACTGGTGCCGGCCCAAAACCCTTCGATGTGTTATATAAAGATAAAGGATGTGGATGAGCTGTATCATTCTTTTGTGAGCGCGATCAAATGTCATACAGGAAAGGTACCCCGTTCCGGCATTCCAAGGATTTCGAAGATCCGTGATTTGAAAGAAGACCGGAGGTTTACATTGACCGATACGGGAGGAAATACATATTACATTGGCACCCCCGTAAAAGTGAAAGAAGGGAATTTCTTCCGTACTTTGGCAAGTGAAAAGTTTGCCAAGCAATTCTCCCTGTTGTATGATTTGGTTTATTCCAAAGAAGATTTTTTGCTTGCCGCCAGCAGGCTTTCTTTCTTTTTGGAAAGTAAAGACTTATTGTCCGATTTGGACAAAGCAAAGTTTTTGTTGGTGATGCTTGACATACAAAAACAACTGGAATTACCGGTGGATGATACGGAGCTTCAAACAGTCATTGAAAATCAAAAGGAGGGAGGACGTGATTGGGAAAAGGTTCGAAAAAAGTATGAAGAAATACTAAGTGGTGAATAGTTGGAAGTGCTGTTTTTTGATATGCACTTTGTTATTGCTGTTGCTCTATACCGTTATGAGTTTTTTTAGAAATATAAATTTTATGAAAGCCTCCCAAAACCCAAGGTTTTCATCGAAAGTTAGTATCTTTCTCCATTCTCAATCACATACCACTATTCTTGTAATAACTATCTTTAAAGCAACCTTAAGCATAAACTGATGACCATTGAATTAATCCCTGAATTTCAACTTGACCCATCCTCAAAAACGCAAATTGCGAATTTACTGAAAGCCTGTTTTCCGGAAGAAGAATTTCACGGCAGAACCTATTTTAAACAATTGCCTCATTACCGGCTTGTTATGAAAGAAGGAGAGTTGATCGTTGGGCAATTAGGCTTGGATTACCGTGTGATGAGTCTGGGCGGGCAACCCATCAATGTATTAGGCGTGATCGATGTGACCATACTGCCGGAGTTACAAGGGCAAGGCCTTGGGACCAAACTGATGAAAGCACTGGGTGGAATGGTAAGTAAGTATACGGACAATGTGGATTTTATACTGCTTATCGCAGAAAAACATCAATTTTATGAAAACTGCGGATATACCTTGGTCAAACAAAAAGTAAAGTGGCTAACCATTGAAGAGCATATCAACTATGGACTTCAGGAAAATGAATTTGAGGATTGTATAATGATCAAACAGGTAGGCAAAAAAGAGTGGAAAGAAAACGCAGAATTGGATATGTTTGGCTACTGGTATTGATCAACATAGGTGGTGAAGCCTGAAAAAGTTAAGAAATGAAATGATTATTTGAGCATTGGGATGGGATTGAGCTAACTTTCTTACTAATTTTTGTGGTTAGTTATATGTTACTATATAATTACCTTGAATGCTTATGTACTTGAGTGTCAATCGCTCGATGAAATGTAAGATCAGATTGATAAAGATGGGTATGTAACTCCAGTAAAAAAATCAGCTTCAACATCTTTTTTAATCCATTTGCGATGTTTTACCTGTTTAAATTCATACCTCATCAAAGTAGTAAATATTGAAGTGAATTAACCTTTTTCTTTTTTTTTAAATGTTTCAAAAAGGCCTCCTCTGTGTTACTTTTTTCAACAATAGCTTTGGCTATTCTCTTCAAAAAGTGCCTTGATGAGCCAGTTTTTGATTCTATTTTCGGTCCAAAACCATACGTTTAAACCACTTCATTATGAACCTATAGAATTCTGTAATCAAGTTGAAGAAATTAAAAAATACAGACGGTTTTATAAAAAGAGTTTTTTACTGCTTTTTGTATGCTTTCTCGTCTTTCTTATCCTCAAAGAAGGGATAATCGTAAATTATACCAACCTTTAGTACGCAATTGGAAATCTGTTTTCAATAGACTTCGTTCATTCCAACCTTTCCGGCTATCCCGGAACTTGGTCTTTCCTCTTATCTGTAATTTTAAAATAGCAGAAAAGTTTTGGAAAAACAGACTCCAAACCCCCGTCTTCTCATTGAAATTAAACAAGTGGGTTTTGTAGTACAGATCTATAAAAGTACCTTTAAACTGACAAAGTACAAACGAATCATTCAAAACCGATCAACTAATTAACGAAAATGAGAAGATTATTGCTCTTATTATTCCTTGCACACCCTTTTTGGTGTCTTGCACAAGAGAAAGACCTGGTACAATATGCCAACCCCCTTATCGGAACCCATAAAATGGGACATACCTATCCGGGAGCTACCGTGCCTTTTGGGATGGTACAACTCAGCCCGGAAACGGATACCATTCCTTATGAGGTGGATGGACGGTATAACCCCACCGTGTATAAGTACTGTGCCGGGTATCAATACGATGATGCCACGATCGTGGGATTCAGCCATACGCATTTTAGTGGCACGGGTCATTCCGACTTGGGAGATTTTCTGCTAATGCCTACAGAAGGCAAATTGCAAATGAATCCCGGAACCGAAGATAATCCCGAAAGCGGTTTTCGCTCGGCTTTTTCTCATGAAAAAGAACAGGCAGCACCCAATTATTATCAGGTGTTTTTGGAAGATGACGGGATTAATGCCGAACTGACGACCAGCAACCGGGTGGGCTTCCATCAATATACCTTCCCCGAATCATCGGAAGCGCATATTATCTTGGACATGATGTATGGCATCTATAACTATCAAGATAAAAATGTCTGGACATTTATCCGGGTAGAGAACGATACATTGGTGACCGGTTTCCGGCAAACGCGCGGATGGGCCCGTACCCGCACCATGTATTTTGCCATGACTTTTTCCAAGCCTTTTAAAGAGTATGGAACCAAAGATTATTCAAAAAAGCAGGTATACAAGGGGTTTTGGCGGAAGTTTGATCCATCCAAAAACTTTCCCGAGATAGCCGGTGAACAACTCAGAATGCACTTTGATTTTGATACGGAAGAAGGGGAGAAGATCAAGATTAAATTTGCGCTGTCGCCTGTGAGCACAAACAATGCCTTGGAAAACCTGAATGCGGAAATTCCGCATTGGGATTTTGAAAAAGCTAAAAAAGAGGGGCAGCGATTATGGCAGAAAGAATTTGAAAAAATCAAGGTGGAAACAAGTAAGGCAGAAGACATGGTTAATTTTTATACAGCCATGTATCATACCTTTTTAGGGCCTACTACTTATATGGATGTAAACGGTCAGTACAAAGGTTTGGATCAGAACATCCATCAGGCAAAAGGCTTTACCAATTATACTACTTTTTCTCTCTGGGATACGTACCGGGCTTTGCACCCCTTCTTCAACATTATTCAGCCGAAACGCAATGCGGATATGGTGCAGTCGATGTTGGCCCATTACGATCAGAGTGTGCATAAAATGTTGCCGGTATGGTCGCATCATGCCAATGAGAATTGGTGTATGATCGGTTACCATAGCGTGTCCGTAATTGCGGATGCGGTGATAAAAGGAAATGCCGGATTTGATGCCAATAAAGCCCTGGAGGCATGTGTGGTTACGGCTAACTACCGGAAGTATGACGGCCTGGGTTATTATATAGACTTGGGCTATGTGCCGGAAGATAAGAACAGCTCTTCGGTATCCAAAACCCTGGAATATGCCTATGACGATTTTTGCATTGCTCAGATGGCTAAAAAGTTGGGAAGAGAGGATATTTTTCAGAAGTTTAGCAAACGTGCGGAAAACTGGAAAAACGTATACGATGCTTCCATCGGGTATATGCGGCCTAAACTGAGTGACGGTTCATTCCGGAAAGAATTTGATTTGTTGAGCACTCACGGACAGGGGTATATAGAGGGAAATGCCTGGAACTACAGCTTGTATGTGCCGCATGATCCTGCCACCATGATCGAGATGATGGGGGGTAAAAAGAAATTTGTCAAACACCTGGATTCACTTTTTACCATGGAATTGCCGGATGAGTTTTTTGCTCATACCGAAGACATCACCCGGGAGGGGATTATCGGAAATTATGTACACGGTAACGAACCGGCGCATCATGCAGCGTATTTATACAATTGGACAGACCAACCTTGGAAAACGCAAGAGCGCGTCAGAATGATTTTGAAAAAACAATATCAGGCAACTCCTGACGGCTTGGGAGGCAATGACGATTGCGGGCAAATGAGTGCCTGGTATATTTTCAGCTCGTTGGGTTTTTATCCGGTGGCTCCCGGTTCGGATCAATATGCCTTTGGAAGCCCGGCGGTGGAAAAGGCGTCCTTGCAGTTGGGAAATGGAAAAACCTTTGAAGTGGAAGCGATTCACCAAAATGATAAAAATGTCTATGTGAAAAAGATAGAATTGAACGGAAAAACTTTGAACCGGCATTATCTTACACATTCGGAAATTGCTAACGGTGGAAAACTGACCTTTTATATGAGTGCCCGGCCAAAGAAATAAGTAGTGTATTGAATGGCATATTTTCCGAATCAGAAAATCAGATTTGATACATAAAAAGACTAAAAGAAGCGTTGAGGTAGCTTGTCCCAAGGCTTCTTTTTGATACAACAATGTCGTACCGCATTTAGCCATTGTGAGCGGTAGTTTTATTCTAACCATAAGTTTCCGGTGGAATATGTTTTTGCCTGTCCACTAATAATAACCCGGTCACCTCTGTCTTCACAATATAGTGTACCGATTCGCTCTGATACTTGTTGGGCATAAAGTTCTTTTTTGTTGAGTCTTTTTGCCCAAAATGGAATTAAGGAACAATGTGCAGAACCGGTTACCGGATCTTCTAAAATTGATGCTTGTGGCGTGAAAAATCTTGAAACGAAATCACAGGTATCTCCAATTGCTGTTACAATTACTCCTCCGGGGTCAAGATTTATTTGATCGAAAAGTTGTCGGTCAATTTTTATATTTTTTATTTGCTCTTCCGTATCGTAAACCAGTACATAATCTCTTGCTTTTAAAACCTCCCTAGGTTGAATGTTTAAAGATTGGCTAATAATTTCCGGTAACTCTGAAACGGCCGGCATTCTCGAAGGAAAATTCATAGAATACAGATCCTTCTCAACAGAAATTACTAAATCTCCACTCAAGGTATCGAATATTATTTCATCCTTAGGGTAGTTTAGAATAAATTTTAAACAATGAGCAGAGGCAAGAGTTGCGTGACCGCATAAATCCATTTCAATTTCGGGAGTAAACCATCTTAAATGTATTCTATTGCCGTTATCAACAAAAAAAGCAGTTTCAGCCACCGCATTTTCTTTTGCTATTTTTAATAGAATTTCGTCTGGCAACCATTTTTTCAATGGTACAACACAGGCTGGATTTCCACCAAATATTTTATCGGTAAATGCATCGATTTGATATAATGGTAATTTCATTAAATAAATTTTTTATCTAGTTTATCCGAATAATATGCACTGGCTTTTCATATTCTTGAATGCCTTTATCACGACTTGTGGTTGCAATAACATTCAATAAAAAGTTCATTGCTTCTTTATAGTGCTTCACATTATATAAAGCGATAGCTTTAAAAACTTTATAGTCATTATTGGAAGGGAATTCTTGTATTGCTCTGTCAATAAGAGCTATGGATTTTTCATGTTTGGGTCTGGTTTCAACTCCCCATTCCATAATATCGCAAAGCTAAGCAGAGTGGTAGTAAATTTAAGCATTATTTGGGTAGTCATTAATTAATTTTTTCTGATTCGGATAGTTTTTTTGACTTCTTAACTCTATTGCTTTGTTTAATTTTTTGTCCTTTTTTTCAGGATTCTAATTACCGCTAATGTAGATAAAAGAAGCGTTGAGGTAGCTTGTCCCAACGCTTCTTTTTGATACAACAATGTCGTACCCCATTTAGCCATTGTTGTTGTTATTATTGTTGTTATTGTTATTATTATTGTTGTTGTTATTACTATTCCAAGAGGTAATACTGGTATGGGCATGGACGATTCCCAAGTCTGTTTGTTCAAAGTCGACCTTACTGTCATTTAAGTATTTGTCCCTATTGATATGAGCAATTTTCTTTTCGCTAAAAAACAGAATATCCTCTTCGGGGCCCTGAGGAGCGGCATAGGTTTTCAACGGAGCATTTTTTACGATGAGTTTTATTTCACCATTGGCATAAATCAAGTGGGGCTTGGATGCCCGGAAATCTATGAAGTGCTGGACAATCGTCTGACTTAAGTTATTTTTCTCCTCCGGATTGTCAAAACCTAGCATTGTCAGAAACCTGTCTAGGTTGTTAGCCAAGCGAATTATTTGTTTGGGACCTTGTATTCCTATCATTTGTCAATATTTTACTCATTCCAAAAAAATTCAATGTTTTGAAAAGGCAGGTTTATCGCCTGAATATGATAAAATGCATTTTGTTTCTGTTTTTGATAGTGATAATCTCTTAAAGTCAAAGTGGTAAAAAAGATATTATTCGGAACATTCTCTATAAAATACTCCTGACTGGAGCGTAAGAGCTTGCCCAAATTGAATTCAAAGTATTCTGATCCGAGAACCGTACTTTCTTTCAGCAGGTTGTAGAATATCTGATGGGTGAAGAGGTGTTCTTGTTTGGTGCGCTTTTCATCTCCATATACAACTTTGGTATCCCGGAGCATTTGAATATAGAAAGTGTTCCTTATTTTCTCTTTGCAATTGACTTCGAAAATGGATTTTTTGATATGGATGCGGATACTGTCTTCCGGACATAGGTTATAAAATTCTCTTTTAACTTTTAATATTTGAGAGGCTAAGGGGTAGATATCGCCATCCAAATCAAAGAAAAAAGCATCTTCAGCATAAAGACTTTCTAAAATAGTGTCTCCTTCAATAATTGATTTCAAATGGTTGTTAGCTTCCGTAAGCTCTGTAGGCACCTCAAAGGAAATCTTCTTTTCCGGTTTGGCGGAAAGTTTATGAGGGTGCATCCGGAATGTATAGTCTTCCAGAAGTAATTTTTGATGCTCGGTATTTTTTGCCGGAGGATAGGCAATGGGATTGTCCTTATAAATCTCTTTTTGCAATAGACAAGTATATGACTTACCACTTCTCGATTCATTTTTCACAAAGGGGCAACCGGTATGGCATATATGCAGGTATTCACACTTTTGACAGTCTTCATGCAGCTCCTGTTCTTGATGGACTTTGGCGATCTTTTGTTTACCGGCATTCAAAATATCCTCCACCGAGTCGTGAAAGATGTTTCCGTAAAAGAAAGGTTCTACCCCTTGGCCTCTCACACAGGAATATATATTTCCATCCGCTTGCAGCAGAAAAAAGCGTTCACCGCAATTGAACGCATTGGTACAATAGGAAGGGGTGAATTCATCAAACCAATTTCTTTTAAATCCATACTCCAACTCGGTACCGGTGAAACTTTCCTTCATTTTATGATAGAAGGCTACTTGGCCTTCGTGCGAAATGGGGGTAGTATCTAACAAATTGTCGTTAAACTTATCGTCATTCAAGGCTGAGTTAAAGCCAAACATGAAATTAAATTGATTCATGTCGAACTTTAATTCATTATGAATATACCAAATGTCCTGAATCAGCTCATCGCATTTATCGAAATGCTCTTGGTATAAAGTTGCTGATATTTTTTTACCGTGAGGGTATTGGCCCAAGAGCTTGAGGTTATTGAGGGTTTTTGCTAAAGTAGACTGGTCTTTTTTCGTGGTTCTGTATTTTTCATGAAGCGACAAGGGAAGGTCAATACTTGCACTGATGGATACTTTGTGTTCAAGCATCAAGCCGTGAAGTTTGTCAAAATTATACAGATTGGTTTTGATATGGGGATTCACCTTCTTAAAACCATTGGCGGTTAAATGATCAAAGTGATTCAAATAATGCTGTTCAATGAGTTTATACAGTGCTTTGAGCGTGGTTTGCCGGAGGGTAGTTACTTCTCCTCCATGAAGAGAAACATTAAACGGTAAAACGTCTGCCTTTAGAAACTTTTTCAGCGCAAAATCCAAGGCTTCAACGGCTTTGTGTTCTTCTTTGACCAAAGATTTTTGGTCTGTTTGACTGCCTAAGTAACAGTACTTGCATCCCAGGTTGCAAAACATTGTCGGAACATAGAGCAGATGCACCATTTTTTTGAATGGGGCGCTGTTGTCGACTTCTTGTATGTCTTTTACTTTATTCAAAATGTTGCGTTTGATATTTACGGAGAGAGCTTTCGTTTTGTATTTTAATGATTGTTTTTGGCGATCTTTTTTGGATTCTTACTAATATTTTTTCGCTTACTTTACACAGTTTGTTGTATTGATGTTTTTTGATTTTGAAATCTTTACGGGCACCACTTGTAAATTGTACTGATTTGATGAAAAGGGGATGTTCTTTTCCATTTATAGACAATTGCAATTGTTTTTTTTTGCCATCAAACACCGCCTTTTTAATATTTGAAAAATAAATAATTTCATCTCCAATTAGCATAAACTGGTTTTCTAAGATAATGCCTTTTTTCAGGCCCTTATAATGGGATTTGACAAGCAGGACGATCACTAAAAAAATAACCCCCAAAAACCATTTGATGGTCATTAATCCAAGAGTAATTCCTAAAATTACAATTATGATCAGGGAGGAGGGAGCCTTCTTAAAAAATAGTGCTGACTTGGTATGTACATTATACTTGTACTGAACAATATCTGAATTCATTATTGATTAGATTGTATATATGGTTATAACGGTTAGCGTATGATTATGTTTGTCTGTATAAACCACAAATCTTTTTATTTCTTGCACCTCGATAGTATTAGCGTATGTTTAGAATTCGTATTTGGTAGCGAAACTTCCTAGTTTAGGGTTCTTAGAAAATTCTTTTTGATGGTTTGACTATTCGGAGAGTAGTGGAATGATTTGACTGGGTGTCAGCATTCCGGTGGCCGGCATTCCGGTGGCCGGCATTCCGGTGGCCGGCATTCCGGATCACTCAGAAATGATGAACTGAGGTTCCTAAACTAGGAATTTGCAGTCCAAAAGATGAAATTTAAACAGGCTCTTAGAAAAAAAACAATTTGACAATAAAAATGAACTTACAAAAAATACCTTACAACAGCCAGTTAAAGAAGTTAGCGTTTGAAAATTTTGAATTTGCGACCATACCTCTCGAGAGTTTTCCCGCTCCCTATTACAAAGACTACTCTCAACACCCTGATCCGGCTTACCGGAATTACAAATCCTATGATACTTTTGGTTTTCGCGATTTACTCTTAAATGAGCTTTCGGAAGTATTGGGTAGCGAAGTACTAAAACTCATCATCATTACTCCTAAAACGGACAGTGTGCCTTATGAGGCATTCGCTTTTCTTAAAAGTAAAGATATTGTGGCGTTGCATTTTAATAAATCAGGGAGCTTTCAAAAATGGATGGATATAGTGTTTGAAAACCAATTTGAAGGCCTCGCGGAAGACCGAAGAAAGGGGCTGTTTGAAAGACAACCGGAACTGAACCTCAATCCACAGTTTATGGTCACCTTTGGCAAAGGTGAATTTTCTCAAAAAACCGTGAATTCAGGGATGCTGATAGACGAAAGACCTTATGAAAAGACAGGGGAGTATTTGTACAAACGGGTTCCTAAAAAGTATAACGAAGCCAAAATAGCGAAAGAAAAGCAAAAGTATATTGAGAAATATTTGAATACGATGGGGGCCAGGCTGGAGCCGGAAAACTTAAAAAAAACGTTTCAGAACTTTTTGAGCAAACTAGGCTTGCAAGTAATTTCACCCAGGCAAAATGAGGCTGTTTACAAAGAGTTTGAAAACCTGTCGGAGTTCCCTTTCCCGGATGACTTACAAGTTCTTTTTGAATTGCACAATGGCATTCATAAGACTGGGTTTTTAACAGCCGAACAAGTTTTACAAGAGTGGAAGAACTGGAAGGTGATCTATGATGATTGGGTGCAGGAAGAATTGACAGGAAATAATTATCCCGATGGCAGAAAAACGATAGGAATGTATACAAACCCCTATTGGGTGCCTTTTTTAAGTACGGCCGGAGGCAATTTTGCCGCGATTGATTATGCTCCCGGAAGCAAAGGAAAATCCGGGCAAATTATCGCATTTGGTCCGGATGAAGACAAAATTCGGTGGTTGGCAGAAAATATGGAGGATTTTTTACAACAGTGTATCGATGGGAAAGATGTTTTAAATAATGGTTTTGATTAATGATTGCCAGTGGATTGTCTTACTATATTTTAATTACATGATGATGAAAGGGGGGCTTGGCTTCACTCATTTAAAATAGCATTGATTGAAGAACAGCAACCTTTACAGGAATCTGTAAAACAGGCGGTTCACTTTTGAAAACGAACCACTTTTACATACAAAAGGTGGTTCGTTTTATGCATAATTTCAGAGGTGTTGCACATTCTGTTAAGCGCAAGCTCTTTGTGACAGTAATACTTTCTTTTTTCCAAACTAGAAAAATCGAGAAATGAATAGCATACGGACTTTTTGATTTTGTAGACGAATCGACCGGAAAGAATAACCCAGGAAATATGAGTTTCGATGAATTCCGTATCACTTGTGAAGGTGGTGAGCAATGTATGGATTTGTTCCCTTGTCATCGTAAAATTGCATTAGGAATTGCTCTCAGAGGTTTGTAAATAAGCGCGGGTTTCCGCCAAAAACCGGTCGAGATAGTGATTGGTAGCGTATAAGACCAAGTGTTCCTCCTGATGCGGTTCAAATTGATGTTTAATTTGAGTGTATACGGTGAAATCAGCCTCATTGTATGCTCTTTTTTGACTCAACCACTCTTTTATCAGTGCTTCTTTTGAGATTCTAGGGTCTTATGCTTTTAGCACAATAGCGTTTTTCCCCTGTTTTCTGTAACCCCAAGCAGGGGAAGCGCCATAGGATAAAGTAGATACATTTTTAATTAAATCTTCTGATAGGGATCAGTTGAAAGAATGATCTTACTCACCCGCCTGAACAAGCAACCATGAGGTAGTAGACTCGGTTTCAAAAACAATGTATAGAATATAAAACCACCTTAAATGATAAAAGTCAATTGAGTGAGGAAAATTTCCTCATAGGAATAGGCAACAGAATCTTATTCTTTAGTAGTACGATTAATATTTGAATTCAGAAAATTGAAAGTGTTTTTTCAAAGAATATACGCTCTTTGGCTTTAAACAGAGTTAGCTTGGAGTGTATTTAATAGTTTCATTATTAGGTTTTTATATGCTTGGTGTTGATCTGAACGTTTTTATAAAGAAAGGATAAAGACCCATCCAAACATCTCCTAAAGTCCAATCAAACAACCCGTATATAAGAGGACTCATCAACCTTAAAAGGTTATTTCTACTATTCATTTTTTCAACATATAGTCATGAATTATGAATGAATTTGTGCCTGATTTCAGCACATTAAACTTCTTGTCAAATCCTCTCAAAGCTTATCATATTCTTCCGGAAAAACGTAAGTTAATATGTTGGACTTCTTTGCAAGCAATGAGTGATGGGAATCAAATATTGCTTGAGCGAACCGTCCGGCAGTTGCAAGTAAATCTCCTTGTCAAAGTAACCCAACTTCAAAATGCGACAAAGGCGCATGATTGGGACAGTGTATATCGGTTGGCAAAAGCGCTTAAATCTTCCTTGGACATTGTAGATGCGAACATTGTGCAAAATCTCTTTGATATCATTGTACAAAGGGCTTTTCTTAAAGCAAAAGTGGATTCTATCCCCCGCTTAGTACAAATGTGTACAACCTTATGTTATACTGTTCTTCATGAATTAGAGCAATCAGAACCTTCGTAAATTAAGGATAAACTGATCAAGGTGAAAAAAAACGCTGTAATGAAGTGTTTTAAAATAGAAAAAGCGGCTAACTACCGCTTTTTCCAATGAGTGAGCTTGTACTTGAACTCTCTTTAGAAGATTACGATCTTTACTCACCCAAATAATACTGAAGGGTAAAGTTGCAATCGCTTCTAAATTAAGATGGTGCCATTATTAATCTATCCGTATTTGTTTTGACGGTTTTAATTTAGCCTCTTCAACTTTTGGTATATGAATACTCAATATACCTTCGTGGTAGTCTGCTGTGATTTGATCACCGTTAACTATTTTTTCAGGTAGTGTAAAGGAGCGTCTGAAAGAGCTATAGCTGAACTCTCTTCTGGTATAATTGCCCTCTTTGTCTTTTTCTTCTTCTTTTTGTTCCTTCTCAGCTGAAATGACCAATATGTCATTTTTAAATTCAATCTTGAAGTCATTTTTATTCATCCCGGGAGCAGCTACTTCCAGGTCGAAGCCATTGGCTGTTTCTTTGACATTCACAGAAGGAAGCGTGTTCCTTTCAAAGGTGAATTCAGTGGGTTTTCCCATCCAACCTCTGTTGAAGAAGTCTTCAAAAACCGAAGGGAAATCAGGGAAAAAGCCACTACCACTTTTCATTAGAGTTCCCATAATAATTTAAGCTTTAAATGAACGAGTGATGATTGAAAATGTAATTATTATTAGATTGATAATCAATTAGATATATGGAAAATGCAAAGTAAAACTTTATTGTTTTTCGTTCTTTCTGTTCCGGGAAAGGATATAGTTTGAACTTTAGAGGAGTAACGGTTTTTTGATCTTGAAGGATAGTATTTTTTGATGTTTAAAATTAACCGGAAAAAGTATTTTTTAGGATGACAAATGTCATAAAGTGTACAATTGTTTTTCAGTTTTTTTATGATAAAAATTAAGTTTATGTAGAGACTTTATGGGCTAGCGAATAGCCAGTGTGTTTGTCAAAGGAATAGATTTTCCCACCATTCTTCCATTCATACCGTTACTTTTTCCTCCTATCAATAAATTTAGGGTTTGTATGCATTCGTTTCTTATCTTAAAAGAAATTTTTTTAGACGAACTATATTCTATAAAAAACAAATCATGCTTAATAAACTACCCTTTTTTCTCAGTATCCTACTACTGCCATTGCTTGTTGTAGCGCAAAGCAAACAGGTGGTTTTTACTTTGGACCCGGCCCTTACACCGGATGCGCAAACCATAATATTTAGTTATGAAGGGGACTTGTGGAAGGTGCCGGTGAATGGAGGAGAGGCTACCCGGCTCACGGCAATGGAAGGGGAAGAAACCCGGCCGAATGTCTCTCCGGATGGGAAATGGTTGGCTTTTACCGGAACACAATTCGGAAATAAAGATGTGTATATCATGCCTCTGGAAGGAGGGGAAATCCGGCAATTGACCTACCATGAGGCCGCTGATGAAGTGGACTCCTGGACATGGGACAGCCAACATATTTACTTTTCTTCTAGCCGTTACAATCAAACCAGTGGTTATAAAGTGAATTTAGAGGGCGGTACTCCGTTACGCCTGTTCAATCACTATTTTAATTTTGTTCAGAACGTGGTGGAAAGCCCAATCACAGGAGAGATTTTTTTTAACGAATCCTGGGAAAGTAAGATTTTTGCCCATCGCAAACGCTATAAGGGTGATTTTAATCCCGATATTAAATCGTATCATCCAAATTCAAAAGAGTTTAAAAAGTACACGGATTACCGGGGGAAAGACTTTGCCGCAACCTTGGACAAACAAGGAAACCTCTATTTTATATCGGATGAAGTCAATGGAGAATACAACTTGTATACCTTTTCAGGCAATACAAAAAAAGCCTTGACTAAATTTCCTACCTCAATTATGTGGCCTAAAGTAAGTGCAAACGGCGAAAAAGTGGTTTTTAGGAAAGATTATCAAATCTATGTGTACGATGTGGCAACGGGTAAAACTAGTTCTCCGACAATCCGGATTTTCAAAAACGTAGTACTGGGAAAAGAACAGGATTATAAAGTAGCCGGAAATATCAGAACATTTGATGTGTCGTCTGACAAGAAAAAAATTGCTTTTGTCTCAAGAGGAAGGTTGTTTGTTTCGGACATCAAAGGAAAGTTTGTGAAACAATTGACAACCTCTGCCGAAGAAGCGGTGAGAGAAGTCAAATGGCTCAACGACAACAAAACCCTTCTTTATTCACAGACGGACGGTGGGTATTACAATTGGTTTACAATCGCAGCGGATGGCTCAAAACCGGAAAAGCAAATTACCAAAGAAACCCAAAATAACCGTTTGATTTCTTTTAACAGTGATAAAACCCAAGGGGTCTATTTGAGTGGTAGGAATGAAGTCCGTTTGCTGGATTTGACTTCCATGAAAAGTACCACTCTGGTAAAAGACGAATTGTGGGGGTTTTATAATACGTATCCATTATTTTCTCCGGATGACAGATATGTGGTCTATAATGCAAAGCGGCATTTTGAGAATGATATTTTTGTGGTCAAGTTAGAGGATAAAAAAGTCATCAACCTGACGCACACCAAAGTTTCGGAAAATACTCCTTTCTGGTCTCCGGACGGTAAGTATTTGTATTTCTCTTCTGACAGACAGAACCCTAGCTATCCGTACGGAACCCGGAATAGTAATATTTACAAAATGGCTTTGGACAAGTTTGAAGCCCCGTTTAAGTCAGACAAGTTCGAAGAGTTATTTAAAGAGGAGGAAAAGAAAGAGGGGGAAAAAGCGGAGGAAAAAAACTCTAAGAAACAGAGTGCTGCTGAGAAAGAGGAGGGCAAAAATCAAGTAGCGGTCAGCATCAATTTGGATGGACTCATGGAGCGGTTGGAACAAATCGGTCCGGACTTTGGTCAACAAGACAGCCCCTTTGTTATCCAAAAAAGTGGGAAAACAATGGTGTTTTACCTCACGAATCATGACGAAGGAAACACTTATCTGTGGAAAACGACTTTGGAAGACTTTGAATCTCCGAAATCTGAAAAAGTAGGCAAATCCAAAATCAGAGGGTATGAATTGGTAAGTGCAGGTGATAAATACTACCTGTTGACAGGTGGCAATATTCATTCTTTTAGTCCGGAATCTGGCAAGCTGGATAAAATAGAGATACAACATACATTCCGCAAAAGGCTTTCACAGGAATTCGGTCAGTTGTATTACGAAGCTTGGGCTGGGGTGGAAACCAATTTTTATGATGAACAATTTCACGGGCAAGACTGGCAAAAATTACGCGACCAATATGCGGCCTATCTTCCACACCTGAGTAGTCGGGAGCACCTGAGGATGATTTTTAATGATATGTTGGGAGAGTTGAATACTTCGCATATGGGCTTTTATTCTTCTGGTAAAGAAGAAAAGTTGTATTTCGGCTCGCGGTCTATTGCTACCGGGGTACTGTTTGATGAAAATGATCCGTATGTAGTGAAGCGAATTGTTAAAAACAGTCCTGCGGATGTCACCGGGAAAGATATACAACCGGGAGACCGGTTGGTGGCGATTGATGGAGTGCCTGTGAATCCGGCCAGAAACCGTGAAATGTACCTGTCACATCCTTCATTAGACCCGGAAATTACTTTTACCTTTGAACGGAATGGTGTCCGGAAAGAAGTGAAATTACATACCACTACTTACTACTCCATCAAAAGTCTGTTGTACGATGAATGGCAAGACACCAATCAAGCGTATGTGGATGAGAAGTCCGGGAATCAAGTGGCGTATGTGCATATGAAAAATATGGGGCAGGATGAATTAGAAAAGTTTATGCATGATATGGTGGCAGAAGGAGGCTATAAAAACGGATTGATCCTGGACCTTCGCTTCAATACAGGAGGAAATGTGCATGACGATGTGTTGCGTTTTCTCAGCCAAAAGCCTTATTTGCAATGGAAATACAGAGAAGGTAAAATGACGCAACAATCCAACTTTGGCCCTTCCGCCAAGCCGATTGTCTTGTTGATCAATGAGCAATCCTTATCCGATGCAGAGATGACAGCCGCCGGGTTTAAAGAGCTTGGGTTGGGGAGTATCGTAGGAACGGAAACCTACCGTTGGATTATCTTTACCAGCGGCCAGTCATTGGTAGACGGTTCATTCTACCGCTTGCCTTCATGGGGTTGTTATACCTTGGATGGTAAAGATTTGGAGGTCGAAGGAGTAAAGCCTGATATTTATGTGGGTGAAAGTTTCAAGGATCGAATGGATCATCGTCAACCCCAATTGGATAAGGCGATCGAGGTGATCATGGATAAGATTTAATCTTATACACCTGCCTGATATACCTTGTCAGGCAGGTGTATTTTGGATTTAACTATTCATTATACACAAAGAAGCTACCCATTTCACAGGTGGCTTCTTTGTGTATAGATAAGTGTATTTTCTTACTTTAATTTAATTGAAAGCTCATCTAGCTGTTCGTTGTTAATGGCAGAAGGTGAGTCGATCATTACATCCCTACCGGAATTGTTTTTCGGGAAGGCAATAAAGTCTCTGATCGAATCGACTCCTCCAAACAAGGCACACAAACGGTCGAAGCCAAAGGCAATACCTCCATGTGGCGGTGCTCCGTATTCGAAGGCATCCAATAGGAAGCCGAATTGTTCTTTTGCTTCTTCCGGAGTAAACCCAAGGGCGTTGAACATTTTCTCTTGTTCTTCCCGGTTGTGGATACGGATGGAACCTCCACCTACTTCTACACCGTTAATTACCAGGTCATATGCGTTAGCCCGCACCTTTCCAGGCTCACTTTCCAAATGTGGAAGGTCTTCCGGTACCGCCGAAGTGAATGGGTGGTGCATGGCATACCAACGTTTGGTATCCCGGTCGTATTCTAACAAGGGGAAGTTCACTACCCAAAGTGGTTTGAACAGCTCCTTGTCTCTCAATCCTAACTGGCTTCCCATTTCCAAGCGTAGTTCGCACATTGCTTTGCGGGTTGCATCGGTTTCACCGGAGAGAACCAAGAGCAAATCGCCTGCTTGGGCACCACATTTTTCCGCCCATGCTTTTAAGTCCTCTTGAGAGTAAAATTTATCTACAGACGACTTGAAAGTACCGTCCTCGTTGCATTTTACATACACCAATCCTTTGGCACCGATTTGAGGGCGTTTCACCCAGTTGGTCAGGCCATCCAATTGCTTACGGGTATAGTTGGCACAGCCAGATGCACAAATGGCAACGACTAATTCAGCATCGTCAAATACTTTAAAGCCCTTGTTTTGAGCTACATCATTAAGCTCGACAAACTTCATTTCAAAGCGAATATCCGGTTTGTCAGAACCATAGTATTTCATGGCATCAGCATATTCCATTCGAGGGAAGTCCGCCAGCTCAATATTTTTTACTTGCTTGAACAAGTATTTTGTCAAACCTTCAAAAGTATGTAAAATATCCTTTTGAGATACAAAAGACATTTCACAGTCAATTTGAGTGAACTCCGGCTGTCGGTCTGCCCGTAAGTCTTCATCCCGGAAGCATTTGACAATTTGATAGTAACGGTCAAAACCAGAAACCATCAACAGTTGCTTAAAGGTTTGTGGCGACTGAGGCAATGCATAAAACTGACCGGGATTCATCCGGGAAGGCACCAAAAAGTCTCTGGCTCCCTCAGGAGTGGATTTGATCAGTACAGGAGTTTCCACTTCCAGGAATTTCTCCCCGTCCAGGTAGTCGCGAGTAGCTTTGGATACCTGATGGCGGATTTCCAGGTTTTTTCTTACTACATTTCTTCTCAAGTCCAAATAGCGGTATTTCATCCGCAAATCGTCCCCTCCATCCGTTTCGTCTTCTATGATAAAAGGAGGTACTTTTGCCGGGTTTAATACCTCAAGTTGCCCCACTTTGATTTCAATATCTCCGGTAGGGATTTTAGGGTTTTTCGACACTCTTTCAATGACCTGACCGCTTGCCTGGATGACAAACTCACGGCCCAAAGATTCACTGGTTTCCACAATTTCTTTGGCAGAATTGCTTTCTTCGACCACCAATTGAGTGATACCGTAGCGGTCGCGTACGTCAATCCAGATGAGTCCCCCTTTATTTCTGATGCGTTGTACCCAACCACTAATGGTAGCTTCTTGCCCCACATGGTCGATCCGAAGTTCTCCGCAAGTATGAGTTCTTAACATTTTTGATTTAATTTTTCATTTTTGACGATGAGGCACAAAAATACAGATTTATACGGTTTATCCCATTTTCAGAACCCAGTTATTAGAAAGGAACTTCACAGGCCGAACGTTTATTTCTCCTATTTGATGATATCTGAAACCCCGATTCCCCGTTCACCAAACCCAGTATTTTTTCAACCAACGTCATTTTTGAGGGCAAATATGAGTTGATTGAGGGAACAATTCCGTTTGTTGAAAATTCTTTAGTAGTCCATAGTCCCCATTTATCTTAGCCAAAGATTATTCTTCTCAACTCATTGTATTCTGCTGAAACAGCGCTGTTCAGTGCATTGATAAGATAGGTTGGCGGTTGTTGAATCAATCTGATTTTAGGTAACACCTGGGATGGGTATTGACTCTCTTTGCCAATGGTGAACAAGCATTGTGGTAAAACATTATAGTCTTTAAAAGTTTATGAATAAGAAATGCTTTCAACCGGCCGTCATAATTTTTGTATTGGGATGGTTTGGGTTTTCCTGCTCTCAGAATGAAGAAGTAGGATTAGAAATTGTTGATAATCCCTTGGAACTCTGGGTAATCGACACCTTTTCAGTAAATGCCTCAACGTTTTTATATGATTCTTTGCCAAGTTCCGCTTCGGAAACGCTGCTGGCGGGGAGTTATCATGACGCGGTTTTAGGAGACGTGAAAACCAAGAGCTTTTTCCAAGTGGGGCTGAGTGGCGAAATGGATACGGAAAACACACTTTTTGATTCGCTCTTTCTGGTTCTTAAATATACAGGGTATCAGTACGGAAATTTGGAGAGCACTTCATCTCTTCAGGTTCACAGGGTTTTGGAAAATCTGGATGACGGTGAATCTGATAGGTATTATCAGTTTTCATCTATCGCCTATGAGCCCGAACCGTTAGCAAGTTTTTCTCTCAAAAAAGAACCGGAAGAAGGGGATTCCATTGCCATTAAACTGCCTGAAAGCTTGGGGGAAGAGCTTTTTGAAAAAATTAAAGACGAGGCAGATACGCTGAGTGCTCAAAGTGACTTTCTGGAGTATTTTAAAGGCTTGGTTTTGGTGTCGGAAAGCAAGGAAGGTAAAGTGGTGGCTTTTGCCTTGGGTGATGCCGCTTTACACATGCACTATCATAAAATATCCGATACGGACGAACCTGATACATATGTTTTTCCGGTGGTGAATTCCAGCCTTCAGTTTAATCAATTTCAAGCGAACCGGAGTAATACCATACTTACCAACCTGGAGCCTATGGTTGACCTCTCTGCGGAAGATACGGATGGAAATACCTTTATACAACCAGGTGTAGGTTTGGTTACCAGAATACGGTTTCCCTCGATTCGTGAATTTAAAAGTTTGGGAAATAACTACTTGATTAACCTGGCAAAGCTGCGAATCAACGTTGAAGCCGGGACGTATAATGAGCACTCATTGCCTGAAGAATTAGTGCTATATCAATTTGATAAATACACTCCATGGGGTGGGGTATTGTACGAGAATTTTTTAGAAGAACAGGCACAAGTGGCTTCCTTGCAGCTGGATTTGGAAGCCCATCAAAACACCTATTATGAATTCACGATCACCGACTATTTGGATTCTCTTATGTCGCTGCCTGACAACCTGGGGAACGGTTTGCTCTTGGGTTTACCTTTTCCGGAAGAAGTTACCACCCTTGACCGGGTGATTGTTGGTCCGAATCAAGGGCAAAACCAAAGCATACAACTATTACTTTATGTAACTATTATCCATAATTAATTTATTCCAAATGAAACAAAAGTTGTTAATCTGGGCGATGCTCCCATTGATGATGTTAAATGCCTGTGGTGAAGGAGATGATGAAACGCTGGAGTATGGGAATTGGAAAGAATTGTCGGATTTTGAAGGGGTGGTTCGAAGTGGAGCGGTGAGTTTTGTGATGAACGGAAAAGCGTATGTGGGAACCGGGTTTGACGGTACGGACCGTTTGCAGGACTTTTGGGAGTACGATCACCAAAAAGGATATTGGACGCAGAAAGCCGATTTCCCTGGCACTGCCCGGAATGAAGCGGTAGGTTTTTCCGTAGGGAATCAAGGGTATATCGGTTTGGGCTATGACGGTGAGGAAGAAAGAGGGGATTTTTGGAAATACGATCCCGGGTCAAATACCTGGTCTTCCGTGGTGGGTTTCGGAGGCTCGGCCCGGCATGGAGCTTTTAGCTTTACCCTGAATGGTATTGCCTATGTAGGGGCCGGGTTTGATGGAAATGATTTGCGGGATTTTTGGAAGTACGATCATGAAAATGATCACTGGATACAAGTAGCCAGTGTAGGTGGTTCCAAACGGGTGAATCCTTTTGCTTTTGTGGTGGATGGACGAGGGTATGTAGGAGGGGGGAGGCACAACGGACTTTATGAGAATGATCTTTGGGAATACAACCCGGAAGACAATACTTGGACGGAGAAAAACAAATTGAATGATGAGGATACTGGGGATGCTTCTTTGGCCAGGGAAAACCCGGTATGTTTCACTTTAGACGGAAAAGTGTATGTATGCACCGGATATAACGGAGGGTACCTGGCGGACACTTGGGAGTACGATCCTTTGTTGGATACCTGGACAAGTATGCCGGATTTTGAAGGGGTAGCACGCAGTACCGCAGTCGGTTTCGTATTGGACAATCAAGCTTTTCTGGCTACAGGAAATAACGGTACCAGTTACCGTTTTGATGACTTATGGAAATTTGACCCTACAGCAATTTATGATGAAGAGGATTAACTTTCCGGTATTGGGCTTGGCGGTAGTAAGCATGTTTGGGCTTGCCGTTATATACTTTTGTGCATTGCAAATTGCGACTAACTTGGATAGGGAAAAAGAAACCATTGAAGGAAAAGAATACGGCATTTCGGTATTTTCTTCCCCGGCGGGTTGGGGGTACAATATTACTTCCGAAGGAAAATTGTTGATCCATCAACCCTATATTCCCGGGATCAAGGGAGAACAAGGGTTTCCGGATGAGTCTTCTGCAAAAGCTTGTGCCAGGCTAGTGGTTCAAAAACTGTTGGAGGGTAAAAAACCGGGAGTTCAACCTCAAGATTTGGTTCAATGGGGAATACCTATCGATTGAGATACAATAAACCCATTGTACCCTGTTTATTTTAAGGATATTTCTTCAATACCAAAAGAAGGACATTAACCGATGTCCTTCTTTTCTTTTTGTACAGAAAGAGTACTTCAATTTTTTTTTAAAATTATTTTCTGCACAAACTTAAGTACCGGGATAAAAGCTCTCAGGCACTACACAAAAAAGGAAGGCGTTGATATCTTAAACAGATGTGTAATTATAGTTCTGAACTTTTATCCGATATTATGAAAACCAGCATTTCAGAAGTAACTGTAAAAACCTTGAATAAAAGCATGTTGTCAATTTGTAAAGAGTTTTACGGACCTTATGAAAAATCCGTAGAGTATATCCGGGAGGTTCAGGATTATTTGACAGATGCTAATATTTCCTTTCAGCCATTCAAAATATTGGGTGTTTACTTTGACAATCCCTCCGAAAAAAAACCGGAGGAACTGAGAAGCTACCAGGGAGTGCTGGTCGATACGGAGGTAGAAGTTCAACCGCCCTTTTTTATGTATGATCTCACGGGTCAGTATTTACATACCAAGGTGGTGGGAAACCCTCAGGAAATAGTCAATATAGCATACCAGTCCATTTTTCAATATGTAGAAGAACATAAAATTGTGCCGGACTCTCCTTTTGCCAACCAGATTATGTCAATGGAAGGAGACGAGTTTTCGGTAGAGCTATTGGTTCGTTTGCGAGAATAAGGACCTAGGGATTTTTTTGTATGATGTTTACTTTCTCCATGCCAAAACCTTCAGGTTTTGGCATTTTTTATTAGTAAATATTACCTTCTGTCCACTCATTTTCCTTAGATTTGAATGTCAAATAGAAGGCTTCATGATATTCAAAAAACTACTTTTTACCGGCTTATTCACATTCCTTTGTTCCTACTTGGTGGCCCAAATGGCAACCGTGAAGGGAGTGGTGACTGACTCTCAGGGAAATGTGATTGAATTAGCTACAATTATCCCCAAAAATGCGAATAAGGGAGTGGTGTCAAATATTGATGGCCGCTTTTCCATTCAAATTCCGGCTAACCAGGTGGTTACTTTGCTTTTTCATCATGGAAATTATTATGAAAAGTCTCTCTCTCTGCAACTGAGTCCGGGAGAGCTACATGAAGTAAGCATTGCGTTAATTGAAAAAACTACGCTTTTAAAAGATGTAGAGATCGTAGAGAAACTTGAAAAAAACAGAGATGAAGCCGGAACGGTGGAATTAGATCCCGCCTCTGTCAAAGAAGTGCCAACCCCTTTTATGGATTTCAACCAGGCCTTGATTACCGGAGGAGGTTTGGGAATTGCCGGGAATAATGAAATGTCCGGCACGTATTCGGTAAGGGGTGGAAATTTTGATGAAAACCTGGTTTATGTCAATGATATTCAAATTTACCGGCCCTTGCTAGTAAAATCCGGCCAACAGGAAGGGTTGAGTTTTGTGAATCCGGAAATGGTTGACAATATTTATTTTTCTTCGGGAGGGTGGCAATCCAAATACGGGGACAAACTATCTTCCGTATTGAATGTTGCCTATAAAACGCCCAAGGAATTTGAAGGGGCTGCCACCTTGAGCTTGCTGGGAGGAAGCTTGAACCTGGGAGGTACGGCTTTGAACAAAAAGATGACCTATGTGGCCAGTGTCCGCCACAAAGCCAGTCAGTATTTACTTAGCTCCATGGACGTGGATGGTGAATATTTGCCTAAGTTTACGGATATTCAAACCTATTTGAACTTTGACCTCAGTAATAAAGGTCGCCCTGCTAACACCACCACATTAGGAGTTTTGGCATCGTATGCAGTCAATGACTATGAAGTAACGCCCCATTCCCGCACCACTAAGTTTGGTACCTTCCAACAGGCTTTGCGATTGAACGTAGCCTATATTGGGAACGACATGTTGAAATACCGGACATTTCAAGGAGGAGTAAAGTTGCGGCATCGGTTTTCTGAAAAACTCACTACCAACTTGATTGTTTCCGGGCTAAGTACCCAAGAGCGATTGTTTACAAATCTGGAAGCCGGGTACCGGATATGTGATGTGGATAATAACCCGGGTTCTTCTACTTTTAATGATTGTGCGGTCATCATCGGGTTGGGTACCAATTTTAATTATGCCCGTAATTTTTTGGATGCCAATATCTATGCCCTGGAAAACCGTAGTGAATATAGCCTCTCTTCTTCTTGGAAAATAGATTTTGGAGTTCGCTATAGTTATGAGGAAATTGATGACAATATTCACGAATACTCTTTCATCGACTCGGCGGATTATGTAAGTGATATTCAACGGGCCATCTCTGACAATTCATTGAGTTCGCAAAGAATATCGGGCTATCTTCAAAGTGCCTGGGATATTACCAGCAATCAAAGGTTGGTGGCCGGTGCCCGGATCAATTACTGGGACTTCAACGAAGAATTGCTGATCAGTCCCAGGATTCAATACTCACTCCAGCCTTTATGGAATGCCGATGTGGTGTTTAAAGCTGCGGTTGGCCTGTATCATCAACCGCCCTTTTACCATGAATTAAGAGATTTTGAAGGAAACGTAAACAAGGAGCTCAAAGCACAATCTTCTTTACATTTCATTACCGGGTTGGATTATAATTTTATCATGTGGGACCGTCCGTTTAAATTTATTTCGGAGATCTTTTATAAAAAGCTTTGGAATGTGATTCCTTATGATGTGGATAATGTGCGGATTCGCTATTATGCGGAAAATAATGCAGAAGCTTATGCTACGGGAATCGATATGCGCTTGAGCGGTGAGTTTATTGAAGGCTTGGAATCCTGGATGAGCTTGAGCGTACTTTCCACTAAAGAAGACTTGGATATTGACCAAAGAGGCTATATCCGCAGGCCAATGGACCAGCGGGTTACCTTTAGTATGTTTTTCCAGGATCATATCCCCAACGACCCAAGTATTCGTATGCATATCCGGACGATTTACGGTACGGGATTTCCCTATGGGCCGCCAGACAATTTGGAATACCGGCAGTCATTGAACACCGGCAATAGCTATACCCGGGTGGATGTCGGTTTTTCAAAATTGATTTCATTTCAAAAATCTTCCCGACAGGATAATTTTTTGGAATCCATCTGGTTGGGCTTGGAAATCCTGAATTTGTTTGGCGTGGATAATACCATTTCCCATACCTGGGTCAAAGATTTCAACAATACCTTCTATGCCGTACCGAACAACCTTTCACAACGGTTTTTTAATTTGAAGTTTACAGCACGTTGGTAACAATGTGAATACTTCCTTTACCTAATTTCTTCCGTTGAAAAAATTAGCCAATAGAAGGAGCATTCGTTGGTCTGATCAAATTTTGCGTTAATGGCTTATTTTTCTGTTGATTACTTTTCATATTGCTACTTTAACTGTTTCAGGGTACATGGATTAACATAATTTTAACAGTATTAATAACTTGTATCCACCGCAGGTAACGTAAATTTACCTTTTAAGTAAAAAAATGAAAATTCTAATTGTTTACGAGCACAAAACATTGATATTTTAGATAGATTCGTTTTTTACAAACTAAAGGTTTAGGTCAATTTCCTGAAATATGAAAAGAAAATTATTTATTGCCGGAGCTATATTGCTGGTGCTCATTGCTGCTTCTTTTTATTGGCTTTCTGGCTCTGAGGACACCCAGGATATCATTGTAGGGGTAAAACAGGGTGATTTTGAAATTACGGTAAACTCTACCGGTGAATTGAACCCACTTCGTTCGGTGAGTATTTTCGGACCTAAGAAAGCGCGAAATTCGGGGGTGCGGGAAATGAAGATTTTGCGCATGGTGGCAGAAGGAACCGTTGTGAAAGAGGGGGATTTTATAGCGGAACTGGACCGGGCCGAACTGTTTAATAAATTAAAAGAAGCCCAAGACCAACTCATCAAAGAAGAAGCGCAGTTTACTCAAGCACAACTGGATACGGCCTTACAATTGCGAGAGGCTCGGGATAAGATCTTGAATCTGGAATTTGCGGTAGAAGAAAAAGAAATACGCTTGGAACAATCCACGTACGAACCTCCGGCTACCATAAAACAAGCCGAGATTGAACTGGAAAAAGCCAAAAGAGATTTTCGGCAGGCGAAAGAAAATTACAAAATCAAAACCAATCAGTCGCGTGCGAAAATGACCGAAGCGGCTATTAACCTGGGCAATGTAAGACAAAAGGTGGAATTTATTCAGGAAATTTTAGACGGTTTTACCATCAACGCTCCACAAGCCGGCATGGTGATTTACGCTCGCGATTGGGGAGGAAAGAAAATACGAGAGGGATCTACCGTATACACTTGGAATCCGGAAGTAGCCACTTTACCGGATTTGACCAAAATGATTTCCAAGACCTATATCAATGAGGTGGATATCATGAAAATTACGAAGGGGCAACATGTGAAAATAGGAATAGACGCTTTCCCTGAAAAAAGACTGTCGGGGGAGGTCGTTTCGGTTGCCAATGTGGGAGAGCAAAAGCCTAACTCCGATGCGAAAGTGTTTGAAGTGGAAATCATGGTAAATGAAATGGATACCACACTCCGCCCGGCCATGACAACCAGTAACCTGATCATTTGTGAAACGGAAGAGAATGCAATGCATATTCCTCTGGAATGCCTGCATAACGAAGGAGATTCCATTTCTTATGTGTATAAAAAAGGAGGAATGGGTATTACCAAACAAGAGGTGTTGGTGGGTAAATCCAACGATAACGAAGTCATTATCAAATCAGGGTTACAGATAGAAGATCAAGTATTTTTGTCCACCCCGGAAGGCATGGCCGATTCTAAAATTAACCTGCTCACTCCCTCCGAAAAGAATTTGGCAATGGAAAAATAAGAATGATGGGGCCAACGTAGTTGCCCCTTTCTTCATTTACGTAAGTTAGCCCATCTCTACACCAGTTGGGTGCCCAAATGTATTGTCATGAATTAGAAACCTAATGATCATGTGGGAAAAATATAGTTCCAACTTTTTTATAGCCCTGGAAGCTTTAATGGCAAACAAACTCAGAACGTTTCTGACCGCTTTGGGGATTATTTTCGGAGTGGCTGCGGTAATTGCCATGATGGCCGTCGGAAATGGTGCTCAACAAGAGGTTTTGGATCAAATCAAATTAGTGGGGGTGAATAATATTGTGGTAAAGCCGATAGTCGAACAGACCGAAGAAGAGGTATCCGAAGAGAGTACGGGTGGCAGTAAATCAATGCTTTCTCCAGGACTGACAATGAAAGATGTCAACAGTATCCGCCAAGTACTACCCAATGTAACCAAGATCAGCCCTGAAATTATTTTAGAAACCTATATCGTACATAATGGAAAAAGACGGTCAGCCAAATTGGTTGGGGTGCTTCCTACTTATTTTGATATTTATAATTTTTCGATGGCCAAGGGGCAAATGTTTAACGCGTTTCAGTTGGAAACCGGAGCGCCTGTTTGTGTTATCGGGCGTGGGGTCCAGTCGCGTTTTTTTAGTGGGGAAGATCCTGTAGGAAAATACCTGAAATGCGGAAAGCATTGGCTCAAAGTGATCGGGGTGATGGAAGAGCGGATGATTACCCAGTCCAGTATTTCGGCTAAATTGGGGATCCGCGATTTTAATATGGATGTATATACGCCCTTGCAAACGATCCTGACCCGTTATGAAAACCGGGCCTTGGTTACTGAAGGGATGATTCAGCAAGCGGCTGCGGCAAGGGGAAACGGGATGATCATTATAAATGGGGAGGGGCAACAAGCCGAATCCACTGATAAAAACTACCATCAAATTGATAAGTTAGTGGTTCAAGTGGACGAAACAGAATACCTGAGTCCTACCGCAGAGGTTATGTCGCGATTGCTGAAACGCAGGCATTGGGAAGTCGTTGACTTTGAAATTACGATTCCGGAACTATTACTGAAACAACAGCAACGGACCAAGGATATTTTCAATATTGTATTGGGGGCCATTGCCGGTATATCGTTGATTGTGGGTGGAATTGGCATTATGAATATCATGCTGGCCAGTGTTCTGGAACGTATCAAAGAAATTGGTTTGAGGATTTCCTTGGGAGCCAAACGGGCCGATATTATTTCCCAGTTTTTATTTGAAGCCGTTTTGATCAGTTTATCGGGTGGGTTTATAGGCATAGTATTGGGCGTTTCCATGGCCTATCTGGTCAGTAATATAGCGGATATTCCTACTATAGTATCTCCCACTTCAGTCATTGTCTCCTTTGGAGTGGCAGCCGGAGTCGGGTTGATTTTTGGCATTACCCCGGCCAAAAGAGCCGCCAGTCAAGATCCGATTACCTGTTTGAGGTATGAATAAAGAGCATTGTTCAGTTGATTGAATCCATTTTAAATAGACAAAATACTAACCAGATGAACCAAAAATTGGCCTTAATTTGCCTGTGCCTTTTGTGTAGTATACCAGCTTTTTCTCAAAAAAAATACACATTGCAACAAGTGATTCGCTTGGCAAAAGAAAACTCATTGGCCTCTTTGCAGGCCGAAAACCGCAAAGAAAATAGTTATTGGCAGTTTAAAACTTTCCGTTCAAATTACAAGCCTCAGCTTAGCTTAAACGGTACCTTGCCTCAGTTTACCCGCGGAATCCAACCCATCCCGCAAAATGACGGAACAACCGAATTTCGCCCGGTAAGTAGTGCCATTTCCGATTTGGAGTTATCGCTGGGGCAAACCATCGGTTTAACCGGGGGACAGGTATTTGTGAGTTCAAGGCTGGAACGGATTGATAACTTTGGCGGTACCGGAGACAAAACCCGTTATGCGTCCACTCCTGTTTCTATCGGGTTTGTACAACCCTTGTTTCAATTCAATTCACTGAACTGGGAAAAGAAAATAGCCCCTTTGCGATACGAAGAGTCCGTAAAGGCTTATGCAGAGGAAATGGAGCGTATTGCATATAATGCTACCGATTTGTTTTTTAACTTATTACTGGCCCAAGTTTCTTTGGAAATAGCAGATAAAAACCTGGCTAGTAACGATACCATTTACCGGATTGCGCAGGGACGCTATCAGTTAGGCAAAATTGCGGAAAATGATCTTTTACAACTAGAGCTGAACCTGATCACTTCTCAACAGCAAGTACGGGAGGCGAAATTAAACTTGGAAACAACTACCTTGAATTTAAATACCTACTTAGGCATTACTGAAAATGAACCTTTGGAGTTGATCGAACCAACGGACATTACGGAATTCGAAGTGTCTGTAAATATTGCCTTAGACCAAGCCAAACTGAACCGGCAGCAATATATCAGTTTCCAACGTCAAAAGATAGAGGCACAAAGAGAAGTGGCCAGAGCCAAAGGAGATGCGGGTCTGAAAGTAGATTTGCGTGCCCGGTTTGGACTTAATCAACAAGGACAGCAATTGTCCGAGGCTTATCGCGCCCCCGAAGACCGGGAAACCTTCAGTGTAGGGTTGGAAATTCCCATTCTGGACTGGGGGAGACAAAAATCGAGAGTACAAACTGCCCAAGCCAACCTGGAGCTTGTCAACAATACTTTACAACAAGAGGAAATTAAATTTGAGCAGGATATTATGGTGTTGGTCAAGCGCTTTCAAATCTTGCGGGAAAAGCTTGTTGCATCCATCAAAGCCGATGACATCGCTAACCGTAAATACATCGTTTCTCAAAAGCGCTATATGGTGGACAAAATCAGTATTACGGATTTAAACATTGCCCTGCAGGAAAAAGACAAAGCCAAACAACAATACATATCTTCTTTGAAAAATTATTGGCAAGCCTATTATGAAATCCGTATGTTGACGATGTATGATTTCGAGAAAAATGAAAAAATAAACCGTAAGTAGTAGGCAATATCACGAATCAATACTTGTATGGACGCCCTCACTGGTAACTGTTTGTCGTCCTGAAAGGAAAGAAGTAGAACACAACGGGCGGCTTGCAATGGTTTACCTGGACTTGCTGATAGTAATCCATTCGTGATCTTTTGATTGTAGGAGATAAAGATTGATTGAAGGTAATGGTTAAATTTCTTTGTTTTATAGGTTGTGTCGGTTTAATATGTCCTATTGTATTACAAGCCCAAACCCACACAGTACCCTACAAGCTCTCAGTTAAATTAGGAAGGGTAATCGGTACGATTGACCCTGAACAAATAAATGTATTTCCAACCAGGCCTGTAAAAGAGGCTTCTGAATTTAAAGGAATTCCTCATCAATACGAACAGTATGTAATCAGGGAGTATCCTATTAGTACGGCACAAAAAGAATCCGAAATGGCTCGCCGGCAAGAAGTGTCTTCGAAGAAGTTTAACAGACTGGTGTATGAATATGGCATTGATACCTTACGGTTATCCAAACGGCCGTTAGCCCAAGCTTTATACTTTTTTATGGCGCTGACGGAGGAGGGGAAAATTGTCGTCATTCCTGATACGAACAACAACAAAGATTTCAGTGATGAAGCTTACTATGTATTCACGCCATCGGAAACGAGAAACCAACTGAATGAAATAGAAGCGGAGGTGGTATCCATGAGTATTGATTGTTTTAATGGAGAGTATGTCAGTGAGAAAACCTTTGCCGTAAAGTTGTATCCCTATATTTCGTATTGGAACGACCGTGAAGAGGATATGCTGAACTTGTATATTTCCCAGGCCGATTACAAAAAAGGTACATTTTTGCTGGGGAATGAACACTATACCGTGATCATCCCTAACGATATTTTGGGTAATGGCAATTTCAGATATACCGAAATTTTTATGCCTGAAGCATTTATAAATCAGGTATCCGATACGGATAGCCACTATTTTCACTATCCGCAGCAAAATGTCCGGTTTAAAAATTATGTGTATAATATTTTAGGTGTGTTTGAAGGAGGAGACCGTGTAGAGTTTGCTTATCAGTATACCGAACCGGACAGTGCGGCCTTAGGGCAGTATGCGGCACAATTGAAAGTCCCTGTGCCCGGTCAACAAGAGTTCGATCTTTTGGCTGAAAAGGGAAGATATGTAATGCTTGTTTTCTTTGGCAGTTGGCAAGGCTTTTCTTTAGGCTCGGTACCAGAACTGGAACCCCTATATTATAAATATGCCGGTCAAAAGCTCACACTGGTTAGCTTGGGAATCGAAGGAAGTCTGGAGCATAATGAAGTACAGCGTTTTGCCCAAAGAAGATATGCACATTGGGTGAACTCGTGGATGTCGATGAAAGACGGGAAAGATTATTGTGATAAATTTAATATTCAAAGCTTTCCCACCACATTACTGATTGACCCAGAGGGAAAGATTGTGTATAAGCAAAGTGGGATGCAGTCTATCCAACAGGCCGGAGAGGTATTGGACAAAGTACTAGAGTAAGCATTGTGTGTACCATTCATAAGTTTTAGTATTTTAAAACTAAAATGCACCAAGGGTATAACCAAGCAAAGCTTTTGAATCCCCTGGAAATTGCTCTAAAATAAAGCGGCTTAATAATTGATTTTTATCAGAAAATTTCGATTAACCTATCAGGAAAGGGAGGCTGTTTTTACATCTGTGCCGTATTTCGAAATGTAGGTTCAGGAGCGGTATTGCCAAAAAATATACCTGACAAGTCAAGTACAATCATAGGATTGTTTATTACTTTTGTACAGAAGAATTTTGGCTATACTTATTCCTGTACTACAATCCTGACTACATGCAGTTTAGAAAACTAAACCCAGGGAAAAAGAAACCTCCTATAGAATTCAAGGAAACAGATTTAATCCTGAACAATGACGGTTCCGTCTATCACCTCAATTTGTTACCTGAGCATATTTCCGATACCATCATTACCGTGGGCGATCCTGGACGGGTTTATCGTATTAGTCATTATTTTGATAATATAGAATTTGAAATTAACCGGAGGGAATTTGTCACGCATACCGGAACCTATAAAGGAAAACGGATTACGGCTATGTCTACCGGTATGGGCACCGACAATGTGGAGATTGTGCTCAATGAATTGGATGCCCTGGCCAATATCAATTTGAAAACCCGAAGGCGGAAGTCCAAGCATACCCGTTTACGCATTATCCGGGTGGGTACTTCCGGGGCCATCCGGGAGGATATACGTTTAAACAGCCATTTGGTCTCCAACTACGCCATAGGGTTTGATACGCTGATGTATTTTTACAAGCTCACCCAAAACGAAACCGAAAACCGGATTTCGGATAGTTTGCAGGCAACCTTGTCGTTGCCCTTCCGGCCTTATTGTGTACAAGGTTCCGAAGAGTTAAAAGATATATTGGGCTTTGATATGGTAGAAGGCAACACAGTTACTTTGCCAGGTTTTTATGCCCCTCAGATGCGTAACTTACGGGCCGAAATTGCTTTTCCCAGTTTGATTGAAGACCTGAACTATTTCCATGAGTGCGATGCCTGGATTACCAACTTTGAAATGGAAACAGCCGGGTACTATGCCTTGGGAAGAATATTGGGACATGATGTGATCTCTTTGAATGCCATTATTGCCAACCGGATCAGTAATAAGTTTTCGAAATCTCCGAATAAAACGATTGATGCCTTAATAAGAAAAGTATTAGATAGAGTTTAGAACAGAACAATGAAAAAAGGATTAATTTTAATGTTAACTGTTTGGTTGTTGGCGGGTTGTGCACCCGAGCCGGAAGAAGTACTGAACCAGGCCAAAGCCAAATTAGACCAAGGAAAATTTAAAGAGGCCATTTCTCTTTTGGATGAAGTAGTCAAACTTGACCCCGCTAATTCCGATGCCTTTAATGCGCGTGGAGTGGCTTACTTCAACCTGGAAGAACTGGGCGATGCCATGATGAATTTCGACAAAGCCATTGAATTGGATTCGTCCCAGTATAAGTTTTTTTACAACCGGGGGAACACGTACCGGAAAATGGCCGATCCGCAAAATGCCATTCAAGATTATACACAGGCATTGGACCGCGATAAGTCTCATTACGATATTTATTTGAACCGGGGCTTGGCTTATTTGAATTTGAAGCAACCGGACAAGGCGGTATTGGACTTGAACAAAGCCGGCTCCATGGCCCCTGACGATGCCAATATCTATTTGTACCGTGGGAAAGCCCACCTGTATTTGGAAAAGTTTGCTGCCTCAGCAGACGACCTGGAAAAGTGTATTAAACTCAATAAAAACTTAGGGGAAGCATATCACTACTTGGCCTTGGCCAAAGTAGGTATCAACGGAGCCGCTAACCAAGAAATCTGTGATTTGCTGGACAAGGCCATCGCTCTCAACTATTCAGATTCAAAAGAACTCAAGGACTTTTATTGTAAATAGAATAACCGGAGCAAGGGTCAGAGGAAATGAAAACGGATGGCAAAAGCTAACACGTTTTTCATTTCCTCTGACCCTTGTTATTTGTATTTGGTACCACTTTTTTTACTCTTATTCTTTTTCCTTCTCAAAAACTGACCTCCCTCATTCCTTTCTTACCGGAGTCTTCCTAGCTTTGCCTTATCATAAAAACTAGTGAAGAGGTTTTCATCTGTTCCATGGTTTGTTATCTTACTTGTCAATGGATCAACAACACAAAATATGGCATATTCAATCTACCTGACCACCACAGAATCACATTGTGGTAAGTCCTTGGTTTCATTGGGGATCATGGATTTGCTACTGCGGAAAAGTAAAAAAGTGGGTATTTTTCGCCCGATTATCACCCAGCGGTTTGGGGATGCAAAAGATAGAAATATAGAGTTGCTCCGCACACATTTTCAACTGGAACAGGGCTACGAAGAGAGTTTTGCCTATTACCGCAACGAAGCCCGTGATTTGATGCAACAAGGACGCAGCGATGAGATGTTGGAGCGGATTATTCAAAAGTACAAAGCCCTGGAAAAAAAGCTGGATATTATCGTAGTGGAGGGGAGCGATTTTGAAGAGGAAGCGGCTTCTTTTGAATTTAATATCAATGCCGAAATCGCCCGTAATTTGGGTTGTCCGGTGATTATTCTCAGCAAAGGGCTCCATCGCGATACTAGTGATATCCTCAGTTCGGTCCAATTGGCAGTGGATGTGTTTCTTGAAAAGGAGTGCCAAGTCCTGGGCACTATTATTAATAAGGCACAACCGGAAGCCGTAGAAGAACTGCGCCAGGCATTGGAAGAAAAAATTTCCTATAAACAACAATTCTTTTCTGTCATTCCTAGTCACCCGGTATTGCAAAGTCCTACGGTGAAGGAAATAGCCGATCACCTTGGGGCGAAAGTGTTGTTTGGACAAGAGCGGCTTCATCGGCAGGTCCATCGCTACTCCATTGCGGCCATGCAAATGCCTAATTATTTGGAATATGTGGATGAGAAATGCCTGACCATTACTCCCGGCGACCGTGGCGATATCATACTAAGTGTTTTGCAAGCACATAATTCGATCAATTATCCTCAGATTTCAGGAATTTTGTTGACCACCGGTTTACAACCTGCTCCTACCGTAATGCGCTTGCTGGAAGGCGTGCCGGACATTATTCCGATCATCTCTGTAGATACAAATACGTACCAAACAGCCACCGATTTGGAAAAGGTAACGACTTTTATCACTCCGGAAAATGAAACGAAAATTGACTTGAGTCTCCGCCTTTTTGAAGAATATGTCAATACCGATGCGGTCAACGAACAGGTGAAAAATATCCGGCAACGGGGCATGACTCCCAAGATGTTTACCTATAACCTCTTTGACAAGGCCCGGGCCCTCAAAAAGCGGATAGTCTTGCCGGAAGGAAATGACGAACGGATTTTGAAAGCGGCCTCTATTCTGATGGACCGGGAAATTGTCGATTTGACGGTTTTAGGAGAACGGGACGAAATTTTAGAAACCACTCACCGCTTAGGAATTAATTTGGATGTCAACAAAGTCACCATCACTTCACCCAAAGAGTCTCCGCACTTCGAACGGTATGTGGAAACGTTTTATGAATTGCGGAAAGACAAAGGGGTGACCATGGATATCGCCAGAGATGTCATGTGTGATGTTTCCTATTTTGCAACCATGATGGTGTATTGTGAGGATGCGGATGGTATGGTTTCCGGAGCGGCACATACTACACAACATACCATTCGTCCGGCCTTGCAATTTGTCAAAACCAAACCGGGTTCCCATACCGTATCCTCGGTGTTTTTTATGTGCCTGGACGACCGGGTATTGGTATACGGAGATTGTGCGATTAACCCCAACCCCAATGCCGAGCAATTGGCCGAAATTGCCATCTCTTCTGCCGAAACCAGTTTGGCATTCGGCATTGAACCCAAAGTAGCCTTACTTTCCTATTCTTCCGGAGATTCCGGCAAAGGTGCCGATGTGGAAAAAGTACGGGAAGCAACCCGTTTAGCGAAGGCTAGACGCCCCGACTTAAAAATAGAAGGCCCTATTCAATACGATGCGGCTGTGGACAAAGAGGTCGGGAAAAAGAAAATGCCCGGGTCGGAGGTGGCAGGACAAGCCACGGTGCTTATTTTTCCGGATTTGAATACAGGAAACAATACGTACAAAGCCGTACAACGGGAAACCGGGGCAATTGCCATCGGACCGGTGCTGCAAGGCTTGAACAAACCTGTGAATGATCTTAGCCGTGGCTGTACGGTGGAAGACATTGTAAATACGGTTGCCATTACCGCTATTCAAACGGCAATCGGTTAAGAAATATATTTAACTTTTAACCGAAACCCCTTCAATGGCCTTGCAAGCATTGAAGGGGTTTTTATTTGAGGGAAATGACGGTTTTTCCCAAAGACTATCTGTGGCTCCTCGAAAGATTTTTGTAACTTATAAATAGTGAAAAATAAAAAATCCCATTTGTCAAATCTTGCTTGACAGTACTCCTAATAATGAAGTGATTTAAACTTTTGAAACTGGACATTCCTGAAAAGTTGCTTTAGGGGTTAATCTCTGTCTACTTCATAGAAAAAACAATTCATAAAAAGTCGAAAAACAAAAGCGTTTTTTAAGATTAAAAACACGATTAAATTCCTGTAAATAAACTAACTACAATTAAAACCTAATAATTAGTTTAAATCACTTTAATTAAAAAAACTAGCAATTTTTAACTTAAGAAATCATCAATACCATGAACAGTGAACAAGCGATTTTAGTAACAGGGGCAACAGGACAACAAGGAGGAGCCGTAGCCCGGCAGTTATTAGCCAAAGGGTTTTCAGTGAAAGCCATGACTAGGAATGTACAGAGTGATAAGGCAAAGACCTTGGCCCGGTTAGGCGCAGTGCCGGTAGAAGCGGATTTGGACGATTCGGCTTCTTTGAAAAAAGCGTTGAAAGGAATATGGGGTGTTTTTTCCGTACAGAACTCGTGGGGAGTAGGAGTGGAGCAGGAAGAAGTACAGGGTAAAAACCTGGCAAAATTATGCAAGGAGGAAGGGGTCCGGCATTTGGTATACACTTCTGTCGCTTCTGCTCATAAACATACAGGAATTCCTCATTTTGAGAATAAATGGCGCATTGAAGAAACCATCCGGAAGCTTGGTTTGCCCTCTTTTACCATTTTACGCCCGGTATTTTTCATGGAAAACTTTCAATCGCCTTGGTACAAACCCGGGATAGAAGAAGGGAAATTAGCCATGTCACTCAAAGCGACTACTTCTTTACAAATGATTGCCCTGGAAGATATCGGAAAGTATGGGGCATTGGCTTTTGAAAAGTCACAAGAGTTGAACGGGAAGGCAATTGATATTGCCGGGGACGAATGTACCATGATGGAGGTTACGGCAGTTTTGAGCAGCGTTACAGGAAAGAAAATAGAATACGTACAAGTACCGATTGAAGAAGTTCGTAAGATGAGTGAAGATTTTGCTTTGATGTTTGAGTGGTTTGAAAAGGTAGGATACGATGTGGATATCGATCAACTTGCCCGGGATTATGGAATCCAACCTATTCAACTCACCGAATGGGCCAAGCGGTCGGATTGGTGAAGTTGCAAAGGTGGGGCTTGCTTTTAATGGGCTGAATATATTGGCCCCACCTTTGAAAATCTGGTTATTACTTTCGAGCTATAAGTGTAACCGGATTTTGAGTTTGTTTAAACCCACTACTGCGCCTAACATTACAAAAGCAAAGACCCATGACCAGAGAATTCCTGGCAAGCCGCTATGAAACAGTTGGGGTAACGGGTGAAAATCAACATACTGAGTGCCTGCAAGAAGGATGGGAGGGAGGAAGTAAATCAGCAATGGGTTCGCTCCTGCCGGTTTCAAAAATACGGACCAGGCCTTTTGTTTTTGCAGATCGAGTAACCAGTACAAAAATGCATAGAGGACTATGCAAATGCCAATGCAATACAAGGCCCAGGTAGGCGTGGCATGGATTTTTGAAATGCCAAAGTAGGGTCTCAGGACGTACCCTAAAGCAAAGACCAAGATGGCAAATACAGCTGCAAAAACCCAAAGAGAAGTAGGGGATGAGTGTTTGTTTTTTTCAAAGAAGATTAAAGACAATACAACTCCTCCTAACGTAAGGGCCATATGAGACGCATTTCCTGCCTGACCTTTCATCCAAGTGAACCAGGAACCTTCAACCCAGGAAGAGTTTGCAAGTGCATAAAATGCAATACAACCAAAAAGCAATGCCAACAGTCCGAAGCGGTTCCCTTTTACCAGCCAATAGCCAATGTTGGCATAGAGATAAGCCCAGCCAATTAACCCGAGAATCCCCCACCATTGTGGTTGAATCGGTTCCGTGCCATCGCCACCCCGGTATAGAAGAAACAGCGTAAGCATTCCTGCCAATCCTACGCCCCGGATCGTCCATTTTTTTTGAAAAGTAAATGACTTGGGATAAATGTTCCAAACCAAGAAAATACATGCGTACATCAATAATGTCCATAAGTGAATCGACATACCCATGGCCTCTTCATTATAGCCCGTTCCAACATTTACCATAAAGACTCCGATGGCCCATAAACTGACCGTCCGTACCAGAATATGTTTCCAAACTTGTAAGGGGCTATCGCCTTTTTTGAAGCGGGCATTGGTGGAAAATGGAATGGACATACCCACGATAAAGAGAAATGCAGGGAATACCACATCCACAAATGTCATGGCATCGGCATCGGCCGAAACGTGTTTCATCCATTGAGGAATACCGGAGACTCCGGCTACTTCATTCACAAATATCATTGTTAAGATGGTGAGTCCTCTCATACTATCGATTGACTCAATCCGGCCTCCTGTCATGCTTTTGTACATCCCAATTGGAGGTGATAGGGGCTTTGTCTCGGGTTTCTGTGTTACCTGAGTGGTCATAATTCTTTTCATTTAACTTTTGGAAAATAAATTTTCAAACCGGAAAGGCTCATAGCAACGAGCTTTCTGATCTTGTGGTGCTAGTGATAGGCTTAAATCCTGATGTATTGGGGGCTATGAAAATAGTGATAAATTTTAAAAGTCTTGTATAAACCGGTGTTTTTTTAATAAAAGTCGAATCAGGCTTGTAACTGCATTACAACTTATCCGGTAAGTTCCTCTTGGAAATTACGATAGACAAATATAGTATGCCGTGAGTGAATAGAGCATATGGTGAAATAGTTGGATTTGCTTAGTTTTGGGAATCGTGGAGAGAAACCCTGGTAAGTATAATCGCAACAAACAATGAAATTTGGGAAAACAATCAAGCTGTTTCTGATAGACGGTGATTCCAATGGCCGGATGACTTGTGAATTGTCAAACTGGTCGGGGAAGGCATATAAGATACCGAGAATCAGAATCAACGAATGTAAAGACCGGGAAGAACTAAAAAGCCCTGGGGTTTATCTACTTTTCGGAAAAGATGAAACCGGTCAGGATTTAGTATATATCGGTGAGGCTGAGGTAGTTTTCAAACGCCTCAAACAACATTTGAATCAAAAGGACTTTTGGAACGAAGCGATTGTTTTTATCAGCAAAGATGAAAACCTGAACAAGGCACATATTAAGTACCTTGAAAACCGCCTGTATGAATTAGCATTGTCCGTGCACCGTTATCAGTTGGAAAACAGTGTGATCCCCATTTAATCTACCATTTCGGAAGCCGACCGGGCAGAAATGGAGGAATTCATAAGCCATAGTAAAGTGTTGATCAGTACGCTCGGACACAAAGTATTTGAAGAAAAAAGAGAGGCGAAAAGCCCGGAACAAACACAAGAGTGTTACTATATCAAAGCCGTTCGTGGGGCGGATGCTCAAGGGGAACCCACCTCAGATGGCTTTGTGGTCTTTGAAGGCTCAAAGGTGGCGACATCTACGACATCATCATTTTCAAAAAGCTTGCTCCGCTTGCGAAACGATTTGATCGATAAAGGGATGATTGTTCAACAAAATGGCGAGTTTCAATTGGTAGAAGATTGCATCTTTTCCAGCCCCTCGACTGCGGCATCCATGGTGTTGGGAAGAAGTGCCAACGGACTCCAAGAGTGGAAGTTGAAAGGTGGAACTACTTTAAAAAAGGTGGAAACAAAAAATGACTGAGCGAACCTTCATCATGAAGGTCGGGGAGTGTAAAAATTAGTAAAGAGAATCAATGCCATGTGTAGATATTCGACAGTATACAAACCGCATTATGCCTGTTTTGCCTGTAGAAAAGCGTTTAAAAGAAGATTGCTGGTGGATATAGACCGGGATGCCGCATTTGACAAAAAATGGGAACCTACCATAGCGAAATGCCCCGATTGTGGTGAAATGATGGCTGATATGGGATTGGATTTTAAATCTCCTCCCAAAAAAGAACGCAAAGCCTGGGAGCATTTGCAAAACCTCTATGAAGCCGGAATTACTTTTCATTCCTGTGGGTGTTCGGGACCGGGATATATTCCTAAAGACCGGGAACAGTTGCTCGCTTATCTTGAAAAGAAACGAACGGAATATTTTGAAAACCTGAAGTTTTGGAACAACTGTAAATCCCAGAAGGAAGTGGAGTTTAAAAAGCAAAAGGGTTGGGAAAACGTATGGAAGTTTTTTTACGATGTACCGAAAGAAGCCCAAACGGGTACCCGGAAAAAACAAAAAGTAGATGTGGATAAAGCTCTGGGATTCTGGACTGCTAAAATCCGGGATGTCAACCGAAAGATCAATACTTTGAAATAGAATTTTAAAACCGCTGTATCTTACTTATATTTTAGTATAAATTGATGTGCTACGGTATCTATATTTCCCTATTTGAATAATTTGTTATCCTCTCTATATTTGGGGAGAAAAATGTCATTAAATATAATGGGTATACATTACTCATTAGAGTTGCTCCTGAAATTTTCCTATTGTTAAATATCCATAATCAACTCCCCTTATGAAGTGTATTTTCAATCTGAGTATTTTCCTGTTCATCTTTACAGTATCTGCTAAAGGACAAAACAAAACACTTGACGAATTAAATCTGAAATACCTTAACTGGTATAATCAAGACCTTGCAAGGGACAGGTTTGCCGGTACCAGTGTCAATAAAGCCTATGAACAAATTTTAAACGATAGTTCCCAGTTTGGTAAAACGATCATTGTAGCGGTAATAGACGGAGGGGTGAACATCGAACATGAAGACCTGAAAGGGCGGATTTGGGTGAACGAAGATGAAATTCCCGGTAACAATATTGATGACGATCATAACGGATATATTGACGATATACATGGTTGGAATTTTATTGGAAATCAAAACGGTGAAAACATACATTATGAAAATTTTGAATATACCAGGATCATTAAAAAGAATAATAAACATGATCCTTCCTATATAAGAGCTAAAAAAATACACCATTCGGAATTGGCTAAAAAGCAAGAAGAAAAACAGAAGATAAACAGATTCCAAATAGCCTACGAAAGAGCCAAGTCCATTATAAAATCCGAAACGGGCATTTCCGTTCATTCGGCAGGCGATTTAGCCTTGATTACAACCAATACGGTTCAAGTGTTTGAAGCGAAAAAGTTTTTGCAAGGACGCTATGCTGCCGGGCTGACAGAAGAAGGTTTACAGAAAATGATTAAATCCAACGAGGAGTTTACAAAGTATTTTCTGAATACCGATTTTGAAGCCAGAAATTTGGTAGGGGACAATCCGGAAGATTTAGACGATAAGTTTTATGGCAATCCGGATGTAATCGGTCCCGAACCGGAACATGGCACCTCTGTGGCCGGAGTAATCGCTGCCATTCGAGGGAATGCAATTGGCATCGATGGCATTGCATCCCAGGTGAAAATTATGGCCATAAGGTCCACACCGGCAGGGGATGAAAGGGATAAGGATGTGGCTTTGAGTATCTACTATGCGGTGGATAATGGTGCGGATATCATTAATATGAGTTTCGGTAAAGACTTTTCTCCTCAAAAGGAATTTATAGACAACGCTGTGAAATACGCTAAAGAGAAGGGAGTTCTGCTGATTCACGCCTCTGGCAATTCCGGAAAAAACATTGATGTGGAAGAAAATTACCCGAATGACCGCGACTTGAACGGTATTGAGGCCAGTAATTGGTTGGAAGTTGGTGCTTCGTCAATGTATTTGAATACGGAAATAGCTGCCTTCTTTTCAAATTACGGAGCAAAACATGTGGATATTTTTGCTCCCGGAGTCAATATTATTTCAACGGATATATCCAATACCTATAGTATGAGTGATGGAACGAGTCTGGCTGCCCCGGTGGTGAGTGGGATAGCGGCTTTGCTACTTTCCCGATACCCTGATCTGAAACCGGAAGAAGTAATCGACATTCTCCTTTCCAGTGCATTGACCTTTACGAAACCTAAAAAGGTGTTAGTCCCTTCCGAAACGCGAAAAAAGAGAAAGAAAACCAAGTTTTCAGCGCTCTCTAAAAGTGGTGGAATCGTAAATGCTTATAATGCTCTTATGGAAGCTGAAAAGAGAAAGAAATAGTAAATCCAAATAGAATAAATGAGTCGATACTATTTGCAATAGTAAAAGGTCAAGAAATCCGGATCAGCGATTAAACCTGTTTGCTATAATCTCCTTGGTCTCTATTCTTTCGGGGATCTTGTTATTCTTCGCATATGAAAAACAAAACAAACAAGTCCTCAGTACTTATTGTGGAGGTTTTGGGTTTTATGGAAAGTCTTTAGTGCTTATGAAAGACAACACATTTAGATTTAGTTATAACGGGTGCGTGCAGGCAAAAGGCTATGTAAGAGGAAGATGGAGTAAACAAGGTTGTTTGCTGACCTTCTTCCCGGAATATTCGGAGAAAAACCTGGACGATCAGTATGAATGCACAGACTCCGGTTTGCTCCCAATTCGCAGTAATAGTGAAAAGTTTACTTTGTGTAAACCTATGGGGAATTTTGTTTCTGACACAACTTTGGATAGGTAGTGAATGAACTAAAACAGAGGTGTATCTCTCTTTAGTCAAAACCCAATCTATACTTGATAAAGGTACCTTTGTGGAGGCTGTCTAAAAAACGGTATATAGCTACAAAGACCAGCAAAGGTGTAATTTTTTATAAATCAATTCCTTGTGTTTTATAGCCTTTATGATGCTTTATGTTCTTTTGACTTTTCCGATAGCCCTCTATAAGTTACTGTCTGAATCAAATGAAAAGCCCTTAGTAAAATGAATTACTAAGGGCTTACATGTTAGGTTAATTGAATTATTCAATAGGTGTAATAGATGAAGCGTAGTTTGTTTTACAAAATTTATTGACAAAAAAATGAAACGCATTTTAGCTAATTATTGCCAACCGAATAGCTGTTCCAATTGAGGGTTTAACAATACTTCGTGTGCAGGAATAGGCCGGTAATAATCTCTTGGTTCGGTAAAAATTCTTTCAGTGTTTTGGGTAATGATATTCCCACCGGATTCCCCGTTTTGCAGATACACCGTGACCTCTTCTCCGAGCAATCCCGCTTTGTAATAGACCAATACTTCGCCCAAAGAATTTTTCTCTTTGTCTTCCAAATCGGGAATATCCTGGTCTTTGCCAATGAGAATGATGTCTTCGATACCGTCTCCGGTCATGTCGTACTTTCCAAGTCCGGGGAAATACATTCCTTCCGGTTTGTTTTCCAGTAATTTTCCGGCATTCCAGCGCATTAAATCGTCAAAGCGGAAACCTTCCAACGCAAATTCAATACGCCTTTCCCTGCGGATTTCAAGCAAAACTCCCTGGTTGGAACCGGATACGTTGGGGTATTTACTCGTCAAGAAAGGGTCAGGATTGGCATTGGCTTCCGCCATGAGCAAATGTGGCATACCAGCCCGGTCTCGTAATTGATTCACACTCATATCCAAATCCGCTTGTGTCAGTTCTCCCAGTTCGGCTTTGGCTTCCGCATAAATGAGCAAGGCTTCGGCAAAACGGTATACCGGTACATCCATACTCTGTAATATTGAGTTTTCCGTTGAATTGATATACCCTTTTAATTGATGATAACCGGTAAAGTTTTTATTGAGTCTTTGTACATAAGCGTTGTCGTTAGGTGCTTGTACCCAACCCGGGTAGACCAAGGTTTGTTTCAGACGAGGATCCCGGTTCTGAAATTCTTCTACAAAAGTGAGGCTCTCATGGGCCGGTTGCTCTGTAAAACGATTGCCATCTTGCATCAGATAATTCATGACCAGGTCTCGTGAAGGAGATTGTTCATAATCGCCAAAGACAGTAAAGTTTATATTGCTGCTTTTCTCTTTTTCATAGTCATAGTAGTGGACTAAGATGGCTTCGGTATTTCCCGAAAGGCTGGTGCTATTGAACAAATTCCGGTAGGCCTCTTCAGTACCTCCTTCCATAGAAATGGCAAACTCTCCGGAAGAGATAATTTCCAGGGCTGCATTGCGGGCTATTTCCAGATACGTATTAGCGGTATTCTGTAAGCCAAGTTCAGCGTGGTATTTTCTGTAGGTTCCCTCGTGCAATGCGATGCGGGCTTGTAACATAAGCGCTGCCCATTTATGAATTGCTCCCTCCGGTACGTTTGCTTTATCCCGGGTATGGTGAACTGCAAAATCCAAATCGGCAAATATACTGTCAACCACAAGAGTACGGGGATCGCGGGGTTTATAGAGGTCTTCATCGGTAGTGCCCAGCGTTTGTGAATACCAAGGTACATCCGAAAAGCGCTTTATTTTATTGTAGTAAAACTGAGCCCTGTAATATTTGGCCACCCCTTCATAATGATTTTGCGTGGGTGCATCTAAACTGGCTTTGTGATAATTCTCTAAGAAGAAATTGATATCTCGCAAATACGCCCAGTTCCAACCCCCGGAAATGTTTTCGGAAGTGGGGTTTCCTGTCATAATGTTTTTAATCTCTACTACCGCGGTAGTAGCCATATTGTCTGTACCTTGATCTCCCTGATATTGGTATACCGAAGAGACAGAATGCAAGCCATATACATACATGGCCAGATCTTCTTCCGAATTAAAAAAACTTTCCGGGGCAAATTCGGTCCGGGGATAGCGGTCAAGAAAGCTGTCATCACAGGCTGCCAAGAAGAGCGTGAAGATGCTTAAGAATATATAGACTCTTTTCATGATTTTTCAGGTTGAAATAAAAAAGATTTAGAACGTGACATTCAATCCGGCAGAATACTTTCTTTGAAAAGGATAAGCATACCCTCTGAATTGAATTGCTTCAGGGTCAACAAAATCCTTGATTTCGGAAGCTTCCCAAAGGTTTTCACCAGTCACATAAAACCGTACGTTGGAAAGTTTTAATTTTTCTGTAAAAGAGTTAGGCAAGGTATAGCCAAGGGTGATGTTCTTCAAACGGAGGTATGCCGCACTGAGCAAATACTTGGTTTGTGGAATGTCCAGGCCGGACCCGTAATTGGCATCGGCCAACCAAGCTTGTAATACAGGATATTCCGCATCAGTATTGGCTTCGGCCAGACCAAGGTCTAAATATGCTTGTGAATGTTTGGCCCTTTCGGCTTCGCTGTCGGCTTCTCCTCGGTAAAAATCTAACAAGTGGGGGTAGGTATTGGCATAGGGTTGTTGGTAAGGACCCCAGAACAAGTAATGGCGCGGGTAGTAATCCCGCTTACCGATACCCTGAAAGAAAATCCGGGCGTCAAAGCCATTCCAATTCATATTCACAGTGACTCCGTAATTATAACGGGGGGTAGAGTTTCCTATAATTTTGAAGTCTTTAGGGTCTTTGGCTGATTGGGGTTTTTCAATTTTTCCGTTGCCATCCAGGTCTTTAAATTTTGGCCAACCCGGTACGATGTCCAAAGCTCCCCATGGAACAATGGCCGACTGATCCAGCTCTGCGATTTCATCTTCCGACTGAAAAAAACCATCGCTTTCCAATCCCCAGATTTCTCCTATTTGTTGACCTTCCCTCCATCGACTGAATAGTTGGTCTTCGTTTTTGTAGCGTGTAATATTAGCTTTATTATCCGATAGAGTTGCTCTGAGATCAAAAGCTAAAGGTTTGCCAGCTACATTAAACTCATCTTTGTAAGTAAGTGAGACTTCCCAGCCTTTGCCTCTCAGGTCAGCAACATTTGCTAGAGGTACGTTAGCTCCCAGTACATTGGGCAGTTCTTCGCCAGGGGCAAGCATGTCTTTGGTATCACGCTCATAGTAATCAAAGGTAGTGAAGATTTTATTATTAAATAAACCTAAATCGATACCAATATTTTTCGTAACAACTCTCTCCCAAGTATACGTTTGCGGGTCTATATCTAAGGCAGGTGCTCCTGAGACTACTACCGGCTTTTCTCCATCAAGTAGGTAGCCGGAGTTATGAACTCCCATTTTAAGTATATGTCCATAGTTACTTACCGATTGATTGCCTAATGAGCCATAGGAGGTTCTGACCTTTAGAGTATTGATGCTATTACTCAACCCCCTCATAAAAGGCTCCTTGCTTACAATCCAAGCTGCGGAAAAAGAAGGAAAGAAACCGTACCTGCGTTCTTTCGGAAAGCGAGAGGAACCATCGTAGCGACCATTGAATTCGAAGATATACCGTTCTGCAAAAATATAATTAAATCGAGTAAATACACCTCTTACTCCCCAGTCAGTAAAACGTTCATCAACTTTTTCCTCACCGGTCGCCAGTTTCAGATACGGAAAGGTAGAAGATATCAACTTGTCTCTTTGTGCGCTAAACCATTCATAAACGCTGCTTTCTTGGTTGTACCCAGCTAAAAGGCTGAATTCGTGTTGGTTGAACGTTTGTTTCAACGTTCCGTATAAGTTATATCCGTTATAGCTGATCAGGCTGGCTGCTTCATAGGCATAACCTTCTCCTCCTTCTTCCCGTATGTCCTCAGGTCCATAGCCAATACGGTATTTTTGGCCATCCCAATGGTCTTTATTAAAGTCCCTTCTGAATGTAGCGTCTCCATTTAGTTTCAAAGCTCCGTCAAATAAAACCAACTCCAATTTGGCACTGGTTTGAAGGCCGTAGTTTCTATTGAAGGTACGGCCTCCTTCTATCATCTGAGCAGCCGCTTTTCCTGCATCGGTATTGGCCCAAGAACCATCGGGGTTTTTAATTACATCGGTGGGTTTCAGGTCATATACATTGGTAATGTTATAAGTAGGGCGGTCTCTTTCGGCTTGTGTCAGAGAGGTGTTGTTTTCCAGGTTTAACCATTCATAGGGTGAATAGTTGATTTTGCCCCGAAAAGCATAGCGTTTCCAGTCATCTGTAGTCAACTTAGCCAATCCATCTTCTTTGCTGTAATTAGCGGATAAATAGTAGCTGACTTTTTCTTTGCGGCCACTAAAGGCAATGTTATGATTTTCCGAATAAGCAGCTTTATTGAAAAAATAATCGTTCCAGTTCGTATTTCCCATATACATCCACTTATTCGGGTCATTGGGATCAATCCGTACATCCTCTACACTGGGGTTTTCAGATCGCTCTTTAGCCCATTGATAGAATTCGTCCGAGTAGTTTACATAATCCCAGGGAGTATTGTTTGTAGAAATTTCCAATAAGCGGGAAAAGATATAAGGATCAGTAATAGGGTCTGGTGTAATGGTAGGTTTGGACCAGATAAAATTACTGGAATAGGTGATTTGGTTTTTGTCTGGAGTTTTCGTAGTAATTAACACTACTCCATAAGCTCCCCTAGCACCATAAATAGCCGCTGAAGAAGCATCTTTTAAGACTGAAACATTTTCTACATCATTGGGGTTTAATCGAGTGACATCAGCTTCATTGGAAGGAATACCATCAATGAGAATTAAGGGATTGCCTCCATTGATAGAAGTAAAACCACGGATATTGAAGCTTGCAGTACCTCCAGGCTCTCCACTAGGAAATTCCACATTTAAATTAGGAATCATCCCTTGCAAACTTTGTGAAAGGTTAGCGACTGCTCTGTTTTCCAATTGTTTGGAGTTGATATTATCCACAGCGCCAGTGAGATTGATTTTCTTTTGTTCTCCATATCCTACAACCACTAATTCTTCCAAAGTCTGAATATCTTCTTGTAACTGAATATTAATGTTGACGGCTTCTCCTACCGTTACTTCTTTGGGGAGGAAACCTACGAAGCTAAAGATGAGCGTTTCCCCTGTTTCCACTTCCAGTTTGTACTCTCCGTTGATATCGGTGATGGTTCCCTGGTTAGTGCCTTTGATCAAAATACTGACTCCGGGCAAGGGTTGGTTTTGTTCATCGGTAACTTTGCCACTAATCAATTTGGCTACGACAACTTCCTTGCTATGCACAGGATGTTTGACCTTGGGCATTCTGTTAACAATGATGCTGTTGTTGATTTGTTTGAATTTCAAGCGACCTTCTTTGGCTATTTGCGTGAGTAAGTCTGCCAAGGTGATTTGATTGGTTTTTTTGCTGATCCGGATTTTCCGGTTGAGGTCTCTTTTATCATAGGCAAAGTAAAAGTCCGTTTGTGCTTCGATATGCGCAAAGGTTTCGAGTAACGAAGCATTGGAAAGTGCAACGTTTACCGTCACTTCCCGGATACTTTTGACCTTTTGTGCCTTGCCTGGGGAGGCCAGCAACAGTTGGATGCAAATGACCTGGGCAATCAAGCCATATATCGAATATTTCGATAGCATTATAATTAGTGGTAAAGGTTTAAATTTCATATCTTTGAGTGTTTTAATTGATGGGACAATTGATTAAAACATAGGTTATCCGGCCTTTTTGACATCCCGCATCCCCCAATGCCTCTGTCAAAAGGAATAGATACCTGCAATACTCTACCGATAATGTAACCTGGTTATATTATCGGTTTTTTGCTTCGAGTCAGGTAGAAAAGTGTTTCATACTTTTAAGCATTTAATTGAATAGGATAAGGACATTATTTTGCGCGATCGAATAGGTAAAGCTTTTTGAGGTTCCTATGGCTTGTAATACCGTTTCCAAGTCTTCTTTATGAAATTTCCCAGTGAATTGCCAAGGTCCTTTTTGACGGTTTTTAAATTCAAAATGCACTCCGTACCAACGGGATAACTGTTGGAAAATCTCCTCAAAATCCGCATCTTTAAAATAGAGCGTGCCGTTTTTCCAGGCTAAAGTCAATGCGGGGTCAAAAGGCCTTTTCTCCCACTGTAAAGTATTTGGATCGTAGGCTACCTCTTCCTCCGGATGCAGCAAAATGGACGATTTTGCTTGTTGAACAGCTACTTTACCCGTGGCCAATGAAACGGTTACTTCGTTTTCATCGCGATAGGCTTTGATATTAAAAGAAGTCCCTAAGGCGGTAGTTTTTAGTGATCCGCTATGTACCATAAAAGGCCTGGAGGGATCTTTGACTACTTCAAAAAATGCTTCCCCTGTCAAATGTAATTGGCGGGTACTGTCGCTGAATTGCTCCGGAAAGCGAAGGGTACTCCCCGCGTTTAAGATGACTGTTGATCCGTCTTTTAGTTTCAGTGTACGTTTTTGCCCTTCCGGAACAGTGATGGTAGTGTAGTGGATAGAAGCAACTGTTGTTTGAGCTGAATCTTGGAGTGAATTTTGGTAAAACCAAAATGAAATGCTCAATACGATTAAGATAGAAGCTGCTATTTTCAAACCGTAATTTTTATCTCCTTTTCTTAGTGTATACTTTGTTATTTTTCGTTCTTTTCCCGGCTTGAGTGCTGATTTTTTGTCAAAGTTGGCCCAAAGCTGTTGATGCTTTTTACCAAAAGAGTTTTTATGCTCCCGGCTTTCTTCCCAATAGCGATCAAAGTCATTTTCCATCTGTTGCAAAGCATCCTGACTGTTCATCCAGTCCATCACTTTTCGCGCTTCTTCTTGGCTGCATTCTCCTCGGTAATATTTTTCTATGAGTTTAGGGTCCACCGTTGTAATATTAAAATAGGAATAATCGGGTTTATACTCTTAATACACTTAAGCCAAACACTTTACTCAGTGGGGTTGAATGATTTTTTTAAAAAAATGTTTTGAGATCTTGCAAGATAGGAGAAGCCAAGCTTTTATACGAAAATTATTGGCACTTACTCAGAATGGTATCAAGGTTTCCAACCGGGTACCAGTTGAATCAATCCTTTTGAACAATGATGAACCCCTTTAAAAAAGACTGTCGTGTGAGGTAGGCATACCTGGCGGTAGTAATATTATGGCTTTTCCACTGATTTTTTTACTTTTCAGTAAGTACTTTTTAACAGTAGAGGGGAGAGTTGGGTTGTATATGGTTTCAGAAGTATTCCTTTGAAGCATTATATAAATAGGGATAACAATAAGACTTTGCTCAAAGAAAGTAGAGGATGCATATGTGTTTTAAGGTATTTCATTGCCCGGAAATGATGGTTTTCAACAGTCCGTTTGGATAAATTTAATTGTTCGGCAATTTCTTCATGGCTAAGACCCTTCAACCTACTGAGCTCAAATATTTGCTTTTGTTGGGGAGGGAGCTTGTCAATACAAGACTGGGCATATTGTGTGAGCTCCGTACTGATCACCTCTTCTTCCGTTGAGTTACGGTGTATGTCTTGTTGCCCTAATAAATAATGTTGATGAGCCATTTCATGGGCTTTTTTCCGGGCATTGTTGATGATCATATTTTTGGCAATGCTGGCGATAAAGGCATTGAAAGACCGGGCCGGATCAATTTGTTCCCGCTTTTCCCAAATCTTGATAAATACCTCTTGAACAATTTCTTCCGCATCGGCATGACTGAGATGAAATTTCAGAGCGGTAAAATATACTCTTTCCGAATACTTGGAAAACAAAGCGCTGAAAGCCGGTTTATCTCCCTGTCGCAGCTGAGTCACCAGCATTCTGTCAGTGTTAGATGAGTCCCGTTTCAAAGGTATGAGATTAAATTGAATGACTATTCAGTGAATTTTTACAATTTTAAATATAAATTTTTTCGAAGAATAATAAAACAGATTAAGGAAATATTAAATGTATCCGTGTGCGATAATCGGCTTCTCGTTAGAGCCTGCCCTTTGACCGGCTAGAAAGCTGTCCACTCTTCGGTCGTCATGAAAAACACCATGTGTTAAGGAAGAAAGGAAATTTTGCAGGTTGTAAAAACATACTACGACCTGAGGAAAGGGTAGAGGTGCAGGTCACCGAGTGTCGAACCACAAAATTATTTTTTCTCGGCCTTCACTCACTCATTCGCCATTTCACTCATTCACGAGTTATTGGGCCGTAAGTGCGATGTTTAAATCCTGCATTCCTTCTATCCTTCTATCCTTTATTACATCACTGAGAACCCTAAACTGAGTAAACCCCTATTATTATTTTTTCTCGGCCTTCACTCACTCATTCGCCATTTCACTCATTCACGAGCTATTGGGCCGTAAGTGCGATGTTTAAATCCTGCATTCCTTCTATCCTTCTATCCTTTATTACATCACTGAGAACCCTAAACTGAGTAAACCCCTATTATTATTTTTTCTCGGCCTTCACTCACTCATTCGCCATTTCACTCATTCACGAGCTATTGGGCCGTAAGTGCGATGTTTAAATCCTGCATTCCTTCTATTCTTCACTCCCCCAACCCTTCAATCTTTTATTACATCGCTGAGAACCCTAAACTGAGTAAACCCCTATTATTATTGTTTCTCGGCCTTCACTCACTCATTCGCCATTTCACTCATTCACGGGCTATTGGGCCGTAAGTGCGATGTTTAAATCCTGCATTCCTTCTATCCTTCACTCCCCCAACCCTTCAATCTTTTATTACATCCGGTCGTATTCCACATTCAGTTGCCCTTCTTCAAAACGCAGTGTCAAATACGCAACGGAATTCACCGCCTGATTTTTTTTAGAAGCGGCTTTCCACTTCGGCATCTTGTTAATGAGTTTTTTGAGGTTCATGTCCCCGTTTTGTTGATTACTTTTATTAATAATGCTTTTGCAGCAAGGTGTCCCGTCATTTGCAATCAAGATCTGCAACATAACATGCCCTGTATATTCCTCTACCTTTTTGCCCAGCTCTTTTTCAAAATAAGCTTTTAAGCCGCCATCCTCAGAAAAACTGGGCATTTCATCTACGAAATACTGAAGGTTTGGCAGGTTGCAATCCTTGAAAATTTGCGCATTGGCTTGATTTACGAGGCTATTTGTTAGCCAGAATCCTAAACAAAAGAGTATTGAGTACGCTGTTTTCTTCATGTTTGGTTTACTTTATTACCATTTTAAAAAAATTAAATGGCTTTGTAATTATAAAGCCATGTTCTATTTCTTTTCAGTTATTTGGGCAATCTGATTGCGAAATTAAAATATACAGTAATACAGTTTTCATAAATTGTACCATTGAAGTGGTTTTCTCTTATAGTTTTTGACCGAAAATGAAATCAAAATAGGCTCGTCAAGGCACTTTTTGAAGAGAATAGCCAACGCTATTGTTGAAAAAAAGTAACACAGAGGAGGTGTTTTTGAAACATTTTTCAGGAAAAAGAAAAAGGTTCATTCACTTCATAGCATACAAGTACTTTATTTCAAGGGCTTCAGTCAAAAAAAGCCCTTGAAAGGCGAAGAAATAGATTTTACTTGGAGAGTCCTAAAAGGTTTAGTGCTTCTTTTTTATAGTTCATAAGTTTATCCTGATATTCTTTCGGATCATCAATCATACTTAAATAATAGTAAGCGCCATCCGAAAGTAAAAAAATCAAATCGGCAGAATGATGGGCATCTTTTATACTAAGGCTTCCTTCTTCATTACATTGCTGTATATAGACGGCCAAAGAACCTCTTAAGAATTCATGAAGCTCTTTGTACTTTTGGCGGATGATCTCATTGCGAAAGATCAACGCAAAGCAACTGTAAAATACACTATCGGCAAAGAGCATATTCCATTCTCTGGAAAAGATGTTGTCAATGACTCCCAACAGTTGGTCCAGCGGCTTTTTACTTTTGTGGTGATTTACCTGGTAAATGCTTTTGTACTGATCTACGATGAAGTCGATAAGTGCCAGGATCATGTCTTCACGCGATTTGAAATAATGGATGATCAAGCTTGGATTGATATCCATTTTACTTGCTATTTTGGCAAAGGAAGTATTTTCAAGTCCTTCTTCTTGAGCAACTTGGTAGAATACCTGGAGAATTTCTTTTTGCCGGATTTCTTTTAAACTTTTTCGTCCCATACCCCAAACATAAAAAAAGAAAGGGGAAAAAAATCCCCTATACTTTGACAGAATGTATAATTAATTCTAGTTTTGTGTAAAATTAATTGAATGTTCATTTAATTTTTAGGTAACATAGAAATCACGATTAATTAACTACAGTAGTGATACAACTTATTGGCTAATCCATCACTTTTGCATGGTTCGACTTTGCTCCTTATGATAAGGAGAAGTTTTACAACTTAATACATAGAAAAGTAACAATCATGCGCTACCAATGAACCCATCAAAAACAATCAGGGTCTTGATCGATCAAAAGGAGAAAGTACAATTGCTTTTAAGAAAAAACAAAGCCAGAGGGAATAAGAACTGATACAACTTACAGAAGTGATTTTTTATGGATAAAGAATCTTGTTGTGCACAATCAAACACTGTGTACGATAGGCTTGCTATGTCAAGTCAAACCGGGTAGTAATTAAAAAGAGGCTTATACAAAATTGTGCTTTTTAGAGAAACAGCTTTGGAGTACAGTCAGGATGACAATCTGTAATAGCCGGGGAGTGATTTTCTCATTGTATAAATTCAAGTTCAACGTCAAATAAATATCTATCTAATCTAAAAACTATAATTGGCAATTATGAGACTTAAGTTTTACAAACTTGGGCTGCCTTTCTATGCCCTTTTTCTAAGGACGGGGCTGGTAGTCTTACTTTTACTTTCAGTGCAAGGATTGTTTGCACAAGGAATCAGTTTAAGTGGTATCGTGACCGACCCTACCGGAATGAGTTTACCGGGAGTAAGTGTGGTGATCAAGGGCACTTCCAAAGGGACGATTACGGATATGGAAGGAAAGTATACCCTTCAGTTGAATTCCGAAAATGACGTATTGATATTTTCGTATGTTGGTTTCGAAACGATGGAGGTACCGGTAAAAGGTAAATCCGAACTTTCCATCGTATTGAATGAAGAAACCCAGGAGCTGAGTGAAGTGGTGGTAACGGCTTTGGGAGTGGAAAAAGAGGCCAAAGTATTGGGATATGCGGTGCAAAACGTGGAAGGAAAAGAGTTGGTGAAAGCCCGGGAATCCGATATCATGAAGTCTTTGACAGGTAAAGTGGCCGGTTTGACGGTATACAATTCTACCGGGCTTTTTGAAGATTCCGGTGTGTCATTGCGGGGTAAAGAGCCGTTGATTGTGATTGATGGTATTCCTAACCCCAAAGCGAAGTTTTGGGAGATCAGTGCCGATGATGTGGCGAACATTGATGTATTGAAAGGACCAACGGCTTCCGCTTTGTACGGTGCTTTGGGAAAGGACGGGGCCATTATGGTTACAACCAAGAGAGGAAAAGAAGGCAAACTGAGTGTGGATGTGAACTCCAGTACCATGTTTCAAACGGGCTTCTTACGCATTCCGGAAGTGCAAACCACTTATGGGGCGGGAAATAACGGACAATATGCTTATGTAGACGGTTCCGGTGGCGGTACGGAAGGTGCCGGTTGGATTTGGGGACCCAAACTGGATCAAAAAGACCCCAGTACGCCTAGCGGATATTTTGAAACGCCTCAATTCAATAGCCCGGTAGATCCGGTAACCGGTGAGCGGATGCCGACTCCGTTTTTATCAAGAGGAAAGGATAATGTGCAGAATTTCTTCCGTACAGGAATGATTTCTACCAATAACGTCAGTGTTACGGGAGGAAACGATCGAGGAAACTTCCGGGTATCTTTATCCCATATGCATCAAAAAGGTATGGTACCTAACACAAAGTTGGATGCTACGACTTTTACGGTTTCCGGTGGGTACAAGCTGGCCGAGAAATTAAAAGTGGATGCTTCACTGTCTTACAACAAACAGTACACAAATAACTTCCCGGAAAGATCGTATGGGCCTCATAACTATTTGTACAACTTAGTGCTATGGACCGGGCCGGATGTGGATGTCAGAGATTTGGAAGATTATTGGGTAAAAGGAAAAGAAGGCTATCAACAAAAGCATTACAATAATTCTTGGTACAATAACCCGTATTTCCAAGCTCATGAGTTCTTGAGAGGCTATCATAAAGACAACACCTACGGCCAAATGGCATTGACCTATTCTCCAAGTGAAGATTTCGAGGTCTTGTTCCGCTCCGGGGTAAACTGGCACAACCGTAACCGGTCTTATAAAGAGCCGAAAAGTTACATCCGTTATAGTGTAGTATCAAAAGGAAATTATGAATTGTATAATGATTACAATTTTGATTTGAATACGGACCTTTTGGCAACGTATAAAAAACAAATTAACCAAAATTTCTTAATCAAAGCTTCTTTTGGGGTAGCCAACCGGTATTCTAATTCCAAAAACTTGTCTATTCAGACAGACGGATTACACGTGACGAATTTTTTCAATTTGTCGAACTCAATCAAAAAGCTGACAGGTAGCAACGGACAGACGGACCAAAAGGTGAATAGTATTTACGGAACCTTGGACTTTGAGCTTTTCCACTCTGTGTTTTTAACCTTCACCGGTCGTAACGACTGGATTTCGACCTTGCCGGTTGGAAATAATTCCTATTTCTACCCATCAGTGGCCTTGAGTACTGTGGTTTCCGATTTGATAGAAATGCCGGAGTTTATCGACTTTTTCAAAGTGAGAGGATCTTGGTCACAGGTTTCTTCGGGATACATTACCCTGAACGGTGTGGAAAATCCTTACAACCATATTCAGGCGTACAATGCCGGAAGCACTTGGGGAGAAAACGCTTCTGTATATTTCCCCGGTACTAAAATCAGTGCAGGGCTGGAACCGGAAACGACCGATGCTTTTGAAGTAGGTATGGACTTGAGAGTATTGAACGACCGGATCGGTTTGGATGTAACCTACTATCAGATGCGGGATTATAATAACCTAACGACTATCCCGGTTTCAAAGAGTTCCGGTTTTACACAGAGATTGATCAATGCGAATACCTATACCCGGAAAGGGGTGGAGGTGATGTTGCACGGTACGCCAATAAAATCAGCAGCGTTTACCTGGGATGTGAATTTGAACTGGAACCTACACCGTAGCTATTTGAAAGAAGCATATGATGAAAATGGCAAAGTAGGTAATTTGCATGAAGGAGAAAGAGCGGATGCAATTTACACCAGTGTATGGCAACGCTCACCCGAAGGAGAAGTCATTTACGGGGCAAACGGTTTGCCTCTGGTCGATTCGTATGTGAGAAAGATTGGCAATGGAGATCCGGATTGGGTATATGGATTGCAAAACCGCTTTACCTACAAAAATTTGAGCTTGAACGTTTCCTTTGACGGACGGGTAGGAGGTAAATTCTATACGTCTACCAATCAGAAAATGTATTGGGGAGGTACCCATCCTGCTACAGTAAACCAATACCGGGACGATGCCAACGAAGGAAAAGCCTCGTATGTAGGAAAAGGTGTAGTTGTGACAGACGGAGAAGTGATTTACGATGAGGAAGGAAATATTACCAGCGATACCCGTCAGTATGCTGAAAATACCACTGCGGTAAATTACATTTCATGGGTAAGAGATTATTATGATGGAGATGCTTCTGAGCCGGGTTATTATGATGCTACTTTCTTAAAGTTGAGAGAGGTGACATTGACCTATCAATTGCCTGTAACGCTTTTGGATAAAGTGTTCATTGACCGCGCTTCGATATCCTTGGTAGGGCGTAACTTATTGCTTTGGTCAGATATGCCCAACATCGATCCGGATCCGGGAAAAGACAATTTGCAAACACCTTCTACCCGCAGCTTTGGTTTTAACATCGACCTTAAGTTTTAATGACAACCTTGGAAATCTGATATTATGAAAATCTTTAATTATATATATGCAATTGCTTTGGTGCTGGTCTTTGGGGCTTGCCAAACCTTTGACGAATTGCAATTGGACCCTAACCGGGCAACAGAAGTCAATCCCGATCTTATCTTGACCAACTTGGAAACATCCACCATGCCGCAGATCTCCCTTTCTTCTGCACTGGCTGTCCGCCAGATGGTCAATATTGACGGTGCAAGTACCAGCCAATACTATGGCTGGCAAAGGAGTAGTTTTGGCGCTTATGAACAGTTGCGCCAAGTCTATAAGATGGAACAAGAAGCCCAGCGGTTGGAACAGGAGAATTATCTGGCCTTGGCCAAGTTTTTCCGTTCGTTCATTATCATCAATTTAACCCAAACCTTTGGCGATGTACCTTACTCAGAAGCCATGGCCGGGTTTGAAGAAAATTATACTCCGGTATACGATCGACAAAAAGATATTTATGCGAAGGTAGTAAAAGAGTTGAAAGAAGCGAATGAGGAATTGGATGCCAACAAAGGAGAAATTGCAGGGGATGTGGTATACGGTGGAGACATTCTTCAATGGAAAAAGATGATCAATTCTTTCCGTTTAAGAATACTGATCAGTTTGTCTCATAAAGAAGGTTGGTCGGAAGTGGATGTGGAAGGACAGTTCAAAGAAATGGTTGAAAACCCTGATACCTATCCTATTTTCACGGACAATGCAGATAATTTTGCCTTGACTTATCACGATTTGGAAGGGAACCGTTATCCGTTGTTCAATAACAATGGGATCCAAACGGCTTACTATATGGAAGAGTCTTTTATCAATCATTTAAAAGACCGTCAAGACCCTCGCTTATTTAAGATAGCCGAACCTGATCAAAAGTCACAGGATGCCGGATTGGAGCCTACTGACTTTGATGCGTATTCAGGTTTGAAAGGAAGTGAAACCCAAGGGGAAAACAGCAACCGGATCAATATCTTGAAAGAAGGCTCTCAAATCCATCCCCGTTATTATCAGGAGGCAACCAATGAGCCCAGTGTGGTATTGAGTTATGCCGAAGTGGAATTCACTTTGGCAGAAGCCGCTGCCCGGGGTTGGATTGCTGCTGATGCGGAGGTACATTATCAAAAAGGAATAAAGGCTTCTATGGAATTTTATGGAATTGAAGCGGCCGCGATTACCGCGTATCAAAACCAGGCTGAAGTTATGTACGATGCCAATAAAGGGTTGGAAATGATCCTGACCCAAAAGTATTTGGCTATGTTCTTGAATTCAGGATGGGAGCCTTTCTATAATCAAAGAAGAACCGGCATTCCTGAGTTTGATACCAGTGGCGGAGGAATGATGAACAATAGCCGGATTCCGAAGCGTTGGATGTATCCTCAAGAGGAGTTGAATTTGAATACGACTCATGCAGTGGAAGCTATTCAGCGCCAATTCGATGGCAATGATCATATCAATGCTGTGATGTGGATTTTAAAACCGGAATAAAACTTTTTGACTGTGTTCGGATTTGAAAAAGTAAGCTCCATTCATCATTGGGAGTATTTAAATAGTTAACCTAACAGGGATGGGCAAGACATTGCTCATCCCTATTTTGTAAATTCAAATATAATTTTCGCATGATCAGGAATTTGACAATTTTATGTTTGGGGCTTTTGGGAATGCTCGCTTGTTCCAAACCTTCCTCAGAAGACACGCAAAAAACAAATGCGGCCAAGAAAGAGAAAACAAGACTCAAAGTAATGGCTTATAATCTCTGGCATGGGGGAGATGCAGGTAAGCAGCCACTGGAGAAGACCATGGAAGTAATTCAAAAAGCCGGGGCAGAAATAGTCGGTATATCGGAACCGGATGGATTCAATCCCAATGCGGGAGAAGAGCAATACCAAAACCGCCCGGATAATTCAAAAATTATTGCGGAAAAGTGGGGCTGGCATCATTTCAGGCAGAAAGGGGGCGCTTCTATCATCAGTAAATATAAAATCGTGGAGGAGTTGCCAAACCAAACCGGAGTGAAAATCGAATTGCCCAACGGAAAACATGTGTATTTTTTCAATGCTCACTTTATTCATATTCCTTACCAACCGTATCAATTGGCCGAAATTAAGTACGGTGACTATCCGTATATCAAAACCGAAGAGGAAGCGATCCGCTGGGCCAATGAAGCGCGCAAAGGTGAAGTAGAAACCATACTTACCGAAATGAACAAAGTGGCCGGAGAGAATGCTCCCATGTTCATGACTGGAGATTTCAACGAGCCCTCCCATCTTGACTGGACAGAAAAGGCCGCCGAAGCAGGTGTGGTGCAAATCAAAGTAGAGTGGCCTGCTACCAAAGCTTTTGAAGGTTTGGGTTTTGTAGATGCGTACCGTACGATTTTCCCGGATGAAGCCAAGTACCCGGGCGATACCTGGACCCCGCTTTCAACACCGGAAGATGAGAAAAACGGAGAAGATGTATTGGACCGGATTGACTTTGTGTTGGTAAAAGGTGAGCAGGTAAAAGTGCTGGATACTAAGATTGTAGGAGAAGTGAGCGAATATTCGGACATTAAAATTGAAAACTACCCCTCTGATCACCGGGCTGTGGTAAGCACCGTGGAATTAACCTGGTAGCTAATTCTTTTTTAGGTAACAAAAGTCTACCTGAAAAGGAGGTATATAGCCACAAAGACACTGAGATTCACACAAAAAAATGAGTTATAAATTAACTATTCGTGTCTTAGAGTCTTTGTGGTATTTTATGTTCTAGACCGTCACTTTGATTTCTTCTTCCCTCCGGAGCATTCGTCTTACGCTTCATCTTCCTCGGCCCAGATGTAAGATCCAAACATATTGATTCTTATCTTTGTTAAATTAAATTGTAGGAGAGTTGCTCAGAAACCAATTCTGATGATTCAGCTAGCAGTAATTGTAAATGAACAGTTCATATGATAATACTTTACATTTGGCTGTGGTTATTTCCCCTTTTGGTCCCGGAAGAGAAGAAGGATGCCAACGCTTTAGCAAACCACTATTCGGAAAAAGCCAAAAAGTATTTGGTAAAAGATAGTCAGGTACATAACTTTTTCCGGATTGACCAACGTGGGGTTGCAATGTTTGCCTCCTTTAGAGATAAACAACTTAATAAACCGGAATTTTTTTTGGCCTGGAGCGAATTGGAGGATTTTAAGAAGTTGATCAAATATGCCGACAGGTCTTATCAGTTCGAGCTATACCGGGCAAAAGGCACTTCACCCTTCGATCAAAGTATGTTGATGACCATCAATATCTTAGAGCAAAATCATTATTTTGTGCCGGTTAGTCGTGATTTGCCTCTTTCCGGCTTGCGAATTGCAATTGACCCCGGACATATAGCGGGCGATTTGGACGTAGCGAAAGAGGAGGGACGGTTTGTGAACATGAAAGGTCCGGGAGGCAAGGAATATAGTTTTTTTGAAGGGGAGCTAAACCTGGCAACGGCTTTTGTGTTGAGAGACAGCCTGGAAAAAATGGGAGCGGAAGTAATGATGACCCGCCACAAAGGCAACTACAGTGCTCTGGGGATTTCTTTTGACCATTGGAAAGAAACCAAATTACCCGAGGCCATGAAGAAGGCCGGGGTAGCCAATTCCCAATTGAAAAATCAACTCAAGAACACATCGGCTTCCATGCTCTACCGGATGTATTTTTTACGGGCGGATCTGGACGCCAGGGCAGATAAAATCAATTATTTTAAACCGCACTTTACCGTAGTGATCCATTACAATGCGGATGAAAAAAATGTAGGCTGGAAAAAGCCCAGTAAACGTAATTTCAGTATGGTCTTCGTGCCGGGAGCTTATATGAAGCATGAATTAAAAACCTCTCTTGATCGCTTTGACTTTATACGCATCTTGCTTTCTGATCACATCCAAGAGTCCGTTAATTTATCAGAAAAAGTGATGGGAGAATTCAAAACCTACCTGAAAGTTCCTCCGGTGAGTACTTCAGAGGAGCCCTCTTACCTGAAAGTGACCAGTCTAAGAATCAATGAAGGGGTCTATGCCCGTAATTTACGCTTGTGCCGTTTATTGAATACGCCCATATGCTATGCGGAACCCTTGCTACAAGACAATGAACATGAACTGAAAGCTTTGGATAAAAACAATTTGCAAAAAGGGCAAATAGCTCCCAGGGTAGTGCAAGTTGCTAATAGTTATTACCGGGGAATCATGCGTTATGTAGCCGAACGTAGAAAACGGCAAAATTTCCTGGATCAATATTAGCTATGATCGCACTTGACCCCTTGGCTTGTCAATTAGTAACGTGCACTGATTGAGGGCAAGATGCGCTAACCGAATGCACCGTTATCTCAACGGAATAGAGGTAAATTATAAAGAGTAAAAGAGCATTTGAAACCTCGCTTTTTGGAACAATGAGTTTGGGGCTGGTGACAGAATATGGTAAGCTAAGGACAAATTTGTATTTTTGAGACGAACTCAATTCCTATGGGCATGTTAAAGGCAAAAAATATCACAAAAAGTTATAAAAATTTACAGGTACTGAAGGGGATAGATCTGGAAGTGAAAACCGGAGAAGTGGTGTCCATTGTAGGAGCATCCGGAGCGGGTAAAAGTACCTTGTTGCATATATTAGGAACACTCGATACCCCTGAAAACGGAGAGGTATGGATACAGAATACGAATTTGTTTAGCTTGGCAGATGACCAATTGGCAAAATTTAGAAACCAACAAATCGGTTTTGTTTTCCAATTTCATAATTTATTGCCGGAATTTACGGCTTTTGAAAATATCAGTATGCCGGGATTAATTGCCCACCAGGATCCTAAAAAGCTGGAGCACAGGGTAAAAGAATTGATGGAAATGTTGAACATATCCCATAGAGCAGAACACCGGCCATCGGAAATGTCAGGAGGAGAGCAACAGCGTACGGCAGTTGCGCGGGCTTTGGTCAATGACCCGAAAATTGTGTTTGCCGATGAACCTAGTGGAAATCTGGATTCGCACAATGCCGAGGAATTGCATCAATTATTCTTTCAGTTAAGAGAAAGGTTTAATCAAACTTTCGTAATTGTGACCCATAACGAAGCATTTGCCCAAATGGCCGATCGTACCATCGAAATCAAAGATGGTAAAATTGCATCCCAACAAGCAGAAGTCAACTCATAAACTCCAAAGGATTGTTGCTGGTATTGAGTGAAATAGAACAAAATCCCTCGGTCGGAAACTAGCCAGAGGGATTTTGTCTAAGCAACCGTTTGAACAGTATTCTTTTATTGTTCGAAAAAATTACTTACTTCGTGGATTCTAATTTTTTTCAGCCTGTACAAAACAAATGACCGCTTTACCAACCAGTCAATATAGTGACCATGAACTTTGGGGAAAGATGAAAAATGGAAGTCAGAAAGCTTTTACCCAATTGCTCAAACTGTACTATAACGACTTATATTTTTATGGAAAACGGATTGCGGGAAGTATTGTCGTTGCAGAAGACTGTATACAGGAAGTATTTGTGGATATCTGGGAAAAACGCGAATCCGTTTCGGATGTGCGGAGAGTAAAGCCCTATTTGATGAAAGCGGTTCGTTTGCGTATTATCCGGAGGCTGAGTTCCAGAAGGCATTTGGTGGGGGAGGAAGCCGCCCCGGAACAAACTGCAATCACCTTTTCTATTGAAGATGAAATCATCCGGCAACAAAGTACCCAAGAGCAGTCAGAACAGCTCCATCAAGCCTTAATTCAACTCTCCAAACGCCAAAAAGAAGTAATTTACCTTAAGTTTTTTCAAGGACTTAGCCATGAAGAAATTGCCGCGGTAATGGGGCTTAATAAACAATCCGTCAAAAACCTGTTGCACGAAGCACTGAAAAAACTTCGAAATATTTTACTGTCTATTTTATTGATAATTTTGGCTATGCTCTTTCAATAAGAGTATGGTTAAAATTCTTTTTTGGCCCAAAGGGTAAAATTTAAACATGCTCTAAGAAAAAATTGACCATGGGATGAGCTTTGTAGTATTGCCATCACTCAAAGGTCGTAAAAAATACTTTCACTTCCTTTGGTAAAGAACTCTGCCCTTGTTACCGGCAACCGGTGGAAACAACATTCACTTCGTTAGCCGTAGCGATCATTCGTCTTCGCATTCCTCATATTCACTATAAACCTCGGCCCAAAATTTATTGCTTAAGTCCATTTTGTCTTTTATCCTCTTTTGGATGTTTTCATCCATCGATTCGATTTCCTTTAACCATTCCAGCTGATTAGAAAACTCATGTATACTATTCGATACTTTGATTGGGTTCCAACTTCCGGCTCCATGCCATGCAAAGTACACCGGAAAATTTTCATTTTCTTCATGAATATCGATGAAAAACGGATCATTCGAATAACCTGAGCATATAACAAACCAACTTTCCCGAAAATCACCTTGATCTTCTCCGGTAATTTTTTCACCTGTATTTCCATGAATTTTATATCCAACTTGGAAAGCTTCAAATGAATCTATTTCAGGATAAAAGTGAGGAAGGCAAAAGTTTTCTAATTCAATCCGTTTTTCTATAAACTCTTTTATTTTTTCAGGTATTTTCATTTTTTAGGTACTAAGTTTTAATTATAGTTAACGCACACGATTATGAGTAGTCGTGTGCGTTAGCATTTACTTTGCAAGTATACAGCTGCTCTAAAAACTAATAAGATGATGCTTTTTTGAGAGTGATTTCGGTGACTGTTTTAGAGTTTTCAGTAACCAATTTGTCATTTTGATCATAGAGCAAGAAACTGCCTTCGTCATTATAGAGGAGAATTCCTACACCGGTATAGCGCTGAACAATATAACGGGTAAATGTTTTGTCTGATAATAACCGGTTATCCTCTGCAGATAATAGTTGAAAACCCTCTTTTCCTTTTTCTCTAGCGAGCAATATGGATGGGCATAAATATTCTATTTGAGAATAAGGAAGTTGAGAAACAACTTGTTTGTCTTGGTCGAGGTAATAATAGTCTCTTTCCTCAATACCTTTCGTGTAGAAATATTTATCAGAGTGATAGCCTGTTTGTTGTGAATATACAAAATTAATAGAAGATGGGATTGAGGTAATTACTTTTCCATCTTTGTTGATAAACTCTGTTTTATCTTCTAATTTATGCAGATAAAGTCCTTTTACCGGGGAGTTATTTTTGAGTGTGGTTAGGAAGGTAATTGTATCACTTCTGTTTTCTACATATAAAGTAAAAGAATTAACATTTCCTTCTAAGGTTACTCTGTCTTTTTTAGCGTTTTTAAGAGAACCGTTATGGTTTTTTAGATCTAAGTATTTTAATGTAAGAAATGCTTGTTCTTTTGTATTTACACCGTTTATGTATTCAGAAGTGATTTTTATATAATTTAGCATTTCATTGTATTCTTGTTCTGGTGTCTCAACAGACAAATTACTTATACTGAATCTGGTTTTTAAGGCTCTTCCTTCATTAGTATAATAGTATGCTTCAAGATAGGGGTCATAAGCATTCGGTGTTTCATATTCTACATAGTTGTCTTCCATTTTAAGAAGTTTAAAAGCCCCTTTTTGTACTCCTATTTCATTCTTTTCAAAATGAATTGAATCAATTTTGGTTAAGTACCTGATTTTGAACTCCATTTGTAAACTATCAACATGTTTCATTTTCTCAACTGGAATAGAATTCAAAGGAAACGAATGGGGTTCAATTGGAACCGGAACATTCTTTTCAGTGCCATCATGATAATAAATATTCATAATTCTCAAATCCTGTTCAGAATGAGAATTTAAAGAATAGTAGGGTAGGGTAGTTTCTTCATTTTCAAAATTATAAGTAGCAAACCCGCTATTCATTACCTGAGGTTTAATAAAAGATTTATTGTATTCAAAAAGTTGATTAAAGTAAGTACCTTTTTGTATGGTATCTCTATATTGTATATGGTTGTTGTTTACTAATTTCAAATGTATATTTTCCTTGTCAATATATTTTTCTTCGTTGGGTAAGTATAATTTCAATTCACTATTAATTCTTTTATCTATTTCTTTTTGATTGTTATTAAGTGCTTCAAGGATGGTACCTCTGTTATTTAAATAATAAGTTAAGTTATCATTCACTTGTTTTTTTAAGTGCTCAATACTTACCGTATCTAAAAAAGATTCAATTTCATTTTCTATTTTTTGAATTTCGTTTTTGTCTTTGCATAACTTTTCTTGTTCTATAACCATCGATTCGGTAACGGGTTCTCTAGTAATCGTTTCTTGAGCTTTGGAAAAACAAGAAGTGAATAAACATAATACAATAATTGATTTTTTTTTAATCATCGTAGTCCTTTTGATTTTATAATGCCTTTTCTGGTTTGGAATGGTCTCGTGTATGAGTAGTAGCGTGTAAAAAAAACGGATTAACAATAGCTGCATTAAAAATTTGCTGGTCTTTGTAAACAAGGACAAACCTTTTGTGGCGTAGTTACTAGCGATGTTTTATACAGCGTGTTGGCAGTAGTGTTTTATCCCCCTATCTTTTCTACAATTTCCTCGGTTGATGGTTCGTACCATTCCCCATTTGCATCTTTTTGTCGATTAAATATTCGATAGTTATACTTTTTAAAATTTATTTTGAGAAGTTGGTGATAATAATCACAAATTTCCCATTCAAATCCATTCTTTTCAATAAAGTCAGTTTTTAAGTATTCAGGTAATTTCATCGAGGTAATTCTGAATACAATTTCAGTTAATTCTTCTTTGGTGAGGTTGTCAACAATCATAGGGTGTGGCAATGCGATTTTAAAGGATTCTCTATGTTCACCGTCTGCTTCCCAGTATTCCCATATCGCATAATCAGATTCCTCAATATTTTTGCCCGTTAATTGAGTCAAATAAGCAACTACTCTTTGATACTCTTTATTTTCTTCATCACCGTTTTCATCAACATATTTTGTGTAATCTAAGAGGCATTTTAAAATACGAGGATAAATTTCTTCCGCTTTGTCAATTTGAGGTTCAATTTCCTTTCTTAATTCAATCATCTTATTTGAATTCTGATTTTTTTGATCGTACTGCTAACGGTCTAAGTTATGAGCTGTAGCGGATTTTTATTCGCTAACTTTCAGTTTTGCACTGAATTTTGCTTTACCACTTAAACCGTTATTTCTTGCAGACTTTTTTACCCATTCACCAGTTCATCTATGTTTTCGGTGCCATTGATAAACTCCCTAAAGTCATTTGCGATCAGTTTAGCTCCTTCCCATTCTAAATAGCTAGAATGAACACCGTAGATTTTATATTCGGTATCCTTATCTTCCGGACGCATATCAAAGATTATATGATTACCGGAACCATCTAAACCAAAAGAGACGGCTCCGTCAATATATTCGGGCAGTTCGTAGGCTATATTCATTTTTCTTAATTCATTTGGAGCAAAAATACTAAATTCTCTTTCTCCTTTTATGAAACAGCAACCGCTATACCCTTTTATCAATTCAATAAATTCTTTTGGAAAATTTCCTTTTGGAAAAGTCCAATCTTCGAACTTTTTTGGTTTCCACTCTCCGTAAGTTTTGTCAGTCCAATATGATGGTTTAATGTCATTTTTCTTTAAATCATCTATTTCAACATCTGAAAGTGGCAAATTCCATTCATTTTGGAATTTAATTAGGTTGTCTTCCGTCAACTCTTGAGGTTTTCCATCTATTTCATCAAATAATTTTTCGACATCCATTTTTACTTCTCCTTTGTTAAAGTATTCCGCTACCCATAATCTTCTTCCTCCTCCGAATGATGTCGCATAACAACATTCCGTCAGTTGTTATGCTTTTGTTGGCAGCTGCTTTTTGTTTTTAACTTCCACAGGATATAAAACAAGTTGGCAGGTTGTCAATCATTTCGGGTTCTTCATCTGTTCCTTCAAAAAAAACATGGTCGCCAAGTTTTTTGTTTGTTTGTTGGTTATGTGCTTTCATCAAGAACTCTAAAGCCGTGAAGTTTTTTCCATTATCAGCCTTAAGTTTGGCTATAATTTCCACTTGATGTTGATCTTCGTCCGGGTATTCTTCGAAGGTATTTTCGTCATCCTCAATTAACCTTTCATTTTCAAGTAGGTCAGTTGGTTTTGTAATCCAGGCCATATACTGAATTTGTAATTCGGGCAATTCAAACACTATTTCATTCGGTTTCCATTGCTCGTCAGTTGTGTAAATGCCTTTTTGGTAGTTTATAACTTTTTGATTAAATTCTTCAGAGTCAGTATAAAATTTGGATGAAAAACTCCACGCAATGTTGTTTAATGTCATTTTTGATTTGGTTTGAATGATTTGTTGAGCATCTTGGTTTATTTCTTCGATGCACCATTTCTCGAAGTCTTTTGCAGTAGTATCCCCTAACGCAGAGCTTTTTTGAAAATAGGGTAGTGCTTTCCCGGGTTCATTGTTATAATAGTAAGCATACCCAACCCTAAAATTCCATAATGCGTCATCCAATCCGTTAACACTTTCGGACAAAAGAATTTCGAGCGCTTTTTGGTACTCTGAAATATTGTTGTAGGCTCGCCCTAATAGGTTTTTCAGTTCGTAGTTTAATTCAGATTTAGAAAATTCTTCAATTGTTTGAATGATTTTATCATGATTGTCCGATTCATGTAACTCATTTAGTTGCTGAATTAGTTGTTTGTTTACCTGCATAATGTTTTGTAATGTTTCGACTAACTGATTTGGTTATGAGTAGTGGAGGGTTCCCACTACAACTTTGCAAAACGAGTATTCACCCATTATTACCTATAGCCATTGTTATGGGTTGGCTTTTTTATTTACGAATTTAAATATGTCCTAAGTAGTTGCAATTCCTCCAACAGCAATTACTTTATTATTTTCAATTTTAACTTCCATACCGTGTTCTTCATCAAGGTCATAACGGATAGGAATTTTTAGTGTTTGATTATCCCAAATCCTAATACCTTCCACAATGCCTTTCATATATTCAAAATGTTTTTCCTTTGTGTCAATATTCAGAGGAGGATGAAGTTCTTCATCTTTGCATTTTTGAACTTTTGAATTCTCAAAAATCACTTCAAAAGGTTTTTCATAATAACGGGCATAAATTCTTTGATAATAATCAAATGCCGATTGTTGGATATCAATGATCACTTTATCAATATCCGTCAAGAACCTTTCCAAGGTTTGAGCAAATTCATCCAGTTGCTGAGGAGTCGGTGGAGTTGTCATTTCTTCCCCATCTTCATCATATTCGGCTCCTAAATAAACTCTGATTTTTTTATCAAAATATGGAATCAACGTTTCTTTTTCCGGGTGAAAACTTGCCCATTCATCTTCTATTATTTTACCAAAGTAATTATGTTTCATCATATGGTTTTTGTGTATTTGGTTTAATACATAACCTCAATACCTATAACGGTTCCGGCTATAAGTAGTTACGTGAATGAGCAACTTAACTTTGCACTCCTTCAAGTTGAAAATTCCCTATAGCATTGTTGTTCGTTCGTTTTCTATGAATAGTGATTTATACAAATCGCTCTATGGTTTTCTTTGTCATAAATCAGATAAGTATCATTTCCATCTGTAAAGAACTCGTGTCCGATCACAAATCCAACTTTTTCATACTTTTCAATTTCAATAGACTTGGGAAAAAAATATTCTTTATTTATTTCTATGTCTGCATACCCCGTAGTGTTATCATTTTTTATTTCATAAATAATCGGGCTTTCATCGGGTTGATCCCAATCATATATAATTTGGTTAAAGGCTCCAAAATTCCCCGTCTTTTGATAGATTAGTTTATTGATTGAAAACTGGTAAAAGGTCTGTAAAAAATATTTCGCATCTAATTCTCCGAAATCGAGGTTGTAGTTCTCCAGAATGTTTTGGATATAGGATTCGGTTTTTATTTTTTGAGCCAAATATCTCTCACCATTCTGTTTAAAATCAGCTTCTAAATTCTCAATTATTTTTGGCGCTTGTTCATAACCTAAATATACATTTAAATCTCCTTTAAAAGAGTATTTTCCGTTATTCATTTCAAAACAAGTAAAACTTGCTTGATTATATTCATTTTTAATATTCTCATTCACCCAAATTCCATTACTTGAGACAAAGAATAAAGGGCTATTCATTGAAGAGTTGATTTCAGACACTTTGCAAAGAGGATAGAACACTCCTTTCAAATCATCATTTTCAAATACTTCTTCAAATTCGGGATATAATTCTATTTTCATAATTTTCTGTAAATGAAGTGTAACGGATTTTACAAAACGTTCGCTTTAAGTTAAATGCTTTTTTGCTGGTTTTACTTTCTTTTCCGTTAATTCTTTTATCTCTCCTACCGGCATTTTTTACACCGTGTTGGAATTAGTTTTTATATACTCTACTTTCATTTATTTTATGTAGAATATCCTCAATTTCATTCTCTTTGTTTTGGGGGTATCAAAAGGTGATAGGTTTGGAAATTATGACCTCGACCCGATGGTCTTCTTATTTTAAAATTAAGGCATTTCATTTCTAAAAATGTTTCATATGTACATTCAGATAACCAACCGTCTTGATTATGATAGGAGGATAGGATATGGTTTTTATTTAGAAGAATTCCTGAAGTAGTGATTTTTGCTTCGGGCTTCTCTTGTCCTAAAGTATTTGCTTTCAATTCTTTTAATGAATTAACAACCCGCCAAGAAATAAGTGTAATTAATAATAAAACTATAAAGCCTATTGTAATAAAGACTTTTACATTTTCATTGTACAGAAGTATTAACAACAATGTTATAATGGGAGTCAAAACGATTAAAGCGGTTCGATATTGATTTAATTTTCGGGTATAATTTTTATTTGCAAATAAATTCCATTCCTTTTTTGAATAAGTAAAATATTCTATTGCCGGGCAATTAATATCTAACTCTAAAACTAATCTTCTTTTAAATGCCTTGTCGGTTTGAATCATATAATTCATCGCAAACCAAAGTACAATTGCTCCAAATGGCATCAAGATTAAGCCCAGCCAATATTCGTTATTTTCGCTAAGTAACATCCACAAGATCGATGTTACTAAAAGGAAAATAGAAAATGGAATAAGTAAGACTGTAAAAATTGATTTGGTATTCCAGAAAGGATTTTTCATAAATGAAGTACAACGGTTTTTGTGTGTGGTTTCGTTGCGGAAAAATCTAACCGGTTTTTCCACCGTAGACTAATGTAGTAAGTTTAATTGGGATTTTCGCTAGAAAATTCTACTGTAATGTTGTGGTGTGTAGCCTTTTATTCAGTTGTATTTTCTTTCCAATGGATTTTAGTTACCTCAAATGTCCTTTTCGATTTATTTAACTTGTAATTTATTGAATTTCCTTTCAGGCAATGATCAGCCTCATTTTTGTTCAATAACCACGAGGATATTTCAACCATATTTTCATCGCTAAAATCGTATTCAAAGGTCAGTAGGTTTTCTTCTAATAGTTGTATACAATCCGTAGAATTGTTTAAAAGCAAGTTCGTGTAAAACTCACCAAACCAATTTATCATTTTGGTGGGTGTTAGTTTATTATTTATAAAATTGAATGTTTGTATATCATTTCCATCACCAACCATATCATTTGTAACAACAAAAAAATCGTTTTCATCAAATTGATAGATTGACAAGGTCCAAAATCCATCAACAACTTGAATTCCAATTGTATTTGGTTGAATATATTTGATAGTATTGTACATTTCGGTCGTATCCACGATGAAATTATTTTTTTCTATGAATTCCACCGTTTTCTCCCTTTCTTTTTTAGACCATTCCCAACTCCCCATTGTACTTTCAGGTACTAATTTTAAAATCTCAAGTAGTTTTTTATTTTCAAGGTAGTTGATAGAAATCGTATCAGCATATTGGTTTTTTTCTTCTACCTCCGGTACCGGATCTGAAATCATCGTTTTGGTATTTTCCGTTTCGACAATTTTGGTATTTGACTTAATCTTGGAGTCACAGGAAAAAAATCCAAGTGACAAAAGCAGAAATAGGGTGATTTTATAGTTTGTCATTTATTTGTCAGGGTTACACACAACGTAAAGTATGAACAACGTGTAGCTTGCCGGTAGGCGGTTAGTCCTACAATGTTTTAAGTTGCTTTATTTCTTTTTTTAAATAATCTAAATATGTTGAGTATGCGTTATCCGAATGTTCAATGAACTGATAGCTTATCGTTATGGAATTTTTGTATAGCAAGTCAAATTTTACCCAACCTCCAATTTTTTCAATTACATATTTGGGCTGTTCTTTTCCGATTACGGAATCGTATTCGAAATCTTTAAGAAACTGCTTATGAAGCACCTTTATATCTAATAGCTTTTCATCATGTATCAATGAAAAAAGTTCGGTTTTTCTTCCCCAGGATGGTTCAAAGTACAAACCGGAAAGCTGATAATTTTCTTGATAGAAAAGAAATACATCCTTTAGGTTTTCAAAACCCAAAATAGTTTCTGAATTCCTCGGGAGAATGAAGAGATGATCCGGTTTATTCTCCACATAACAGATCATATCGCCATCGGTAGTGGAAGCAAGTTGAATCGCTCTCCTAAGATCTTGCTTGGTAAAATTCTTATCAAACTCCCAAAAGTCAAACTCTGAAAAGGTACGGTGAATTACTTGCTCGTCTGGTTGGGTGATATTAATAAGTCCGCAATATGTCCCGTACCCATACTCACCGATAAATTCAAGATATGATTTTGGCAAGCCATTACTCTCATTCTTGACTGGCTTTGTGAATGTGATTACTTTCATGATTTACTTGCAAGATTTTAGTATCCGGTAAGTAGTACCCCGCAACGAATTTTAAATATGCTCTTATTACAGCTAACCGTTGGGCTAAACTGCGTTTTAACACAGTTTTGGTTTTGTTACCTACAGTTATTGATTATTCCCTTTTTCATTTCCCTTAATTCCTCTATAGATAATTTTTCGTTATGTAATCTATAGATTCCCGTTTTCTGTTTGTATGAGGCTAATACTTCAATGATTACTTTGTCATCATAAATGAACACTGCTCTTTCTTCTGTTTCTGACATTCTTGAGGTTACTTTTGCCCAAATCCTTGCTCCACGTTTATTATACCGGATTTCTAAAAAATCCATTTTTTCAGAATATAATGTAGTGTCTTTAACCGTAAGTTTTTTGAAGTATTTACAACTCAGAAAAGGTGTCGGGTGAATTAAAAATGCTCTCTTATAATAGTCCGAATTCACCCTTATTCCGGTTAAACTATCATTTGATACGAAATACCATCCGGTTTTAAACTTATTATTTTGAGTTTTATCAGGGGTGTTGAATGCTACTAAAATGGAAAGCCCTATGAATATAAATATTGAAAATATAGCTGATTTCATATTAGATTAAGTGTTAGTAACGACCCTCGATGAATCTCGGTTTACCAATGATCTTTGTTTTATGTACTGTTGGTTTATCACTTAAACCGCTATTACCGTATACAGAATCTTGGCATCCGTTTATGTATTGCTTTTTGCAGGGTTTCAACATTGTCTTAACCCACAATCCTTCATAATGGCGGCTATACATTGTTGGTGGTCGTTTTTTCATTTTGAATAATGTCAAATGTGCAAGTATCATTGTCTGCTTTTATGAAATTTTCATTAGCTATAGTCTTCTTGGTAAACCTGAAAAGGTAAGCAAAATTTTTACTTTCTCTTTCGAGTTTGTTTTTTCTCTTTAGTCCGATAATATCCAGCGCATATTTTCCTTTCTCGATTTCTAACTCAAGAGCAGAGTTGTAATTCTCCAGGATTTCTTCAGCCCCGGTTGGTATCAGTTCACTTTTTTTAGTAATCCCTTTTTTTATCGATTCGCCTTCATATTCCATAAAGTCAAAATTGGCAAAACATAGTTTTTCATCTATACCAACCTCTATGAAAAAGCCTTTGTATTCATATACTTTCAAATACTCTTTAGGGATGTCTTCTTTTTCTTCATCCATTGAAACAAATAAATCATATTCAAAAGAGGCTAATTGGTATAAAGGAAGGATTTTTCCGTCTTTTATGGTTTGATAGAAGAATTCTTTATTCTTATCAAAATAAGATAAGAATTTTTTGGCCCTGCATTTTTTTAATTTCAGATATTCATTGAAGATGTATGGTGAAAAAATCATAATACCATAACCATCTGCACTTAAGTCTCCTATATTTTTCATATTCTGTTTTTGATTACTGCCAACGGTCTGGGCTATGAGCAGTAGCGTCCGGTAGGGCGTTATTGCTCATAGATGTTGTTGTCTGGCGTTATTTTTATTTTATAAGTAATTCTATCGTATCCGTATTCCTCTTCTGAAACCTTTAGTTCAACAGTTTCTTCAAAATTGTCATATGTAGCCTTGTAAATACGATTTATTAGCCGAACGTTCCTTTGAGTCATTACAACTTGTCAGAACAGTCAGAAATATGGATACTATGTAAAAGATGTTATTCTTCATTTTTTTATCACCGCCAACCCTTTAGTGCAAAATGCATTTATGCACCTTGTTGTGCGTTTGGTTATTCCTTTAATGCTTCTAATTCTTCCCTCATCACATATTTTGGTGAAAGAGTATTGTAGAAATCAACTTTTCTTTTGTTTGACCAATTTGTCAGGTTATTTATTGTAACTCTTAAAGAATATTTGCTAACCCCATTATCACTGCAACGGATGTACCGATTGATGATTTCCTCAGTTATATCACTATTTAAAGTATATAGCGCGTCAAGGTAAACGGTACTGAAACCATTATGCTGTTTTTCTCTTGCGGTGAAGTATTCTTTCAATTTTTTCTCTACTCTTTTATCTCTTATGATGTTAGGGAGTATTCCTACCAGCATTTCGTCATAAGCCTCGTACCACACTCCACTACGGTGATACGCTTGTAGGGGCACTTTTTCTTGAACGGCTTCAGTTAAATCAAAAAACCATCTTTCCTCTAAATTTTCGAACAAGGTTCTTTCAAACGAGAATCTCGTATCGATCTCACCGTATTCATATTGCCCCCAAAATAGCAATCCGGAATGCCTTTGCGTTTTTTTATCAAAAAATAATGCTCCGAATGTATCCTTTAGATATGTTCCTCCGGAGTTTTTCAAATATGATGCAAACTTTTCATACACCTCTTTGGAGGGTTTGGTCAGTAAGTTGGCTATGAATACCGGTGATAACCAATTTCCTTTATATTTTGAATATAACTCTTGAGCCAACGATATGAGGTTTTTATCCAAATTATATAAAATTGACATAGATAAAACCGCCGGAAATATTTTTTTAGCATCATCAATAGAAGGAGACGGTTTATAAAAATGTAGATATGTATTAATGAGTAAGCCATTGTCCGATACTCGATAAATGAGTTCGCTCAATTTATCCATATTCTCTGCAATCAACATATACATTTCTTGTGTTTTGGAGCTCCCTTTACCCAAAATTATAGATAGATATGTCTTGAATTTCCTCCATTCCTGTTCTGTCATAACGTATTCACCAGGCTGGCAGAGTAGATGGGAGATGAAAGCTATAAACTCTTCAGCAATGAGATTTGACACAGCGTCTGAAGTTTCTCCTAAAAAGATTTTTTCACCCATGCTTTTGCTTTTCAAGTGCTTTTTCCAAATAGGGATTGCCGGTGGATAATCAAATCTTACTAAAGCCCTTAATGCTGCTTGTTGATACCTTCCTTTTTCAGATTGAGCTATTGACAGGAGCAAGTCAGCATTCTTTACATCTTCACCTAATGATAGAATTGCTTTTTCCTTTTTTTCTCCTTCAAGATTATTTAAATACATGCTCTCGCTTTTTTACTGAAATACAACGGTCTTGTATATGAAACGTAGTGGTTTTTAATCGCAATCTGCGTGTAATCTATGTTTGTTACATTTTACACATTTGAACAAATAACCCACTAAATGTCCATCTTTCGAAAGGTGATTTTTTATGTAATCCGGGTTTATTCCAATAGTATGTTCGATATCATCTTTGAGTTCGTCAAGCATTGGTTTTATGGTTTCAGCATCAGCATAACCAATAAATGCACAAGGTTCATTACAATGGGATAACCATTGTTGTTGTTGCCAAGAAGAATAACTTGGTGTTTTACAGACGATTTCAAGAAGTAGTTTTTCCGGAATGTTGGGTCTTGGATCATTGGGGTCAGGAGAAACTCCTTCAATTCCGCAATAGCTATTAAACTCTCCGTCATACTTTTCAGAGGCTTTTCCGTTGGAAATGCACCAAGGACAAATATATTCGGGCTTATCAATGCTATAAAAAGAACTATTATATTTTAGATTTCTTTTTTGCTCACATACGGAGCAAATTCCATCAACCTTGTCGAACAATGCTAATTCGTAAGCATTTGGACTGTATTTGAATTTTGGGAGTTCCATTTGTTTTATCTTGTTTTTTAATTACTTCCAACGGTCTAGGCTATGAGTAGTTGCGTGAATGAGTACGGAACTTTCAGAGTAGGGGAGAACACACAATAACCTAAAGTTATTAGTTAACTTTCCCAAGCTAAATATAAGAGTTTGCCTTCCATGTCAATGTTCACAACAATTATTTGGTCACTTAACTTTCTATCCACTACATAATCAAACACCACAAATGACTCCGTTCCATATTTTCCATCCGGATAAAATCCAATTCTATCAAGTTTCAACTTTTCCATTAATTGTTCTTCATGACTCTTGGATTCATCTTCAAAACTCATGATTTCAGAAAGTTCCTCGGCTAGTTCTTCTATATGGAATTCTAAATACTCTTTTACAGTATCTCCATGCTCATCTTTGAAATCAGAAGCGATATAAGTCCGGTTTTTTGAATCTTCAAGCTCAATATTTTCAAGGATTGATTTTATGAAGTCAAATATTTCAGATTCAATTTTCTTTCCTTCAAAATTTAAATCTATTCCAATTTTTTGACCGTGTTGTTCAATTTCAACTTTATAATATTCGTCTAATTGAGTTAAGTCTATTTTCTCAAAATATGGCAATTTATATTTCATTCAAATTCTTTTTAAAACTAAAACCATTGGCTTTTAATATTCTATTCGTTTGATGTTATCACATTCATACTGTTGTGTGCTGGCTTATTCATGTATCACATTGTCTAATTTTACATTTTGTATATCTTTTAAACTTCCTTTCAAAGAATTTACATCTCCTTTCAAGTCGTACCTCTTTCCATTTACTTTAACAAGTATCCCCACTTTCTCAACCTTATTTTGCTTGTTGATTTCATAGATTTCGTAAGTAGCATTTTGATTTTCAAACATTAATTTACCTTCTTCTTTATTGATTTTAAAGTCGGGATGCTTGTATTCCATTTCAATTGGATACGAAAACTCAACCGTTCCATCCGGTCGAAGCAACGCATAATTAAGTATTTCGTCATTTATATTAAATACGACAACCTCTTTCTGATTTTTAGTGAGTTTGAAGGAAAATACTTCAGTAATACCGTCTTGTTCCAGGTCTATCGTTTTTTCCATTTTTTCACTCCTTTCCTTGCCATTCCATTCTATTATGATTGTTGAATGAAAAGGGAAATCCATAGCATTTTCCTCAACGACTAAAACAGGAGCTGGTATGTTGTTCACTACTTTAAATGTTGAAAATTGATGCCAACAACATCCGCTTTTTGTCATAGTATGGATGGTTTCGGTTTCGTAATCAGTTTGAAACATTCCACAGTATTCTTGGGCTAACCGGGTAAACTCCGGGCTAAGTATTAGTTTATTGTCAATTTCAAGGTACACCTGAAAAGAAGGTCCGTGATAACAACTATATTGTCCGTCCATCACAGCCAAATCTTTTATACCATCAAAATTGAAATCCTGATATATTAATATACTTTGCTCACCGTACGGTAGTTCTAAAACATTCGTTTTAACGTTTCCAATTGAGTCCAAATCAAAAAATAATTCCTCAGCGTCAATTTCTACTATTTTTGCATTTGTTTTAGATTCAATAATTGCAATATTCCCTTTTTTGAAAACTTCATTTTCATAACCTTTTTCAATCGTTAGAATCCCCTTATACTTTTCAGAAAACCCTTTGATTTCATATTTGGACTGACCAAATACGTTCAAAAAAGCGAAAACAAATAGGACTGTTAAATACCTTTTCATTAATTTTTACTTGTTTGCATACGACGATCTCGTATAGCCGTCAGTTATGGGATTAAAGTTTATGTTTTTCAGTTAAGTACAGATCTTAGCCGTTCCGAGTGGTTTTGGCTGCGTTCGAATCCACTCGGAATGGCGGTTATACTTTATTGTTGGTGGTTTTGAAATTACCATCAACGGTCTAATTAGAATTTTTTTCAATCAGTCATTTCATTCTCACCCATTCGGTTATCTATATCGTCAGGTGTATACCGGTCTCGTGTATGAGTAGTTGCGTGCCATTGTTGGGATTCCGTTTTTTAATTTATTACAAAATTCCAAAAGCTTATTTTGCGTCTGTTTACAAATCCTAAGTTTTCATATAGTTTAATTGCTCCAACATTTGTCTCGGCAACGTGTAAATAAGGGAGCTTGTTTTCATTGAATATATGTTGTGTAGTATGCTGTATTAACTGTTTGGCATAACCTTTTCCGGTATGATGAGGATGCGTGACCACAGCACTCACTTCCGTATATTTATTCATTTTCATCCTTTCACCTGTTACTGCAACAAGTTCATTGTTTTTATATATCCCGAAGTATTTCCCTAAATCGGATGTTTTATGATTAAAATAACCCGGTTGAACTACATTGACCAGATTGAACAAATCTTTTTTTTGAATATCAGCTTTTAATTCGACAATTTGTTCATTTATGTCAAGTATGATAGGCTTTTCCAAAATCATTTGCTGACAAACTAAATTCTTATTTAATGTGAGTTCGTTTTTGTATTCTGGTTTTTCTCCAACTACATAAAAGCTATTAATTAGACTAGCATATTTACTTATACTTTCGGAGGCGTTTTCTAAGGCTGTAAAACCTCCAAAAGGGCAATATTCCGGTCTATAAAATTTTACACCTTCATATTCTATCGAAAAATTGTTATGTGTTTCGTTCAAAGAATTCCAGACAGGGTTATCCAGTTTTTTTTCTTCTGTTTTCATGTTTTTTAATGAATGCCAATAATCTTATTAAACGGACCTGGTGATTTGTTGAAGGGCACTACATCCGGGAGTAAATGTAGTAAAATAGGATGGATTTCCTAGTTTGCCCGGTTCAATACTCCAGTTAATAGAAAATATCCAAGTAATCCCATAAAAATTGATGTGAACTTCCTTTTTCGTTGAAAGAAGCTCACAAGACTCCAAATAGTAATTATAAGTCCGATTACCATTGAGAGAATAAAATAGACGTAAATATTCATGCGTATTGGAAGCCGCTCGTCTGTTGTTTGAAAATACAGGTTCCAATCGTCAGCAAGCAATTCTTCTATAGTGGTTATGATACTTATGAGAATCTGAAGTCTACTAGCAATTATGTTTATCATAATTACCCATAACCATCCGCCAATTGGTTTTCCTTTCAATTCAAGAGTTGTTTTTGATTTTGTTCTTGCATTCCTTTTTAGTGGTTACAATTATACATAACCGCCTTGGCTATGAGTAGTAGTGTGGGTTAACACACTTTTGTAAGTACATACCAAACATGAAAGTCCTTGCGGGTTTTCAGAAGTAGGTGAGTGTAAGCAATTACTGTAAGTTACTTCTTATATCATATTCAGCATCAAACTTCTTTTTTCTAAAGCTTTCCATTTATGAATACTCTTTTTATCAAAAATCACACTTTTTGTCGGTCCCTTTCCATATATTCCACCATGCAAACTTTTACATTTTATACATTCATAATATGCAAGATATATCCCTCCACCCCATGGAGATTGATTCTTCCCATATTTATAGGTGTATAATCTATAGCTAACAAAAAACAAATAGCCAACAATACATAAGGCAAGTATCGCTTTTGGAAATATTGTATAACTATCAGGAACAAAGTATTTTCTTAAAATAATAAGGCATGTTATTCCGAAGAGTAAACTGTAGATTATGAGTGATAGATATAACATTTGAATTTTGCCCTCATTCATATATCTCATCATTTCTTCTAAACTTGGCTCTGTCATAGGCTTTATAGATTGAAGTGAATTAAACTTTTTCTTTTTCCTAAAAAATGTTTCAAAAACGTCTCTTCTGTGTTACTTTTCTCAACAATAGCTTTGGCTATTCTTTTCAAAAAGTGCCTTGATGAGCCGATGTTGATTCCATTTTCGGTCAAAAACTATAAGTTTAAACCACTTCATTGTCTGACTAACGTATATGAAAAATACAATTAATTGTCTTTTACAATTGCTCTTAGTTACCGCCGAACACGCTACTTAAGATAGACTTTATTGTAGGTATTTTTTAATTCTTTAGTTTTTTTTACCTTACAATCATGAATGGATAAGTCCAATATTGAAGGTGCACTTTTTCCTTTTCTATAGTCTTGGTAAAATGAACTCCATGCTTTTGGAAACAATATTCCCGATGCAGCAAAAAGAAGACAGAATATGCTGTAGTTTCCATTTCCGAGTAGATACATTTGCATTCTGATTTCATCTATTGAAGACATACCATATCCAAGAATCAAATGTTTTAAATCATGATTTTCAAATTTTGGAATCACCTTCAAGTCATGCTTTTTTAACAATTGGTAAATGTCATACCCAACAGTCCCTTTTTGAGAGTTTTGCAATTCTATAGTGTGATTCTCCATAGATCGTCTAAATAGAAACTGAAGAGGTTTAATGACCATCCATACTTTTAAGCCTTCCACAATTTTTTCTCGAAAGTTTAATGCTTGTGTACTTTCTCTCTGGTAAATACTAATGCTTGTCATGTTCTAATTTTAAAATTATAGCTTCCTTTTCAGGGATTTTGTGGGATAATAATCAATGAATGAAGTGAAGTTCAACTTTTTCTTTTTGCTGAAAAATGTTTCAAAAACGCCTCTTCCGTGTTACTTTTCTCAACAGTAGCTTTGGCTATTCTCTTCAAAAAGTGCCTTGATGAGCCGATGTTGATTCCATGTTCGGTCAAAAACTATACGTGTAAACCACTTCAATACCTGAAATTTAAAACATTTTCATCAATACGGAAAAAATGAATGTAATCGAAACACTTCGAGCTGAGTACTGTAGGAACTTAAAAAAGTAGATTTGGCGTACTGAGAGGAGATTGATATATTCGTGTACCACATAAATAAGGCGCTATCATAAATTAGTGAAATATGTTGTGTTGTGAATTTTTTTTGAAAAAAAATCAAAAAAATACAGTACGCTAAGCGGGCTTCCGTATCTCTTTGGTAAATGCCAATCAAGCAAATACCAAACGATTCATGTCACCAGACCAATATACATCCGTTGAGCAATTAGTGTTAGATGAAAGTTTTCAAGCTTGGATACTGGAAGAGGATGCGATTGCCAGAGAATTTTGGGAAGAATGGCTTATTCAATACCCGGAAAAGCAACACTTGCTGAAAGAGGCAAAAGGGTTGTTACTTTCCTTACAAGTGGTGAAGAAAGAACAACTAAGTGATGAGGAGATTGATTCAGCCGTACAGACCATTCAATCAGTCGCTTTTAGAAAAGGGCCCGGTACAGTTCCCGTATATCCTATTCACCGGAAAGCAAACCGTATTCATTGGTTGAGTGTAGCCGCCAGTATTGCTTTACTATTTATTGTTACCTTTCTGGTTTACCGGAAATATAAAAATGATCAGGCATTTTCAGAGGGGACGTCACCGGTAACGATGATCGAAAAGTACAACCCCAGAGGTCGTAAAGCTACATTTATCCTTTATGACGGAACGAAGGTCAAGCTCAATGGTGATAGCCGTTTATGGTTTCCCAATAAATTTTCGCCGGAAGAACGAGTCGTAAAATTACAGGGAGAGGCTTTTTTCCAGGTCGCCAAAGATTCCCAACGGCCTTTCAGGATTCTTACCGGGGATGTAGTGACGACTGTGGTAGGTACCTCTTTTAATATCAATGCCTACGAAGAAGAAGAAGAGATTCAGGTTGCTGTGCTTGAGGGAAGTGTTTTGGTAAATTCAAGGGGGAATCAACGAGATTCCGTACTCTTAAAACCTCATGAAATTGCTAATTATAACAAAGTGCAAGCGGAAATAACGAAACATACAGGTTTTGATTACGAATCGGTATTTAGTTGGAAAGATGACGTCATGTATTTTAAAGAAGCTTCGCTTAGCGATATTAAAGATCAGTTGGAGAGGTGGTATGGAATTGAAGTGGAAATTCAAGGCAAAGACGATTTTACAGCGCTTTATACGGGAAAGTTTTCCAATGAACGCTTGGAAATCGTGATGCAAGCCATTGCAGAGGTAACGCATTTACACTATAAGATTCAAAATGAAAAAGTGATTATTTATTAACTAAAAGTCATGTATACAATGAATACAGGATAAGTACTTGTGAATAAAAGGATTAGCCCTTGACTATCGTTGGGGAACGGCTGCAAGGGCTAATTCAACATTTGTTTCGTGATTTAATAACCACCAAAACAGTTTAAATATATGAAAGTGAATTTACTCAGACAAGTCATTGCTATGTCTAGACAGACCTTTTATGGCCTCATCTTGCATTGCTTATGCGCAGGAATACTACTGGCCAACCCTGGGAATGCCCAAAAAAATAAAACCGAAGGACAAAAAAGTATCAAAGAAGTTAAGCTTTCCGTCAGCTTGCACGATGCTTCTTTAGAAGATGCTTTTACCCAAATTGAAGCACGCACCGGGTTTAATTTTTTATACAAAACCCAAAGCCTGGACCGGAAAGTACGGATCTCCACCAAAGCCAAAAATACGTCCTTGCAAGAGTTGCTCACTCTGTTGGCTCAACAAGGGAAATTACAATTCAAGCGGATCAACTCTACCATTGTGGTCAATCCTTCTACTCACGGTATCGTCATCACTGAGGAAATTTCCCCTCTGCAAGAGGTTGTTGTTTCCGGGAAAGTTACTTCATCAGATGAAAAGTTAACGTTACCAGGTGTGACTATTTTGGTGAAAGGAACGACTAAGGGAACAACAACTGACTTTGAAGGGAACTACAAAATCAATGCTCCGGTGGGGAGTATTCTCTCATTCAGCTACATCGGGTACATTACCCAAGAAGTGGAAGTAACAAAGGAAACGTCCATGAATGTAGTTTTGGAACCAAATGTTTCACAACTGGATGAAGTGGTAGTGGTGGGATATGGTACGATGAAAAAAAGTGATCTGACCGGATCGGTGGCTTCGGTAAAGGCCGAAGAGCTTCCCATGGCTGCCAATACTTCGGTAGGACATATGCTTTCCGGTAAGGCGGCTGGGCTGCAAATCGTACAAAACAGTGCCCAACCTGGTGGAGGATTGGATATTTTGATCCGGGGTGCGGGCTCTGTCAATGCCAGCAATGCTCCGCTTGTCGTTGTAGATGGGTTTCCCGTATCCAATTTTGAAGAGCCTGGCAGTGGCAACCGATACAGTGGAGGGACAAAAAGCTTTTTGAGCATGATCAACCCCCAAGATATTGAGTCGATTGAAGTCTTGAAAGACGCCAGTTCAACGGCAATTTACGGAGCCAGAGCGGCAAACGGTGTGATATTGATTACCACCAAAAGAGGGAAAGAAGGGAAAGTGTCCGTTCAGTACAACGGATCTTATTCCGTGCAGAAATTCAGCGAACGTTGGGACATGCTCTCTGCCGGAGAGTATATGGAAGAAACTAACCGTTATCTGAAAGAAGATTGGCTTAAGCAAAATACCATTGCTCCTTATGGGAGCACTGATCCGGGGACAGCGCCTGCTTTTGTGCCCCGGTTTTCCGAGCAAGAAATAACAGAAGCCGGTAAAGGAACCGATTGGATCGGGGAAATCTTACGCCCGGGAAGTATTCAACAGCATAACTTGACGGTTTCAGGAGGAAATAAAAATACGAAATATCTGATTTCCGGAAACTATTTCGACCAAAAGGGTATCGTAGAGAATAATAATTTCAAACGCTTTACCGGAAGGATTAACCTCGATCAAAACATTGGAAAGTACTTAACGGTCGGGGTCTCGGCTACAGGAAGTAAAATTACCAATGATAATGTACCCTTAGGTACCGGGCAGTTTGAGAATTCCTCCATTATTCGTTCGGCTTTACAGTTTAACCCGACCATTGCCATCAAGGACGAAGAGGGCCATTACCTCTTGGACCCCAACCAATCGTATTTGCCTAACCCCGTTTCATTGTTGGATATTACAGACGTGAGCGAAATGGAAAAGTGGTTTGTGAATTCTTATGTGGAGGTAAAACCTTTTGAAGGTTTGAGGGTGAAAATGAACCTGGGAATGGATCGCAACCTGGCAATACGCAATACCTATTTGCCTAAGTCGACCTTGTATGGTGAGCGGGAAGGAGGAAGAGCGTCTATTTCCCAAAAAAGTAAAACAGACTATTTGTTTGACCTGGTAGCCACCTATTCCAAAACGTTGAACGAAAACCACGATCTTACCGTAATGGCGGGGTATTCGTATCAAGAGTTTAATTTTAGTGGTTTTTCTGCCAACAACCGAAAATTCTTATTGGATGCTTTTCTATGGCATGATCTGGGTGGCGGGCAAGCCGAAAAGCCGGGAGTGGGTTCTGAAGGTGGTAAAGATATGATTGCCTCGTATTTCGGAAGAGTAAACTATACGTTTAAAGACCGGTATTTATTAACGGCTACTTTACGGACTGACGGAGCTTCAATTTTTTCCAAAAATAACAAATGGGGCTTATTTCCTTCCGTTGCCCTTGGTTGGCGAGTGATCAATGAACCGTTTATGGCTTCTACCAAAAATTGGCTTTCGAATTTGAAATTGCGCTTAAGTTATGGGCAGACTGGTAATTCCAATTTTGTATACAATGCCAACTCTGCCTTTGCTACCGGAGCTAACTTTCCGTTCGGAAATACAGAGTCTACAGGAGTGTATACAAGTCGCTTGGAAAACCCGGATTTGAAATGGGAAACCACTTCGGAAGTTAACCTGGGGCTGGATTTTGGTTTCTATGACGACCGGATCACGGGTTCGATTGATGTGTTTAATAAAGTTATTTCTGATTTGCTAGTCAAAAAACCTTTGTTATCCTACCACGAAGTAAATTGGATTCCGTCCAATGCCGGATCAACGCAAAGTAAGGGGGTGGAAGTGACATTGAATTCCCGTAACATTGATAACGGTACCTTCAAATGGTCGACTACGGTGAATTTTGCGGCTTACAAGGACAAATGGAAAGATAGAGATGCCCATTGGAAACCTTCTATTTACGAAGGTAAAAATGACCCGATCCGTCCGATTTATAAATACGTCTCTGATGGCTTGGTGAAAGAGGGAGAAGACGTGCCGCATATGCCGGGAGCTATTCCGGGAACAATCAAACTAAAAGACCTGAATGGCTTTTTGAGAGATGAAGAAGGAAACCCGGTGGTGGATGAAAACGGTCGCTTTTTGTATTCGGGTCAGCCTGATGGGCGTCTTGATCAAGCGGATGTCGTACTTTTAAGTTCAGAAGATCCAGGCTTTTACGTAGGATTCGATAATCACTTTACATTCAAAAATTTTGACCTGGGTTTGAGTTTCTACGGAATGTTTGACCGCTACAAAATTAATGATACCCGAAGTTTTTATGCTACGGAGTCATTTCGCCTAAAGGACGGATCAAACATGATGGATTTGGTAAAAGACCGTTGGACTCATGACAATACTCAAACGGATATACCTTCCAGTTTTCAGGCAAATTCCAGTTACAGTGCCGGAGATTACTTTTATGAAAAAGCCTGGTTTATCCGCCTTCGAAATATCACATTAGGTTACACTTTACCCAATACCTTATTTAAAGGCGCGGTATCCAATGCCCGGATTTATGTAGATGCCCAAAATGTATGGCTTAACTCGCCTTATTCCGGTTTGGACCCGGAAACCGATAGCATGGCGGGTTACCCCAACCAGCGGACTTTAACCTTTGGAGTAAACTTAACCTTCTAAACCAGAAAATGAGATGAAAAAAATTCAAAAAATAATCATATATCTTGTCATTAGTTTTTTTGCTTTTAGCTGCCACAACGGCTTGGAACCGGAAGTCTATAATGAAATTTCTCCCTCAACCTTTTATAAGGCTGAAGAGGATGTAACGGCCGCTGTCACTGCTATGTACTCACCGTTTAGTGCCACTGGCTGGGGAGCCATTTTTTCCACTACTCAGGGAGGATATCCGGTATTTACGGAAATGGCCACCGATGTGATGGATTGCCAATGGGGAGATGGAGGCTCCTGGTCAACCATTGATGAATTCCGTTGGTTACCTACTACTAATTCCGTTACCAGTTTTTACAATCGCTATAATCATATCAGTGCCATTACGCTTACCCTCAATCGTATGGAGCCGGTAGAGATGAATGAAGAATTGAAAAAACGCTATGTGGCTGAGTTGAAAGCCGCTAGAGGATGGTTGGCTTTTATGATATATGATTTGTACGGACCTTTTACCGTAGCCCCGCTGGAAGTATTGCAAAACCCACAAGAGGAAGTCATCATAGAGCGGCCCACTAAAGAGTGGATGGTGAGTTATATCGAAACAGATTTGAAAGATGCAGTGAGTGAACTTCCATTATCTTATGAAGAACAAGATTGGGGACGCTTTACCAAAGGTACTGTGTTAATGGTGATGTTAAAATTGTATATGCATGAGAAAAAATGGAGCGAAGCAGTGGGAGTAGCCGAACAACTGACTGCTATGGGATATGAGTTAATGGACGACTATGCATCCGTATTTACCCTGGAAAATGTTCGAAATAAGGAAATCATCTATGCAGTGCCTTGTAATGAAAACTGGGGGCAAATGTGGCATGCACATGTATTGCCTTATAATTTCCCTACCAACAATACCAATATTCAAAAATGGTCGGGGTACCGGATGCCTTGGAGCTTTTATGATACCTTCGAAGACGAGGATGCTCGCCTGGAGGTAATCATCAGCGAATATGAGGGAACAGACGGAGGCCATTTTGACCGGGATAATCCGGGTGCGCATTTTGTAAAAGGGGCCATCCCGATGAAATATGGTGAAGACCCTGCACAAGTTGGTGCAAACAGTGCGATTGATTGGATTGTATTCAGGTATGCAGATGTTTTGTTGTCGTTAGCCGAAGCAAAAGCCCATGTAGCAGGAGCGCCTGATCAGGAATGTATTGACCTGGTAAACCAGGTGAGAGTGCGAGCCCAATTGGATCCGGTAGCATTAGCTGATTATGCATCTTTGGAAGCGTTCAATGATTTGGTGTTGTTGGAACGGGGACATGAATTATTTAATGAAGGCTATCGCAGACAAGACCTGATTCGTCACGGAAAATTTCTTGAAAAAGCCCAGGGAGTTCCCGGAGCGTTGCCGGAAAGCTATAAAGTATTGTTTCCTGTACCTCAAGGCATCATCAATGAAGGACAAGGAAAAGTGATTCAGAACGAAGGCTATTAGTGAAAAGAGATATAGCCACTTTAATGAATTGAAATATAACAGTTTCCCCTATGGGATATTTGCCCCTAAAAGGCAAGTATCCCTTTTTTAAAAAAAAGACAATTGTAATGATGAGATACCTATTTTTATTCCTGTTTTTGTGTTTGATCACGAGTGATTTAAGAGCGCAAGGTAAAACCTATTGGTTAAAAGGCGAAGAGTATCAGCTTACTATAAATGCAAAAGGCCAGATTGTATCCTTTGATACAAAAGGTGAAACCGGTAAAAAGACAATTCCATTCCAATCTGGTGAGTTTGCAGGGCCTTCCTGGTTTGCCAGTTTGGAAAAGGAGGATACAAGTTTTGTACAAGTACGTCACACTTCAGGATTAAAATTTCAAGGAAGTGAAGGAGGTTTGTTATTCTCCATTGAGTTTCAAGACCTTCATCATACCCCGGCAGTGGTCGCTACCGTAAAAAATACCGGATATACACCCGTCCAACCGCAAACTTTGGGCTTGAGAATGGGCTTGAATACGTATATGGAAAAATATCCGGATTGGAACCATAAGTTTTTTCCTAATACATTACGTTGCGAAAAAACGCATTTTTGGGGCTATGCCATGGCACCTGATGGCCGGGTATTAAACATTGCTTCTCCCGATCCCATCGCTGCCTGGAGCAATGAATTCACTATGTCATGGGGAGAGCCGGGGTATCAATGGCATGGACACAGGATTACTTCTTTAAACCTAAACTTAATCAATGCGTTGCCATTGCCCGACAGGCATCCGCAAAACTTGTATCAATTGAAGCCGGGTGAAGAAAAAAGCTGGGTCATTTATTTAAAGCCGGTTCGGGAATTGGAACAAGTTCCTGAAACCTTGGCAACGTTGACTTCAGCCCCCTTTTTACAAATAGACAGGACCACCATTGCCCAAGGCGAGCAGGCGAAAGTAAAGGTTATTTCCGGTGCCGCTTGTAAGTTAAGAGTTGTAAGCCCTTCGGGTAAGTCAACAGAAGCCGCTTTGTCTGCAAACGATAGCTGGACATTTGAAGGGAAGGATGAACCGGGGGTGTACCGGTTGACGGCAATTTCCGAAAACGGTAAGCAATCCGAAGCGATGATTTCTGTTAGGAATCCTTGGCATTGGTATTTGAACCAGGCCCGTAAAGCTGCTATTAAATATCCGGCCAGGGCGACTACCCATTGCGAAACCTGGTATGGATTATATACCTTGTATTTGGCTCAAAAATACGATCCCGATCAAGCGTTCTTGACAAAGACCGAAGTGCGCTTTCAAAATATCTTTCCGCAATTGTACGATGAGCAGAAATTGGAGCCTATCAAAATTGCCCACAGAATTCAGAATACGACTACGATGATCGGTGTATTGGTGGACCGTTACCAAGCCACGGGAGATTTTGAAAGTCTTCGAAAGGCATCCGGGTTAGCTGATTGGGTGTTGAACCATGCACAGGCGGAAGACGGCTCTTACCGCGCGGGGAACACGCATTACACCAGTGTGATTTATCCCGCCAAAAGCATTATGGAGCTATTTGAAGTAGAAAAAGAACTTGGTAAAAAAGACCGGAAATGGAAAAAAGCCTATCAAAGGCACTATACATCGGTAAAAGCGGCCATGGATGAGTTGGTGGCTAGTGGGGATAATATCGATACGGAAGGCCAGCTTACCTATGAAGATGGGATGATTTCATGCTCGGCCTTACAACTGGCAAAGTTTGCGCTTTTACAACAAAAAGAAGCGGAAAAGCAACGCTATGCTCAAGCGGCTCTGAAACTCTTGAAAGGGCATCGAAGTTTGACACAATTGCTGATTCCCGACAGTCGTCAGCGCAATGCTACTTTGCGATTCTGGGAATCACAATACGATGTATATATTCAACCCAATATGTTTAATTCTCCTCACGGCTGGACTTCCTGGAGGACGTATGCCACATATTACGCGTATTTGTTGACAGGAGATGAAGATTGGCTGATTCAGACATTTAATGCCTTGGGAAGTTCTGTGCAGGTCATTGATTTTCAAAGCGGAGATTTGCGATGGGCCTTTGTTCCTAACCCTTATGTTCCTGTGATTCAAACAGCCGAACCTATTCATGAAGCCAATCTCGATGTCTATAACCCAGGACATTATCACCCTCTCAAAAGAAAGCACCATAGTTACGTTTTGGGTGAGCAGTATGTAGACATGATTTCGGATTGGATTAAAGGAAACAGTCAGGACAACGATGTTCATGAGCACTTTAAATGTATGGAAGAGACCGTATTGACAAATGCCTTTGTCGTTGAACGGGCCAATGGCGAATTGGTCGGGTACAATTGTAAAGTCCGAGAGGTAGAAGGTAAGCTTCAAATCCATTTCACAGAGGGTTTAGTCCGACAAATCCATTTTAATCTGGCATCTGAAAAAAACGTGGAAATCCTTCATCAAAAGGAAAAGAAAACGATCAAAGTGAATGGAGCAAAATGGGTGAGTTTATAAAAAAAATAAACACTGACTCTCGGAATTTCTTATCAAATAAATTTCAATTTTCTAGTAAAAAAACAGTTAAAGTTTGAAATTCCTTTAAATGCTTTAAACTATTAATAATGAGTATTTTATGTTTGACTTGTTTAAGTGAGTACTTCAAAGTATTTATTGGCTGATTTTTTAATGAATTACGAACCAATGAAATTAAAAATTGAGATATTCTTTTTCGCTTTCTGTTTTTTAGTGTTTGGATGTAAAACCACTACCACTACAGAAGTGAAACATAATCATTCTTCAGGGTTGGCAGTGTCCCGGCTTGCCGAGCGCTTACTCCCGGAGCATGTAAGCCAATTGGTCTTTGAAGAAATAGTCCTCTTGGAAAGTGGCCAGGATGTTTTTGAGTTGGAAACTATTAATGGCAAGCTTCATATCCGTGGGAATAATCCGGTGAGCAGGGCCACAGGCTTGAATTGGTATTTGAAGTATTATACCCATTCTCATATAGCCTGGGGAGCGTCTCAATTGGATTTACCGGAAAAGTTGCCGGAAGTAAAGACCAAAGTCCGGAAGGTTACCCGGCAGGTGAAACGCTATTACCTGAACTACTGTACGTATTCGTATTCCATGGCTTGGTGGGACTGGGAACGTTGGGAAAAAGAGATCGATTGGATGGCTTTACATGGGATCAATATGCCCCTGTTAGTACTGGGGGAAGAAGCTGTTTGGCAAAACACCTTGCAGCGTTTAGGCTATGCAGACTCTGAAATTAAAGAGTTTATTTCCGGGCCTGCCTTTTTTGCCTGGTGGCATATGAATAACCTGGAAGCTTGGGGAGGACCTTTGCCGGATAATTGGATCAAAAAGCAGGTAGTACTGCGCAACAAGATTCAGCAGCGAATGGAAGATTACGGAATGACTCCGGTATTTCAGGGTTTTTACGGAATGGTACCTAACTCCCTGAAAGCAAAACGACCCGAAGCTAATATTCACGATCCGGGTTTATGGTGTGGTTTCCGCAGGCCTGCTTTCTTAATGCCTTCTGATTCTTTATTTGATGAGATGGCCAGTATCTATTATGAAGAACAAAATAAACTCTTTGGTAAAGCAGCTTATTACGGTGGAGACCCTTTTCACGAAGGAGGAAATACCGAAGGGGTAGACTTGGCAGCGGCCGGAAAAACAGTGATGGCTGCCATGAAAAAGGCCAATCCGGAAGCTGCTTGGGTATTACAAGCCTGGCATGCCAATCCGCGTCAACAAATGATCGAAGGGCTACCCCAAGGGGATGTGACGGTGTTGGATTTGAATACGGAAGACCGTCCGTTATGGGGAGAGCCGAATTTCAAACAATACAGGGAAAACGGCTTTGGAAAGCACGAATGGATTTGGTGCATGTTACACAACTTTGGCGGAAATGTAGGCATGTATGGAAGAATGGAACGGGTAGTGGAGGGCTTTTTTACCGCTAAAAACCATCCGAACGGACAGCAATTGGTGGGAATAGGGGCAACGCCCGAAGGGATAGAAAATAACCCGGTGATGTATGAATTGCTGTTTGAACTGCCCTGGCACGATAAAAAACTTGTATTAGAAGACTGGATAACAGAGTATGCGATGTATCGCTATGGCAAAAAAAGTGAATCTTTGGAAAATGCCTGGATGGTCTTAAAAAACACCGTTTATAACAATGCTCAACCTCAACAAGGAACTTCCGAGTCGGTATTATGTGCGCGTCCGGCACTCCAGATCGACCATGTATCCGGTTGGGGTAGCACCCGATTGTATTACCAACCGGATACATTGATTCAGGCTTGGACAGAATTTCTGACAGTAACGGATGAATTTAAAGAAGTAGATACCTACCGGTATGACTTGGTAGACCTTACCCGCCAGGTATTGGCCAACCGGGCTAATGTACTACACAAACAAATTGTGGCTGCCTATAAAGAGAAAAACAAGAAAAAATTTCAAAAATTAAAGAATGCTTTCTTAACCCTCTTATTGGATCAGGACCGCTTACTTTCTACACGGGAAGAGTTTATGTTAGGTCCTTGGATTGCCGCAGCCCGGGCAAAAGGAGATAAACCCGTAGAAAAAGATTTGTATGAATGGAATGCCCGTGTCCAAATTACTACCTGGGGCCCAAGGGAAGCTGCCGATGGCGGGAGTCTGCATGAGTACTCTCACCGCGAATGGTCAGGACTGTTAAAAGACTTTTACTACCCGAGATGGAAAATGTTTTTTGATAACCTGGAAAATCATTTGAATGGAAAGCCTTTGAAAAATCTCGATTTTTATGCTTGGGAAGAAGCATGGACGAAACAGAAGAACCCTTTCTCTCTTCAGACCCAAGGTGATGAGATTGAGGTAGTGAAGGCATTGTATAAGAAGTATGGAGGATTGAAGAATTGATGGAATGAAGGAAGAATGAAAGGTTTTGTGTTTTTTTATTGCTGTAAATTACTTTATATTAGATAGTTAATTAATTCTTATCAAGTAATACTATCCAAAAGAATCGCTAAAGAAAATGAAAAAAGTAACCTACTTTATTATCGCTGTTTTTGCTTTGATTTCCTGTTCTTCCCCTTCTCAAACACAAAGTTTATTCAATGGTAAGGATCTCAACGGATGGCATACAGATGTGCCTGAAATGGATAAAAATCCCAAACAGAAAAGCCCTTTTATCGTGCGCGATAGTATGTTGGTGAGTCTGGGCACACCCGCGGGGCATCTGATTACCGATGCGGCATACAAAAACTACAGGCTTCAGGTAGAATACCGGTTTGCCGGAGAGCCCGGTAATTGTGGGGTATTGGTACATGCTTCTATTCCAAGGTCGCTGTATGAGATGTTTCCACAATCCCTGGAGGTACAAATGATGCATGAAAATGCCGGGGATTTTTGGTGTATTGTAGAAGATATCAAGGTGCCAAACATGGAAGAAAGGCGCGGCCCAAAAGAAGAGTGGGGGATTACAGAAGGAAAAAAAAGAAGAATTCTTAATTTGACAGACGGTTCGGAGAAACCCGTAGGAGAATGGAATACGATGGTGATCGAATGCTTTGACGATAAGGTAAAAGTGTGGGTGAATGGCGATTTTGTGAATGAAGGCACAGATTGCACTGCGAATAAAGGACAAATTGCTATTCAAGCGGAAGGTTCTGAAGTAGAATTTCGCAAAATTGAACTCTTACCGATTTCTATGTTATCCAGCGGTAGTACCTTGACATTGGATTGATTTCTCTTTTTGATAAAAAACCAAACATAAGCCCTCTAAGTGAATGGATACCTTGGGGGGCTTTTGCTATGCAAAGTGCTTATTTTCTCAATTGTGTAGTAAGTTTGTCAAGCTGCTCTTAAAGCAACTTATCGCAATGCTAAAATTATTTTGGAGCAGTATATTATTAACTTTAAAACTGAAAAGTATGAAGAAAAACCTAAGTATTCATGTATTAACCCTATTATTTGTTTGGAGTTGGCTGGCATTCGCTTGTACGAAACCGGAAAAGCAAAAGGAGGTCGCCAAAGAACAATCGCCTAATATTATCTTCATTTTAGCCGATGACATGGGAGTTGGTGATTTGGGGTGCTATGGACAAAAGCACATCCAAACCCCACATATAGATCAAATGGCTAAAGAAGGAATGCGGTTTACACAGTTTTATGCCGGTAGTACGGTTTGTGCCCCTTCCCGCTCAAGTTTGATGACCGGCTTGCATACCGGACATGCTCATGTGAGAGGAAATGGTGAATATCCTTTGCCTGAAAAGGAAACGACTTTCCCGCAGTTATTGCAACAACAAGGCTACGAAACGGCCATGTATGGAAAATGGGGACTCGGGCTGCCGGGGACTACGGGAGTACCACAGAAAAAAGGATGGAACCATTTTATGGGGCATTTGCATCATGTGGATGCTCATTTTCAACGACCGGATTCTATGTGGAAGTTGAATGGAGAGCAATTGGAAAAATTTGCCACACCTGAAGACAGTTACGGCAATGAGTTATTTACTCAGGAAGGATTGAACTTTATTAAGCGCCAAAGTAAAGACAAGCCCTTCTTCCTTTATCTTTCGTACACCGTTCCGCATGCGGAATTGGTGGTGCCGGAAAAATACATGAAAATGTATTTGAATGAAAATAATGAGAGTAAGTTTGAACAGGAAAAAGCCTGGCCGGAAGGACGCCATTACGGCCCACAGCCTTATCCGAAAGCGGCTTATGCCGCGATGGTGAGCAGCCTGGATGATTATGTAGGGCAAGTAATCGCTCAACTAAAGGCTCAGGGCCTGGACGAAAATACCATGGTGATTTTTTCCAGTGACAACGGCACTCACGTAGAAGGTGGCCGTACTCGTGAGGATGTAGCCTTTTTTGAAAGCAGTGCCGCTTATAAGGGTGTGAAACGCGATATGTACGAAGGAGGAATCCACGAACCTTTTGTGGTGCGTTGGCCGGGAAAAATCAAAGCAGGGGTGGAAAGTAATCATATTGCTGCTTTTTGGGATATCATGCCGACATTCGTTGAATTGGCAGGCGGTGCCACACCGGACAGCATCGATGGAATATCCTTTGTGCCAACCTTGTTGAATGAAGGAGCCCAGGAAGAACATGAATATTTGTACTGGGAGTTTCACGAGCAAGGTGGAAAACAAGCCGTTCGAAAAGGTAATTGGAAAGCCATACGTTTGAGTGTTCATAAAAATCCTGATAATCCGTTGGAGCTTTACGATTTATCGAAAGATGAGGCTGAGCAGAACAATGTGGCCGAAGCTCATCCTGAAATTGTAAAGGAAATGGAAGCGATCATGAAAGACGCACGTACTGAAAACGAGATTTTCAATTTCACAAAAAAGAAAAGCTAAATGAGGGGATGTTCAATGTAGAGGATTGAAACGCTTTAGCCTCCACAAACACAGGGTTTGTGGAGGCTTTTTATTGATGATAGACTCATATTCTTTTAAAAAAAGTACCGTTTTTATGTCTTTGATCTACAAAGGATTAAGGGTTTTTTAGTAAATTCCGGAGAATTAATTTGCCGGGTATTCAAACCATCTTCCAGGACCGGTTGTCTAGGTAGGTGTTGCAAATTCATCCTTGAAATCAAAAGTAAAAGGCCAGGTAGCGAATTTAATTCAACTATCCGGCTATGTCTTTTTACAAAGAAGTAATTCAGTAAACCAATTAACTTAAACTAAATTTCATTTATGCGAAAAGTATTATGGATGGCTCTTTTTTTAATGGGAGTCATGGCTTGTCAAAGTGAACAAGCAAATGAGGAAAACAATCCCTCATCTGAGGGAGAAACCATTACGTTTTGGGTTTTTCCTTTTCAAACCCAGTGTATAGGGGTAGGGCCGCAAACCTGTTATGAAGTAGGTTATGGGGAGGAACGGCCTGAAAACTGGGAGCTTTTTTACGATTCGATTGAAGGGTTTGAATTTAAAGAAGGGGTGATGTACAAACTGAAAGTCATGAAAACCCCTGTGGAAAACCCACCGGCAGACGCTTCTTCTTTCCGCTATAAGTTGGTGAAAGTCGTAAAAGAATGGGATGGAATCATTGATCCTAAAGCCAACCGGGCGTTTGAAGCTGCCCGTTTGAAAGGGGTTCATTTGAGAGCTGTGGGAAATGAGCCTTTCTGGAATTTGGAAGTTGTGAAAGATAAGCATCTCCGTTTTGACAAATTAGGTGAAGAAGCCATGGTGTCAGTTCCTTATGCGGAACCTGTAAAGGAAGAAAACACCGAAACATATACCATTGAAACCGAAAAGACAAAGTTGACTGCAGTGATAGAGCATACTCCTTGTGAGGATAATATGTCAGGTGAAACGTTTGAACTCTCCGTCACCCTGACGATCAATGGTGAGACTTATAAAGGCTGTGGTAGCATCTTGAACAAATAAGAACAGGATTTTTTGAACGATAACCAGAGTAATTCGGGTTGTGTAAAACCAATTTAACATGAAAAATTTAATGATTGTTTTTGCTATCGCCATGCTTTCGGCGTGTAGTGCACAGAAAAAGAATATGAGTAGCCAACAAAATTCGGAGCCTCCTTACCAATTGCACGATATCTGGGCATTAAAAGAGCTGCAGGGAAAGGCGGTCAGTCCGGATGATTATAAAATGAAAGGCGTTCCTGTATTGGAAATTTATGTAAAGGAAAAGCGCTATTCAGGGCATACAGGCTGTAACCAACTGAACGGGCAGTTGGAAGAATTAACCGCTGAAAAAATAAAGTTTGGAGCAGGAGCCATGACGCGTATGGCTTGCCAGGGAGTGGATGAAGGAACCTATGTGAAAACGCTGGAGTCAGTGGATAGCTTTCAACGCAAAGGCTTGGACTTGGAATTTTTGAGCGAAGGCAAAGTGGTCATGATTTTTAAGAAAATAGATTAAGCAATTCAAACCTTGACAGGTTACAGCCTTAGGGGAGTGAGTCCGTGCTATTTTAAGTATTGACTTAAGCCTCTAAGGCTGTTTATATTATGACAGGGTGCAAAGACATCTATATAAGGCAAAGCTGTTTGCATTCCTTTCACTGACGGTTGATAGTTAGGGTTGCCTGCCAGAGGGTTGAGCCAGATGACTTTATGCGCTTTTTTATGAATGAATTGCATACTCTTTTGCAATAAGGCTGTTTCTCCGGTATCCCAACCATCGCTTAAAATAATGACCACGGTTTTATAGCCTGTTAAAGATTGGGGGTGTTGGGAAATAAAAGTATGAAGAGAACTTCCGATTTGAGTACCACCGTTCCAATCCAACTTCTTCTTTTGTAAAGCATTGAGTACTTCGGCAAATACTTCCTTTTGTAAAATAGAGCTAATCGGGTGTAGTTGTGTGCCGAATACAAATGCTTCCAAGGGCCGGTAAAGGAGCTGAAAAGTGTACATGAACTGTAAAAAAAGCCGGGCATACAATTCCATTGATTTGCTGACGTCACAGAGTAACACAAGCTTTCGAGGTACTTTGATTCTCTCTTTATATACCAGTTCCCAGTATTCTCCACCTTTGCTTAAACTCCTCCGGATGGTTTTGGAATAATCGAGGGTTTTATTGCCACGGCTAGTTTTACTATGCAATAATTTACGGGCCAGTGAGCGGGCAGCACTTTGGAGAATTGGGTACAATTCGATTAAATCCTCCTCCGTAAAGCTGCTAAAGTCCCTTTGCCCGATGGCCGGGTTGGCACTGTATGTAGCAGTTTGAATTTCCTCTTCGGCTGGCGAACTTTTGAGCCATTCTTTTATGGAAAGAATCTTATTTTGCGCTTGGTTTACCGGGGTGGGGTGGGCTTGCTCTTTTATTTTAGCATTGGCAGATGCTTCTACTTCTTTCCAATACTTTGCATAAAGTTCATCAAAAACACCAAGATGAGCTTTGGATTTAATTAGGATGCTCTTTACACATAGTTTGAACATTTCCGGGTGTTGGATAGGAGAGATGCTCAAAGCTTGTAATACCTCGGCAATTTCGGCAGGTCCGGTTTTTATTTGTGCATGCTTGCGCAAATAGCGGCTCAAGCCTACCATATGAGCGCTCAATTCTGTTTTCCGGTCAATAAGTGGCAGGTTGGACATATTTATCCGTTTGATGATTCCAGTTTGCTTTTCACTCCCACTGCTTCAAACAGTTCCGATAAGGAAGTTTGCGTTTGCCGGATGTCTTTCCAATCTTTTAATAATATTCCCAGTGTATTCTCAATCAGTGTTTTATCCAGGTGTTGAATATGCAGGGAAGCCAGGGCCTTTGCCCAGTCCAAGGTTTCGGCAATGCCAGGCGTTTTATCCAGTTTCTCTTTCCGGAGTGCTTGCATAAAATGACATATTTGCCAGGCCAATAAGCGGTCGATACCAGGAACTTTGTTTTTGACAATCGAGAGTTCTTTGTCAAAATCCGGGTAATCAATCCACATATACAAACAGCGCCTTCTCAGGGCTTCGGACAACTCCCGGACCCGGTTACTAGTGATGACAACCTGGGGAATTCGGGTTGCCTGTATGGTGCCGATTTCCGGTATGGAAATTTGCCAGTCAGACAAGACCTCCAGCAAAAAGCTTTCAAATTCTTCTTCGGCTCTGTCGATTTCATCAATCAACAATACCGGAACAGTTTCTTGGCTAATTGCTTGAAGCAAAGGTCTTTTTAAGAGAAACTTATCACTAAAAATCGTTTTTTCTTTTTCTTCAATGGTTTTGCCGCTGTGTTCTTCCAGTTTCAGATGAATCAATTGCCGTTGATAATTCCATTCGTACAAAGCATGATGTGCGTCCAAGCCTTCATAACATTGTAACCGGATGAGTTCGGTATTAAGAGCCTTGGCCATTACCTTGGCGATTTCGGTTTTGCCTACACCCGCCGGTCCTTCGATCAGTATGGGTTTGTCCAAGCGGATGGCCAAAAATACGGACATCACAATAGGATCATCCGCAATATATCCTTGGGCTTCCAGCATTTCTTTGATTTGTTTGAACCCTTCTTGTTTATCTATCATGTGAATGGGTAGTTATGACGAATGCTTTAAAAGGTGGTAATCTTACGTTTTCCCTTCTTATAAAAATACAAAAAGCGGGTGAAACCACCCGCTTTGTTGCATATTTAACGTTGATTTAGAATTTAGTGAGTACATCGTTGATGGCCCGTTTGGCAAAGAGCCTTGCCAAATGTTTACGGTAAGGAGCTTTGGCAAAATGATCTTCCAATATATCCTGTCCTTCTGCTGCTTTTTCGGCTGCTTGGGAAACGGCGTCTTCCGTAGGTTTTTTGCCTTTTAACATATTTTCCACTTGACTGTCGCGGAAGGCATAGTCGGCTACGGAAGTAAAGGCTACGCGTACATCATCGCAGTTGTCATTGGGTTTTGTAATCATCACGGCACAGCCTACAATGGCATAGCGGGAAGCAGGTTGGGCAAATTTCAAATAAGTAGCGTGCGAATGAGGTGCTTGAAAAGGAATACGAATTTCCCGAAGAATTTCATCGTCTTGTATATCCGTCATAAAGATTCCTGTGAAAAAATTAGTTGCAGGGATACTTCTTGTGCCCGATGGGCCTTGTACGACTATTTCCGCTTCGGATATTAAAATTGTGGCCGGGTAATCTGCGGCCGGGTCAGCATGAGCCAGGCTTCCGCCAATGGTTCCTTTATTTCTCACCTGAAGGTCTCCGATCAAAGCGGCAGTCTGGGCCAACACGGGGACCTTTTGTTGAACAAGTTGTGACGAAGCTATTTGATGGTGTGTAGTACAAGCACCGATGACAAGGGAATTGCCTTCGGCACGGATGAAGTTAAGGTCCGAAATTTTGCTGATATCTATGATTTTTTCAGGAGAAGAAAGTCGTAACTTCATAGAAGGGATCAAGCTATGGCCACCGGCCAACAGTTTGGCATCAAAGCCATATTCTTGTAATAGCTTAATGGCTTCATCTAATGTGGAAGGTTTATAATATTCAAAAGTTTCCGGAATCATGGTTGTAAAAGTTTTTAGTGTTCGGATTGGGCCTGTTGGATGGCCGTCCATACATTTTCAGGAGTTAGAGGCATTTGTAAGTCTTTGACACCCAGTGAAGATAGGGCATCCACAACGGCATTTACTACTGCGGGGGTAGAACCAATGGTACCGGCTTCGCCTGCGCCCTTAACGCCTAAGGGGTTATGAGGGCATGGTGTTACTTTACGATCCACTTCAAAACTTGGCAAGTCATCCGCCCGGGGCATGGTATAATCCATATAGGAACCGTTGGTCAATTGTCCGTTTTCATCATAACTTGCCACTTCAAATAAAGCTTGTCCTACGCCTTGGGCAATGCCCCCGTGAATTTGACCGTCAACAATCATGGGGTTGATAACGTTGCCCACATCGTCACAGGCAATAAACCGTTTTAATTGTACTTGTCCGGTGTCAGTATCTACTTCCACCACGGCAATATGGGCACCATATGGATAAGTGAAATTGGCCGGATCGTAGAAACTTGAAAAATCCATACCGGGCTCCAAGCCTGCCGGGTAGTCGTGGGGGACATAAGCCGTAAGGGCCATATCGGCAAAGCTCAGGGACTTGTCAGTGCCTTTTACTGTCCATTTACCATCTTCAAAGGCAATGTCTTCTTCAGAAGCTTCCAGTTTGTGTGCAGCGATCTTAGAACCTTTTTCAATGATTTTGTCAATACTTTTCATAATGGCTGATCCTCCTACAGCCAAACTTCTGGAACCATACGTCCCCATACCAAAAGCTACTGCTTCCGAATCACCATGAACTATTTCTACATCTTCCAGATTGATTCCGAGTTTATCAGCCACCACTTGGGCAAAGGTCGTTTCATGTCCTTGGCCGTGAGAATGAGAACCCACATAAACGCTCACTTTTCCTGTGGGCTGTACTCTCACTTGGGCGGATTCGTATAGTCCGGCTCTGGCACCTAATGCCCCGACTACGGCCGAAGGTGCGATACCGCAAGCTTCGATATAAGTAGAAAAGCCGATTCCTACATAGCGTCCTTGAGAAAGGGCGTGTTGTTGTTCTTTGCGAAGCGATGGGTAATCGATCATTTCCAAAGCTCTTTCCAATACTGCGTGGTAATTTCCACTGTCGTATTGTAAAGCTACTTGAGTTTGATAGCCGGGTTGTTGTAGGCCGTCAAAAGGAGGGATAAAATTTTTCAACCTCAGTTCGGTTGGGTCCATGTTTAATTCCCGGGCAGCGGTATCCATTAGCCTTTCCAGTAAATAAGTAGCCTCCGGTCTGCCCGCTCCACGGTAAGCATCTACCGGAGTGGTGTTGGTAAATACTCCTGTGACATCTACATAAATTGCCGGAGTAGTATACAAGCCTTGTAACAAAGTACCGTGTAGGTAAGTGGGCACACAAGGGGCAAATGTTGAAAGGTAGGCACCTAGATTTGCATAAGTATATACTCTCAGTCCGACTACGTTTCCTTCTTTGTCAAAACCCATTTCGGCTTTGGTAATATGATCCCGGCCTTGGCCATCCGTCAGAAAGCTCTCACTTCTTTCAGCAGTCCATTTTACAGGTCGTTTGACTTGTTTGGCACACCAAGTGACCAATGCCTCTTCCGTATAATGAAAGATTTTGCTGCCAAATCCTCCGCCTACATCCGGTGAAATGACATGCACTTTGTGCTCCGGAATACCCAAAACAAATGCTGACATCAGTAAGCGAATAAGATGGGGGTTTTGCGAGCTGGTATAGAGAGTATATTTGTCGTAGGCCTCTTCGTATTGTCCGATAGCACTACGAGGTTCGATGGCATTCGGGATGACTCGCTGGTTGATGATGTTTAAAGTGGTAATATGCTGCGCTTGAGCCATGGCCTTGTCCGTTTTATCCTTGTCGCCTAATCCCCAATCAAAAGCCATGTTTTTGGGGGCCTCTTCATGTACTTGAGGGGCATTCTCTTTTACGGCTAGGGAAGCGTCTACGACTGCCTCCAATACATCATAGTCTACCTCAACCAATTCTGCCGCATCTTTCGCAATCACATAACTTTCGGCAATGACTACTGCCACGGCATCGCCCATGTACCGTACCTTATCCGCCACCAAAAGTGGGTGAGGTGGCTCTTTCATGGTATCCCCGTTTTTGAAGTCGACTTGCCAACCACAAGGGACTCCGTTAATGCCGGCTGCTTGAATATCTTTTCCGGTAAATACTGTTACCACTCCATTTATGGCTTCGGCCTCTTTCGTATTTACTTTTTTTATCCGGGCATGAGCATAAGGGCTTCGGACAATATACGCATATGTCATTTCCGGCAACACGATATCATCAGTGTAGCGTCCTTTCCCGGTAATAAACCGTTTGTCTTCGACTCGTTTAACAGACTTTCCTATAAGTTTTGACATGGGCTTTAAGATTTTTGTTTGTTGGCAGCGTATTGAATGGATTTAACGATATTGTGGTATCCGGTGCATCGGCAATAATTCCCTTCCAGGCCATGCCGGATTTCGTCTTCGGAGGGATGAGGGTTTTGATGAAGGAGTTCAACCGCAGTCATAATCATACCGGGTGTACAAAAGCCGCATTGCAACCCATGCTCTTCTTGAAAGCCTTCTTGTAAAGGATGTAACTCCCCGTTTTTTGCCAAGCCTTCAATGGTCGTGACTTCACAACCATCCGCCTGAACGGCTAAAAGTGTACAGGACTTGACTGCTTTGCCATCTACCAGGATGGTACAAGCCCCACAGCTGGAGGTATCACATCCGATATGGGTACCTGTCAGCCTCAATACCTCTCTGAGGTAATGTACCAGAAGCATACGGGGTTCTACTTCATGGCTATAGGTTTTCCCATTTACGGTTAATTTGATTGGAATTACCATGTGAGTTTGTGTTTAAGTATATCGATGAATAAAAATATTCAAAGGGAGTATTGTGTAGTGGTTGGAGTTAGTCAGCGAGGATTATTGGTGAATCAACTAAATTGCTCATGTTCTTTGAACCGGATAAGCATCTAAAGTATAGTTGGTTGTACAGATGGGGATAATGAATTGATTCAGAAGAAAAATTGCTTATGAAGCCGGGTTATTCTCAAGTTCTTTTTCCAAGGATTTAAAAAATTGATTGACCAGAGTCTTGGCAACACCGCTCATCACCCGTTGTCCCACACGTGCCATTGTGCCACTAAGTTGTGCGTCTCCGGTAAAGTTTACTTCGGTTTCGGTTTCGGTAAGGCTTTGTAATGCAATGGTCCCTTCTGCATGCACATTTCCTATTTTACTATTTTGCTGAATAACCAATGTAAACTGTTGCGGAGCCTGTTTGTCTTTTACCTGCATGGTGCCTTTAAACGATCCTTTGACTGGGCCGATGCCGATTTGCAACAAGGCATCGTATTGGTCGGGAGAAGTAGCCTCCAATGACTTTACACCGGGCGTTACTTTTGCCAAAATAGCGGGGTCTTGCAGCAAGTCCCAGATAAGTTGTAAAGGAGCTGAGAGAGTATGTGTGCCGTCGAGATGCATATGGAACGTTATTTATAGGATTAGGATCTGATTTCTTAATGAAGTGAATTAACCTTTTTCTTTTTGCTAAAAAATGTTTCAAAACCGCCTCCTCTGTGTTGCTTTTTTCAACAATAGCTTTGGCTATTCTCTTCAAAAAATGCCTTGATGAGCCGGTTTTGATTCCATTTTCGGTCAAAAACTATAAGTTCAAACCACTTCAATAAATTATACATTTTAAGGCAAGAAGTCAACTTTATAAAGAACTGGTTTTCACCAAATAATTTAACAATAATTTTAGTATTTGTAAAATTATTTATACGAGTTTCTGCTAAAAATAGAAGTTATAAAAAAGCTTATCAGTGTTTTTGCAGGAGTTCGTTTAATGATTTGATACAAGAGTCCGCATCATAGTCCAATACCTCTTTATAAGTGTTGGAAGAGCGTTGCAACCAAATGGTTTTCAAACCATAAGAAGCCGCTCCACTGATGTCCCAGGTGTTGGCTGAAATGAAAGCAACATGTTCCGGTTCGAATCCTGACTGGGTTCGGATGAGTTCATAGACCTCAGGGGTAGGCTTGTATTTTTGTACGGCATCTACGCTGAGAGCGTATTCAATATGATCTTGTAATTTGTTGCGGGTAACCGCCTTGTCCAACATTTCTTGATTGGCATTGGATAAAATTCCTAACTCAAAGTTTTCGGATAATTTTTGAAGTGTTTTTTTTACATCAGGATAGACATTCAGAATAAAATAATGTTCCATCAAATCATCCAGTAAATTCAAGGAGAGGGGTACTTTTTGTTGGTTACATGCATACAAAAGAGCCTCTTCCGTAATTTCATAAAAAGGTTTGTACCGGTTCATTAAAGTTCTTAACCAAGTGTATTCCAGTTGTTTGTGTCTCCATATTTGATGAATAGCTTCAGCTTTGTCTCCAAAGTGAAATTCCAAACGTTGGCTGATGGAGTTGATATTAAACAAGGTGCCATAAGCATCAAAAAAGACGGCACTGATCCCTGGTAGATGTTTCATGGTTGTTTTGCAGAGTTGATAAAAGAGTAGAAGGTAAGCTTGAAAGGGGAAGACGCAATGGTTTGATCGTTTCAACGAAGGTACCCCTTACATTGAAGATAAAAATTTTTACAATGAATTGAAAGAGAAATCTTGTTCGGAGCCCTTGAATACCAAAGCTTATCCAGAATAAAAGAGCGTCAAGATCCCAATGTTTTTTTGAACATTGGGCAAGATATTTACTTTTCTGAGTTTTGTTGGCTTTAGAGTTTCAAACTTGTGTGGGAAATTAAGGTGTTAGAACGGGTAGCCGATACCAATGTTAAAAATCGCCTGGCCACTACCCAAAGGTTTTTCAAATAAGTTACCTAAAACAAAGCGTTTGTGTAAGGGCTGTGCCGGATCGTAGGCTTTGATACCGAGGTCAAACCTTACTAACACAAAGCTAAAGTTCAAACGCACACCAGCCCCTACACCAATGGCTAACTCTCGCCAAAAGTCCTTGTATTCAAATTCTGCTCCGGGCCTGGAAGGGTCTTCTTGAGAGGTCCATACATTGGTTGCATCGACAAATAAGGCCCCTTCCACCACACTGAACAAGTGTTTGCGTAACTCTGCATTTAATTCCAGGATGATTTCTCCGGGTTGTTCGAACCGGTCGTCTATCAGGCCATCATTGGTACGAGGAGCATAGGTGCCCGGCCCGACTCTTCGAGGGCGCCAGGCCCTGTTACTGTTACTTCCGCCTGAGAAAAAGTATTTTTCATAGGGGAGAGAGGTGGTAAATTTGCCATAGGGTTTGGCAAACCCGATGTTAATCCGGGTTGCCAGCTGGCTTTTCAGCCCTGTGCGTACATTCTTCCGGAAATCAATATTGGTTTTGTAAAAGCGGTATACCCGGAGTCCGAATAAACGCCCTTCTGTTTTAACTTCATTCCCATAAAGGTTGACTAATGTACCACCGCTTTCCGCATAAAATCGTATAAATGTAGAACTCTCAAAAGAATTTTTACCAAAGTCATCCGAGGCCTTGATCACCGTTAAATTAATACTGGAGACAAAGGAAGAGTCGAAGCTGTTTTTGAGGTTATTACCCTGAGCAAATAAGGTGTCCAAAGTCTGCCGGAAGTCATTGCTTAAGCGTTGGGTGTTTATAATACTGAGATCGAGGGGTTTGATATTGAATAATAAGTTGTTTTTGTTTTGCCATTGATAACTACCCTGAAGCTGAGAGTTGACCCGGGCATACTCTGGCCGGTCAATGAAGGAATATCCGACCGAAACTCGGGTGCGGGTATTGAACATGGAAAGCTTTCGCTGAATGATTTTACTATAAGGAAGTAGAAGCCTTGGGAAAGAAAGTCCTAAGTTAAAGCCATACTCTTTACTGGTATAATTGATCTTTTCGTTGGTCAGAGCGGTTTGGGCTTCGATAGCCATACGGGCATTAAAGTCCAGGATTTCCGCTCCTTTAAATATATTCCGGTCTTTGAACGATAAACTCACAAATGGGCCGGGTAAGGATTGGCTTACATTCAGCCCGGCTTCGATAGAATATTCGAATTTTTTCTGATCGTTTGTAAAGATATGTGCTTTGAGTGATCCCTTACTTTGTTTTTCATAATTGATATTGACAAATTTAAAAACATCTAACCCGGCCAGACTGCGTTGGGTTTCTTCCGCATCCGAAAGCTTATATAATGATTTGGGCCGGATATAGATATTGTTGTCGAGGACTTTTTGGGAATATTTATTTTTGAAAACCTTGTATGTGATACCATGATACTCTTTAGCGGAAGTAGAGCGTGATTTTCTAACATCTACACCACTTTCGAAGATCACCGTATCCACCGTGTACTGCAGGTGTTTTGAAGCTTCCGAGGGGTTTTTAATCATTACGTTGATATGAGCGGCCGCTGTCCGGTTAGTCGTATCTACCTGATAAAAAATATAAGACTTGGTTAAGTCGAAATATCCGTGGTTTTTCAAATACCGGCTGATCCGTTCCCTTTCTTTTCCAAGGTTTTCTTCGTTGTAAATATCCCCTACATTCAACAATTTGCTTCTGGAAGACTTTTGTTTCATCAAATGATATAGTGTGGAATCGTTGATGGAATAAGAAATGGAGTCGATACGGTACGGTTCTCTTTCCTTGATAAGATAGGTATGGGAGATCAACTTCTTCAAGGTATCGGCTTTTACGGCTACAGTTCCTCTGAAAAAGCCCCGCTTCTTCAAGTATTTCTCCATCTGGCTAACGCTTTGCCGGGTCGAAAAGTCATTTGCGATGCTGGGAGGCTCTCCAACGGTACGCATCAGCCAGTTTCCTTCTCGTTTGTAGGCAGCGAGTTTTTCCGTATATTGGTTGAGCTTTGATTTTTGCTTACGGATTTTCTTTAAGACTTTGAGGGAGTCTTTTCTGTGTAACTTCCGATGAACATTGTATTGTGCTTCTTGCTGGAGCACCTGTAGGTTTTGATATAATTTATCGACTTTTTCTTCTTCTTTCCGAATTCTTTTTTCAAATTTAGCAACTCGCTGATCAAAAGTTTTTTCATACTTTTTCTTCCCCAAAAAGTAGAAGTACAGATAAGGCGTAAAAGGAATTAAGGGGAACTTTCGATTGGGTTTTTGCCGGTAGAACTGTTCTAATTCATCGCTGGCGATATGTTTATTTCCTTTGATCTTTTGATTATACAAAAGATACTCCTCTTCATGGAGCTGCTTGAGGGGGATGCATGAAGAGGCCAGGCATGAAAGTAAGAAGGTGAAAATGATTAGACGGCAAATGCTCAAATTGGTATATATTTATAATTTTGTTAATCTGTACAATTGAATCATCTACAAAACTAATACAAAATACAGAAGTGAATAAGAGGTGGCAAAAATTAATCCGGTCATTACATAATAAGAAATTCCGAAAAAAAGAAAATCTTTTCTTAGTAGAAGGGGCTAAAAATATTTTAGAACTGATAAAATCAGACCTGGAAATTGAAGGCTTGTTTTATACCGAAGAGTTTCAAGAGGAACAGCATACAGTGCTAGAACAGCTCTCTTGTGAACAAGAGGTGGCTAGTGATGATGTATTGAAAAAAGTAGGGACATTTCAAAGTAATAATAGTGGTATTGCGGTGGTTAAAACACCTGAAAACGCACCTTTAAACTTAGACAACCAGGTGGTGATTGCCTTGGATGATGTACGGGATCCCGGTAATTTGGGGACCATTATCCGTATTGCCGATTGGTATGGCGTCAAGCAAGTGCTTTGCTCATTGAATTGTGCCGATTGGTATAACCCCAAAGTAATCAATGCTTCTATGGGTTCTTTTACCCGGGTCAAACCGTATTATATTGATTTAAAGGAGTATTTGGTTGGCTTGTCCGATGAGGTGATGGTGTATGGTACATTTATGAATGGTATCAATGTACAACAAGCAAAAGTAACGAAACCGGCTATTTTAATATTCGGGAACGAATCAAACGGGATTTCTACTGAAGTAGCGGACTTGGTACATGTAAAATTAACGATCCCGAGACGCGGTATGGCCGAATCGTTAAACGTATCCATCGCTGCGGCCGTAGTTTGTGATAACGTGTTCAGAAGTCTCACCTAATACCTCAGCATTTCCATGACGAAACAGCAATTGACTTCAGCACTTTCCAAGTATCTACCGGAAGAGGCTGTAGCTCCGGTTTTGGAGTTAATACTTCAACATAAAGTTCAACTCACCGTTACCCCTCAGCGAAAGTCAATGAACGGGACATATCGGCCGCCGGTGGATCATAAAGGGCACCGGATCAGTATTAACGGAAACCTGAATGTTTATGCTTTTTTGATTACCTTATTGCATGAACTGGCGCATTTGTTAGTTTGGGACCGATATAAAAATAAGGTACTCCCTCATGGGGTAGAGTGGAAACAGCTTTTTAAACATCTATTGGAAGAGTATATTCGATACGGTTGTTTCCCGGAGGACGTTCAACAGGCTCTACGAGGCTATATGGATACCATGTATGCTTCCAGTTGTACGGATAAAACGTTAATGAAAACGTTGGCTCAATACGATGTCAACCGGCAGACAAGTAGTGGAAAGGAAGAGAAAACGTATTTTTTGGAGGAAGTGCCCGAAGGGGCTGTGTTTTCCTTGGTAGAAGACCGGGGAAGGGTATTTGTAAAAGGAGAGAAGCTCAGGAAGTACTTCCGGTGTCAAGAGTTGAAATCAACGCGGTTGTACAGGGTGAGTCCTATTGCGAAAGTAGTGTTAGCTACAAGGCAAAACCTCAATTAAATGTTGCCGGTGGCTTCAATTTTTTCAATTTCCTTTGCTGCGACTAATCTGAACGGACCAAAAGCGGATCTTTTAAAAGCATCTTTAGCTTCTTTTAACCTTCCAAGGTCATTGAAAACCTGTCCTAGTAAAAAATACGTTTTTGTCTGGGTTCCCTGGTCAATGGCCTTGTTGCTCAGAATGCTTTTTAATAGTTTTTCACTTTCTGAAAATTTGCCCATGCGATACGAGGCAACAGCCTTGACAAACTTAATGTTATAATCATTGGGTTTGCTGGCAAGGTAACTAGTTGCTGAAATAGCGGCATCTTTATAATACCACGATTCCAGTTGTGCCAAACAAAGCTTTCGGTAAATTTCTGTCTTTACATTGTCATCCGTAACGGCTTGCAAGGATTTTTCCAATTCTTGAATCACAGCACTTTTACCGGTCTTTTTATCTGTTAACTTAGCGGAAAGTGTGTGGATAGACGTTAAATTTTCTTCCATTCTACGGGCAATCGTTAAGAGTTTTTCACTGGTATCATAATCATATAACTCCATAAAACAGATAGCGGCATCGATATAATATTGGGGGCTTACCCGGGCAACTTTGAGTTTGAGTTTTCCATATTTTGCCTTTCGCAAATTGCTCCAGGCTTTTTCATATTCGCCTAATTCGTGATAGGCAAAGCCCATTTCATAATGGCACTGTGCCAAAAGTTGTGGCGCATTTTGGCCTTCTAGTTTGCGAATGGCCACAATCATACTTTTTAGTGCTTGCAAATGCTCTTCCCTTTTATTATTGATAGAGGCTTCTATCAACAGTAAGTCAATATCATCCAATACCAGGCTTTTGGCTTCCTGGATATGCTTCATTGCTTGGTTATAAGCTTTGTTTAGATAGTAAATCTGGATGACTTTTTTTTTGTATTTTAACTTAATGTCCTTTGCTTTTTCATGTATGTAGGCTTCATTGTAGCTTTCGGCCTCTTTGAAGGGCTTTCCGGCTAAATTATAACAGCGGGCAGCATAAATATAGGCTTGCAAAAAATTTGTTCGCAGCCCTACACATTTTTGAAATGAAAAGATCGCATTGTCAAAATCTTTGATTTTTGCATAACATAAGCCTTTGGCATAAAAAAAACTGGCTTTGGAGGAGTCAATGCGAATGGCATAGTCGTACAGGTCAATGGCTTTTTTGTAATCCCCTGACTTCCTAAATGTCTCAGCTTCTGCAAATACCTTTAACGGATCGTGCTGTGCGAATAAGTGGATGTTGCTCAACAACAAAAAAAGTAAGGTACTTAATTGTATCTTCATCCTATGACAAATTTCAACGTTGATCTTGTATTGAGTAGGCCCTTGCTCTCTTAAAAAATGCTTTTACAAAAAAATCTATAACCCGGCCGTTACATTACTTCAATCTTGGAAACGAATTTATTGATTTGATATTTTCTTTTTTTTCTCCATGAAGTTCCGTAAAGGTATATTTTTGGTAATGTATTTAACTATAATGCAGTATTGAAGAGAGGCATACCAGCCTGTATTTATCTGTGTAAGTATACAAAAATATCAGATTTTATGCTGTAAATCAATGGGATAATCATGGAGATACCTGGTGTTAATGTAAGCCGGGGTCGATAAATGTAAACGGAATAAGCTCCAAATGATAAATAATCGATTAAAAATGAATGATGATGCCTGGATTACTCTATTAAAAGAGGTAAGTAATAAAGTGAAAATGGAAGTGTATGTGTTTGACCGGGCCAGAGCGAAAGCTTGGCCTTCCGAAAATCAAGACTTAAAGAGGCCCCATTTTGAAGATATTCATGTATGTTTGGATGGGTTTAAATCTTCATTTCCTAAGAAAATAAAAAATGTGCCGGGTGTGGAGACTATTGAACGTTGTTTTCGCTTTCCTGAAAAAAGAAGGGAAAAAGCCACTAAGGACTGTTTGGCGATGTATGCCGGATATAGTAGTTGGGAGGCCTACCGGAGAAAATACCTGGAAATAAAGCCGGTGAAAATACATTTGAGCTTGGCACAAAGTACTGTGCATATGGAGTTTCAAGGGCGAATCAGGGAGTTGCAAAAGCAGATTCCTCATACCATCAGCAATAAGGAGTTTGAAACCGATGATGAAATCGTATTGCGTTACATCACACTTTATTTCTTTTTGGTCTTTGATGAGTTTCATGTCTGTCAGGTAATTAGCCCTGAGGAGTTAGGAGTCCTGTGGACAGAGTTTTATGCAAAGGGGGTTTTAAATGCTTTGGAGCGGCCGGCTTTTCGAAAACGCATTTTGGAGATGTTTGAAGAAGAAGATAATTACGCGTTTTTTGGGCTTAAAGACGAATTCAAAAACGAAATTTGCCGCTTGTACCGGGAGGAATACGGCCGGGATTTATGTTCCGAAGAAACTTAATGACTTTTTTCCGAAGTGTTTTGTTTCTCTTTATAGACATATTTATACATGGAGTTTTCCATATTGAGATATCCTTCGTCAGTATCTATTTCCGGATAGTCATAGTCTTCAATTTGCTCATCCATTTGTAAATGGTCTTTATAAAAGTAAGCCAAAAAAGCACCTACAAGTCCTCCGATAAAGTGCGACTCCCATGAGACACCCGGTTGATTGGGGAAAATGCCATATACCATTCCTCCGTAAAGCAAGGCTACTACCACCGAAATGGTTAGTGACTTTAAATCTTTCCGAAAGATTCCACTGAAAAACAGAAAACTGGCAAAACCGTATATCAGTCCGCTGGCTCCGATATGGTAGGCTTCCCGAGCGAAAAGCCATACACCGATCCCGGTCATTAAGTAGGTATATAGGATGATTTTTTTGTAAATAGCTGGGTAGAAAAAGAGAATGCTGCCCCCTAAGACAATAAAAGTAGGGGTATTGGACAGCAGATGGTTAAAATTTCCATGTAAAAACGGGGACAATAAAATTCCTGGTAGCCCCACAAAACTCCGGGGGAGAATACCCCAATGGCCTAAGTCTAATTGTAAATTGTATTCTACCACTTCAATGAGCCAGTAAACACACACGACACTGAGTGGTAACCGTATACTTTTTGATAAAGTCATGTTGCACGAATGATAATAAGATGGTCTACGCTTTTTATAAAGCCTCGGGGCCGCTCGATTTATCCCTTATACGAAAGGCTTGCTCAATATCCAACACAAATACTTTTCCGTCACCAATTTGCCCTGTATGAGCATGCTGGATAATCGTGTTGATTACCTCTTCAGCTTTCGAGTCTTCTACTACAATTTCAATTTTTGTTCTTCGAATATAGTCTAAATCATACGCTTTCCCTCGGTATGTACCTGAAAGTTCTTTGCGCTTTCCATATCCGGTAACTTCAAAGAAAGTAAAGAAGGAAGTGCCTAGCTCATCCAGAGCACTAGCTACATCATTAAATTTAGAGGAGCGGATAATGGCATCGATTCGTTTCATTTTCATCTATGTGCTTAAGGTTAAACCAATAATTTCCGGGAGCAGACGAATAGGTGAGCTTCTTCTTTCTTTAATTTAACAAAATTTTCGGAACTCAGTCAATTTTGAACAGGAGATGTCCATCATTTTATGAAAATCTTCCGGAACCCTCTTTTATCTTGTTGATCCTCATTACCTTTGCAAGGCGCACTTAAAGTCAGTGAATGTTTGTATGTGTAACTCGTACTTGATTGTTTTTGTAAAAAACCTTGAAAAAGGAAAGGTGAAAACCCGCTTGGGAAAGGTAGTTGGGGATGAAAATGCCTTGTTAGTGTATCAAAAATTACTGAAACACACCGCTGACCAAACCCAACAACTCATGTGTAAAAAGGTTGTGTTTTATTCGGAAAGCATAGAGAAGAAAGACCTATGGCTTGAAGGGGTGTATACCAAAGCATTACAAGTAGGAAAAACTTTGGGTGAGCGAATGAAAAATGCCTTTGCATTTTGTTTTGAACAAGGTGCAGATAGGGTAATGGTTATTGGCAGTGACTGTCCGGAATTGTCCCAGTCTATCATTGAGGAGGCTTTTGATCGCTTGGAAAGCTATGATACCGTAATCGGACCGGCTGCAGATGGAGGGTATTATTTGTTAGGTTTGAACAAACCGGTACCGGAGCTCTTTGAAAATATCCAATGGAGTACATCCTCTGTACTCAAGGATTCGCTTAACATCCTTCACAAAAAGAATTTATCAAACTATCAACTTCCGGTGCTGTCAGATTTAGATACGGTTGAAGATCTGAAACGTTATGCTGACTATTATCAACTTGTCAAGAAAAAATAATCAGTATTTTTGCCCTAAATACTTGTAATAAGTTAAGAAAAAATAAAATGCATGCGTACTTTCTGCGTTGTTTTCCCATACTAGTTATATATAATTATTAGGATTTAGTGATAAATAGCTAGAAGTCAACTATAAAATCTTGTATTTTATTGAATAAATGAGATGAAAAAGATTTTGTAAGAAAACAACAGCAGAGGCAGAAAGAAGAATATTTCAATGGTTATTTATCTTTATTTTTTGATAATCACCCTCATTTAGCATTTCTTACACATTAACTATTATTTGAATTTTTAAATTTTAATAATGTATTTCTTACATGAAATGAAAACAGAGGCTATTTTTTTAAGTCATTCAATTGCAATAGTGGAGGCTAGCAAATACAAATAATCGGTATTAGCTAGGCAAATCAGGCATATATAATCTATTCTCAAATACAAATTAGCAAAATCAAATTATCCTTGTTATGAGCCAAGTGAAACGGTTGATCATAGCTTTTCTTTTCAATGTATTTTTTGTTGCCACGGCCTTTTCTCAAGGAAGTGATGCCTTGGATATTTATGTACAAGCGGAAAAATACCGCCAGGCAAAAAATTACAAAGCAGCCATTGAAGAGTATAATAAGGCAATCCAGAAAGATCCTAAAAATCACAAATTTGTGTTTCAAAAAGCAAAATGTTATCTGGCTATCGGAGATAAGGATAATGCTTTGAATTGTTTTGCAAAAACAGCGGAACTCAATGAAAAATACGTAGATGCCTATACTTGGCAAGCTAACTTGTATCAAGAAAGAAAGGACATCCCCAACACCATCCTTAATCTGGACAAGGCGTTTCAGTTTGAAACAGATCAAAAGAAAAAGGTGGAATACAAAGTGGATATCATCAAATTACTCTATAAATCCGGAAAGTTTGATGCTACCTGGGAACATATCCAAGATGCAAAATCGCAAGATGAAAACGATTTGAGAGTCTTGTATTTTGAAGCGCATTTTGCAAACCGCAATGAAAAGTATCATCTGGCACAAGTGGATATGGAAAAAGCGATCACCTTACTCGACAGTAAAGACCCTAAGGAAATATCCAAGTATTATTACGAATTGGGATATGCTTACCATCACTTAGAGGAGTATCAGAAGGCAAAAGAAACCTTTGCCAAAGCTAATTACGGTCCTTTTAAAGGGTTAATTCTGGAGCTGGGCCCTCAGTTTAACTACTCGGTGGCCTATGCGTTTTATCAGATTTATGACTTGAAAAGAAGCCTTGAACTGGTGGATTATACCTTGAAAATTGATCCGCATTATTCTGCTGCACACGATTTGAAAGTGAGAATTGCAGAGGCTTTTATCGATAAAAGTGCGATCATCGATCAGACTAAATCCGCTCTGAGTTCGCAACAAGGAAATGAGAAGTGGATTGCTGCTAAATATTTTGAAATGGCAGAGATTGAGTTGCAAGCCGGGAAGTATGGCGATGCCATTGCCTCCATTGAAGAATGTTTGAAACTGGAACCTCATAATTACAATGCTACGTTTATTCTGGCTGTATCAAAGTACAAAAGTAGCTTGAAAGATGAAGCAAAAGACTTATTGGCCAATGCCGTCACATCTCATGGTGTGGATCACGAAACCAAAGCCAAATTCCATTTTACCCTGGGTCAAATTTATAAAGACTTGGATGATAAAAAAATGGCGGAAGAGGCGTTTAAAGCCGCTCACTTCGGTTTGTTTAAATATGCGGCAATGAAAGAAATCAAATCTTTGAAAAATGAAGTCAACGTGGTTTCTGATGACAGCGGGGAAATTACAAAAGTAGAAGAGGAAACGGAGTTTTAATTCGATCATATTCTAGTAGCTATATAACAGAAAAAGGAGCCTGATACCCAAGCTCCTTTTTCTGTTATTGAAATGTAATTTATATCAATTGGCTAGGTAATAGCCCAAAATATTTTTTAAAGGCTGCCGTAAAATGCTGAGGGTTCTTATACCCGATCAATAATGAGGTCTCACTAACGGACTTTTCCCCTTCTCTCAGAAGTACTTGGGCTTCTTGCATTTTCAGTTGGTGGATATAGCCGAATACGGTTGTTCCAAATACCCCTTTAAACCCTTTCTTCAATTTGAACTCATTCAAACCTACAAGTTTTGCTAAGCCGGTAAGAGTAGGTGGTGTCCGGAATTGTTTATTTAAAAACAAACGGGCCTCCTGTATTTTATCATAGTCTTCCTTTTTAAAACCCTTCACAGTAACTTTGCTGTTTTCTTGTTCGATCTGCTCTAGTTGCAGCATTAATAATTCTATAACTTTTGACTCCAGGTACATCTTTTTTAAATGCCCTGTACGTTGACAGTTTTTTATACTTTGAATAATCCACAAAATTTCCGGTGTAATCTTAAGGTTGTTAGGATGGATAAACCCACTATTTCCCTGCTCTATTTGCCTTAAGAATTTGCCTTGTAGCGAACAATTATCTCTAAGTAAGTTAAAGAAGTAGTCCTTGCTGAAGTGGATTTCAAAATATTCCAATGGAGCATCGTCTTGAGCAAGGAAAAACTCCCCGTCAAAGCCGGAAGAGTAATAAAGGTTATGTTGATTGGAATGAAAGTGATGTTTCTTCCTTTGTCCCCGTTGTCGCATTTCACTCTTGCCATTTAAGGTAAAATGCATTTCAATAAACTCCCGGTCATATTCGGAAACCATTTGTAAACTATGAGGGAGTTGGTAAGTAGATTGATATATGGCTACCTCTTTCATCGCTGTTACCTGGCAATGAAACCGGCCTAAGTCGGGATGGTCATAGTTTAAGGTTTTTTCCGTGAAACATTCCACAGGTTGAAGAATATCATGCAACTCTTGTCCGAAAATGAGTTCTTGTAATTCATGTTGGTTAATACTTAATCTCATAAGATTATCCGTTTGGCGTAGCTTTTAATCCGTTTCTCGTTAACCGGTATTACGCATTTTAGTACAACTTTGTGGAAAGTTATAAATTATTTAGAATAATTCTAAACTATTTTTTTATGCAAAAGCTTTCAATGACACAAATTATAGAAGAGTACTGGCCACTGGTATTGGTAGTGAACATGGGGGAAGTTACCATGGAAGGGTATCAAACGGTATTGGACGCCTACGGCAAATGGTTAGACAAAGAGAAACCTTTTGCTATTTTAAACCTTCGAGACCCAGCCGGCTTTACCAGTGAAAAAGGTGTAGCCCAGGCAGGAAAACTATGGATGAAGGAGAATAAAAGTAAAATGCGTGCTTATGTGCAGGGAGTGGCTTTGTTAGTTTCAGAGGAGGCTTCGTTTTCCAAAATGCAAAATTTAGATACTCAAAAAGCCTTCGGTTATCCCAGCAAAGTATTCAAAGATGCTTTATCGGCCTTAAACTGGCTCAACGAGGAAATATTACCTTCCCAATTAACACAAGAATCGAAATCATCTCTCCTTCAATTGCTCGAAACGTATGAAAAATAACACGCCTAAAAAGAAATCGGGGGTTGGGCGTTTATTAGAGTTGGCCGGTCAAAAGCGTTGGCTATTGGCCGGGTCAGGTTTTTTGGCGGTATTGCACGTGCTTTTAGGCATGATCCCGTATGCTCTGATGTATTGGATCATACAATCCCTTCTAATGCCACAACCGGAATTAGCGCTTGTCCATCAATATTTGTTCTGGGCAGCCGTGTCAGTGCTGATCAGTTATGTACTCCTGTTTGCTTCGGGAATGGCTTCCCATATAGCGGCTTTTAATATTCTCTATACCTTGAGAATGCAGATGGCCGAAAAAGTAGGAAAGCTACCTTTGGGATATTTGAATAACCGGAACTCCGGTGAACTCAAGAAGATCCTTTCGGATGATATTGAACGAATAGAAAATTTTATTGCACATGGCATTCCCGATTTTATCAAAGGCTTGACGCTACCGGTGTTTGTATTGCTTTATTTATTTTTTATTGATTGGAGGATGGCCTTGATCAGTTGTTTGCCTTTAGCCATTATTGCCATTTGGGTTCCCTTGGTTTTTTCATCCCCAAAGAATAAAAAAGTCATGGGCGAGTACCATCGTGCCTTGGAGGCTATGAATGCCGGGATAGTGGAGTTTGTGAGGGCAATGCCGGTGATGAAGATCTTTGGCCAGTCGGCCGATAGTTTTGACAAATACAGCGGAACGGTCAAGCGGTTTGACCGAATGGTACTCACCTGGATGAAAAGAACCGCTACCCCTTGGGCCGTATTTATGAGTTTCATCAGCAATGCCATGCTTCCTGTTTTGTTACTAGGAACTTACCTCTATTTTAGCAATGGGGTGAGCTTACCGGTATTCTTGTTATTTCTGATATTGGGAGTTGGTTATATCAAACCTTTGTTTGCCCTCTCTAACCTGGGTTCTCAAGTTTCCATGATCAACCATGGAGTGCAACGCTTGGACGAAGTGCTGTTTAACCAAGACCAAGAAATCGTTCTGAATGCTAAAGAAGTGAAAAATCATTCCATTGAATTTGAGGAGGTTTCCTTTCATTATGAAAATCAATTCAAAGCCTTAGAACACGTCAGTTTCCAAATTCCTCAGGGGACAGTCACCGCTTTAGTAGGGCCATCAGGTTCAGGAAAGTCTACCATCGGGCAATTAATCGCAGGTTTTTGGGCTTGTCAAAAAGGCCGGATTTTAATGGGGGGAGTTGATTTGAAAAATATACCACCGGAGGATTTGATGAAGAAGGTTTCCTTTGTCTTTCAAGATAATTTCCTTTTTCAGGAAACGATTTACGAAAATATCAGAATGGGTATGGACAAGGGGGAGGCGGAAGTGATTGCAGCCGCCCAAGCCGCCCAATGTCATGGATTTATAGGCAGTTTGCCAAAGGGATACCAAACCCGTATCGGAGAAGGCGGTGTACATTTAAGCGGAGGCGAACAACAGCGAATTCAACTCGCTCGCGCTATTTTGAAAAATGCTCCGGTATTGGTGTTGGACGAAGCAACTGCCTTTAGTGATCCCGACAATGAGTCCAAGATTTTGGATGCTTTTAATCAATTGATTCAAAACAAAACGGTGATTGTGATTGCGCATCGTTTGAGCACGATTAAGGAAGCAAATCAAATCATTGTATTGGAAGAGGGACAAATATCCGGTAAGGGTTCACACGAATCGTTAATTAAACATTGTGGGCTCTATCAAAAGATGTGGGAGGCACACCAGCGGGCCAATGAGTTTGAAATTATTCTTCAATAAACAGGCTTCATTCGAAACAGAAGAATTAAGGAAGCTGATTGCTTCCTCATCTCACAATTGTATTAATTTATTCTAATATGCTTTCAAACCTTTTGTATATATTCCGTATTGCTCCGGGAGCGGTACGAAAGAGCCTCTTTTGGGAACTGTTACATGGGATTTTTGTCGCCAGCCCTACAGGGATGTTATTGTTGATTATTTGGGAGTTGTTTGAACCGGAACCCGATCAACGGAAAATTTGGTGGATTGCAGGTATTATGGGGGGGATGTTACTGTTGCAATTTTATATTGCCTCCAAAACGTTGTTGGCATCCAATCAAATGACCTTTCAATTATCGAATACCTTGCGCTTGAAATTAGGGAATCACCTGCAGCGACTCTCTATGGGATATTTTAAGAAAAGAGATCCGGGAGATCTCGCCTCTGTGGTATTACAAGACGTGGCCAATTTTGAAACCATCTTCGGGCATACCGTTGGCAATATTGCCGGGGCTGTATTTGCTACGCTTACCCTTTCGGTTTTTCTGTTTGCCGTTGATTGGCGCCTGGCTTTATTACTGATAGCGGCTCTGCCTTTAGGGTATTTGTTTGTGAAAATTGCGAATTGGGTCATTACCAAACAGGGAGCGAAATTGGTTCTTGCCAGAAATGCTACCGGGGCGCGCTTTCTGGAATATGTTCAGGGAATCCGCTTTATCAAATCCTATGGAATGACCGGTGCTCATTTCAAAAGCTTGGAAAGAGCTATGAGGGATTTTAAAAAAGCCAGTATCCGGACAGAAGCTCTCCCGGGCCCCTTTGTATTATTGGCTGCGATCATATTTGAACTGTTTTTTCTGGGAATGGTTGGCTTGGGGGTCGGATATTTTGAAACGGGAACTTTGAGCATACCGGTTTTGATTGCTTTTTTAATCATGGGATACCGTCTGTACGAGCCGTTGAAAGTGGTTTTGGTGGATTACGTCACGTTACGGTATATGAATATTAGTTTGACCAGAATCATTGACTTACTCAAAGCCGAAGAACAGGAATGGGAGGAAGACTGTCCACCGGAACATTTCGATATTGCGTTTGATCATGTGAATTTTTCCTATACCGGAGATGAAAACGTATTGAAGGGAATTAGTTTTTATATTCCTGAAAAATCCATGGTGGCTTTGGTGGGGCCTTCCGGTTCGGGAAAAACCACCATTGCCAATTTGATTGCCCGGTTTTGGGATGCACAACAGGGAAGTGTTATGATTGGCGGAATTGACATACAGCTACTTGCCCCCCATACGGTTTATCAAATGATCAGTGAAGTATTTCAAGAGGTCTATTTGTTTGATGACACCGTCTATAATAATATATTGATCGGTAACCCTAAGGCAAGTAAAGAACAAGTCTGGCAAGCAGCTAAGGCTGCTCAATGTCAGGAGTTTATCCGGTCCCTCCCCCAAGGGATGGAAACAAGAGTAGGTGAGGGAGGGTCCCGTTTGTCGGGAGGACAAAAACAAAGGGTTTCTATTGCCCGGGCAATGTTGAAAGATGCACCGATTGTCCTTTTGGATGAAGCGACTGCTTCTTTAGATCCGGAAAATGAGGTATATATCCAGCGGGCAATTCAACAACTGGTAAAAGATAAAACGGTGGTGGTTATTGCGCATAAATTACAAACCATCAAAAATGCAAATCAAATTATCGTATTGGACCAAGGACGTATCAAAGAAACCGGGGATCATACGTATCTGATGGAAGTGGGCGGTTTGTATACACAACTATGGAATCAACAACAAAAAGCCCAAAGCTGGAAAATTAAGACAATGATGCCTGCAAATGAAATCTGACAAAGGTGTTGAAAGCGTATAGGAGTCCTTAGGAAAGAGGCGCGAGTTTCCGAGGAATTTAGTTTAACTTTACTTATCCAATTAATAATTGAAAACAGATTAAAAAGTATGAACGAGCATAAAAATACCTCTTCGCAAGAAGAAAAAACTTTTACCGAAGAAGAAGTGAAATACATGGCGGCACAGTTGCGCTGTCCGTCAGGTCAGGAAGCGGTAGAAGTAGCGCAAAAATTAAATGTGAATAACGGTAAGATGACCCAAAGGGTGATCGAGCAATTGTCATTGGTAGCAGGGCAAAAAGTATTGGAAATCGGAATGGGCAACGGAGCGTTTATCCCTGAGGTGTTGGCAAAAGCCCCTGACTTGCATTATTACGGGTTGGAATTGTCCGAAGAAATGGTAAAAGAAGCCCAAAAGGCCGTAGCAGACTTGCCCAACGCACAAATTTTGCATGGAAGTTCTGAAAAGTTACCTTTTGAAGACCATCAGTTGGATGCTGTGTTTACGGTCAATACGCTGTATTTCTGGGAAGAGCCTATAGTCCACCTTCGGGAAATTAAACGCGTATTGCGAACCGGTGGCACATTGTATTTATCTTTTAGAAGTGAGAAGTTTATGAAAGATTTACCGATGGTCAAATATGGCTTTCAGCTCTATGAGGGGGATTCGGTGAAAAAACTATTGGAAAGCTTGAGCTTTACTGTAAAGTCCATTATTTATGAACAGGATGAAAGTATGAGCTTTTTGGGGAAAGAGATGCTGAAAGATCTCTATATTGTAGAGGCGAGTAAGTCATAACTATGTAGATGTTAATAGCACCGGCCAGTAATATTTCTTGCTTTAAGCCGGTGATTTGAAGAATTATGAACGAGTTGATAGTATGAGTCATACAAAGGAACATCAGCACCATCATGGGTGTAATCATTCGCATGAGCATGCCGGAGCACATATTCACCCGGTGACGAAAAACCTCAAAGTCGCGTTTTGGCTGAATGCATCCTTCACCGTGATTGAGTTGATTGGTGGGCTGTTCACCAATTCGATCGCAATCCTTTCCGATGCCATTCACGATATGGGGGACACCGCAGCTATCGGAAGTTCTTTGTGGCTGGAGAAATACGCGCAAAAAGGCCGGGACCATACTTATAGTTACGGGTACAAACGCTTTTCCATTCTAGGGGCATTGATTACCAGTTTGATTCTGGCAGTGGGAAGTGCCGTTATTTTGATGGAAACCGTACCGCGTATTTGGAATCCCGAACCGGTAAGTGCCGCCGGGATGTTTGGCTTGGCCATCTTGGGTTTGTTGTTTAACGGCTTGGCAGTTTTGCGCCTACGCAATTCCGGAAAGTCTCTGAACAACCGGGCAGTGATGCTGCACTTAATGGAAGATGCTTTGGGCTGGTTGGCAGTACTGGTAGGCAGTTCGGTGATTTACTTTACACACTGGTATTGGATCGACCCGGTACTCTCTTTGGGAATCGCGGTATTTATTTTGTTTAATGTCTTTAAAAACCTCAAACAAATTTTCCGGATTTTCCTGCAATCTGTCCCTTCGGAAGTCAATGTAAAAACATTGGATTCACAATTGCGCTTATTGCAAGGAGTGAAGGACGTTCATGATATGCATACCTGGTCATTGGATGGGGAATACCATGTGCTGAGCCTGCATCTGGTAATTGATGATAATTTGACAGTTCAGGAGTTAAAACGAATTAAAAAAGAAGCTACCCGGCTTTGTAAATCTTTGAATATCAATCATCCCACCTTATCGTTGGAGTTTGAAAGCGAAAAGTGCGAACTGGAGCATTGTTGATCATTAGCGCCTGTATCCTTGTCTTGACAAGGATACAGGCTGTCTAAAAAGCCGATATATAGCTACAAAGACACGAAGCTTTACTCCATAATTTGTGACTCTTTGTAGTGCTTTATGTTCTATTGAGTTTTTTAGACAGCTCTCTTTGTTTTAGCCTAATTTGGGAATTATTCCTGTAACGATTCCCATTCCTCCCAAATGTTTTATAGAATTGTATTTACGAAGTAAAAGACCAGTAACTGATTTAACGATGCTACTTACAGATTACAACAAGAGAGCAACATTAAAAAAGTGACTACTGGTTTGTATCCTAATACTACGAATGAATAACCCTTATGAAAATGACCAATCAACTGCGCAAAACCGTAGCAGGCTTGATTTGTATAACTGCGGCTTCCATGCCTCAGTTATTCGCTCAAGCTGTCAAACAAGAAAAACCCAATTTTAAAATCCAACACAAAGTGGATGTGACAGGCATCAAGAACCAAGCCCGTACCGGGACTTGTTGGAGCTTTGCCACTTCTTCTTTTTTGGAGTCTGAAGCTATACGGATGGGTAAAGGGCAACACGATATTTCCGAAATGTATTTTGTCCGGCATAATTACCCCCGGAAAGCGGATCATTATGTACGCATGCAAGGCAAGGCTAACTTTGGACAAGGTAGTTTGTCGCACGATGTCATTACCGCAGCCGCTTTACATGGCATTGTTCCGGAAGAAATATACAACGGCTTGAACTATGGTAAAGACTTTCACGATCACGGTCAGTTATTTTCTTTGTTAAAAGGAATGCTGGATGGGGTATTGGAAAGTAAAGGAAAAGCCCTGGATCCTAAGTGGAAAGAAGCTTACGAAGCCGTATTGGATACGTATTTGGGGAAAATACCGGAATCCTTTGAATATCAGGGTAAAACTTATTCCCCGCAGTCATATGCCAAAGAGGTGATCGGCTTTGATGCCGGCAATTACATCGAGTTGACCTCTTTTGCTAATTATCCTCTCTATCAACCCTGTGTATTGGAAGTGCCGGACAACTGGGCCAATGGCATTTTTTATAATGTCACTGTTGATGAATTGGAAGAGGTGATGGACAATGCCTTGAAAAACGGCTTTTCGATCGCTTGGGATGGAGATGTGAGTGAAAAGGCCTTCTCTCATGGAAAAGGAATGGCCATTGTACCTGAAAAAGAAGTAAAAGGGGAAGATGGTAAAATTGATCTGGTTGCTTCTATTCCGGAAAAGGTAATCGACCAGGAAATGCGTCAGGAAACTTTTGATAACTTTACCACTACAGATGACCACTTGATGCATGTGGTGGGTTCAATGGTGGACGATAATGGGGTGAAATTCTATTTGACGAAAAACTCTTGGGGGGATAGCAATGAGCTCGGAGGGTATTTATATATGTCCAAGTCGTATGTGCGTTTGAAAACGGTGGGGATTTTGGTGCATAAAGACGCAATTCCCAAAAGAATCAAAGATAAATTGAACATAAAATAAGACTTTGGTCAATATTGTTTATTGAAGAAGATTGGCCTCCCATGGAAAACTTGGGAGGCTTTTTTATGTCAACGACTGTTGTTCTTTGAACTCTTCGATCAATTGTTTTACTAATTGAAAATGCGGTCCGTCCCAATACGCTTTTTGACATGCCGGGCAGTAGTAAAACTGTCGATACATTTTATAGATAAAAGCAGGAATGAGCGAGAGGATACGCTCTTTGGCAATGGGGACAAGTGTAGTGTTACATTGGACACAACGGTGAACTAATTGTACCGATGACCATAAATTGTACCGGTGCATAACTTCCCAAAATTGTTCTTTCGGATCTGTAGAGCGGATCCAATAGCCACGGCTCAAAATTTTTCGGCGCAAAAGGCCTTTGTCCCGGGTAAGGGCGATGCGACCGTGGATTTCTGCCAATTGAACAATCTCAGGATCGTCATAATCCTTATTGTAATAAGAATCAATGCCGGCCAGCCGTAAAAATACATTCAATTTACTGAGGTGTACATCCAGAATAAACTTTACTTCGTGTGCCTTTAACGGAGCTTGTAAGTGCCCTTCTTGAGGAATAGTAGAGAAACTCCCAATGGGAAATACCTGAACCCGGTCCTTGTCCTGAAGTGGATAGTCGAACTTTACCGGACACTGATTGACCAGGATCCCATCCACTTCAATATGAGGCACTCCCATTGCCTCAATGGCGTGTTTGACAGCAGGGTGTTTTTTGAAATGATAAGGAATATTGACATTCTTACTTTCTTCCGGCAGAAAATCATTCAGATTTCCCGAAAAACTAAACGTAGCGCTATGCTTGGCCTCTTCAATGCTCATAAAAGAAGGTAGCAATTTGCCTATAGAAAAGCAAGGAAAGAAGCTTGATTTTGAGTGAATTACCTATAGGTATTTGCAGTAGAACTACAGAGGAAAGTTCTCATGGATTTCTGATGCAAATTCATTTTTTTTATCAATACCTGAGAACTATCTTAGTGGCATCAATCATTCAATTGCTAATTAAATAATCCATAGTATGTTATCCACTTTATTAAACAAACTTCGCTTAGTCGGAATATTGGAAGGGCTTTCCCTCTTGTTGTTATTGGGAGTTGCGATGCCCTTGAAATACATGTTTGATATGCCTGAGGCAGTAAGGCATGTAGGTATGGCTCACGGGCTATTGTTCTTGTTATATATTGGAATGATCATTTGGGCCGGTTTTGAATACCGGTGGTCGATTAAAATTCAGGCTTTATTAGCAATAGCCAGTGTTATTCCTTTTGGGGCTTTTGTCGCCGAAGCTAAATTTTTCAAACCGGAAGCCAAAAAACTATCTTAAGAGATCGTAAAACTTTCACAGGCTCTTGCTGTTAGTGAAAGTCGACTGTTCAATTCAATTGTAAGAACAGTTGTATATACTATCGGTTACTCAAAGCCCTGAATCTGATAATATTGATCCTTTTTAAGGGGCAATCCCTTATTTCTGATGCTCTTCACCGTGATGAACCCCTTCGTTTATTTCATCTCTTCTGTCCTCATTAAATATAGAAACCATGCGTATACCCTCTTTCATTACACTGTTTGTATTATTACAAAGTCATTTTCTTTCTGCTCAGGAAGATGCTCTTTTACCCTTTACACTCAACGGAAATATCAATGCTGATTCGGGAGTCATCCAACTGAACGTGTCGTTTGACTCGGACTACTATCCCAAAGAGGTAGCAAAAACCATAAAGGCACGAGTAGAAAACCGGAAATTTACCATCAAAGGGTTTATTCCCTATCCTCAAGGAGTTACCTTGAGTTATGGCGAGCGGTATTATTCTTACTTTTTTGTGATTGAGCCCGGAACCCAGTCGGTGACGTGCAACCTGATTGCAGGAAGGGAGACTCCCAAAGTAGACAATGCAACGATGAAGGAGTACGAAATGGAATATCTCAAAGCTTATGCCCCCGTAAACCAGAAACGCATACAGTTCAACATCAAAAGAGACAGCCTGAATCATCACTATCAAAACAAGGTTCCCAAGTCAATAAAACTAGCGTTGGAGCAGGAACTCAAAGGATATTACCGGGAAGGGGACCGGGTATTGCTGGAGTATATAAACACTCACCCGGATTCCTATTTCGCCTTTTGGAAGGTTATCGGACTTTTTAGGTTTAGTTATGAAAATACCTTTGATGAGATGGTAGATGGTTTTTCCGGTTCATTGAAAAATACGCATGCAGGGAAGGTGCTTCAGGAAAAATTGGCCATAGCCGCTCAGCTCGATTATGGAAAAAAATTCCCCTCATTACCTGCTTATGATCCACAAGACAAGCCGTTGAATTACGCCTCCTTTTCCAACAACCAATTCACCTTTATAGATTTTTGGTACAGTGGCTGTCATCCTTGCATATCGCAATTTCCCCATTTAAAAAGCACCTATGAAACCTATAAAGAGAAGGGGTTTGAAATTATAGGCATTTCCACGGATAAAGTAAGGCATAGAGACAATTGGCAGAATATGATCCGGAAATACCAACTAGCATGGCCTCAGTATTGGGACAAAGAGGGGGTAGAGTCTGCAAAATTCTCTATCCATAAATTTCCGACTAACTTTTTGCTGGACAGTGAAGGGAATATCGTGAAAAAAGATTTACGGCCTGTGGAGTTAGAGCAGTTCTTACAAGAAAACCTGTAGCAATAAAAGGAGGATAGCTCAATAAAGTGTCCCGTAAAATGCTAATTTTCAGAGAGCCTTCATTATTGATTTCTATTTAAAAGCCGGGTGTTTTTTCTGAATTGTTTTTCTTATCCAAGAAGAAATAGGAATAAGTCTTGAAGATGAAAGATTGTTAAACAATTTTTTACATAGAGTCTTTATATATTTTTAGACAATCTTTTATTTTAGAATATCAATTTACCCATTTAACAGATCCATATACCAATGCCTAGTTTCGAAGATTTTGCCCATCCCTATGAATACGATCCCAAATACAAAAAAAGCGTTGCCTATTTCAGCATGGAATACGCTATTCACCAACCGCTAAAAATATATTCGGGCGGCTTGGGCTTTTTGGCGGGGTCTCATATGCGCAGTGCCTATGAACTCAACCAGAATGTGATAGGTATTGGCATTTTGTGGAAATACGGATATTACGACCAAACCCGGAAAGGAGATCAGTCCATGGATGTGTTGTTTCAGGAGAAAGTCTATTCCTTTTTAGAGGAAACAAAGATCAAGTTTCAAATTCAGGTGAACAATCATCCCTGTTATGTCACCGCCTATTACTTAAATCCCAAAGTATTTGGAACGGTGCCGATGTTTTTTCTTTCTACCGACTTACCTGAGAATGATTATTTGGCCCAGTCCATCAGTCATAAGCTTTATGATTCGGATCTGGCCGCCAAAGTGGCCGCCAGTATTTTACTGGGAGTCGGAGGGGCCAAGTTGTTGGATATCTTAGATCACCAAACCGATATTTACCATTTGAATGAAGCACATGCCTTGCCTGCGGCCTTTTATCTGTATGAGAAATACCGGGACATTGAGGAAGTAAAATCGCGAATGGTCTTTACGACCCATACTCCGGAAGAAGCCGGCAATGAAAAGAACGATATCCGTTTGCTGAATAAGATGGGCTTCTTCTGTGGAATACCCTTGGAAGAAGTAAGAGAAGTGACCGGACTGGGGGGAGATATATTGGATTACAGTTTGGTGACTATGCGTTTTTCCAAAAGGGCCAACGGTGTTTCCAAATTACATGCGGAGGTTTCCAAAGAAATGTGGGCGCATCACAAAGGTGTTCCCAATATCATTTCCATTACCAATGCTCAAAACAAAAAATATTGGGCAGAAGAAGAGCTATATGAAGCTGCTGAAAAAGGAGACCAAACCCTTTTATTTAAACGAAAGAAACTCTTAAAAAGCCGCCTCTTTGAACTGATAGCAGACCAAACCGGGAAATTATTTGACCCTAATGCCTTGACGATCGTCTGGGCCCGGAGGTTTGCTGAGTACAAACGGGCCGACCTGATTACCCGGGATCACGAACGCTTTGAACGCTTATTGAATAATTCAAAACGCCCTATTCAGATCGTATGGGCAGGAAAACCCTATCCGATGGATTTTAATGCCATGAGTCAGTTTAACAGTTTGGTGCACCTGTCAAAAAAATACCGGAACTGCGCAACCTTGGTAGGATACGAATTAGCCTTGTCCAGAATGTTGAAACAAGGGGCTGATGTATGGCTGAATAATCCCCGGGTACCGCGTGAAGCCTCCGGTACCAGCGGTATGACTGCCTGTATGAATGGGGCGGTGAACCTATCGACCAATGACGGTTGGATCCCGGAGTTTGCCCGGCATGGAGTCAATAGTTTTATCGTGCCTCCGGTGGATGCTTCTTTGCCTGTCCATGACCAGGACCAATATGACTTGACAAATTTGCTGGATTTATTGGAAAATGAAATCCTGCCGGTATACTACGAACAGCCGGAACATTGGTTTAAAATTATGGTAAATAGTATGGAGGATGTTTTACCATATTTTGACTCGGACCGTATGGCCTATCAATACTATGAAAAGCTTTATACTTACGATGATTGATTAATGCATATTTTCTTATGATTGGGTCTTAGATTTTTCTAAGACCTTTTTATTTTGGTTAAAATTTAATAGTCGAATCTTTATAGGGGAAAGGGTTTATTTATACATGAAATTCTCATAGTGTGGAGGCGCTGTATTTATCTTTGTCCAAAACCGTGAGTAAATGGCAACGATGCGTCTATTTTAAATCATTTTTTCTGTTCTGAAACCGAATAAAAACTACCCATGAAAAACACCCTGCAGTATCTTACACAAGCGCGTGACTTCTTACGGACGGAAGATTTCGCTACTGCGTTCCGTTATGCATTAGGCATGTTTTTGCCTTTTGTCATCATGCGGAGCCTGGGGCAGGATAGCCTGGCCATTGAATTGATGCTGGGAGCTTCGTTTGTCTCTGGGGTAGATTTGCCCGGAAGTTGGAAACATAAAACCCGCTTAATGTTGACTTCCAACATGTTGGCTACTGTGTTGACCATCGTGATTTTGCTGATCATTCCCTATTTTCCCCTATTGATTGGTTTTTTGTTTATTGCTATTTTTTGTCTGGCGTATTTTGCTTCCTATGGCCATGAGCAAGCTATTTTGGCTTTCATGGGTTATTTGGCTATTATGATTGCGCTAAGCTCTAATGCCTCTTTTCAAACTCCTGAAGCAATACTGGGACATAGTTTCCGGATTTTTTGCGGAGGAATCTGGTACCTGGCATATGCACTCATCTTGTTTAAAATCAGTGGAAAGCGGGTCATAACCCGCAGAGTGGCTCAATGTCTCTTGCTCACGGCCCAATATTTTGAGCAACGGATTGCTTTGTACGAAGGACGTGACGATACCAAAGATGTCATGTTTAAACTGGCTACCTTACAAAGTGAGTTGCAAGAAATGCATGATGTATTGCGGCATTTGTTATTGAAAGAGCCGGGGCGCTTGGTTAAGGCGGACTCCTTGCAAAGGAAAATGCTTCTGGTATTTATTGAATTGGTAGAGATGTTGGAAACGGCTATTGCAGCGCCTATCGATTATGACTTTTTGAATAAATATTTGTCCCGCTACCGGGAGTTGGTTGTTGTGCAACAAGTCGTACAGGTTTTGGTGTCAGACATGTACCAATTGGGCAATGCCCTTTTTAAAGGAAGGCGCTATCTTGAGAATACTGAGATTACTCAAGTGCTTGATTTATTGGAAGAAAACCTAAGCCTGTTGCATGAAAAATCGAAGTCAGACCCTGATGCCGAAAAGGTTTACCAATGGCTGAAACAAGTACAACACTACCTGTTGCACCAATGTGAGAAATTAGGGATTATTCAAGGGATTCTTTCCGGAAAATTGGAAAAACCCGGTACCTATGTGGATGAAAGTTCCCATCATCAGTTTGTAAACCCAAATCCGGTCAACTGGATTTCATTGTCAAGTAATTTCAATTTTGAATCAAGCTTTTTTCGCTATGCCATGCGCACGGCAGTGGTAGCAGTAGTGGGGTATAGTTTAGCGTATCTACTCCAATTGACAAATCCTTATTGGGTACTATTGACGGTATTGGTAGTAATGAAACCGGGGTATAGCGTCACCCGTCAACGGTTTTTTCACCGGGTGTTGGGCACTGTGATAGGCGCTTTGGTTGCCTACCTTATCCATTTGGCAGAGCCCGGAGCCATGGTCTCTTTGTTTATTTTCGGGGTCGCCATTATGTTGGGATTTGCTTTCCTCTCCAGCAACTATGTAATTGCCTCTGCCTTTTTTACCATTTATGTCATCAACCTCTATAGCTTTTTGCACCGTGCAGTAGAACCCATGTTAATCTACCGGGTGGTGGACACCTTGATTGGAGCGGTTCTTTGTCTTTTGGCCGTGCGGTATTTATGGCCTTTCTGGGAAAAACAAAATTTACCGTATTTTTTAGAACAGTCGGTCAGTGCAAACCGGGCGTATTTATTGCTATTGCAAAAACAATTTATAGGTCAAAAAAGAGGAAAAGTTACCGAATACCGTTTGGCCCGTAAACAAGTATTTACGCATATGGCTAACTTGATCAACTCGCTCCAGCGCATGCTTACGGATCCCGAAAAGAAGAAGAAACAAGTAGCGGATTACTATGAGTCAGTGATCCTGAATTATGCAATGATGTCTACGGCTTCTACCATTGGTATTTTCTTGAAAAGAAATGAAGAAGAGCGTTTTGACTTGGAGGTATTGCAGACCTTATTGTATGCGGTGCTCAATAACCTTAATCAAACAATGGCATTGCTGAAAAACGAATCAGGCCCGGCCGAATTACAAATAGAAGAAGTCACGGAAGCACAATTGGGCAATGCCTTGACAGAGCTAAGATGTAAAGCCAATGCAGAATTGCGGCTGGGTATTAAAGGACAAGAGTATTACCACTATACGCATGTAGAATTTTTGACTGAGCAATTGATAAGGTTAAATGCACTAAGCGCTGAAATGTTAAAACAATTAGCCAAGCTTTCCCAAAAAGAATTTCAAATTGCTGCTTGAAAAATGAATAGTCAATCATTTGATTTTTAGTTGAATACCTCAGGAAAAGCTGGGGTTCTTTATAAGTATTAACTTATTTTGAAGTTTCAGTAAAATTTGAAAAAAAAGAATTCGTGAAATTAATAACTCTCACTAAAGAATAAAGCATAGGGCAGGGGGGATTCGTCTTTTACCACTCCCATTACGTTGTTTTTTTAAGGCCCGGGAGGGAGGGTTTGAACTTTTGTATTACCATAATTTATGGATAAATAATCTTTGCTTCACTTGCAATTCATATTCACAGAATACCTTTGAAGTGTTATAGAAGCAAGCTTTATTGCTGCTTTCTTTTTGTGTATCAGTTTGTGGTTTTTACCTGGTAAGCCAAAGGACAGTTCTCTGAACTGTTTTTTGTTTTAGGGACTTTATGATGAAAAAATAGTGAGTGCTTGCTAAGTACAGAGTTGTATAGGAGAGAGGTTTACTATTTTCCAGCAACTTGAAACATTTATAGTGTCAGTTATTTTATCTCCCCATCTTATATAGTCGTTGCCAACGCGAGGCTTTTTTGACGATTTCACAACTTAAATTTACTGTAAAATATACCCATAAAAAGGTTTTGAAATGTCAAGCAAAAGTCTTAATTTTATGTTTGAAGTTTCAGTATTTTTCGAAAACAAGAAATAATTAAACATATGAATTATTCAGAAGCAAAAGCCAAGTTCATACAAACGTGGGGGAGTTTGGGTTCCCATTGGGGGATTAACCGCACTATGGCCCAAATTCACGCTTTGTTGTTGGTTTCCCGGCAGGCATTGTCTACCGAGGACATTATGCATGAGCTAACTATCTCCAGAGGAAATACCAATATGAATGTCCGGGCGCTGATCGACTGGGGCTTGGTGGATAAAGAACTCCGGGCCGGTGAAAGGCGGGAATATTTTTATGCCTTTAAAGATGTAAATGTCATTGCAAGGCAAATTGCCCAAGAGCGGAAGAAACGCGAATTAGACCCTTTGAGAAAGGTGCTGAAGCAAATTAACGAAGAGGTTCAAGGGGATAGTCCCGGAGTAAAGGAATTGAAAAAAGTAACGTCAAACGTTGCCGATTTTTCCGATGTAACGAATCAGATGTTGGAAGTATTTGTCAAAAGTGGTGGCGGAAATTGGTTAAGCAACCTCTTGCTGAAAATCATGAAATAAGGCATTTCTTGGAAAAACCTTCCAGGTTTTCAAAATCTGGAAGGTTGGAAATTATTCCGGCATCCACACAGCAAGCTCATCAAAGAGATTGGTTTTTACGATGATAGGTTCTAGATAGAAAAAACAAGTTGTTTTAATGCTACACTTATTAAAAAGCAATCTACAGTAGATTGTAAATTATGTACTTTCAGATATTTTTGAAATAAATGAACTTGAAAAATAAATAAAATAACCATGAAAAAAATAGTTGTGGCAGGGGGGAGTGGTTTTTTGGGGGAAGTACTTAAGAAGTATTTTAAGTCGAAATATCAAGAGATCGTCATTCTCAGCCGAAGTACCCAGGCTCCGGAAAACAATATCCGGTATGTACAATGGGATGGAAAAAGTCTGGGTAGCTGGGCGGAAACGTTGGATGGTTGTGAGGTTTTGATCAATCTGGCTGGGAAATCAGTTGATTGCCGATATACTCCTCGCAATAAACAGTTAATTTATGATTCCCGGTTGGATTCTACTCGTGTATTGGGCGAAGCGGTACAGGCCTGCCAATGTCCGCCTCAGGTATGGATTAATTCTTCAAGCGCTACCATTTACCGTCATGCCCAGGATCGCGCAATGGACGAGACTCAGGGAGAGATCGGTTCGGGATTTTCGGTGGATGTTGTTAAGAAATGGGAAAAAGCCTTTTGGAGTGTTGAGACACCCCAAACCCGGAAACTCGCCCTCCGGACGGCCATTGTATTAGGTAAAAAACTAGGAGCCTTACAACCGTTAAAGCGTTTAACGCAAGCTGGAATGGGTGGCAAGCAAGGTGATGGAAATCAATATTTTAGCTGGATTCACGAAAGAGATTTTGCCCGGGTGGTTGAGTATCTCATTCAAGAGCAAAATTTACAGGGAGTAGTGAATGTATCCGCTCCGAATCCTATCCCCAATAAAGAACTCATGCAAACAATGAGGAAGATCATAGGGGCACCATTTGGGATTCCTTTGGGAAAAAACCTTTTGGAATTGGGGGCAAAAGTTATCCAAACAGAAACGGAATTGATTCTAAAAAGCCGTTGGGTAATTCCCCGGAAATTACAGGAAAATGGCTTTCGGTTTCATTTTAGCGATATCCATGCCGCTTTGGAGGATTTGCTTTAGGTACTTTTAAGGAAGTATTATCTGATGATGTTGATTTCCTTCTCTTTATTTAACATAATATTAGTTATTACTAACAAAGTAAATGTTATCTTATGCTTGAAAAATATGAAGTTTCAGATATTTTTGAAATAAACGAAAATACTTAAATAAGGTAAATAAGAAGAAAAATTGTGCGAGGGGGGAGTGGAAGGTGAAAGCAGAGAGGAGTTCATGTCGAAATGTCAGTTGCATGACTAATTTTGGTCAAGTTTCCGGACAGTAATTGTACTTTCTTTGAAACCGATTCTTTCCGCAATGGCATAGATATATTTGCTGTTTTGAATTGCAATAGGTCCAGTGTACAGTTGCCAGGGACTGTTAAAATCCAAGGTCATATCAGGATGATCCGAAAGAAGATAAGCCATTGAGGCTCCTTGGGTTTTTGCCGTAAGGGTAAGCTTGTTTCCTTGAATTGCAATTTGTGGAGGTAAGGTTGTCGGTTGTGTTTGATCCGGCCACATCATATCTATCAATTGTGCTTCGGGAAGCAAGCCCAAATCGGAATGACTTTGGAAATGTTGAAAGAGAGCCATTCTAAGTTTTTGTAATTCAGTACGGTACTTTGCTTTATTGGAAAGATCATGCATATTATGCGGGTCCGAATTACAATCGTACAATTCTTCGTCCGGCTTGGTTCCAAACCATTGACACACGGTTGCATCCAACTCATTACCGGCCTCGAGACGTAGCATTTCCTGCATCATGGAGATATTCTTCCGGTAATTGACATCTTTGTATTTTGGAAGGTCAGGATAGTAATTACGGACATACAAAAAGCGTTCATTCCGGACGATTCTAATTCTATCCGTATGTTCGTCAAAGCGATCGGAACTTCCGAAAATATATTTCCTGGGAGCTGCTTCGTATTTCCCCATAAAGGCTTTTCCTTCCATATACGCCGGAGGCTTTATACCGGCCAAACTCAATATCGTAGGAGCGAAATCCACAAAGGAAACAAGACGGTCGGTATACTTGCTTGATTTTCCTTTTATATTTTTGATCAGCAATGGCACTTTAAGACCCGAATCATAGATTTCCCTTTTTTGTCGAGGCAATGGCCCTCCATGATCGCTATAGAAAAAAATAACCGTATTATCGTACAAACCGTCTTCTTTCAATTGCTCTATGATATCCCCTACAAACCGGTCCATTAACTCTACATTGCTGTAATGACGGGCCACATCTTGCCGGGTGATTGCATTATCCGGCAAATAAGGCGGTATACTCACCGAATCCACGCTTACAGTCAGCGGTTTGTCTTTGTTTACCCACAAGCGACTCTCATGCGTGGAATGAATATTAAATACAGAGAAGAAGGGCCTTCCCTCGGGACGGTTTCGCCAATGGGACGCATCGTTATTTTGATCCCAGGCGGTGATGGGAGGCGCAAATTGATAATCGGTTTTTTGCTTATTGGTACAATAGTATCCTTCGGCTCTCAAAAATTCCGTAAAACACTTTACATATTCGGGAATGACGGCCGAATATTCCCTGATACTATCCCCGCTGATATCCACAATTGGAATATTCTCTTTATACGTTCTTTTGCCCCAAGAGCTGATATCCCGGGCTGTACGCATATGCATAGTCCCAAGGCTGGTAGGGTACATTCCTGTGATAATACAAGACCTGCTGGGAGCACATACCCCAACCGTAGTAAATGCATTTTTATAGATTGTGCTCTTTGTAGCCAATTGATCCAAATGAGGTGTACGGGCTGTACTATCGCCATACATCGAAAGAGTGGGACTGATATCTTCACAAACGATCCATACTATGTTTGGCCTTGCGTCTTGTGATTTGGCAGAATATACTCCAAACAATATCAAAACAACAAAAAATACTTTAGAAGGAAACATAATAACGGGTCAGTTTAAAATGAACAATGTGGATCTTTCAGGTTTCCGAAAACGGGTATATCCGAAGCAGAGGACTGTTTTTCAGGAGTGAGTAATCAATACAACAGCCTTTAAATTCACTTTTTTAAATATTTTAAAGGTACTTCTTATTAAGACCTTTGTAAAGGTTTATCAGTAAAAAAGTGTATTATAATCAACAGTTTTTATTGAAATAAAAAGGTAAGGCACACTACTGGGTGAGCCTTACCGTAAGGGAATTATCGATGGCGGGAAAGTTTATTTCGCTAAAAAAGCCTTGAGTTGTTGGTCAATGAAAATATTCTCTTGTTCATGAAATCCGATACCAAACTCATGACCTGCCTTCGAATCAACCACGACCATTTTCGCACCGGAAATGTATTGCGCTTCTTCTTCATTTACTTCTTTAGGAAAAAGTAAGTCCATGCTTCCGGACATTATCAATGTTTGAGCTTTAATACTTTTCAAAGCTTTTAAGTGATCCCCCTTAAAAGGTGCCAAGTTTCCAACATTTCCCTTTTGTCCGGTTTCCAACATAGCAAGCAAATCGTTGGCATCGAGCTGTAGAAAGGCCTTTTCCCAGTTTTTCTCTACAAAGTCCTCCACAGAAGATATTTCCGGATCTTTCAGGTAAAGTTTTTCATGGAAGAATGCGAAAGAATACCCCCAAGGGCAATACGTTTGAGCCATAGCCCGCAACCCTTTTTCAGGGTTTTGTTTATATTCTCCTTCGTTCCATTCGCAGTCTGTTTTTAATGCATTCTTGACGGCATTATAGATTATTTTAAATTGAGCCGGACCATGAGAAGCCCCGCCAAAAGGCGCAATTTTTTCTATCATCGCAGGAAATGCGACCGCCCAATGGAAGGTTTGCATGGCTGCCAATGACCAACCTGTAATGAGCTTTATTTTTGAAATACCAAATTGCTCGGTAACGAGCCGGTACTGTGCAATGACGTTGTCATAGATGGTAATTTCCGGAAAACGGGCACCACGCAAATCACCTCTCATATTGCTGGGAGAAGAGGACAAACCATTGCCAAACATATTGGGGATAATGATAAAATACTTTTCCGGGTCCAATGCTTTTCCTTTGCCAATCAGCCACTCATTGTCCGGGTGTTGACCGGCAAACCAGGTCGGGTATACAATTACATTGTCTTTTGCGGCATTCAATCTGCCATAGGTCTGATATACTAAGTTAAGCTCAGGTACTACTTGTCCGTTTTGAAGTTTAAAATTGGGCAGTCGAAAGTTTTTAGCTGTTTTCATCTCTAATCATTTTGTTTGTTCAGGCAAAAGTCATAGAAACTGAAAACAGAAAATTGTAAAAAATCACCACCCGGTTCAAATATTAGCTTTCTTAAACTGCAAAGGACTCATTCCTGTATATTGAGTGAAAATTTTAATAAAATGCGCCTGGTCGTAAAAGCTGTTTTGGTAGGTAATTTCGGTCAGAGACTTTTCCGGGTGGGACCGTATATCCTCAATGCTTTTATTAATACCATCAATGATCAAGTACTGCTTCGGACTGATCCCCATCACTTTTTTAAAGCGTGTAGAAAAGGCATTATGAGATTTCTTTTTCTCCGTCAGGTATTTTTTGATAGAACCGGCTTCCGTCATATCTTCTTTAAAATGAAATAAATCTTCCGGAAGAGGTTTAAAACAAGCATATTGTAATAAGAATGCCTCTATGATGGAAAATTTATCTTCGGGACGATTACCGGGCAATGGTAACTCTTGGGTAAAAGTAAGGTCTTTGAAGAAATTCGTCATAAGGTTAATATCGCTGTAAAAGGCCATAGCATTCCAACCAAACAATTGATGTAAGCCCCAAGGCTTAAACCGGATGCCTAAGGAGCGGTGTTGATGCTTCCATATTTTAAAGGTGGGGCAAGAGTTGATGCCATTGATATTACCCTCTGGCAGGTAGTTAAATTTCTTTCCTCCGGTACTCATTAATTTATAGCTACTTCCTAGGTTAAAAATGATTTCGGAATGAAGAGAAGGAAGGATTAACGCTTGACAAGCTTCTTCCTTTTCTTGATACCAAATGTATTCTATGGCATTTTGTAATTCAGTACAAGGAGTATGATATAACTTAATCCCTTTCATAAACAGAAGGTTGATGCAGGTCAAAATTACTCCCAATTAAAGGAAATAAAAAAAGACGCCAAGGTATTCCTGGCGTCTCAGCATCTCTTTTAAGTAATGTTCTGTCTATTTCTTACTTCCAATAGCCGGAACTTTAAGTTTTAATTCCATAGAATATAAGCGGCCTATAAACGGCGAAGCAGTAAATTCCCGCATTTCGGAGTCGAAAAGGTTAGACACTTGACCGGAAACCGTTAATAGAGAATTAATCCGGTAACCGGCTCCGATATCTACATTGACAAAACCTCCCAATGGTCCATAATTGAAAGCATCTTTGCTACGGGCATTTTCTACTACAGGCACCCCCCGGTAGACAAGGTCTTGTGTTTTCGCAGCAATCTGGAAACTGGAAAAATAATCATACGCTTGTACCCAGCGGGTAAATACATTTCCAAAAAACTTCTTGCCCCGGTAATTTAACCCTAAGCTTGCTTTATGTGTTGGGGAGTTGACTAATACATCCAGCTTGTTTACCACCCCGTCTTTGTTAAAATCATTTTCTTCCAAATTGTCTTCGTCTACCGCATAATCAAAATAAGAGTAATTCAACGTAGCACTGATTTCATCATTGAAGTAATAATTTACGCCCAAATCCAAACCATAGGTATTGACTTTCCCAAAGTTGACATACGTTGCCACTAAGCCTCCCAAGGCAGCATACCCGCTTTGCACCTCTTCTATAGGGGTATTCCCACGTTTTACAGCTTTTCCGATTACGGTTACAGGGCTTAGGAAATCCGTAGAGATATTGTAATACACGTTGGCATCAATATAAAGCTTGTTGGTGACAGGCTGACCTTTGTAGCCCAATTCAAAGGTTTGAATTTTTTCTACTTTTTGTTTTTCAATCACGGTCCCGTCTTCCAAGGTAAAGCCCTCACTGTTCCCCAAAATTAAGCCGGAAAATAAATCACCGAACATGTTCATAATGGTAGGCGAAGCAATCCCTTGTCCGTATGTAAGGCGCCAGGTTCCTTGTTTTCCTATTTTTAAGAGTCCTACTTTAGGAACAAAGTTAAAGTCGTATATTTCATGATTATCGGCCCGGAAAGCGGCTATAGCTTTAAACCCTGAATTACCGAATTTCTTCTGCACCTGTCCGTATGCACCGAACTGGTCTATTTCGATATCCTCTTTCCCTTCCCCATCCAATAAGTAGGATCCTTTACTGTTGGCTAAGTCCTTTTGCCACTGAGCACCTACTACCACATCAAATCCACCAAAGGTATTATTATACTGGGCTTCGGCATTCCATCTTCGGCTGTCGTCTACAAACTTGGCTTTACTGGCATACGATTGTTCTCCTCTAGCCACCTCATCGGACAGGCCGGCATCCAAGCCCCGGTAATATTGTTTGGTTCGTTCGTCAATGGAATAGGTATCGTCTGTTTTACTCCAGGTTCTGTATACTTGGGCAAAAAACCTGGGGGAAGTGTATTTCAAATGCAAGTGATTAACTTTCCAGTCAATAATTTGGTTACGACCTACATTGGTAGGCGCCAGGTAAGTACTATTACTTCCCCCGTAGGACAAAACCAGGTCCGACTCATCGTTGACACTGTAATACAATGCAGCTTCCCCTCTGAGGAATTCAAAGTCCCGGTCCAGTTCCAATTCTTCGTAAGCCTCTACCACCCCATCACTTCCCAGGTTCCCATTCTCATCCAAACGGTCAATATACACCGAATCCACATATTCAAACTCTTCCCCCCGGGTATACTCCCCCGAAACTTTAAAGGCAAATTTATCACTCAACACTTGCGCATGTCGTAGCCTGGCTGTTAGCATACTTTGATTACCGGCCCCCAATGCCAAGGTCGTTCCTTCCGATGTACGGGGATCTTTCGTAAGGGTATAAACCAGACCGTTATGCGCATTAGGACCGTACAGAGCTGAGTTTGGTCCCAAGACTACCTCAACCCGCTCTATATCCTCTTTGATTTGAGTGGTCAAAGGACCAAAGGGCAAACCTGTGGCAATCAACGTTGCCAATCGTCCATCGTTAATCTGAAGGTTTTTGGAGTTAAAGTTGCTGTTGAATCCCCGGATATTGACACCTGTTCCTACCACACCGGAACGGATAAAATCCACTCCTTTTACCCGGCTGAGTAATTCCCCGGGGTTAAACGTGGCGATTTCTTCAATATCATCATGGGTTATGACCTGAATGGTAGCGGGCGATTGGGTGATTTTTTCACTTTTTAAAGAGCCTGATATAACCACCTGGTCCAAACGGGTTTCTCCACTCAGGGTAATATTTCCTACAGAGGTTTCCCCGCCTGTCACTTTTGCTGATATGGTTTGAGTGGAATACCCTACATAGCTGACCAAAAGTGTATAGGTTCCATTTTCCAGGTTTTTCAATATAAAATTTCCGTCCGCATCGCTGGCAGCACCTTTGGATGTTCCTTGGATAATAACCGTAGCCCCGATCAATGCTTCTCCAGCCTCATCTACAATTTTGCCTTGTATACTTCCGCTTTGTTGTGCCCACGCCAAGCTGCAACTCAGCCACAAAAACCAAAAGAAGGTAATTATTTTTTTCATAGTTCATATTTTAATTAGTGATCATAAATCATTGTAGTGAAACAGAAAAATACAGAGAGGTCAAGAGTAAAGACCCTTGAAAAGGAGAGGTGATTATCCCTGTACTAATTCCGCTTAATTAAACTTAGTCAGAATTCTTTTCGAAGAAATAAAGGCTTGTAAAATTACCTGGGTTGACTTATGAAGGGATTCATGTGTATAGCAAGTATATACTTCTGTATTTCAAGTAATTAACTCTTTTTGTATAAGGTTTGACTTAACCGTACGACTAATGGTGGGGACATAAGCCGAAAGCTCATCAATAAGTTTTTTCAACAAGCTGGCTTTATGTGGGTTCGTAATGTACTGGCTGCTGTTTTCAGTAAGGGTTTGCACAAGGGTTTCCGCATTGATTTTTCCCTCCATGTATTGGGCCAAAGCTTCATACCAGACAATTGTGGGTAGATAAATCACGCTGGATTGAAATATTTGGTCTTTTTCAAGGATATTGTATTTCCGTATAGTTTTCAGCACCTCGGCAAACTTTTCCTGTTTAATCATTGCTTGCAGGTACGATACAAAGAACACATGCCAGCGTTGTTCCAAGACTTCTTGTTTGTAAATACGCAAAAAACTAGTACCAAACCGCTCTGCATCAGCTGCTTGTTCATTCAGGCATAAACATTTCATATAAAATGCGGCAAAACCAATCTTGTTATGAAAATTGTTCGTATTGCGCATTTCAGGCATGGCTTGCCTCATCAAATGGAGAGCTTTGTCTATTTTGCCTTGTCGTAATAAGATCGCACTATAATTATTCAAGTACTTGAGATGGTCTTCGTTTTTCTGTTTGATCGAAAGATAACCGTACTCCTCGGCTTGTTGCAGAATGTCAAGCTTGGAATGCAGTAACAGGCAATTGGCATAGTGATTCAAAAGAATTCTGCGGGTATAAAAGACCCCTTGACTCAATAGTTGGTCTAAGGTAGTGTTTAACTGATTGATTTTGTCGTACTCGCGGTAATTGAAGTACACAAAAGTAAGCCTTACGGCAGCGAAGTAACGGTTTAGGCCATCGAGACCTTCGTTATAAAAGACCTCCAATAGCCACTTTTCCCAATGTTTTGATTCCGTATTGTTTAAAGAGTATTTATTAATGATATCAATAGAGGCCTTGTGCATCTTCTCATTGATTTCCTTTGATTTCAAATAGGCTTCCCGGTGATTTTCCACAAACTGATGCACTGCTTCGTGTTCTTTATACCTTAGCCGTATCAACAAAAACTGACGAAGGTTGACTGCCAGTTCATAAAATTTCATAAAGTAAAACTGAGAGCGGGGATAGCTTTTAAGCATCCTAAAAAGTTGACGTTCGTCTTCCGGCCTCAATGTATCCGTCATCACCCTGCGGTCCATTTCATTGATCCATTCAAAATGCCGGTCTACATTGATTTCATCCAGTTTTTTATGGATCCAATTTTTCAAGTTGGAGTACTTCCGTTTATCTATTGTAGTGTTAAAGGGGCACGGTTGGTTGATGTGATTGCAATTGTATTGGATGGTATGCAGGATTTCCAGTTTCTCATCGTCTTCAAATTGTTGAATACTGCACAAATACCTGGCTTCATGAGGAAGTATATCCGTAGCAAATTCTTTGAATTTTTTTAACTTTTCTTTCATTTTCTGTTTTTCTGATCAAATCCTACGGCAAAAACCTTCCAGGTTTCGGAAACCTGGAAGGTTTTGAGGCGCTTTGCGAATATTTTATTGTTTCAAAAAGTCCTGTATCAGCCGGAGGACTTCTTTGGGTTTTTCCAATTGCATAAAGTGACCACATTCCCGGATAAATTCCAAATGGCAATCTTGAATTTCTCCGGCTCCGGTTTTCCCAACCGAAGTAGTACTTAAGCCGGGGTGTAGCAACTTATTGGGAATCAAGAAATCATTTGTTCCGTAAAGCACCAATGTTTTTTGTTCTACTTCTTTTAAACGGTGAAAAACGGGTTCGGAAAGCATGCCTTGCACTCCTTTCACTACTGATTGACAATACAAGGAAAAGTCATCTGCCCGGGCCATCTTTACCCGTTCTTGTATCAGTGCTTCTGTCGAAGCGGGCATCTTATAAAAATTATACCGATAGTTCGTTCGTACTTGATCTTCCGTTGCCTTTTGCATACTTTCTATCGTATAAAATGCAGTAATGGCTTTCCGGTCTTCTTCTGTAAAGGTTTCAAACCCTGCCGGGGCCAATAAGATCAATGCGTCAACCTCTTCCGGAAATTTCAGGGCCGCCGTCACAGCTATTTGTCCTCCCATAGAATGCCCCACCAGCGTCACGTTCTTCAATTTCAACCGGTGGATCAAGCTGGAAATAATTTCCGCGTAAAAGCTCATGGTAGAGGGGTAATGCCCTTTACTCGATCGTCCGTATCCCGGTAAATCAACCGCCACACAACGGTAATTCTGAGACAGCTCGCCTAAGGTTTTCTCCCAAGCGGTCATATAGCTGGCCAAACCGTGGATAAATAGCAGCGTTTGCTTTCCTTGTCCTTCGTCCAGGTAAGCCACCTCTATGCTATCGGCAAGTTGTATATACTTTTCCGGGTAAGGGTAAGGAGCTATTATATCTTTGATAAAAAGATTTTCCGAATCTTGGGCAAGGCTTGGCATTGTGATAAAGAAAAGTGAGATGAGAAAAAGTTGTATTTTCATAAAGTAGAATAGAAAAGAGGATTCATAAAAATTAACGTGCATTCTGCAAGTCCATGGCAAAACTTTATAACAAGCCTTTCCGGTTAATCTTACCACTTTCCGTTTTAGGCAAAGCTTCTATAAAGGTAAAATATTTGGGAACTTTGAACTTCGCCAGGTTTTGCAAACAAAACTCTTTTAAGGCCTCCATATCTATCTCCTGGTACTTTTTGGGTACTACAAAGGCTTTACCTACTTCACCCCACTTTTCGTGTGCTATCCCAATGACAGCGGCTTCCGCAACATGCTCGAATTGCATCAATACGCGCTCCACTTCCACGGGATAGACATTTTCCCCTCCGGAAATAAACATATTCTTTTTGCGATCCACTACATAAAGGTAACCTTCCTCATCTTGCTTCACCAAATCTCCTGTATGAAACCATTCTTGCACAATGGCTTTTCGGGTGGCCTCAGGGTTTTTCCAATATCCCGGGGTAACCATCGGTCCGCGCAAACAAAGCTCGCCTACGGTGTTGATGTTGGCTTCCTGGCCTGTTTCGGTGATGATTTTGGTTTCGACATAAAAATTAGGCCGGCCAATAGAGCCTAGTTTGCGAATGGCATCTTTTTGATGAAGGGAGGTGAGGTTCGGACCTACCTCTGTCAAGCCGTAGCCTTGCCGGATACGAATACCTTTGAGATGCCAGGCATTGATCACGTGCAGGGGCAACGCTTCCCCACCGACTACAAAATAACGGATACTGAAAAGTTCTGTTGAAGCAAACTCCGGGCTTTCCATCATCATTTTCAACATGGTAGGAACCCCAAAAAACAAGTCCAGTCTTTTTTCATCAATCAAACGTAGAATGGTATCTGCTTCGAACTTTTTCAATAAATATACTTTACCACCACGATGTAGTAAAGGTGTTAGCAATACATTCCAACCTCCTGTATGAAATACCGGCATACAACTCACTGTGGTATCTTCCGGACTTAAATCCAAACTGATGGAAGTATTGATACTATTCCAAAACAGCATTTTATGGGTGTAAATAGCCCCTTTGGGAAATCCGGTGGTGCCGGAAGTGTATAAGATAAAAAGTGGATCTTCTTCCTTTATAACCTCGTTGGAAATCCTTTCAATAGAAAAGTGCTTTTTGCTTTCGCAAAATTCCCTTACGTCTTCCAATGACCTCAACGAGGTATGTTCGGTCAATCGACAAGCTTCTATTTGCCGGATAAATTTTTGTTCGGCGAGAATCAAGGAAGGTTCACTATGTTCGATGAGGTATTGAATTTCGGGGGGAGAAAGGCGATAACTCACCGGTACCAGAATAATACCTGTCTTCTGAGCCACAGACAAGAGAATAGCATTTTCAATACAAGGTTCTGCCAATAACATCACCCGGTCTCCTTTCCGGATTCCTCTTTGTTGAAAATCACTTGCCAAGTGACTGGCGCAACAGTGCAGTTCCCGGTAAGTAATTTGCCGGCCGGATTCATACTCTTCCAGCGCGACTTTTTCGGGCGTATACTCCGCCCATTTCTTCATCCAGTCGATCGTATTCATTTTCATATTTTTTTAAGGAATTCCATTGTTCCTTAGTTGTTTGATAATTGGTCAAACCTTCCAGGTTTTTGAAAACCTGGAAGGTTTTTTTGCTGTCAGGCGGATAGTTCTTGTTCTTTCAACGCCGGCCGGGAAACCTTCCAATATCTACCCAAAAGATAAATAAAAAAGCCCAGAGCTAAAGAGCTTAGCAGGGCAAAGGTGGCCGCTACTCCAGGGTTGTTGACAGGTTCTTGCATATAGCCCCCAATTCTGCCGTAATAAATGCCGAAATGCACCGCTAAAGCCGTTACCGAAGCCGCTGCAGGGGCAACCAAAGGTACTTTGTCTAAAAACATTCCGAAGAGTACCGGAATAAACGCAGCTGCAAAATAGGCATAGACACCGTTTTGAGCAAAGATTGCTACGCTTACGTCAGGAGCGACCAGTTGTTGATAGGACAAACCCATACTCACCGCAGCCAGAGTGCAAATTACCAGACGGTTGGTAATAACTTCTCTACCGGTATTTTCTTTTTCAAAAAAACGGGTTCCCAATACAGGTTTGATTAAATCAGCTGTAATGGTTGCCGACAGAGATTGTATCAAGCCTTCTAAGGTAGAAAGCCCCGCAGAAATCATCCCTAAGACCAGTATAAGACTTACGTATACGGGGAACTCTTGTACGACATAAGCAGAAATTAACCCATCCATAGGAATGGATTCATGGTTTATGGTCAGCTGTGGAAAAGCCAGACGTGCATACAAACCTGCAATGACTACCAAAAAGAAAAGCATTTCTACCAAGATCCCCACCAATAGATATTGATTGACTTCTTTTTCACTCTTTAAAAGCAAAGATTTGGTAATGATATGAGGTTGGCAGACGATGGCAATTCCAATGACAGCCTGACAAAAAACGATTTCAAAATAATCGCGAAACAAAAAGCTTGTAGGGTTGGTCCACTGGGATAAGTGGGGGTCTATCGCCTCTAATTTTTGTATAAATCCTTTCACTCCCTGGCTAAAATGCTCATATCCCGAACCTAACAGAATAATCGCCACTACCAACATCAACAAGGCCTGGATGGCATTGGTGTACACCATAGAATTGGCTCCTCCGAACATCATATATCCAAAAACAAACACTCCAATCCCTATCAGTACGGGCAAGACAGGTAAGTCCAGTGCTTTGGATAACACTTGTGTAAGCCCTACCAGAATCAGTACAATAAAAGAAATTAATAACAAGGAAAGCAGAGCAAAGAATAACGCATAATGCTTACTGTTGTAACGGTTGCCAATCCATTGAGCCATGGTCAAGGCTTTGATGCTCTTTCCGTATTTTCTGAATTTTTTGGTGAATACGATTAAGGAAACAAAAATGGCCAATGGCATCACTATACCGAAGGAGAGAATGCCACTTATTCCATATAGCCCTATAAAGCCCGGGTTAATGATAAAGGTAGCGGCACTGGTCATGGAAGCCGCTAAGGCCAAGCCAACGGCTACCGGAGAGAAATGGACACTGCCGACAGCATAATCTGCCATGTTTTTGGTTTTTAATGCTCCGCGGATGACGAAGACCAGGATCAAAACCATATAGGCAATTACTGCCATCCATGTGATGAAGTTATTGGTAAAGGATTCCATAAGGTTCGTTAAAGTTAAAATCGAAAAGCCGCACCGGCAAAGGCCAAGCCCCCGCCTGAGCCTATCAAAAAGATAAGGTCTCCTTCCTTTAATTTCCCTTGGGATACGGCATCGTCCAAGGCCATAGGGATACAAGCCGACCCCGTATACCCCTTGGTTTCCATGATTGTATGGGCTTTGTGTGTAGGAAGATCCAGCGCCTGTAAAGTTTCGTGAATGGAATTAATATTTAGCTGTGTAATGAAGTATTGTTCTACCTGGCCGGGGCGTATTTCCAAGCGTTGACACAAGGAATGAATCATAGAGCTCCATACTTCAGGATTCAGTTCCTTGGGGAAACGGTGCACAAACTTCAATTGGTGATCTTTGGTTTGTAACACTTTTTCATTTACCGGTTGATGTGTACCGCCGGCATAAACACCCATCCAACTATGGTATTGCCCCTCGGTACGCAATTCACTGGTAAGAAAGCCTCTGTCCGTATTCTTTTCCGCTTCTAATAACACAGCTCCGGCACCATCGGCAAACAAGGTGACCGTCTTTTTATCTTCCTTATTCAAATGTTTACTCATCGCATAGGCCCCGACCACTAATATATAGCGGTAGCGTTCATCGGCCATAATGTATTTGGCGGCCACGTCCAATGCCGTTACAAACCCGGCACAAGCCGTATTTAAGTCAAAAGTACCCGCCTTTTTGGCTCCGATACGATTTTGTATTACCGAAGCGGTGGAAGGAGAAATATATTCGGGGGTATCGGTGGCAATGATGATTAAATCGAGTTCTTCGGCACGTATGCCGGCCTTTTGTAAGGCGTCTAAGGCCGCAGCTTCGGCCAAATCGGCTGTGGACTCATGTCCTTTGCACCAATGCCGACTGCGTATATGTAAGTTCTCTTGTAGCCAGGTGTCTACATCTTCGTTTAAAAGTTCGTTAAAGTAGGTATTGGGAAGGAGCCATTCGGGCACGAAAGAGCCTGTAGAGCGAATCAATGCTTTTCTCATAATTTCTTTGGTAAGAGTTTAAAGGTCATCAAAACCTGCCAGGTTTCCGATACCTGGCAGGTTTTTGTCGTGGGGATGTTCTTTTTTTCAGTTTAAAGGGTCACGGCTCCGTCTACGCTGATGACGGAACCACTGACAAAAGAAGCCTCCTCCGAAGCCAGGAAGCTATATACAAAGGCTACGTCTTCCGGTTTGCCCAAGCGTTTTAAAGGAGTTTTCCCAATCATCATGTCCACAACTTTTGCGGGCATAGCTTCTACCATTTCCGTAGCAATAAAGCCCGGAGCTACGGCATTCACAGTAATACTATATTTTCCCAATTCTTTTGCAAGGGTCTTGGTAAAACCTACCAATCCCGACTTGGTGGCAGAATAGTTGGCCTGGCCGAAATTACCGTATAAACCAACCACAGAGGATGTATTAATAATCCGGCCGTGTTGCTGCTCCACCATCCAGGGAATAACCGCTTTCGAGCAATTAAACACCCCTGTCAGGTTAACATCCAACACTTGTTGCCATTCGTTATAGTTCATTTTTTTGATAGTCGCATCACGGGTAATTCCGGCGTTGTTAATCAGGATATCAATTTTACCGTACTTTTCCGCCACTTGATTGGCTGCCTTCTGTGTCTCTTCCGGGTCGGTAATGTTTAAGCAAATTCCATCAACTAATAGTTTTTTCAACTGCAATTCTTCCACCGTTTGATTGGTTTTAGCTTGGTTAACATCCCAGATAATGACTTGAGCTCCCTCCATGCCAAAGGAAAGAGCCGCTGCTTTTCCGATACCGGAAGCCCCACCGGTAATAATGACTACCTTATCTTTAAATTTCTTTTTCATATATACTTGTCTTTAGAGATCTTATGAAGTTCCAATTTATCAAGTGGAGAAAGGAGAAAGAGAAAGTATTTTTAATTTATACCCTGAGACTATAAGGCATATTCTTTATCTGCATAAGTTTAAGTTACTTATAATCAGATTGTTAATTTAAATACAAGCAGATGTGACTTTCAAATAAAGACTTAGCCGGTAGAACTTTCTATTGAGCAATAAAGCGATTTCTACACAGGTGATTTATTTTTGCACCTTTACAAGTAGAACTTTATAAAAAATTTTAAAATGAAATTTGATTGTGTGGAGCAAATAGGGCAGACCCTGGTGCAGCATGGCCCTAACAACAACCGGGTATATTTGATGAAACTCCATCCGGAAGATCATCCTCAGATGACACGGCACTTGGTGGAACTTGCCGAACAAAATCAGTATTCAAAGATCTTTGCCAAAATACCGGATTGGGCTTTGCCTTCATTTTCGGAAAATGGCTTTGAGGTGGAAGCTTCCGTTCCAAACCTGTTTAATGGGGAAGAAGACGGACATTTTATTGCTCGTTTTATGAACACAGAGCGGAAACATTTAGCCGAAAAAAAGGTCATTCGAGATGTGATTAAAACCGCCGAAGATGCAGAAGTAAATAAGGATATCCTGTCGGAAAATTCTTATGAAATACGTTTATTAGGGAAGGAAGATGTGAACGGATTAATTGCTTTATACCAAGAAGTTTTTGAGGTGTATCCTTTTCCGGTTTTTGATCCTGAATATGTAAAAGAGAGTATGGACGAGGGAATGCAATATTTTGGAGTAGTTGAAAATGGACAACTTCTTGCCACGTCTTCCGCTGAAATTAACTTTAAGCAAGCGCATGCGGAAATGACGGACTTTGCCACTCGTCCGGAAGCCAGAGGTAATAACCTTTCTCTCTTTCTATTACAGAAGATGGAAGAAGCCATGAAAGCCCAAGGCATCAAAACCTTATTTACCATTGCCAGGGCAACTTCCTACGGGATCAATAAAACCTTTGGCCGTTTAAATTATCACTTTGCCGGCACGCTCACTAACAATACCTTGATTGGGAAGTCTATTGAAAGTATGAATGTTTGGTTCAAACATGTGTAAGGATAAAAAACCTTCCAGGTTTCCGAAACCTGGAAGGTTTTAAATTTTGAAGAGAAAAAAGGCTTTATTGAGAAATTTCCTCCAGTTCCTCCACTTCGTCAGAATCCTCTTTCTCCGCTTTGATAAAACCGATACCCTCAGCATAGTATTTATATTCGATCGCGTCCGGTTCGAGAGGGTTATGCTCACGAGTTTTTAGACAATCGGTAAAAGTGCCGTAGGGAACGGTTATGGTAAAGCCAAAGCCGATGACTTCGGCCCGGTCTTCCGCTTCTCCTTCATAAAACTCTTGCCGGTATTTCAGTCCCGGAAGTGGTTCTGCCAGCATGATAATCCCCGGTTCTGCACCGTCTTCACCGGCTCTCCAGGAACCTTCGGTACTGACTACTTCCCCGTCTTCTATTTCCTTAGAATCCTCTCCGAAATACCAGACATTGCCATTCTTATCTTGAGCATACCAATCCAGGGTTTCTTCCACCAATTCCCCATCTTCGTATTCGCTGGCTTTGACTACCGTACAGTTTACTCCTAAAATCACCTCTACATTGGCCGTTACCTCTTCCACTACCATGATTGCCGTACCTTCATCATCCACTCCCGTATACGTATAGGTAGTGCCCGGGGTATAGGAGAGGTAGGGGTTGTCAATGACAGTTACAAAATCATCCGAATCAAGATCTTCTATATCCAATAAGACTTTGTCTACCAAGTCGGTAATTTCCACCAGTTCTTCTTTGTCTTCTCCTTCTATAGACTCGGCCAAAAGCAGACCTACACCGGATGCATAGTATTTGAATTCTTCCGAATCAGGTTCCAAGGGGTTAATATCTTTGATCTGCAAACAATTTTGAAAAGAGCCATAGGGAACTGCCACACTGGCGGTTAGACGAATCACTTCCCCTTGATCTTCGGCAATTCCTTCGGCAAATTCCTGACGGTATTTTTGGCCGGGTTGTGGATTCGCCAACATAATAACCCCCGGTTTGGCGCCATTCCTTCCCGCTTGCCAAGAGCCTTCAGTACTGACGACTTCCCCATCCTCTATTTCCTTAGAATCCTCCCCGAAGTACCAAACATTGCCATTCTTATCTTGAGCATACCAATCCAGGGTTTCTTCTACCAATTCCCCGTCTTCGTATTCGCTGACCAGTACTTCTCTACAGGTAATACCCAAAATTTCCTTTGTATTAAAGGTAATGGCTTCTACCACCCGAACTTCCTCTCCCTCTTCCTCTATTCCTTCGTATACAAAGAAAAAACCAGGACTGAGACTGAAATACGGATTATCGATTCCTTCTACAAAATCCGCCTGACTGAGATTGTCTACATTCAATAAGATATCATCTTGAAAGACTTCCACCGGAATAATTACTTTGTCGTTATCATCTTTACAGGCAAAGCACATTAATAGTAAGCATAACCAATAGCAGCTTTTTTTACATGTGTCCATTATTTTATGAGGTATGAGATAAATAAAGGTTAGTAGCTAAACCTACCAGGTTTTCAAAACCTGGTAGGTTGGAATGATTATTCGATGTAGAAAAAGTTTTAGGGATAATGCCTTTCTAACAATGCACGACAATGAGTCCCAAAGGGAAGGGAGGGATTCGGGTATTTTGAAAAAACACCTTTTAATTAGGTTGTAAATAAAGATAAAAAGCAAAAACCTTAACCAACCTTTTCGGCCTGGGCCTGCGTTACGTCTACAGATAAGGTTTGTAATTTCACAGGTCTTTTTTTGAGGGGAATTGGTTTCCGATAAAGAACTATACCGCATCATTGCCTCTTGTCAGAAAGGCAAACGCTCCAGTCAGGATTGGCTTTATCAGCATTATTACGGTTTCGCGATGGGGGTTTGCTTGCGCTATACCCAGTCCCGGGATGAAGCTGCAGAAATCGTTAACGATGGTTTTTTTAAGGTTTTCACCAAATTGGAAAAATATACCAAGGGGCTTTCTTTTATGGCTTGGCTCCGGAAGATCATGGTCAACACGGCAATTGACCATTACCGCAAAAACCTCAAATTCCACCAACATATCTCTTTGACCTATGCCCATACCGAGCCTTCCACAGAATCTACATTGGATCAAATTTCCGAAAAGGAAATCCTGAAGGCGATACAAGATTTACCACCCTCTTACCGGGCCGTATTCAACCTGTATGTGATAGAAGGGTATAAACATTCGGAAATCGCCAATATACTTGGTATTAGCATCGGTACTTCCAAATCCAACCTTGCGGTTGCCAGGGCAAAACTAAAGCAAACCTTACTTCGAAATCAAAAACAGCATATCAAACAACAACATGGATGATCGACAATTCGATAGGGAGATACAAGAAAAGATGAAAAACTACCAGGGTGAAGCCTTCGATGCCAATCATCTAGAAAGCCTGCACCAACGCTTGGATGCAGTGGTTGCCACTCCTTGGTATATACGGTACCGGTCCGAGTTGCTTTTTATTCTTTGCATCCTTTTACTTATGTTATTTTACTTTTTCCTTTATCCGTTTTTTTATAAAAATAGTTATCTTATTGAAAGTCAGTATATTAATTCAGGATTACAAACATTACAAGAGCAACAGGACAAGTTATTGGAAGAAAATAAAAAATTGCTAAACCAACTAGAACAACAAAGACAACAAACAAGTCAATTGAAAGCTGAGTTATACAATACTAAAAAAGAACTTGTCATTTCTGAAAAGAACACAGCGTATTTACAAAATGCATTGTGGGTTTATGCGCAAGAGAAAAGAGGTTCTTCTTTTTCCTTGCGGAAAGGAGAGGGGGCATGGGTACATCAAGCTTTATTACCTAAGGTACCTCCGGGTGTAGCTACTTCCAACGACTGGTTTGAGTCCGGGCTTTTATCGTTTGATCCTGTTCTGCAGGAGGGGGAAACACCTCCGAAAAAGAATGCCTCAGGAATGCTCTCCGGAAAAACGAGATTAAAGTTAAAACAACATTATTGGCGAGGGGTTGGCATTCAGTTAGGAGTTGTAGGAGGGCTTTCAAAAATTAAAAGCGACCTGGGTGAGGGGGATTTTAATCCGGAAATGGGTTTGTTAGGAGAGTTTCGCTTTACTCCGTCCTGGAGCTTGGAGGCGGGTGTCAAGTACAACCTCTGGACACATGAAATAGAAGATAAATTTCTTTTAGAACAATTAAACCTTCCTAATTTCAAATCCGGTTTAGGCGCTTTGGAAGCAACTGAGGTTGAGTCTTTTTTATTGGAATTCCCTTTAAACCTGCGATATAGACATCCTGTAGCCAACCGGTTTTCATTGGTGGGAAGTATGGGTATTTCTCCGGTATACTACATTACTCAGAAATTCGAATACGACTACAAAGTTGATTTTCAGTTGGATTCGGTTAATTATGCCCAATTGACCGTAAATGACAAATCGCCCCGACAAAAGCTGGGAAAACTCTATAGCGGCACATTGAACTTAGCCATAGGCGGAAATAAGGTTTTCTCTGATAGAAGCCAGTTTGAAGTGATGCTTTCTTATCAGATAGGTTTGAGAGAAATGGGTATTGAGCGGATGAAACCAAATCTATTGGCACTGAGAGCAAGGTATTGGTGGAAAGTCAAATAACTTTTCTATTTGACTTTGATGGCCGTTTGTTGAAACCTTCCAGGTTTTCAAAACCTGGAAGGTTTATAATCTGATGAGGTTTTTATACGTCTTTCCTTTTATTTGTAGGGGTGTTTTAAAAGTTTATTTTGTTATATAATTTATGTTATGTTAAATAGAGTTACAGCAAAACTTCCCTATCCAATCAAACGATGGCGAATATATATTTTCTACAGTGCTATTATAAATAAAAAAGACTGTGCAAACGAGACAGTCTTTTTTTGAAAAGTGGAGAGAGTAAACGTATTTGAAATCAGGTAAAAGATTCGTAATGCATTTTCATCAACTTGATCATTTCCGGAGCTATGTTTTCAGAATACATGCCAAAGGCATCGACCAACACTCCCTTGTAACCTTCCTTGGAAGTGATCGCATACAAAACTGAATTGTCATCGGGATTGGACATACCTTCAAAACGATACATCTCATCCACATCCATCTTTTCCACATCCAACTTTCTATGTTCATCCACACATTCCATCCCATCGTTTCGAATCACAAAATCATGGATATACCCCCGGGTTCTCAAATCATTGATTGCCGATGATAAGGTTTCGTAATGTCTCATAATTATATTGGATCAAAATAAATAACTTCACACTGATTATCAGCAGGTTGCTTCACGATGTGCACTTTAGGATTTATTCATAGAAGATACTAAAAATAATCAGGAATAGAAATCATTTAGTGGGATATTTTTACGGCAAATGCTTATTCTGTTTGCAGTTAAAAAATGCTTTTTCTCCCCTACTCTTGGCTTATTTTCCGTTATCACAATTATTTTTATAACCTATTGGTTGACAGTATTTTGTAATAAAATAATCATATACCTTAACCCATGGCATATGCTCCGCAATTAGTAACTTTTCCATAGAGAATATATGTAATTAAGCGGATTTACTTTGATGGGTTTGAACGGCCGGGTTTTGCTGGAAAGCCAGTTTCATCAACCGATAGAGTTCCGGGTGCTTTTTGCGGAAAAGCTTAGGGCGCTTGAAGAAATACTCACTGGCAACGGAAAAGAACTCAGCGGTATTCGTAGCGCCATAGGGATTGATATCCGATTCACTGGCTACAATCGCGGTAATACCCTGACGGATATGTTCTACCCAAGGCAATACATATTGATGTTGTAAAAGTATTTCGGGAATCCCGTCTACCGATCCATCCTCCCGGTCGATCAGGTGGATAAATTCATGAATGCCTACATTGTTCTTGGATGTTTTATTCCGGAAACCTTCCCGGAGCGACCTTTTGGAAAGCAATAAAGAATTTCGCATATAACCATTGCCAACCATACCGGCAATGGTACGTTCGTCCCCATCGGTTTCAAAATTCCGGTTGAAACTATTGGAATAAAGCAATACTTCTTTAAGATCGCGGTATTTCCATTTTGGAAAGGCAAACATCGGAATTACCGCACTCGAAGCAACCAACATCAAGTCCAAATCTTCTACTTCCGTATCCACCCCAACCACTTGTACATCATGGAGAAACTCCATAACATCGTTTTCAAATTGCTTTTTGTTCTTTTGAGAAAGTTGTTGGTAAAACGCCACCTCCTCTTGCAGGATTTGCTTCCATTCCTCCGGGGTTGGAGTGAGAACAGACAAGGTCTCTTTCTTAGAAGCAAAAACCCACTTCCAGCAAAAAAATAAGAATATGGCAACCGTTAGTACAATCAGTCCTTCTGTCACAGTTTTTATATTTAATCTATGAATTAGATAAATGTATACAAATAAGGAGCGCGATGTGCCCCACCCGATTTTCTTTCTTTGAGCCTTTTTACACTGCTCATACTCGATATTTTCTTGGCAAAATTCCTTCTGTCCAATGGCTCTCCCAATATGGTTTCGTACAGCTTTTGTAATTCCGGCATTGTAAATTTCTCAGGCAGTAAATACTTGCCGACCGGCTCCGTATACAATTGCTTGCGAAGTGTACCCAAAGCGGTTTGGATAATATGGGTATGATCAAACATCAAATCCGGAATCTCCGATAGGTTATGCCAACCACAAACGGATGATAACAAATCCGTATTGGGGGTCACCCGGTCGAAGTTGACCAGGGCCAGGTAACCTATCGAAATAAAGCGTTCAAACAACCAGTTGTCTTCCGGTAAAAAAATTCCCATCGCATCCAACATTTGCTGCATATCCTTGCTTCTGCTACGGTGCGGATCCCCAAAAGTAGCAAACTGTTTCAGGTACAATTTTTCAAGCCCGGTCCGCTCTTTTAAAATTCTATTTGCCGCTTGATCAATCGGCTCGTCTTGATGAATAAAACCACCCGGAAGCGTCCACTTATCTAAGTATTTCCATTGTACCAACAAGACTTTCATTTGGTTTTGAGCAAAGCCAAACACCACACAGTCGATAGAACATTGCCGGACATATCGCTTATCTCTATTGGAAATTAAAACTTTAAACTCTTCGGGTACTTTGATGTTTTCCATAGGCATTTAATACATAATGGCCCTGAAAGATAAAACCGAACTCCTCCATTCTCCAAACTTCTTTTATACAGTCGTACTCGAGTTCAGGTCGAAAAATCCGTAAGTGATTGATTCATAAAGTTATAAAACTTCATTGTGTATCAAATACACAATAAAAACATGCTTCATTGTGTATTTGATACACAATGAAGTTAAAAATAAAAACCAGTGAAAAAATAGAGTTTTAGCATCCTGAATCTTATAGGGCTATTCGCTTTCTACTCCGGAAAGGACAACCCCTACCCTTGTGTCGTTGACAACTTGCCTTCCGGGATTCAAATAAAGTCAGTCGGGTTTGTGTGAAGGCTTTAGGATGGCATTGGAAACCAGAATAGAAGATTTACGAACTCAAACACATCTTAAAGAAAAGCAGGCCAGCTATTTAGCAATAGGATAAGGTCGAATCATGATGGGCTCGTCCTTTTGTTGATAAAATTTTTCGGTGTAGGATTCTTAGAATGATGTTTTTGTGGTCCGACTTTCGGTGGTCCGGCATACCGGAGAATAATCAGCAGCTACTTCAGCCCAAATCGCAGAGGAAAAAATGAATCATTTTAATGCACCAGTTGTGAAAGAAACAGTCGCTTGGCACAATATCGCCCCAGGCAGGTTGTTCGGCTAGATGCAGGTACCGGGGCTTTGTATCCGTGTATTCACAATGGTCAGAGTTGACCGGGATACCAGTATTGGTATTGTCTTTTACGGCTTTTTGTTACAGCTTTACGAAGCTAATAAGAAAGGCGAGAATAGAAAGTAGTAATGCATTAATCACAAAAGACAATGAAAAAAATGTCTGATCGAATTGACCTATACAACAGGTATTACACTGAAAGAAATTTTGACAGAGCGGAAGTATTTCTTGCGTTGAGAGAAAAATATCAAATTCAGGATGTTTTATACCCCGGAAGTTTTGTACACATCACACCGGCATTTATTTTCCCTCATGTAGTATTCGTAGATAATGATAAAAATGCCAAAAGATTCTTCAATAATTTGGATCAGGTAAAAAGAATCATTGAAGCAAAGAAAGATTATACAGAGGAACCAACAATTGAGTTTTTGGGACAGAATTACCAAGCTCCCCTTCCACTTGCAGAAAACAAAATTGATCTTTTGATATCCCACTATGCGGGAATTATCTCTCAACCATGTAAACAATACCTTAGAGTAGGAGGCCTGCTTCTTGTCAATAATAGTCATGCCGATGCAGGTGTTGCATACCTTGACAAAGATTATGCTCTGATAGCAACTATAGACCCAAACCGGAAAAGTAGTATTTTAGAGACCAATCTACATCAATATTTTATTCCCCAAAAACAACCTGTTTCTATCAATGACTTAATCATCTCCGGTAAAGGAATCGGCTACACCAAAACGGCAGATTTATATCTATTCCAACGTATTGCATAAGATAAAAAGGGTTGCTGCGGAAATTACGTAACAAAAACTTAAATGAGATAAAAACCTAGCAGGTTTCGGAAACCTGCTAGGTTTTCAAATCCTCTATCCTTTAAATGCCACTTTTTTATGCGAGCCATCGCAGAAGGGTTTGTTTTGAGACGAACCACAGCGACAAAAAGCGGTGGACTTGCTTTTTTGTTCCTCCGTACCGTCTTTATGTACTACTTTAATAGTGCCCTGCACAATCAAGGGGCCATTTTCCGCAACAAGAATCTTCGTCATTTCAACCTTTTGAGTTGCTTTTGAGGTACCTTCTTCTTGATTCATATAATAACTCAATGCTCCCGAAGGGCATTGCTTTACCTGTGCGATCATCTCTTCGGTACCGGCTCCTTTTACATTGATCCAGGGTTTTCCGTCAGGGTCAAAAACATTGGGAAGTCCGTGTACACAAATCCCCGAATGCATACAAACCTTGGGTTTCCACACAATCGTCACTTCCCCATTGCTATACTCTTTTTTTACTTCCATTTTTTTGAATTAAAAAGAGAAAGATGAATGTAAAGGAGGATTATTGGTAAGTGGTTCAGAAGCTTTGTGCTCTCTATAAAAATACTGAATTATTCTCCGGCAACCAATCGCTCCTTCATTCTATTTATCGTTAATGTATCAAAACAAAAATCCCGGCAATGTCGAACATTACCGGGATTTAATGCATTATGTATAATTTACTTATAAGTCTTTGTAAGAAGTATCTTCCAAAAATTTTGTGTTGAAATCACCGGATTTGAATTGTTCGTTATCCATCAGTTTCAAATGGAAAGGAATAGTCGTTTTGATTCCTTCAATCACAAACTCTTCGAGTGCCCGTTTCATTCTCACCACCACTTCCTCACGCGACTGGGCGGTTACAATGATTTTCGCAATCATCGAATCGTAGTTCGGGGGAATGGTATACCCGGCATACACATGGCTGTCAATACGAACCCCGGGACCTCCCGGCATATGCAAGTTGGTAATGGCTCCCGGCGAAGGGCGGAAATCCTTTTCAGGGTCCTCCGCATTGATCCGGCATTCCATAGAGTATTGTTTCGGGTAATAATGCTTTCCGGAAACTTTGATTCCCGCAGCCACTTTGATTTGCTCTTTAATCAAATCGTAGTCGATGACTTGCTCGGTTACCGGGTGCTCTACTTGGATCCGGGTGTTCATTTCCATAAAGTAGAAATTCCGGTGTTTGTCTACCAAGAATTCCACCGTTCCGGCACCTTCATAACCGATGGCTTTTGCTCCGGCTACGGCGGCTTCTCCCATTTTATCTCTGAGCTCAGGGGTCATAAAAGGAGAAGGAGTCTCTTCTACCAACTTTTGATGTCTACGTTGGATAGAACAATCCCTTTCGGAAAGGTGGCATACATTACCGTATTGATCGGCAATGATTTGAATTTCGATGTGGCGAGGTTCTTCAATGTATTTTTCCAGATATACCCCATCGTTACCAAAGGCCGCCCCGGCTTCCTGACGGGCACTGTCCCAAGCTTTTTCAAACTCAGCTTCTTTCCGGATAATCCGCATCCCTTTACCACCTCCTCCGGCAGTCGCTTTCAGGATCACCGGATATCCCATTTCTTTGGCTACTCCTTTTCCTTCTTCCACGGAAGATAACAAGCCTTCCGAACCCGGGATCAAGGGCACCCCCGCTTTTTTCATAGTGGCTTTTGCCGTGGCCTTGTCACCCATTGATTCGATCATCTGGGCAGAAGGACCGATAAATTTGATATTGTACTCGGAGCAGATCGCTGAGAATTTCGAATTTTCCGCCAAAAATCCATATCCCGGATGAATGGCATCTGCATTGGTAATCTCTGCAGCTGCAATGATATTAGGAATGTTCAGATAGGATTCGGCACTGGCGGCAGGCCCGATACACACGGCTTCATCGGCAAAGCGCACATGCAAACTATCGATGTCGGCCTTAGAGTACACAGCCACCGTTTTAATTCCCATCTCTTTGCAGGTCCGGATAACTCTTAACGCAATTTCTCCTCTATTGGCAATTAATATTTTCTTAAACACAGCTTTCAGTAGTTATTAATTTCCACGAAGTTTTATACTATCTCTTCCGACCCTTTCTTTAAGAAGGATCTACTAAGAATAAGGGTTGATCGTATTCTACCGGAGAAGAATTTTCCACCAATACTTTTACGACTTTACCGGAAATTTCCGACTCAATCTCATTGAACAACTTCATGGCTTCGATGATACATACAACCTGTCCTTTGTTGATCGTATCTCCTACTTGGGCAAAAGCGTCCGCTTCGGGATTGGCCGAGCTGTAGAAAGTACCGATCATAGGCGACTTGATCGTAATGTATTTGTCAGATTCCTCCTGAGCGGCAGTATTGTTACTTGCCGGGGCTTGCTCAGCCACAACTTGAGGTTGTTGTGCGGGCTGCTGCACTACGGGTTGTACAGGGACTTGCTGAGGAATGATTGCCTGAGAATCCACTACTTTGTTAATTGCAGCTTCGGCGGTTTTCTTTACATGCAATTTAATTTCCTCTGTTTCAATATTAACTTCTTCTAAGCCTGAACTTGCAATGAAATTAATAAGCTCTCTTATGTCTTTTGCTTTCATGTCCGATTTAAATGTTATATTTCGATTAAGATAACTCTTCCGACGGTGTAAAGCATTTACCGGAAGCTCTTCATCTAAACTGAGGGAGTTACAAATGTTAAGTTGATCAGTGTTATCTGCCCCAGTAAAAAGAAATTTAAGTTATGGGTAATTTTTATTTTACTCTTTCAGAGTAAGAACGGGTACGGGTGTCCACACGAATCAGCTCTTCGTTGTCGATGAACAGGGGTACCTGAATTTCCGCACCGGTTTCGAGGGTTGCCGGTTTGGAAGCATTGGTAGCCGTATCCCCTTTCAAACCCGGTTCTGTATAGGTCACCTGCAATTCAACAAATTGTGGCAGTTCCACTCCCATAATGGTTTCTTGCTCGGCGTGGTAAACAATTTCCACTTCTTGCCCGTCTTTCATCAGGTCGGCATTTTCCACTAATTTTTCTTCGACAGCGACTTGTTCAAAGTTGTTACTGTCCATAAAGTGGTAACCCAAGTCGTCCTTAAATAAGAATTGGTGTGCTCTTCGCTCAATGCGAGCGGTGGTCACCTTATGTCCGGCTGTAAAAGTGTTCTCAATAACTTTACCTGTAGTGACACTTTTTAGTTTTGTACGGACAAAAGCAGGTCCTTTTCCTGGTTTTACATGTTGAAATTCAACAATCTGGAAAATATCGTGGTTGTATTCGATACACAGACCGTTTCTAAAATCAGCAGTAGTTGCCATTCTCGTCTAAATTTATAAGAATTTTTGTTGGTTATTTAATTCATCAGTGGTAGCAAATCAACCCGGAGCGCTAAGTGGTTACTTCTCGTCTCCGATGGCCCATTTCACATAAACCGCCCCCCAAGTAAAGCCTCCGCCAAAGGCGGCCAGAATCAGGTTGTCTCCCTTTTTAAGTTGGTTTTCATAATCCACCAGACACAATGGGATTGTGCCTGAGGTAGTATTACCATATCTTTGAATATTCAGCATTACTTTTTCATCTCCGATGTCCATACGCCTGGCGGTTGCATCAATGATCCGTTTATTGGCTTGATGGGGTACCAAAAAGGCAATATCGTCTCCTGTCAGCTTATTTTCCTCCATTACTTTTGCTGCGGCCTCCGCCATATGCGTTACGGCAAATTTAAACACCGTACGCCCATCCTGTTTTGCATAATGCTCCCGGTTTTCAACCGTCTGGTGAGATGCGGGTTTTCGACTCCCTCCTGCAGGCATATTCAAATAAGGTTCTCCGGCACCGTCAGACCGTAAATAAAAGTCCATGATTCCGTTTTCCCCTTCCGTTGGTTCTAACATGACAGCCCCGGCACCATCGCCAAACAATATACAAGTGGTGCGATCTTGATAATCTACAATGCTTGACATTTTATCGGCACCCACCACAATCACTTTTTTATATGTTCCGGACTGTACAAATTGAGCCCCGGTTACCAAACCATACAAAAAACCCGAGCAGGCAGCATTCAAGTCATAACTAAAGGCATTTTTAATCCCTACTTCAGCCGAGATAATGTTAGCAGTAGCAGGAAAAGGCATATCTCCCGTTACAGTACAACAAATCAACAAATCGACCTCTTCCGGAGAAGTATTGGTCTTTTCCAACAGCCTTTTCGTAGCCTCAATCCCTAGAATCGAGGTCCCTTTTTCCTCCCCTTTCAGAATTCTCCTTTCTTTGATACCTGTACGCTCTGTAATCCATTCGTCATTGGTATCCACCATGGTAGCTAACTCGTCATTGGTAAGGACATAGGAGGGTACATACCCCGCTACTCCTGTAATTGCTGCTCTCATCTTCGTCATTAGTCAAATAATTTATTTGGTCATGCACGTGCAAGGTATAAACTCGCGTGCAATTAACAAAAATAATGACTTGGTTTGTTAATTGCATGTTTAAACTTGCTCCTGTATACTGTAAAGGCGGTGCTACTCCAGCCTCTTGTACAGGTAAGGGTATGGTTTAAATACGTACAAAACGGCTATCACCTACCCAAAGAAAGATAACCCTTCCTTATTTTATAATAAAAAAGGAGAAGCTTTAACGCCTCTCCACTTGCAATAATTAATACCGGCTTCGCTTATACAGCTACTTCTTTTTCCATTACTACTTGTCCTTTGTAGTACAATTTACCTTCGTGCCAGTGAGCTCTGTGATACAGATGCGCCTCACCGGTAGTAGGGCAAATAGCAATAGTAGGCTTTTTCAACTTTTGGTGTGTTCTTCTTTTGTCTCTCCTCTGTTTCGATATTTTTCGTTTAGGATGCGCCATTGTCTTACTATTTTAAAATATTCCTAAAATTTAAGGTTTCGAAGTTTTTCCCATCGCGGGTCCACCTCTTTATTTTCATTTGTGTTTTCCTCGATATCTTGCTGCTCTTCGGATTCAGTGCTTACACTATAGGTAAACGTTTCCTCTGCTGACTCTTCGAATTTCGGATGCAATTTCTTGCTGGGGATGGCCAAGCTCAAAAATTCGTAAATATATTGGCTCAACTCTATGGAAATTTGCCCGGCAGGAATGATCAACATATCTTCCGCTTGCTCCTCATAATGCTCTCCGAACTTGATATAGATTGCTTCCCGTATCTCAACAGGGTAATCAAACAACTCCAGGCTGCGGTCACAAGTCAGCTCAATCATACCCTTGATCTCAAAGTTCAGGATCATCATGGTTTCTGTCTTGTTGATTGACACATGGGCCGTACAGTTGCCGTTCTGTAACAAGTCCGATTGAAAATGGTCAAAAAATGCTTTGCCAATTTCAAAATCAAAAGCGTGAACCTTATTACTAAGGTTGCGAATATTAATCGAAAATTCTCTGATATCAAACACAGCTTTCCGTATTTTGGAGCGCAAATTTATGAAGTTTCCCATTATCATCCAATAGCTACCTTAATTTTAAGAGATTATGAATGTAAGGGTTTTGAGGCAGAGGAGGTTACCAAGTCTCTGAAAGTGGAAACCTGCTAACCGGCACTGCCTGACAAGGCAAATATACAAAGGCTTCCCCTCAATCTTTTACATCCGCAAATAAGAACCCACAAATTACCTTAGGGTAGAAATAAGTGGATTTTTGAGGCATGGTATAGCCGCTGTAACAAATATCCTTTACTTGTTCTATGGAAATTTCATTGGTAATAAAGGCCGCTTGGGCATTCCCTTGTACTACAGCCAAGGCACATTCCGTATAATTTCTTTCAAAAAAGATATTCTGACTCTGGGTTTGGTACTTTCCTTTGATCCCTAAACATTTCTCAAACACAAAAAAATGCAACACGGTCAAATCCATCGCTTTTACTTGATCGGGAAAGTGCCAGGACAACTGTTCAAAACACTCGGGTTTCAAACTCATGTAAAAGGCCCTATCTTTTAATAACAGACCAAAATGCCAGGGTTTCCCGGAGATAAGCTCGTTCAATTGAAGTGGAGTATCTACTTCTTTCACTTTAAAGTATTGTTGTAAACATTCCAGAAAAACTTCAGGGTGAAATTCCGGCCAGCCTTTTAATAATCGATGGGTAGGCAAAATCCGGAGGTCTTTTGCTTCCGTATTGGTCAGGTAAATCAAATGATAATTATAGGGTTCCTTTCCTGTATGGTGAGGATTACTTTTTATTCTTTCCTTTTGATAAGCCAAAGAACCCGCATAGCGATGATGCCCATCGGCAAGGATCAGCCTTTGTCCTCGCATTTTCCGGACAAACTGTTTAATTACCTCCGGATCTTCTATTATTCCTAACACATCTTGCACTCCCTGATAATCTTCGGTTTTATATAAAGGCGTTCGAATGGCCTGGTCCATATAAGGTTCCAATTCAAAAGCCATATCGGAATACAGCCCGTGGGTGGGGCTTACATTAAAAGCTGTTTCTCTCAATAATGAAACCCGGTCATTTACGGCATGAGGCATTACATTCTCATGAATCAGAATATCGTTTTCTCCGGCGGCTAAATGTGCCATACAGATAAAGCCTTTCCGGCAATAACGTTTCGGATCATTAGGCAAATAAAAATATTGGTAATACACATAAATAGCGTCTTTCCGGTCTTGTACGATATCTCCTTCCCGTATCCATTGTTGCAATACTCTTCGGGCGGCTTTATCAGGCTCAACACCTTGAGGAACGGAGATATGGATGCTATTCAAGGGATTGGCGTATAGTTTTTTGCGCTGCGCTTCTGACACCACATCAAACAAAGGAGAGGTAAGCTGGTCAATTTGCCCGGCATGTTTTTCATGGTAGCGCCAGGCCTTAAAGGGTTGAATTAAAGGCATAGGATTGTGTGTTTATCAGTCGTTGGAAATCGTATATCAAGGAATGATTGCCCGTCTTGAAATTCTTCAATTTAGGGAACGATGGTACCCTGATTTTCTAAAATTAGAATTTATCTCTAAATTGGCCTACTAGTTTTGTTTAAAAAATTAAAACCACAACGAATTATGATCAAAAGACTCAATTGGATTTTTTTACTGAGCCTGGCTGTGCTTTTTAGCCAATGTACAGACGATGATGACCCGGATACGACAAAATCAAAAGAGGAAGTATTAGCGGGGGAAAACAGCAAAAAATGGAAACTTTCCAAAATGAATGTTCCCGCGAGTGCCTCGGGAATTACAATCCATCTGAATGTTTTAACCTTTGGCGAGGGAGTCTGTTTAAGTGATAATATCTTTGAGTTTTTTGCCGATGGAAAATTGCTTGTGGACGAAGGTACTCAAAAATGCAGCGAAAATTCTCCTCAACAGGTTTCGGGTACTTGGAAATGGGATGAAAGCGATGAGAATATTCTCATAATTGGCAGTACGGTATTTGATGGGATATTTGAAGAATATAACCTACCCGAATTTGACGGAAAGTTGACCGTAGAAACCCTTACGGAAACCAAAATGGTTATCCCTTATACATTTAAAACAGATAAGCCTATAACGATTGATTATAATGGCACCACAGCTACTTTAGGAGAGACCATCCATATAGAATTTGAAGCCATCCAGTAATAAGGATGCAAGCCATTTCTCAAAAGCATACCTTGTGTTTGAGAAGTGGCTTTTTAGTTACCACAAACTTAGCGCATTAGCATAATTAACTTTCTAACAACGAAACTTTAGCAACTTCCAGCAATGAGATTGTTTTATAGTGAAGACATTACCCCGGAGAGTCAACAGATCCAACTTGCCGAAGAAGATTCCCGCCACTGTATTAAAGTATTGAAAGCAAAGAAGTCAGATTCGATCACTTTAATTGACGGCAATGGTTACCGCTACCAAGGCATTGTCGAGGAGCCTCACCCCAAAAGATGCCTGATTGCGATAGAACAATGCGAAAAAATCGAAAGAAAACGCTCCAATACTATTCATATCGCGATATCTCCCACAAAAAATATGGATAGGATCGAATGGTTTGTGGAAAAATGTGTGGAAATTGGAGTCGATAAATTATCTTTTTTTATTTCCGAACATTCGGTGCGAAACAAAATGCGCCTGGATCGGATTAAGAAAATAGCGGTGGCTGCCATGAAACAATCCATTAATTTTTATTTGCCCGAAATCCATGATGTAATGCCCTATGACACCTTTTTGAAAGAAATAGCCCGGCAGGATCAGCAAGAACAGCGCTTTATTGCTTATGTCCCCACGGACAGTACAGCACATTTGGCAACAAAAGCGAAAGCAGAAGAAAATTATTGTATTTTAATCGGTCCGGAAGGAGGTTTTTCAGAACAAGAGGTAGCACTTGCTCAATCGCAGGGCTTTCAAACTGTAAGTTTGGGAGAAAACCGGCTGAGAACAGAGACCGCAGGAGTCGTGGCTTGCAATATCTTAAATTTAACTCATCTAATGAATAGATCATGAACCAATGGATAAAACTTGAATGGCTGACTTTAGGCTTACTTTTGTGGGGGATGAGCCTTGCCGCTCCTTTGGCCGCACAACAGCACTCCTTTAAAATAGCCCGGTTGAAGTACAATGGTGGTGGGGATTGGTATGCAAACAAAACTTCTTTGCCTAACCTGATTCACTATTGCAATGAGCATTTGAGTATGAACATCGCTCCCGAGGAAGAAATTGTCGAAGTGGGTAGTAAAGAGCTCTTTGCCTATCCCTTTGTACATATGACCGGCCATGGCAATGTGGTATTTTCCCAACAGGAAGCCGAAAACCTGCGAAACTATTTGGTTTCCGGGGGCTTTTTGCATATCGATGATAATTATGGCTTGGATAAATTTATCCGGCTGGAAATGAAAAAAGTATTTCCGGAGCTGGATTTTGTAGAGCTCCCCTTTAGCCATCCTATTTTTCATCAGAAATACGATTTCCCTAGTGGCCTTCCGAAAGTACACGAACACGATGGCAAAGCCCCTCAAGGTTTCGGAATTATCTACGAAGGGCGTCTTGTTTGCTTTTATTCGTACGAATGTGATTTGGGCAATGGTTGGGAAGACCAAATTATCTATAACGATCCTGAAGAAGTCCGGCAGAAGGCATTGAAAATGGGTGCAAACATTCTTTCTTATGCACTTACTGCCTATGAATAAAGAACAGTAATTTTTTTCTGCTACGGAGAAGCGAAAGGGGGAAATACCTTCATTCGCTTTTTTTATTTCAAACCCTTTCCTCTTATACCCAACCCCAGCCTCCACCCCATTTGAGTTTTGACTGAATTCTGCTTGAGCTATTTTTCTTTTATTTCAAAATATTCTGAAACTTCATATAATTTTAAATATTCTACAACTTTTTTACTCTTCGATTTATCCGAACTATGGTTTCGCAATAGCGATAATGATGATTATAAGCTTGAATAGAGAAAGACAAAGCGGAATAGTGATTAAAGCATTTTAGGAATATCCTTTTCCACTATTAAGCTGCGTTCAAGTATTCATCAAATTACAGGTTTATCCAAACAATTTTTTTCATTTGAGAGAATCAATGCCAGAAATGAGTTTGTGAAAATGAAGAAAAATCTCTTACTTTGAAATTCAAAGTACTTTTTAAATACAAATACTATGAAATATAAACTCCAGAAATTTCCAATACCGATCTTGCCCTCAAAGTCATTTTACAACCACCTGATTCTGGTGTCCATCACCTTAGGAATGGTTTTTATCATCAAGTATTGGTACATCTCCAGCACGGAAAAGGATTTATTCTTCATTCTTTATCCTGTAACAGGATTGATAGAACTCTACAGCGGCCAGCTTTCCGTTTACCTCCCGGACTCCGGTTTCTATTTTTCTTCTCTCAATATCCTGATTAACAAGTCTTGCTCCGGGGTTAACTTTTGGGTGATTGCTTTGTGTGTTTCTGCCTGGAACGTAGCAAACCATATACATGACTTAAAGAAAAAACTCCTCGGCCTTGCCTTGTCCCTTTTATGCGCCTATGTACTCACGCTCTTTACCAACTCCCTCCGGATCCTTACTGCCATTTGGTTAACGGACCTAAAAGAAATAGTGCCATGGATTGCCAGTAGTTGGTTTCATCAGGCACAAGGGGCTTTCACTTATTTATCTGTACTTGTTGCTTATCACTTGGGCATTCAAACCATTATATCGCATAAAAAAACATTTGATTATCCAACAGTTTAACCCGCACTCTTCAACCAGCTAGTAAAAAAAGAAACCTTATGAAAACCTTATTGAACCCTAAGTGGCTTTTGTTGACCAATACATTGCCCTTTGTCGTTACGTTTGTTATTTATTGGGAAACCTATCAGATCATCCATACTCTTTTAACTCCGGAATCCTTAACACTTTGGGGGCAATTTGGTATGACATTTTCTGCCTTGGTCATTGTCAATCTCAGTTATAGCATTATACAAATCCTCAGAAAAGAAGTCGTGCAAATCTGGTTTGCTCTTTATACCTTTTTAATTTCGATTACCTTCTTCTATTTCTACTTCACATATGAATCTTTACTGATACCCATAAATATCCCTCAATGGATGTTAGCTAAAGACATGTACTTGTATTTAGGCTTCCTGACAATGCCTGCCTTATTTCACGCCTTACTCATACTGGTGGTACACCTGACTCCCAATCCCGGCAACAAGAGTGCTTGGCAATCTTTTTTAATGGGATTACTTTGTCCTTTTGCCTGCTATCTCTTTTTCCAGATACTGGTACCCATGGACTTTGAACTTTCCTTTCATACCATCATCATCGTAGTCATATCCTTGACGGTATTATTCATTTTTTCACTGACCAGAGGAGTGTATCTTTTAGCCATGAAAAAGAGGCAAAGAAAAGAATTCCCTCAATGGCTTTGGAAGGTCCCTATTGCTTTATTACTTCCATTAACCGGATTAATATTGAACAATGGGCACCTTCCCGAAGGAATAAGAGGCTTCGGAAATACGCTTTTTGGGGATTTTAGCCACCCGATCTTTTATATCATCACCGTATTCAATGGGACCGTCCTTTGTATCCCTCCGGTTTCTCATAAAATTAGCCGTATAGGTTTGTTTATCACAAAAGCTGCTACCTTTAGCTATACCTTGTATTTCTTCATCATATTTTTGCCTTTCTTACCACTCTCTATCCCCGCAGTGCTCTTTTTGGGTTTGGGCTTTTTACTCCTCTCTCCTTTATTTTTGTTTTTACTTCATATCAAATCTTTGACGGAAGATTTTCATTATTTATCTTCTTTTTTGAAGAAGCCTCTGCTTTATGTTTTTGGATTATTGGGTTTGGCCACATTGCCTGTAGCCATTACCTATTCGTATTGGCAAGACAAAATCGCCTTAAAAGAAGCGTTACACTATGTATACCAACCGGATTTTACTTCGCCAAACCTAAAAAAAATAGACCCGGAATCACTGAACCGAGTACTCAAAACCATCAGAAAACACAAAAACCCAACTCTCTATCATCACTCACTGTTTCCACACGCACCCTTCTTGGCCCCCTTTTATCAATGGCTCGTATTGGACAACCTCACCTTATCCAATGAAAAGCTCAGCCATTTGGAAAAAGTATTTTTAGGAGAAACGCCTTATGAGGAAAATTTTACGGCAAGCACAGGGAATATGCCCCAAGCAGTGGAGATCAGCAATATACAAGTACAGTCGGCTTTTGACCGTAGTGAAAATACCTGGCGCAGCCAAATAGACTTGGAGCTTACCAATACTACAGGTCAATGGATGGCCGAATTCGCTACGACTTTCCAGTTACCGGAAGGTTGTTGGGTCAGCGACTACTACCTTTGGGTGAATGATGTAAAAGAGCCGGGAATCTTGGCAGAGAAGAAAACCGCTACATGGATTTATAACAATATTTTAAGCACCCGTAAAGACCCGGGGATCTTATACTATTTACCCAATAAGCGCATTGCTTTTAAAGTATTTCCTTTTGCCATAGACGAAGTCCGTAAAACAGGCTTTGAGTTGATTCACAAAGAACCTTTCAAATTGGAAATCGGTGGAAAAGAACTCATATTAGGCGATTTGTCTCAAACCCTTTCGCAAGCGGTCAAATTGCCCCATGGGTATTACCTTTCGGAAAGAGCCAAGCAAACCTTACCAAGGGTCAAAAGAAAACCGTATTTTCACTTTATTGTAGACTGTTCACAGGGTAAACAAAGCCTGTCCGCCTCTTATATTAAAAAGGTAGAGCAACTTTTTGAAAAAGGGATACTGGATAAGAATACCAGCAAATTTTCCTTTACCAATGCGTATACCCAAACCTATCCGTATTCGAAAGCCTGGAAAGAACACTTCCGGACACAAGCTTGCGAAGGAGGGTTTTATTTGGAACGGGCTATCAAAGAAGTACTGGTAAAATCTTATCATCTCAGGCAAGACGTTTACCCGGTAATCATTGTGCTTTCCGACTGGGTGGAAGGCGCAATTCTTCAGCACAATTTTTCAGATTATAAACTGGCCTTTCCCGAAAGCGATTTCTTTTATGAAGTAAGCAAGACAGGCGAACTCATTCCTCATTCTTTATTAACTTCCCCCGCAGCTCCGTTAGAAGAAAAAGTCGCTTTTAACCCTGAAGTCGAAGTATACGCCTGGCCTAATACCCGACAAGTGGAGGCATTTCTTCCTTTAAAAGGCGCTAGCATTATTCCTCATATCTCTCCCAAAATCGAAGAATCCGAGGAGTTACACCCTAAAACCTGGGAGTCGGCCTTTGCGTTGAATGCCCAATGGCTTTCCCACTGTTTTCACCAAGAAAACTTTCAACACAGCTGGTTGAATTTGGTCAAAAACAGCTTTCATACCCAAATTATGACTCCTGTAACATCCTTTATCGTAGTAGAAAACGAAGCACAAAAAGCCATGCTAAAGAAAAAACAAGAGCAAATGCTCAATTCCAGTGGTTTCTTTGACTTGGGAGAAGAGCCAGAAGCCATGAGCGAGCCTGGTCTTTTGTTAATGCTTTTACTTGGTCTTGTTTGTTTCTTACTGAAGCAGTGGATCCAAAACAGAAAGCGCTTCGCATAGTTGTTTGCATTTCACAGAGGGTATTGTTTCGGACAACCTTCAATACCCTCTGTGTTTTTTTACCGACACACCCTCCCTTGCCTTTTCTGTAGCAGATCCGTCCGGATTTTATCTTTTTTTATTTCCAAATTATTCTGAAACTTCCAATTATACGAATAATTATTTTCAGACTCAAAAAAGTATCCTTGCAGAAATTTGTGATTGAGGATTTTTTTTATGAAATTGCGCCCTAATTTATTTATGTAAACGGACTGTACATTAATACTACATAAATATCTCACCTGAGTTACCAGCAAGTTACTCTGGGAAAGAGTAAAAAACCTCCCAGATATTTCTTTAGTTTTAGTTCGGGTTTTGTAGTTCTACCAAAATGAGAAAATTCAACGAATCTATACAGTATTCAATTTCGTTACTACATATAGCGACCATCCGAAGGATACATGGGATTGACCTTAGGAGTTGGAGCGCTATTCATGCAAGAAATTAGTCACTTTTTTAAAAAATCCCGATCAGTTTGCAGATCGGGATTTTTTGTGCAAAGCCCAACATTCCCTTACACAGAGGGGCACCTCGTAACCAGATATTTTAAACAGAGACATGAAAACTGAAATCGCATGAGCACACTGATTGATCAGTACTTTCTGGAGGCAGACCAATTAATATCCTACGGAGAGATTATAGAAGCTAAAAACCTGCTGGAAAAAATTTTAAGTATGGAGCCTGATTATGGCAAAGCACATAATCACTTAGGATGGGTTTACCACCGACACCTTTCAGATTTTGCCCTTGCAGAGAAACACTTTCAATTAGCTATCAAGTTTGCTCCTAACTACCCCGCAACCTATTTGAATTATGCCTATTTACTCAATGAGTTGGGTCAATTTGAACAGTTGCGCTACTTATTGGACAATGCATTGAAAATGAGCAGTGTACCCAAATCAATGATTTACAATGAGTACGGAAAGCTCTATGAGTTAAATGAAAACTATGAAATGGCTATCAATGAATACCGCAAGGCAATCAGGGCTTCGACCTCCGATGAAGACATTGGAAGTTACAAGGCCAATGTTTCCCGGTGTAATGACAAGAAGAAGCTTCATATAGAGGAAAACGATACCGTATCTTTGCCCAAGCCGAAACAAGAAGGGACGGAAACGCCAAAAAAAGCCCCAAAAGAAGATAAGAAACAAAAATCTTCGAAACGCTGGTTTGGCTTAAGATAGCTTTCCAACAGCATCAAAGTATGATTAAGCAATATCTTAACATAATGAAAGGCTGCCCAAATGGGCCGCCTTTTGTTTTTATGATGCCTTTACTTTTTCAGAACCCTTATAGACAAAATGCAGGATTTCATCCATCTTTGTCACCTCTATAAATAAAAAAGAAAGCCCCTGTATTTTGAGACTTCCTTTTTACGGACGGGTATACCTCCGGAATTTCGTTGATATATTTCTTAAAAGCTTTCTTCGAAGAACGCTTCCCGGATCACATCCGGACTTTTATCGCCCGTCATGGCATTGAATTCTCTTTCAAAGAAAAATTCGTTTTCAAAAGCCGGTTCCAGGTCATCTAGCCATACCGCTTCTTCATTGTACTTGGCAAAAAACGGACGGTGGACCCAGTTGGGATTTCTACCTTGTAAAAAGCGTAAACTCATCACTTTTTCCCCGTTGATTTCCGACACACCCAATACTTGTACTTTTCCCGGAGCAGCAGACATACTAGGCCCGCGAACCGTTCGCGACACCCCGCTTACACTCTGATACGCTTTCCGGAAAATCTCCCAGGCTTTCACCAACGGTACGGCAAAGTAATCTTGCGCGCCTGTATCCCGCGCCAGAAACGTATAATAAGGAATACAACCTAGTTGGACTTGTTGCCTCCACATCGTTGCCCAATCTTCCGCCTTGTCATTGATATGGCGCATCATTGGAGATTGGGTACGGATTTGCGCTCCGGTGGCCAACACCCGCTTGATGGCTTCCTGTACTGCCGGGGTTTTCAGTTCTGCAGGGTGGTTAAAATGTCCCATAAAGGCCAAGTGCTTCCCTGATTTCACAATCTGCTCAAACAATGCCAACACCTCTTCGGCATCTTTGTCCGTAAGAAAGCGGTATGGCCAATAGCCCAAGGCTTTGGACCCGATACGGATTGTTTGAATATGCTCCAAACCTTCTTCCAACAAAGGTTCTATGTATGCCCTCAAACGCTTAACGTTCATGATCATCGGATCGCCTCCGGTAAACAATACATCGCTCACCTCTTTATGTTCTTTGAGGTATTTCACCAGCAAGTCCGTTTCGCGCATAGCAAATTTCAATTCATCAATTCCGACAAACTGAGGCCAGCGAAAACAGAAAGTACAATAGGCATGACAAGTCTGTCCGTGGTTAGGAAAGAACAAGAGTGTTTCCCTGTATTTATGCTGTACACCAGTCAACTTGGTGCCTTCGATTTCCGGTACATTGTGTTCCATCTGTCCGGCAGGATGCGGATTCAGGGATTTGCGGATTTCATTGACCAATTCGGAAAGTTCTGGCTTGGCCATCCCTGTTTTTAAGGCGTGCGCTACTTGATTGAAATGCTCTTCCTCCAACATTTCCTTTTGGGGAAAGGTCAAGCGGTAAATGGGGTCGTCCGGCACTTTGTCCCACTCAATCAGTTCGTTAACGACATAAGTATTCGCTTTAAAAGGTAATACATTTCCTACCACTTCAATCGCAAACATTTCCTCTTCACTGAGGTGTTTTTCGACTTGTGGTATTTTTCTAAAATTGTTAATGGTATAAGAACGATATTTATACGGTTCTTTAAAATCTATCATTGGCAATAATTTGATGATTTAAAAGAAAAATTTAATAGATATACAATACGTTAAGTTCACTCTTCCACACAAGCTGACAAGTGCAAAACTTCAAAAACACTCCTTATAAATAAGGAGGGCTAAAAAAATACGAAGAGAGTTTAGGGTAAACATACCACCCCAAACTCTTTTCATTTTTCTTTTATAAATGCTATACATTCCTGTTTCCAGCCATTTGAAAACGGCTTTCAGGAAAGGTATTCGTTAATAAAATTATATCCCCGTGTCAGGTACTTAAACCGTTAAAAGGCTTAAGCAATAATTGATGCGGCTTTACTTACAAACAAATCATGTAAGATATGTAGTCCCAATAAGTGATTAATCAAAGCATCCTTTCGGACAAGGGATACCGGGTCTGTATCCGCTTTATATGTTCTAATGAACGAAGATAACCTTTTCGGATCAAAAATCCCTATTTCTTTCACTTTATCTTCGTTCAAATAGCTATCCAGCAACAAATCCAGCGCTGCTTTCTTCTTATTTTCGGTGTGTCCCGGAGGCGCCATAAAGGCAAATTTCTCACGTTTATATAATGTCTCAGGCAACACATTTTTCATTGCTTCCCGCAACACCCACTTTTCCACATTTCCTTTGATCCGCATATGCGGTGGAATTTTCTTAGCGGCTTCGGCTACGTGATGATCTAAAAATGCCGGACGCGATTCCATAGAGTTGGCCATATCTACCCGGTCTCCTCCCCAATTCAGGATTTGACATTCCAACATGGTTTTGATCCAGGTGTATTGCGCTTTGTCCAGCACATGCCGATTGTTCAATTGACGGGTATCAAAAGAAGTGGCAATCTCCTGAATCGGGTCATACCCTCTCAAATCCTCCAAAATATCATCGTGCAACAAAGGGCTGGCGATATCCAGGGTTTGCATCCAAGGCTGAATCCAGGAAGGTGTAAACCCGCAAACTTCCTCCAATGCCGGGTGACTCACTTGGTTTTCGGCCAGGATCGCTCCCTTGAACAGTTTGTTACTTTCGTCCATCAATTTGCGATAGGACTCCAGTTCTTCTGCAGAAGCTCCTTCGTGTCCGTGTAACAACATATCCCGTTTAAAGGCCGGGTACCCACCAAACAGTTCATCCGAACCTTCCCCGGTAACGACTACGCGATAACCGCACTCATTGACCCGTTGACTCATTTTATATTTGGCCACCCCCAAGGTGTTGTAAAATGCCCTTTCGGCATGCCACAGGGTTTTGATATAACTTTCTCCATACAAATCATCGGCTTTCAAGCTGATTTGCTCTTGATCGGCCCCCACCCTATCAGCCATTTCTTTGGCAATGGCCGACTCGTCATACGCTTTATGATCAAAACTGATGGTAAAAGCTTTTACCGGAGACTGTTGCATCCCACTGGCCAAACCTAGCATGGAGCAACTGTCAATTCCTCCTGACAAATAACAACCCACAGGTACATCGGCTTCCAAACGGTGAAAAACAGCCTCCGACAATTCTTCGCGCACCGATTGGATGTAATGTGCTTCACTTTTGTGTTCGCGTTCATCTTTTTCCGGAAAGTCCATGTCCCAATAGCAATGCTCTTTCACATCCAACTGGTTCCCATGTCTTTCCAGGATCAACATATGCCCAGGTTTTACGGCATATATATCTTTAAACAAACTGGTACCCGGTGCAGTGGTATGCATTAATTGATGCAAAATACTTCTGTTATCAAAGGAGCTGGGCACATCCGGATGTGCTAACAAGGCCTTAATTTCCGACCCGTAGTACACATTCCCTTTATTGATATGATAAAACAAGGGCTTGATACCGAAACGGTCTCTAACCAAAACCAGACGTTGCCTGGACTGATCGTACAGAGAAATCGCAAATTCTCCTCGCAAATGTTCTACGAAATCCAAGCCGTATTTTTTGTAAAGAGGCAAAGCAATTTCACTGTCTGATTTACAAGCGAACTGAAAGCCCTCCAAGCGAAGTGCCGTACGGATGCGTTTATAATCATAAAACTCTCCGTTTACGGTAAGCACTTGTTCTTTATCATGACTCAACAAAGGTTGTTCCCCTGTTTCCAAGTCAATGATTGACAAACGCGCATGCCCCATTCCCAATCCCGCTCTTTCATCCACATGGAACCCATAACCATCCGGGCCACGGTGATACAGTTGGGCAGACATATCTTTTAGTATATCCCTGAATGCATGTATATCATTTTGATCGTTCTTCCAAAATCCGGCAATTCCGCACATAATAATGAATTAAATAATTGAAAATAAATTTGTTGTTATTAGCATAGAAGGGAAACACCCTCCGTCCCTTTATTCCGAAAAAGGAATATGCTCTTTGGGTAGTTTTGCAAACCGGTTGAGCACCGAAATAAACAAAGCCTGACGGATAAAGACCGCTCCATGAGCCTGTGTAAAATACAAGTTGTGAGTAGTGGTATCCAGGTTAGGATCCAACTCATCCAAACGGGCTAAGGGGTGCAACACCACTGCATCGTCTTTCAGTTTGCTGTCTTTATGTAGCTTAAAGCGGCTGTCCAAGGAGCGGTAACTATCGCCTAAAAAAGCGATGGAATTCATATAAATCACATCCAGATCGGATACCACTTCATTAATATCATTGGTGATAAAGTACTCCACACCGGAAGCACTCAACAGCTCCTCCAACTCTTCCCCTAAAGGATCGGCCATTTCGGAAACGATCGAAATCTTCCGGATACCTTGCCTGAACAGCAAAGACATGCGCAAAAAGCTATTCACGGCACGCATGCTTCCCGGAGTTCCCAAAATACCCAGATGAATTTTGGCCTCTTTGGTGACTTCTCCTTTGAGCTGAGGTTTCCATTTCAAAATAGCGAACCAATCGGCCAAGGCTTGTGTAGGGTGTTCTCCGGAACCATTACCGGCATTGATCAAAGGAATCCGCAAGTTGGACATCACTTCGTCTACCGATTCGGTTTCCGTATGGCGCATCACCACCACATCGCCATAAGCATTAAACATTTCTCCGATATCGGACAAGGACTCTCCTTTCGCCACCCCGGTAGAATTGCCATTGGCAATACTGACGATTTTCCCATCCAGACGCAACACGGCACTTTCAAAGGAAAGCCGGGTACGAGTGCTGGCTTCAAAGAAAGCCGTAATCACTATTTTCCCATCCAAAGGGTGGCTGGAAGCGATTTCCGTAGATTCCAACAAAGCCGCAAACTTACATACTTCCAGAACCAGCTCTTTATCAAACTGGTCTACGGAAATCACAGACTGACCTACCAGCCGTTTCAAAATATTCAGGTTAATCGTATCTTTTGATAGTAATTTTTCCGGATCCGGATATAAACCATCCGAATTCAAAGGGTTTTCATCCAGGACGGTTGTTTTCGATGTGTGAAATTTCTCTTTTACCATAATTTTTTGGTTTTGATATCTCTGATCATTAAGACAAGAAGGATGACAGCAGAAATTGCTATCGCCACCAAAGCGGTAATAATGACGATCAATAATAGTGTTTTCGGAAAAAACATACTCTATTCTGACATTGAAGGTTCAGACAATGAAGATTCGGTAATTGAAGGCTCGGACAAGGATTCCCATTCAAATTCATCGGGTTGCCACTGGCGGAATATGAGTACGGTGATCATCGATACGGCTGCCCCTATTAAAGAAGCCGTATACCAGCCCAAATAAAAATAAGCCGACAGACCGATAACCGACCCTAATAACATGCCCCAGAAAGCCCCTTGTGTACTGGCCTTTTTCCAGAACAGACCTGAAATGATCGGCCAAATCGTACTACCCACCATTGGTCCGGCAAAAAACAACACCGTAGCCAAATCGCTAATACGAGGCAGGCAGACCAGCCAAGCCAGCGTCCCTAAACCGATAATGATATAGGAGGAAACCTTTCGGATATGTTGTTCACTGGCATCGGGCCGGATCATTTTCCGGTAGATATCTTCCGTAATCAAATCGGAAGTAGCCGCAAGCAAACTATCAATACTGGATGCTAAGGAGCAAAAGAAAACAGCAAATACCACTACTGCTCCCACCTCCCCGAGAATATGCGCAGACACCAAGGGCCCCACCATATCCGGACTGGTGATATTGATTCCTAACGAATCCGTAGTCAAGGCAATAAAGCCCGCTGCAATGGGCACCGGCAACCAGAAAAGCCCGGACATCACATAGGCTTTTTTCCCAATTCCTTTCCGCATGGCAAAGGCCCTGCTCCACCATACATTGCTATGAAAAATCTCTCCAATACCAAACAATAAATTATTAAAGACGGCCATGATGGAAGCTGGCAAAAGCATGCTCACCAACATAGGGCGTTCGTCCAAAAGATTATCGTACATAAGGTCAAAATCAATAAAATTCATTACTCCGAAGCCTACCACTACAATCCCCACCAAAATGATTAAGGACTGGATAAAGTCGGTCCCGATCACGGCATACAAGCCTCCGAAAAGGGTATAGGTCACACATACGGCTAAAATGATCGTCATACCGAGGCGGTAGGGAATTCCGGCCAAAGCATTCATCAAAATCCCTCCGGCCATCCCCATACTGATCAGCCAGGTAAAACCATAAAACAGTGATATTATCAAAAACAAATGCCAGGTTCTCTTTCCGTATCTCAGGCGGATAAAATCACCGCTGGTAAAACCATTGGGCATCAACTCGCGAATTCGTTTGGCCAAAGGCGCAAACATGATCAAGCCAAAGGACGCGGTACAATAAGCCACCATTCCCCATACCCCCAATTCTAAAGCCAACTGAGGCGCCAACATGGTCGTATTGGAGGTAATCCAAGTCGCCATGGCGGTCGTCACCCCGAAGGCGAGTCCCACATTGCGACCGGCCAGCATAAAGCCTTCCATATTTTTTGCTTTCTTACCCCAGTAAATACCAAGTAAGATCCAAATTACACTCAGGGCAAAAAGCATAATCCACCCTGTACTTTCAGAAATAATGGCTGATTGATGTTTCATGAAGAGGTTTTATTTTTGGTTGCGCGACCCTTGAAATACCACTACGGCAGTAGCTAGAAACACAAATGTTCCTACACCGGCCAAGGTGAACGCCAAAGAGAGAGGATGGTGCTTCACTTCGATTCTAAGCGGGGAAGACCAAGGGCTTTTTTTCTCCAGGTCCTTACGTAAGGCCCGTATCCGGTAGAAATACGTACCGTTTTTCAAACCGGAAATAAAGGTTGCCAAATCCGGCCCGCGATAAATCGCTTTCTGTTGAACGAACTCACTGGACGAGGCTTGTTGCACTTCAAACTCCACCACATCTTGTTTCACCAGGTCTTTGGCATAAACCCAAGTCAAACGCAAAGCCCCCGAATTATAGACGCTTCCATCATCCACTCCAAAATCAGGCACTTCTAAGGATGACGGGGTTTGAGCATATAAATTAAGTTGTACAGAAGTGATTATAAATAAGAGAAGAAATATTTGTCTTTTTACAAAGAACATAATTTTTATTTAAATAATGATTTCGGACTTTATTCCATTGTGTCTTGTAAATTGACTTTATTCAAGCAATAGCATTGATGTACAATCATTTAAGAAGAGAATAAAGCTCAAGACTCAGGGTTAAACCACTTATTTTCACCGTAAAAAATAGCATTTCAACTGCATGTATGACTGGTGATAATTTGGCAAAGTGCTTAAGCAAAGGTATAAAATATGTTCTACAGGATGAAATATAATTTAAATTTCAAACAATAGGTTCTATAGAACATACCAGCCATTTCCCCTGTATTTTGAGGTTTTTTTAACAATTAACAGAAAAATCACACACAGGCTTACCTACAGAAGGTACAAAAAAGACAACAGAAAACCTCTCACCGGCAATATATTCCGGATATAATTCTTATACTACAATACCATTTAATAAGCAAAACTACTTTCAATACTATCACTTCCTTCTCTCTTCGAGACTCTCTCCCCCTCTCCTATTTCATATCCTATTCATGAAGCGGGAATCAATTTCTTTTATTTCAAATTATTCTGAAACTTCATATTTTACAAAAATATATTTACATAAAAAATACCCGACCAACTTTCCTAGTAAAAGTGATCGGGTATTTGTATCTCCGGCCGGATTAAGAGCGTCTGTAAGAACATATTTAAATTTCACCCTTTGGGTTAAAATGAATTTTAAACATACTCTCAATCAACCGTTGGAAACCGCTATTGTTTTTCCAACAACGGTTTTGACATGGAAGGTGGCGCCTGTTCCACACCCCATTGTTCTCCTGGCTTTTTACTTAGTTTCAATTCCAAGGTGCCTCCACTCACTACCTCGGCATATGGCAACCAACAGTTTTGAAGCGGTTTTCCCTTCCACCGGGCTGACTGTATATACCCGTGTTTTGCCGCGTCCCCTTTATCAACCTCAATGATAAATTCCTTCCCCGGATAATACATAGCATCCAATTGGATACGAACCTCATTGAACAGCGGAGTGGTCAGCTGTAAGGTAGGCTCTAAGGAACTGCCACCCTGCACATCAAACAAACCCATACCGGCCAGTACAAACCAAGCCCCTAATTGGCCCTGATCTTCATCCTGCCCGTAGCCATAACCATGCTGCCCGTCTGTCCCATAGAACGTACGGCAAATTTCCCGCACCCACTTTTGCGAAAGCCAGGGTTTTCCCGAATAGTTAAACAAATAGGAGATATGCAAGCTGGGCTGATTACCGTGATTATAGACGTTTTTTAAACCGGAAAAGGCGCTGATCTCTTTTCCTCCGCCAAACAAGGTTGTTTGCGCTTGTTCAAACAATTGGTCCAAACGCTGGTTAAAGGTTTCTTTTCCGATTCGCTCCACTAATCCGTTGACATCATGGGGTACATAAAACGTATATTGCCAGGAGTTCCCTTCCTGAAACCCTTTCCAGACTTCCGAAGGGTCAAAGCCTTCGAGAAATTTGCCATTCTCATCTTTGGGCCGGATAAAACCGCTTTGCTCATCAAACAGTTTTTGCCAGCCTTTGGCCAATTCGGTTAGTTGCCGCATGTCCTCCTTTTTATTCAATGCTTCCGCAAATTGAGCCGCGGCATAGGCGCTAAAGCTATATTCCAAGGTATGAGAAGCCGAAAACTGGGAACCGCTTGCATTGGAGCCCGAATAATACGTTTTGATCTCTTTGTAAGGCACATAGCCCTTTTCCATAAACACTTTGGTATCGGCTTTGCCTACTCCCTCCGGACGGTTCATCCAGCCTATCTCGTTCTTTTTTACAGCTTCGTAAGCCAGCTCCGCATCAAAATCCCGGATGCCCCGCAGGTAAGCACTGCTGACGACTTGCCCCATAAAATTCGTTCCTACGCCTGACACATATTTGGAAGCGGCAATACCGTCCGGCAACCAGCCTGCGTCTTTGTATTGATCCAACTGGCAGCGGACAAACTCCGAAAAATACCGGGGATAGACCAAGGCCCACAGTTGGGTCAGGTTCCAAAAAGCCCCCCAAACTGCATCGGTATTGTAATGATGATACTCAGGCTGCCCTTTTCCGTTCAAAGGGATCTGCCCGATCCCCCCGTTATTTTTAGGATAGGCCCCGTTTACATCACTGGTCAGGCCACGGCCTAGCAAGGCATGGTACAAACCGGTATAAAATTTCACTTTGTCTTCTTCCAAGCCTCCCGAGACTTGAATTTTCCCCAACTGTTTTTGCCAAACTGCTTGTGCTTTTTCTCTGGCTTGGTCGAAGTCCAGGCCCTCAGCTTCTGTTTTCAAATTCAACCGGGCATGGGCCACACTGGTATACGACAGGCCGACCTTTACTTCCAAGGCTTCTTGTTCTTTCATTGAAAAATGCAGATACATACCTGCCCCGGGTCCTATTGCGGTATTTTTTCCTTTCTCCTGCACCTCGCCATAAAAAGCGCCATAAGCTTCCGGCTTTTTACTCAATTCCGCTACAAAATACATTTTTACCTGCGCTCCCGGTTGGTAATTTTTTACATATTCAGGATGGGTAATCACAAAGCCTTCCAATTCACGCTCATTCGTCAAACGTACAAAAGCATCCAGCACTTTACCGCTTTCGCCCTGTTGATTGCCGATATCAAACAACAAATGTGCTTCGGAAGTAGCCGGGTAGGTGTAGCGGTGAAAGGCTACCCGGGGCGTAGAAGTGAGTTCCGCTTTTATTTGATAATCTTTCAAAAGCACTTGGTAATAACCCGGTTCTGCTTTTTCGTCCGGTTTGTCAAAGCGGGAACGGTAGCCGCTTTCCGGCTGGTCTTTTTCCCCCGGAACCGTTTGTAATTTCCCGGTCGAAGGCATCAAGACCACACCGCCTACTTGAAACTCATGGAAATTAGCAAACCCCTCAATAGAAGTATGCCGGTCGTCATAGCCTACCGCTTCCCAACCCCACTGATTGCCTTCATGTCCGTTGGTAGAAGGAGCCGGTTTGGCCATGCCAAACGGATTGGCAGCCGGAGTGTAAAAAAACCAACGGGAATGTGCGGAACCTATATTGGGATCGACACAATCGAGGGGCGATTTCTGTTGAGCTTCCGCCTTCCAAAAACTGAACAGCACCCAGGCAAAGACGAGTATCCTTTTCTTTAGCATATTTTCAACTATTTTTAAAACAATTACTTGTTCATATGTTCAAACATAATAATTATCTCTTTGAAATAGTCCCCGAAAACCGAGATTTTTGGAATGATTGAAGGAGCGTCAACAAAAAAAGAGGCCTGATGCAGTTACATCAGGCCTCTTTTTCAATACGAATGTGTCTTTATAATTCGATTTTCGTACCCAACAGTTTTAAAAACTCGGCGATAAAGCGTGGGTGTCCGGGCCAGGCAGGTGAAGTCACTAAGTTACCATCCACGACGGCTTCGGTAGGATCCACTTCCACATATTCTCCACCGGCAATGCGCACTTCAGGACCTACAGCCGGATAAGCAGTGAGCCTTTTCCCTTTTACGGTGTTGGCAGCTGTCAATATTTGAATACCGTGGCAAATCGCAGCCAATGGTTTATCGGTTTCTGCAAAGTATTGTACAATTTGAATCACTTTCGGGTTCAAGCGCAGGTATTCAGGGGCTCTACCACCGGCTATTACCAACCCGTCATAGTCTTCTGCTTTCACCTCGTCAAAAGTGTAATTCAGTTGGAAATTATGACCGGGCTTTTCCGTATAGGTTTGGTCTCCTTCAAAATCGTGAATGGCAGTTTTAATGGTTTCGCCTTTCTTTTTGTCAGGACAAACCGCATGCACTTCATGCCCTACCATCAGGAGCATTTGAAAGGGCACCATGGTTTCGTAATCTTCCGCAAAATCACCGGTTAAAAATAAGATCTTTTTCATGTTTCAAATTAAGTTTTGATACCGAGTACATCCATTCATTCTTTTTGCCGGACTTTGTAGTTTTCCGAAAGCGATGGATATCCTCTTAAAAAAATAGAATTTTGAAAGCTTATCGTAGGCAAATACAGCGATAATGACTACACATCAAAAGCCATTTGCTATCAGTGTAAAAAGTTGACAGCCATTTACCTTGGCTATAAAGGTAGTAGAAACTTGGGATTTTACAGAGACCTTCAAATTATAATTTTGTTAAATTATTTGTACAAAATCAGCCCTTCCGGATTCTCAAAACCCGGAAGGGCTTGAAGCATAAGCACCTTACTCATCTATTACTTCCAAATACCTTCCTAACCAATAAGGTAATAAAAATTCATCGCCAGCCAATTCAGCCGTTCCTCCCGATCCTCCGTCCAAAGTAAATGGATTGGCATTGTGCCGGTGGATTTTCCGTTCACCAGGAGGCAAAAGTTCTTCCGTAGACTGTCCCCGGAAATTTTCAGGTAAGTACCGTAAGTCTTTCCGGTGAGCATTACGTACATCGTACCGTATCAAATCCATAGGGAATTCGCGTAAATGCCATCCGGTAGCTTCCGGATCCATCTTTCCGGCCGTACCGTACGTAATCAGGTTCCAGAGGGCGTTTTTCTCCGGTTTTTCGATTTGCCAATGATTTTCAATCACCTCTCCGTAAGTTGTTTTTAAACTACCGTCCAAAGCATAGTGATACAAGACCCAGTAGGTTAAAAAAGCCATTTCGTCATCGGAATGATTCCAACCTCCGGCTCCCATATTATGCCCGTCATAGATCACTCCGGGGGTGGTACGAATGCAATTCACATCAATCCGGATATTGTCCAGATACCCATGCTCCTTGAAGAGTTTCTCTATTTCACGTTTATAGATCTCTTTTCCGGTAACGTGGTAGCCCAGTTGCAAACCGGCTATAAGGGTCGTACTGCCCAATTTTCTATCCACCACGGTTTCCGGATATTGATTGATGTATTCGGGATTCCAACGCCCCCAAGTAGTAGGCTTTCCGTCAATGTCCACAAAATAATAATCGTTATTGAGAACATGCATAAGGATCTTATCAATAAACTGCGCCACCCGGTATTTTTCTTCCGGGGTTTGGGCAATCAATTGATCCATCAAAGCCGCTACCCAGATATAACCGACAAACTCATCGCTGCTTGTATGTCCTTTCCATTCCCAAGCTTCTTCCGGAGAATTCCGCCAACGTTCCGGATCGGACACCTTATACCCTTTCCGCTCGAAAGTCCTTGAAGGAAAACCGTCTAAGGAATTGATTGACAACAGGCGCTCATACGCTTCAAAAGCCTCCCAGACATAACGTTTGGCTTTTGCCTCTCCGGTAACGGCATAGCGAAATGCCTGGCTTCCCATATAAAAGGCCGTCCACAAGCCATCATTGTCGGTGTCCGTCAGCTGAGCGGTACGGATATCCCCGGCTTTTTGATAGCGCAGTGGAGAAATCAAGCCATAACGGATGTGCTTTTGTCTGATTTTTCTTTGAAAATAAGTTGCTTTTTCTGCCAAGGTTTGCCCTTGATACTGCACTTTATTCAAGCCGCCGGGAGTCAGAAAATAGGCATTTCCTTCACTGTCGACTGCCAAATCAATCACCTTGTTTTCATCCAGCCATCTTTGTGAGGCAAAATACCGGAACGCCCCCTCGGGGCTTAACTTAAAAGCACCTTCAGGAGTAGCCGCCCATACATCATGTTGGTTTACCAACAAAGTATTCAACTCATTTACAGGTAATTGCTCCTGAACAGGCAAAGTATTTCTAAAGTCACGAATGCTCAAACAATAGTAACCTTTACGGGTAGCAATGTATACATCCGTTGGCCCGAAAGCAATATCCCGAATTCCTTCTCCTTCGTGTATTTTTTCCCAGGTGAAATTATTCAACCGAAAGACCGCCCGGCCGGTACAGTAATAAAACACCCCTTGATGCACTTTGACCGCAACCATGGATCCTTTGGGAAGGTTGATCTTTTGAAAACCATCCTTTTGATACACGGTGGCACTCGCCTTGGCCACTAATAAAACCCGGCCATCCTCTGCCACAGCCAAATGTGTGTATTTGCCTTTGGGTACGGAAGCATAATGAATGCCGGCATAGGCATTGGTTAGCCACTCGTCTTCATAGAGGTAATACATATACCCTGTATTCTCCTGAAGACAGATGTCCAAGGGCGTTTTACCGGCTAAAGGCCTATAGAGAATATCTTTCAATAATTGTCCTTCCAACACCCGGTAGAGTCCTTTGTCACTCAATACATACACGATGTCATTGTAATCTACCAACACCTTTTTCAAGCGTGCCTCCGACAACTCCGAGGGCAGCGAATACTTCAGCGATACGGCCTGTTGAAATACCGTATCCTGAATTAGTTGCGCATTAGTAGTGAAAGTAATACTTAAACATAGGAGAATCAGATAGTTTTTCATTATCAAATACATTAGAGGATCATATACATTACAGGGGGAACTGCTTCTGTAATACTTTTGAAGGTTTATCAAATCCCTTTACCGGAGCTATGGTCTAACGTTCAGCCCTCACCAATGAAGTTTCCGTTTTCTCAAAGCTTTCAAGAGCAGCTCCGGTTCATCGGTTTGGATGATATTCGCACCAAAATGCAACAGTTCATCCAATGCTTTTTGAGCGTTTCCCTTTCTGATTTCCGCGTCCGTATCCCCCAAGGCATTCATCCACACACGAGCCTTTCCGTCCTTAATTTTCTGCACAACTTCAGCGGTATAGAATCCTTTATCAATATGGATAATTTGAGGGGTAAATAATTTAAGGGCTTTAATGGTATGTTTGCTGGAATAGCACCGGGGCATCAACATCCACTCAGGCTTTTGCTTTTGTATAGCTTTTAAGATTGCATAATCACTGTCAAAGAAGAATACTTGGTCTTCCGCCTTACATTGCTCGATTACCGCGATAATTTCATCTACTGAATTTACTTTTAAATCCAGGTCGATTAGAATTTTACCTTTCGCCTGTTCCAAAGCCTGCTGTAAGGAAGGGACTTTATACGGGGTAACTTGGTTTTGCTTGTCCGTTAAAGAAAGTTTTTGTAATTCCTTCCAAGTCAGGTCTTTAATTTTACCACTTCCATTGGTAGTCCGGTCAATGGTACCATCATGCAAAATCACAGGCACCTTGTCCTTGGTTAATCGCACATCCAGTTCCACAATATCCACCCCCCAAGGTGATGGCATGCTCAATGGCCATCAAGGAGTTTTCCGGGTATTTCAAATGAGCTGCCCGGTGAGCAGCCACCATCACGGTCTTGGAGGCCGGATTTAGCAAAGTCGTTTGCAAAGTGGCCATGGAAGATATAGGCTGGGCTAGCATAAAATGCCAACCCAGCACTGATGGTAATGAAATCAATAGATAGCGAAGTTGTTTGTCAATCTGCTGTTTGGTTCTCATTTTTTAGTTAATTGGAATTTTTTTTGATTATTTAGATCACTCCGATAAGAGTTTTTTTATTCATAAATGCATTTGCCAAGGCTTCCAGTTACAGTCGCTCGGGCACATGTTCGGGAATTTTATTTTTTAGGATTTTCTTTCCTTTTTTCTTGATAATTTCAAAAGCATCGTAAAGCACCCGGTCAGCGGTAAACGCTTGATACTGCAAGCGGTTCCCCTCTATTTCAATCACTTGAAAGAGCTGTGTATTTCCCGCTTTGCGATCCATCCAAGGCGCACTTTGCACTTCATACATCTTTGGTCCACTCACCGAAACTACATACATTGTCTGCCCGTGATTGTCAGGAATCTTTTTCATTCCCCGGGCATAGCCATGATCGTGCCCCTGTAAAACCAAATCCACTTTGTATTTGTCAAAAAGAGGTTTGAAATGCATTCGCAATTTTTCATTATCCCGGTTGGGCTTGGTGGAATAAATGGGATAGTGAAAGGTAATGACGGTCCAAGCTTTCTCATTTTCAGCCAACACTTTTTCCAACCAGTTTTTTTGCTCATCCCGCCAATGCTCAGACTCATCAATTTGCTCCGCATCCAGGGAAATCACCCTCGCCTGAGGATAATCCACATAATAGCACACTTCTTTCAATCCATCCGGGCCATTGAGCGGCAACGCAAACTGTGCCTGCCACTGAGGGCAAAGTCCCCATTCTTTTCCTTTGTATTCATGATTACCCGGTGTCATTACCTGAGGAATAGAAGCCATGGTAAAGGAAGCTGCTTCAAAAAACTCGCCCCACTCCTGATCATTAGCTCCGGTATTGACCAAATCTCCCGCATGCAAGTAAAAATCCGCTCCGGGATGTTCGGCATATGCCTGGCGCACGACTCTCGACCAACGAGAACGCAAATCGTTTTGCGCATCGCCAAAGAAGACAAAAGACAGTTTATCTTCATTTTTCATCGTGTTGAACTGATACCATTCACTCCAGTGTTTTCCGTCTCCTGCCCGGTATATATACAATTCCCCCGGTTGCAAGTTTTGCATTACTGCCGAATAATAAGCTAATGTACGTCCATCTTGCAGTTGATGTACCTCCCGCTTTGCCTCCACACGGCTCAGCTTCTGTGTAAGGTCCGGACCGGCTTCGGCTATTCCCAACTCTACCCAACCTTTCTCTGTCTCTAAAGACGTTCTCCAAGATACCGCTATCGAAGTAGCCGCTTGAGCTGTTGGGTTCAGCACTACCCGGTCCGGATACACGGATGTGGTGTATGGTTTTTGTGGATAGGCCGAATGATATACCATACCGGATAAGAATAATACGATGAGTCTCCTAACGTTTTTGCCCATTGGTTCAAGGGGATTTTACTTGAGTAGAAACCTTTTCTTTTTACTATTTTAATCTTGTAAATACCATATCTTTTCATTGATCCCGTCTTCCGCCCAACCTTGTTGCACAATCGCTTGTTCATAATTCACTTCGTTGGTTGCTGCTTCTTCTGTAGGATAAATCATCCGCGAAGGAATTACCTTTTGCACCGCCCGGGGGCCAATAGGGAAAACAGGAAACCCCGTTCGCCGGAAGTTAAACCAAGCTTCTCCGCCAGTCAGCCACAGCGCCAACCACTTTTGAGTGATCAATTGCTCTAAAGAGTTGTCATATTTCACCAGCTCCTGATCGTTATACGCTTGGTCTTCCGCCTCCTGCATTACTTCGTATTGCTCCATAGATGCCCCGATTGCCTTATAATACAAGCTTTCTGCAGTTTCTCCACTTACAGTCACATTTCCTTTTTGTACCGTCTCCGCTAAAATGAATAGTACTTCGGTGTAATTCATCATCATGGCCTGCACCATAGGGTGGTTATTCTTCCGGTATATATCGGCCAACAGTGATTGATTGTCCCCTCCACCATTGTATTCATAAGGAGCCGGAATAGCATGCGGCACTCCCACATATTCATTTTGATCACTAATTCCACTGGCCGGGTCTGCCTTGACCGGGTTAAACCACACTTTCATACGAGGATCGTTGCGTTCCAACAAATGCCGTATAAGCACTTGGCTTGGGCGCCTCTTTTCGAAATCCCAAACTTCCAATCTATTTTCCCCTCCCGGCCACATATTATCCGTGATCAATCCCAAATATTCCAGGTTGGCATTGTCTTCATTACTTTCAAAAATGGGGTATGTACTGGGGTCATTGGCGATTTCCTGTATTTTAGCAAAGGCATCGTTCAGTTTATTGGATACCCGCAACAGCAAGCGAAGCCGTAAAGAATTGGCAAACTTTCTCCATTTCATCGCATCACCCTGATAGATCACATCCATTTCCTCATCGATAAACCCTTCTGAAGACAAGAGCTCATTGGCGGTTTTCAGATCTGATAAAACACCCTGATACACTTCTTCTTGTGTATCATAGGAAGGGTAAATGATATTTTCCTCTTTCGATAAAAGTGCTTTGCTATACGGTATATCCCCAAAGAGGTCACTGGTATACGAAAACAGAAATGATTTAATAATTAAAGAAATAGCCTGACAGTGTTTCATTTCCAGTTCGGATGACAAATCGTACAGGTTTTTATTATTGGCCAGGATTTCATACTGACCGCTCCAACTATTTCCTGTCCAGTGAAACAAGTCGTCCGCTTCATTCCGGGTAAGGGTAATATAGCGATTTACCGATGCAAGTTTCCCCATATAGGAGTCGCTTTGATAGAGGTAAGCAGTGCGCACCAACACATCCGATAAAATAAATTCCGGAGCTATTTTATCAGGTTTATTGGGATTGGTATTGATTTCTTCAAAATTTGATTCACATGCCCCCAATCCCCCCATCAACAGGCCCAAGCAAATATATTTATATAAAAACTTCATAATCAACTACTTATAAGAATAATTAATTAAACACAACGGCTACATCCTTTCTTAAAAATCAAACCCTAGTTTCATCCCAAAAGAACGGGTGGCCGGCAAACTCCAGGCAGCTACGCCTTGCTTAAAGCCGCTTCCGGAGGGGATTACCTGTGTCTCCGGGTCATAGCCCTTGTCATAATCCGTATAAATAAAATCACCTTTTTTGTTGTCCTTTTTGTAGGCAAACCATGCGTACAGATTTCTTCCGGTCAAGGAAATGTACAAACCGCTTATAGGCCAATTCGCAAGTTTATCCAGGTGATAGGTCAAAGAGACTTCCCGCAGCTTTACATAGGCTGCACTAAAGGTTGAAAATTCTTCAAAATCCCAATAGATACTGCCGTAATAATCTTCGGGGTTGACAATGTTCTCATTCGCCCGGTAGGTTCCGTCACCATTGTCAATATATCCGGGAATGATCATTCCGTCATTTCGGGCTACTCCGTTACCATCTACCCAAGGCAAGCCTCCGGACTGCTCATCCCGGCCATGTACGGTAACTGTTGTCCGTCCGTCTGATAATAAGTTTTTGGCCGTATAGGCATAGAATTCACCTCCCTTCCGCCAATCAATCAAAAAGTCCAACTGAAGCTTTTTCCAGGAGAGTGTGTTGTGCCAGCCCAACATAAAGTCGGGGTTGTAATTTCCTACTTTGGTCCAAGTATTATCCCGTACCGGATACCCCTCCTCGTTCACCACATATTCGCCTTTTAGCTCCCCCTCTTTAATGGTCAGCCAAGTGCGTTTATCATACAAATCTCCCAGGCTCCCACCTTCGTAAACATCTTCGTAAATACCGGTAGCTTCTCCCAAACGGAAGCGTTCCACTCCCTCAACCAGTTTAATTACTTTATTTTCATTCCGGGTAAAATTGACGGTTGTATTCCACTGCAGGTTTTTAACCTTGACAGGTGTTGCCTTCAAGGCAATCTCCCAACCGGAATTTTGGATTTCTCCGGCATTCACCAGTTTTTCCGAAGCTCCGGAAGTGATACTGGTCGGGATGCGAATAATTTGATTTCTACTACTGGTTTTATAATAAGTAAGGTCCAGACCGATTCTGCCATTAAAGAATTGTAAATCCACCCCACCTTCATAGGTGGTACTGATTTCCGGTTTTAACCTGCTGTTTTTTAATAATGTAGAAATAGACGCTCTTTTTACATCCCCCCAATCATTTTCGAAATCATAGGTATTGTACAGCTGGTACGGTCCGGTGTCATTCCCCACCTGTGCAAAATTTGCGCGGATCTTTCCATAGGAAAAGAACCGGCTGTCTATTTTGAACAAGTCGGTAAAGACCGTACTAAAAGAAACCGAAGGGTAGAAATAGGCATTATTCTCCAAAGGCAAAGTGCTAGACCAGTCATTCCGGGCGGTTACATCCAGAAAGATCATATTCTGATAGGCAAACTGGGCCATTCCATAAATGCTGTTCACCCGTTTCCAGGAATTGTTTTGTGTGCCGATCAAGGTTCCGGCAGCCGCATTGGACACATTGTACACCTTCGCCAAGTTCAAGCGTTCAGCTTTATGGGCCGAATCTCGGATTTTACGATCCATCCGGTTACCCCCCAAAGAGAAAGAGAAGTACCATTGGTGATCATGGATACTTTTGTTGTATGTTAACAGAAAATCGTGGTTTATTTCTTGGTAATACAGTTTCTGCATCATATAGGCCCCTTTAGGATATTTCAAAGTACTAAAGGCCCGTTTGTTTTCTCTTTCTTCATTATAAAAATCAACCCCCGAACGCAGCATTACACTTAAACCCGGCACTATTTCATAGTCCAGTTTTACATTGCCAATTACCCGGTTGCGAAGAAAGCTATTGGTATTTTCATGCACCACAAAGTAGGGATTGTCAGCCTCTCCCGGCAAATGTGATTTTTGCTCTAAATCTTTGCGATTCTCCATCCAGTAATCCGATAATTTGACGACATTGATATTAGGCGTGGTCCGGTAAAGAGTTTCTATGATATTTTCGGAAGATTTATAACTGGCAGGACGGTTGTCACTTTCCGACTGGATATAAGACACCGTCCCCCTCACCTTCAAGTTTTTAGCAAGGTGATACCCCGCATTCAAGTTAAAATTGTTCTTTTTCAGATTGGTATTCGGTACAATCCCCCGGTTGTATAAATTGGAATAAGAAAACCGGAAATCGCCTTCGTTATAATTTCCTGTGATAGCAATGTTATTATTAAATGTCTGCCCCGTCTGAAAGAAGTCTTTGTGCCGGTCGGGATAAGCCACCCAATCGGTCGGAAGGGGTTTGCCTTCGCCATCCAGAGGGCTGTCCCATTGCAAATGTTTCGTTCCTTTATCCAACCGAGGCCCCCAGGAAGCATCGGATAGTGTTTCATTGGTTCCTTCCCGGTCGCCGGCCCCAAACTCGTTTTGAAACTCGGGATATAACCAAGGCTGATCCAAGGTAACAGAAGAATTAAAACTGACACCCAATCCTTTTTTCGCTCCTTTCCCTGATTTGGTCGTAATCAGAACCACACCGTTACCGGCCCGCGAACCGTACAAGGCCGCTGCACTTGCCCCCTTCAAGATAGAAATACTGGCCACATCGTCCGGATTGATGTCAATGGCGGGATTTCCAAAATCTATCGGGGCATCCGTAGAAGAAGATACATTGGCATTGTTCGTTACCACAGGCACCCCGTCAATCACAAACAAAGGCTGATTATTGCCCGTTAGAGACGATTGTCCCCGGATTGTAATCAGCACCGAAGAACCCGCATCCGGGCTGGTGTTCCGGATATTTACCCCGGCCACTTTTCCTGCCAGGGAATTCACCACATGGGCTTCTTTCACTTTACTTACCGCGTCTCCATCCAGCTGGGCCACCGAGTAGCCCAACGCCCGTTGTTCTCTACTGATTCCCAAGGCAGTAACGACCACTTCCGTAAGTTCTTTGGAAGACATCGCTAAAGCAACCCTGAATTCCCTTCGCTTTCCAACGGCTATTTCCTGACTCTGATACCCTACAAAACTGAACAATAGGCTACTATTACGCCCCGCTATTTGCAGGCTGAACTGCCCGTCTGCATCCGTAATAGTCCCGTTGGAGCTTCCCTTTTCCAATACGTTCACACCAGGTAAGGGCTGATTCTGCTCATCCACCACCTTACCACTCACTTGGATGCGTTCCTGTTGCGATATCGAAGCTGAAGGTTTGATTACAAAATGATTTTCATCGAGTTTGATACAATTTAAGTCTACCTTTTTTACCAATACCTGTAAGTATTCTTCGGCCGGTAATTGCTGGGACGGCAATTGGTGCTTGGGTAAAAATATTTTTTGTACGGTTTCCGGATTATAATTTAAACTCAAGGCATGTCTGGTCGACAATTCTTTGAGTATTTCGTTTAGCGATACTTTTTCTTGGTTAGATGCAAGGTGTTTGGACGAGCCCTCTTGAGCACTCAACCCATGCTGAAAAGCCAGTAAGATAAAAAACACTAACAGTTGTAAGCTAGTAGTTCTATTTTGCATAAGGTTCGAAAATTAGGTAAATGTTTTTGACTCATTTTGTCAATGTTAATCAGGGAGTTTCCGATGAAATGAGTCATGGCCAAACGCCCTTGTTCAGAGCAGCCTTCGTACAATCCTCAAATCAAATAAAGCGCTCCCTCAAAGCTGGTCAAACCCATTAAGCACTTATCCTGCACTTAATAGATTACCCAACCTGGTATCAGTAAGGGATTTACCTAAGTTAGTCGTGGGCAGCTCACTGGTTGCTTTTTACTACCCATGCGTTTTTTACTTTCGAAAGTTAAAACAGAAGCGGTTTAAACGTATAGTTTTTGACCGAACATGGAATCAAAACCGGCTCATCAAGGCACTTTTTTTAAGAGAATAGCCAAAGCTATTGTTGAAAAAAGTAACACAGAGGAGGCGTTTTCGAAACATTTTTTTAGGAAAAAGAAAAAGGTTAATTCACTTCACAATAAAGAAATAGTCGACTGTAGATATTTTTTGCTGGTTGAACCTTGAAAAGGTTAGTTGTATGTCTGTAAAGCCGCCTGGTTCAACGGCTTACGCTAATGGTATTTTTATCTGTAGTAATGGTCAGATTATGCACTTGGGCAATGCTTTTCACCAACAAAGAAAGGTTGTCGGCAGCACTGCTCCCGGTAAAAAGCAGATGCCTTAACGAATCATTGGCAAATTGGACTTCATACCCAAACGTATTGCGAAGCTCCCGGGCTACAGCCTCTAAAGTTGCATTGTCAAATGCCAATAGCTGCTTCCGCCAAGCCACAATGGCAGCCCCTTTTACAGTTTGTTTCGTTAACTGATTCACCTCCACAATGGCCAATTCATTGGGCGATAACAGCAATTTTTGACGGGTATTTGTATGGGTTACTTCGACTTTTCCTTCTTCCAGATACACTTCACTATGCTCCGCCCTTGCCTCCATATTAAAGGCCGTTCCCAACACTTTCACTTCAGAGACACTGGAATGCACTACAAACGGATGATCCGGTGATTTTTTCACATAAAAAAAGGCTTCTCCTTCCAACCAAACTTCCCGTTTAGGAGCTGTACTCCACTGCTTGGCCACTTCCAAACGTGTATTCCCATTAAGCAAAACCAAGGTGCCGTCTTCCAACCATAAGGAATCCATCTGGCCAAAAGCAGTACTGTAGATTGTCTTTTCAGGTGCGTTTCCCCACCACCAAACGCTCCCCCAAACAAGTAAAAGTGTAATCACTGCTGCTATCGATGCATACCAATACTTACCTATATTTCTTTGTTTACCCTTCCCCAATGCTTCTTCTTTCCGGGCAATTTGTGCATCGATCTCTTGTTTGACCGTAAACATCTCTTCCATCCCGGGAGCCTCCACAGTAAACTCCATGGCCTTCAACAAGTCAGTTGCCTGCTCTGCCAAAACTCGTTTCTCCGGATGATCTAGGAGCCACTGTTCCCATTGTGGAGATTGTTGGGTCTGACGCACCCACTCCACAAAGCTGCTGTCACTCAAAAAATCTTCTATGGAATTATATTCAGGCATTGTTTCCGTCAAAATGGATTTTTACTGCTTTTACTACTATGTACCGGCAAACCTTAAAATGCCCTCAAAAAAATTTACTTTTTTTCTCAAACCCAGAAAAATGGTAAAAAATGTATGATAGGTGTTAAAAAGATTAACAACGCAAATAGCCCATTGTTAGTAACAATGGGCTATTTATTGAACAAAAAGAGATAGATATTGGAGTTTAAAAGAAGAATGAGGGTTGAGAGTCCCAACGCTCGTCAATGATTTCATGTACAATCATTTCTGCCACGGTAAACCCTTCGGCAGCGGAGTTAATGCTTCCTGTAAAACTATTTTTAGCATCGCCAACTATATAAATGCCTTCAACACTGGTTTTTCCCCATTGGTTGGTTTCGTAAGTTCCGTATTCTTCTTCCTCAACCCCTAGCTGTACAGGGAATAAGGTCGATTGTTGACCACCTGTATTCATCAGGAAACCGCCCGTCCGGTGTACAACTTTTCCACTGAGCAATTCTACTCCGGTAAGCTGTCCGTTTTCCGACAAAAGTTCCGAAACCTTTTCTTCTTCTACTTCGACATGGTGCCTCAACAGCATTTTCTTCTCTGCCTCGGAAACCATCTTCTTCCCATTGGTAAAGACAATCAGGTCTTTGGTCCAATTGCTCACTGTTTTGGCAAAATCCACCACATACCTTTCTTCTCCGAACAAAGCCAAAGGTTGATTTTTTCTTTCCCATCCATCGCAAAAAGGGCAGGGAAAGACCGATATTCCATAAACTTTTTCTACACCTTTTAAGTTAGCTTGTCTCAAATCGTCTTTATACCCAGTAGCAAAGACGACTCGCGGAGCCTTAAAAACATCATTATTTTGTGTATTCACCAGATAACCTTCGTCTTCTCTTTTCACGCCGGCCACGAGCCCTCTGACATACTGCACCGTATTGTATTTTTCTAATTGGTGTTTTGCAATCTTTAAAAATTCCAAGGGATGGATACCATCCCGGGTCACAAATCCATAAGAGCCTTGCGTTATCCGGTTTCGGGGGTTTTCTTCATTAATCACCACGGCATTCACCATAGCTCTTCCCAAAACCAAGGCAGCATTCATCCCTGCCGGACCGCCACCAATTACAATCACATCCAGATTTTTGTCGCTCATATATGCTTTATTTATTACTACTTACTCATAGAATGCCTAAATAAAGCCAAAGGTTGATTGTGGATTTCCCAGTCCTTGCGAAAAGAACTGAGGTACAAGGATATACTAATAGACTTTTTCCATCCCTTTTAAATCAAGCAGAACCATACCGTTTTTGTATCAGATTGAAAATATCATTATTTCGTGTTTTTATCAGCTAGCTGGCCTTTCTACCCCATAGATTCCTTCTTTTTTTGCAATGGATGAAATAAAGAAATACTTTGCCGCTCACCTCAATTTGTTTTTTTGCCGTAGGTATTTAATGGCTAATTTTAACTGTGTCAATTGCTTTAAAGCAATGGTCGCTTTCCGCATATCTTTATGTAACAATTCGTCTTGTTTAATCCGTTTTTCCAGGTTTCTCTTTTCGGACATAAGAAGTTCAATCACATAATCCATATTCCCTGTTTTTATTTGCTTAATCGTGAATGTTGAGTAGAATCAGTAATACTTAAGCCTCCAAAGTTTTCCCGATCCTTTATTACATTTTCCCTAAATACTCCTGTACGATATCATCCAGCCACAACGCTTCTATTTTTACCTTGCCGGAATGTTTTAAAAATTCCTTATAATAAAGTATAGCTCTTCCCAACTCTTTTTGAAGCTCTATGTACTCGTCTAATTTTTTCTTTTTTAAACTCAACAAATGGGCGATATAACAAATGCTTCGCTTCAACATCCTGTCTGCCTCCTGGTAAAGCCCCAATTCACTGTATGTATTGGATAAATTATTACAAGAAATAATAAATACCTGGACAAAAGGAATCCCGTAAGATTTACAGGATTCCCTATGTTGATTCAATACTTCTGCCCGGGCCAACGACTCCGTATACCCTGTCAAGGCTTGGTCGAAACAGCCTTTGTCGAACAACTTATTGGCCAGATTGGTCTTCACTTTCCAGGCTTCTTCGATATGTTTCAAACAAAACTCACTCATGGCCCTTCAGGTTTTGATTGGCAAAGTCCCAATTCACCATTTCCCAGAAACCTTCCACAAACCTTGGCCGTTGGTTGCGATGGTCGATGTAATAGGCATGCTCCCATACATCCAATGTCAAAATAGGGGTTTGACCATTGGTGATGGGGGTGTTGGCATCTTTTAAAGAGGCGATATCCAGTTTGTCCTCCTTGTTCAAAACCAACCAAGCCCAACCCGACCCGAACAACTGTACTGCGGCTTGTGAAAACTGTTGTTTGAAGTTTTCAAATGAGCCAAAACCCGAATCAATCAGTTGCGCGATATGCCCTTTAGGAAGCCCTCCTCCTTTTTCCGATAAGCAATTCCAATAAAAACTATGGTTAAAATGCTGGGCGGCATTGTTAAACAAGCCGATATTTTGCTCTTCTAAACTTTTGACAATAATCTTTTCCAGTGGCAGCTCTGACCAATGGGTGTCTTGAATGAGCCTATTCAAATTGTTGACATAGGCATTATGATGTTTTCCATGATGGTAGTCAAAGCCCTCCTCCGTAATGATGGGCTCAAACACTTTCTTATCAAAAGGTAAATCCGGTAATTGGTACATAGTAGTAGATTTTATTTTTAGTCTAACCTAAATTTATTTTTAGATATAACAAAATTATAAAATCTAAATAGACTATCAAACAACAAAAGCGTTTTTCATTCCGAATCAAAATGGAAAACGGACACAGGTTTGTGGATTACAGGTAAGCCTTTGGTCCGTTATTTTCATTCCAATAGTAACTATCCGGATAAGGTCTTTTCCCAAAAATCGCAGTACCTACTCTCACCATTGTGGCCCCTTCTTCAATCGCAATTTCCAGGTCACCACTCATCCCCATGGAAAGCTCGTCCAACGACACACCCGGTAAGTTCAATGCCATGGCTTGTTCTTGCAAGTTTTTTAATAAGCGGAAACATTTCCGGACTTTTTCAGGCTCGGCACTGAATAACCCAATAGTCATTAAACCTTTGATTTTCAATCGGTCCATACTCGATACTTCCTGTATAAGTTTAAGGGTGTTTTCCGGGGCTGCGCCAAACTTACTTTGTTCATAAGAGGTATTCACTTGGATAAAAACATCCATCCTTCTATCTTCAAATGTCAGGCGGTTTTGGAGTTTTTCCGCTAACCTGATCCGGTCAACCGATTGGATGCAAGTTGCGTACTTAATGACTTCTTTTACTTTGTTCGTTTGCAAGTGACCGATAAAATGCAGTTGGTTCGAAAAAGGATGTAACGCCTCGTATTTACTTTTTAATTCCTGCACTTTATTTTCACCAAGCAGTGACTCTCCGGCCTCCATGGCTATCCGGATATTTTCGGCACTGACCGTTTTGGTCGCCAATAACAATTTCACAGATCCGGGATCTCTTCCCGCTTTCAAACAAGCCGCTTTCACCCGCGCTTTTACATGAGATAAATTGGTTAATATGTTATGCTTCATAGAAAAAGATATCTTTGAGAAAAAAAACCTCTACTTTGGATGGCTTCAAAGTAGAGGTGAGAAAATTTACCCAAAGCTTGGGCTTAAAATATCACATTCTTTCAACAGGGAAACCAATTCCTGGTTTTCCACTTCAGAAAGTGGCTGTAGCGGACTTCGAAGCTGCCCACCTTCTTCGCCAAGAATATTGAGTCCCGCTTTAACTGTTCTTGGAAGGCCTTTCTGGACGATAAACTTCAACAGGTTAACTTGTTTGTAAAATACCTTTTGCGCTTCTGCCAAATCATTCTTTTGAATGGCTTCGTACAGGGCCAAATTGAGTTCCGGAATCAAGTTAGGTGCGGCAGTACACCAACCTTTTGCCCCTGCAGCAAAAGCTGCCAATGCCAAAGGATTAGATCCGTTGAAAAATGCAACCTCTTCTCCCAACTCTTTGCGCAGGTAATGCATCCTTTGTACATCTCCGGTACTTTCTTTAATCATGGTCACATTCGGAATCTCCAACAAACGCTTGAGCAGAGCCGGTGACATATCAATCCCTCCTGTAGCCGGATTATTATAAGCCATTATCGGAATGGAAATATGCCGGGCTACCGTATCATAATGTTTTACAATTTCCTCTTCGGTCAACTTCCAATAGCTCATCGGTAAAATCATTACCGCTGTAGCTCCGGCTTTTTCAGCGAATTTTGCATGATAAAGGGTTCTTTCAGTAGTCAAGTTAGACACCCCCACCAATACCGGTACCCGGCCAGCCACTTGTTGCATAGTCGCTTCTGTCAGTTCCTCTTTTTCTTCATCGGTCAAATAAGGTAGTACCCCGGTACTTCCCAAAGGAGCAATCCCCTGCGAACCATTCACCACCAACCTCTCCACTAACTGCTTAAACAAGGGGATATTTACATTTTCCTTCTCATCAAAAGGTGTAATAGGATAGGCAATCACGCCTTCAAAAGGGACATTTTTCATGTGTATTTTTATCAAGATTTAAGGTAATAACAGGAATGAGGAGCCCTCACGAAAGAGGGCAATAGATGTTACAAGTCTCTTCCTTCTTCTTCACGAAGGGCTACTCCTAAATTTTGGAGTTGAGGAGCATTTTCACATGCGATGTATTTGGCACTTTGATCTTTGTTCAAATTGCCATGACGGTGCCAAGCCCAACTTGGGATATACACGGCATCTCCGGCTTTCCATTCTACTCGTTCGTCTTCAATTTCCGTCCAACCTTCACCTTCTACTACATACAGTACGGTTTCATATGTATGTCTGTGGCGATTCGTGATCTGATCCGGAAGCAACCCGCCAATAGTCATGCTGATATTTTTGGTAGGGAGATCCACAAAGAAAACCGGGTGTTTCCGCTCGGTTGAAAATTGGTTGTGTACCCCTTCCTCTTCTACATTTTTGTGAATAATCTTAGAGGGTTTCACAAAAGTGGGTCTGGCAAATGTCTTGTGAAAATCGTTTGAACTGAATTGCTTTTTTTCTGTGCTCATAAGTTATTTTTTTAAGTTTTACTGAGTGATGATGCAAATGTATCGCATACCTGGACTACCTTTGTGGTACAGAAATCATAAAAACAACCAGTCCAGATGCTAAGACCTTGGGATTTACAAATCGAGCTTACTTATCACAGTGAAAAAGCGGTGTATTTACAAATAGCCGATGCCATCATTGATGCGATTCAAGAAGGGAAACTGAAAAGTGGGGACGCACTGCCCGGAAGCCGAAGGTTGGCGGGTCTATTGACAGTTAACCGGAATACGGTAGTGGAAGCATTGGATGTACTATTGACCGAAGGGTGGCTGATATCCAAAGAAAGAAAAGGAACTTTTGTGGCTAAAAATTTACCAAAAGTTGAAAAGCACACAGCACAACATTTCAAACAGCAAGTCACAGAAAAGGTTAATACGACTCCACGTATCGTCTTCGATGATGGCGTACCGGACAGCAAACTGGCCCCCATGAATGAACTGGCCAGGGCCTACCGCCAACTCTTTAACCAAAAAGCCCGCTGGCGATTAATGGGCTACAGCGATCCCTTGGGGGATATCGGATTCCGGGAGGCAATTGCCAAAATGCTCAACTTTAAAAGGGGAATGCATGTTTCTACCGGTCAAATTTGCATTACCAGAGGAAGTCAAATGGCGATGTACTTGGCCGCACAAAACCTATTGGCAAAAGGAGACAAAGTCATCATTGAAAACCCCGGGTACAAGCCCGCCTGGCAAACCCTGGAAAAAGCAGGTGCACAACTCCTTCCGGTCAATGTGGATGCAGAAGGAATTTGTCTAGAAGAAGTGGAGACATTGATAAAAACCCAAGGTCCTGTCAAAGCCGTATTTCTTACTCCCCATCATCAATTCCCCACCACCGTTTCACTGAGTTTATCAAGGCGTTTGCATTTAATTGACCTTTCTAACAAGCATGGATTCACCCTGATTGAAGATGATTATGACCATGAGTTTCACTTCGGGCAACGCCCCCTGCTTCCCTTATCCAGTTACAAAGAAACCGGAAATTACATCTATATAGGCTCCATGAGCAAAGTAGTGGCCCCAGCCTTACGTATTGGATACTTGGTGAGCAACGAAGCTTTTATCAAAAGCGCAGGAAGTCTACGCAAACTCATTGATGTACAAGGTGATAATATAATGGAACAAGCAGTACTTCAACTCATCCAAGACGGTGAGATCAGGCGGCATTTAAAAAGAGCTTCGGGGATTTATAAAGACAAAAAAGATTTTTTTGAAACCTTATTAAAGCACTACTTGGGCGAAAAAGTCAGGTTTACCCCACCGGAAGGAGGGCTCGCGTATTGGCTGGAACCCTTACACCCGGAAAGCTTGAAGTCCATCCACGAGAAACTGCTGGAGAAAAACATAAAAATTATGTCACCGGAGCACTTTAGCTTTGCCCAACCGGTAAATGGCTTACGATTAGGCTATGCATCCCCGACAAAAGAGGAATTGGAATGCGGGGTTCAGGCCTTGGCAAAGTTATTATAGAAGTGAAAGCTTCCGTATAAACCCGTTCCTTTTTCAACGGCTTAATAAAGCGTTAAGGAAGTTTCTTTTTTTTTCAAATATTCTTTCAACACCGTCAGAGAACGGTAGATCAGAGTACGGGCAGATTTTACTTCTTTCAAATCCATAATTTCGGCAATGGCCCGGTAGTCCAGATTCTGGTAAAACCGCAGAAAGAGTGCTTCCCGTTGATGGGCAGTAAGTTGTTGGAGGGCGTTTTGCAAATGGACCTGTTTATCTTTTTCCAGTTGACCTAAAATCAGTTCTTGTTCGTGTGAAAGACTGACGGCAATTCCCGGAGTAAGTTCAGAATATTCGTAAGGAGGTTGTTCCCGCTTTTTCAATACGGTTCTTCGCAAAATCTGAAATAAATAGCTTTTTACATAAGTCACTTGGGTCAATCTGTTCCGCTTTACATACAAATCCACAAACAAATCTTGCAAACAATCTTTGATCAGCGCTTTGTCAGACGTAAAATGTAAGCCATATCCGTACAATAAAGGGAAATACTTTTGATACAATGTATCAAATGCACTCTTGTTTCCCTTCCTCAGAGCCATCCATAATTCCCGATCATTATGTCTGAAATCTTGTCCCATGGAGCATTAAAGAATTGACCGTATACACGCAAAAGAAGTTTTTAAACCCACTCAGGGGTATTTAGTAGGCGCATAGCTGATTTTGCTATAAGGCATTGCTTGGTGTTACTACATTTTCAAAGGTATGGAATAATTTTTCCACCGCCATTCTCTTAATGAAAATAAAAAAAAATTGACCTCCGATTCATTTTTAAGATAAAACAGATGAACCTAGTGTTAATTAGCGATTGACCAAACGCATATAATACAAATCAGGCTCTACCTCTTGAGACACGATCTGAAAATCATACTTTTTCAGGAGCCGGACAGATGCAACATTGGAAGGGTGAACCCAGGCCGCTAAAGTGTTCAGGCCTTCTTCATTTAAAAGATAATCCACCATCCGCTCCATCACTTCACTCATAAAGCCTTTTCCCCAGCAGCTTTTCCCCAAGGAATAGCCAACCAAACCGGTTTTGGTTTTTTCTTTTGTCCACACAAAAGTGCCCAATAATTTATCGGAGTTTTTCTCCACCACTCCCCAGCGAAGAGAGTGGTTTTCCTGAAAATTCCGTTTGGCCTTTTCTACCATTTCCAAGGCCTCCTCTTTGCTTTTCAACGGAGGGTTTGCCCGGAACTTCATGGCTTCGGCATCGGAATATATTTCATACAGGCCGGAAACATCTTCTGAGGATAATGGCCGCAAATAAGTGCGAAGGGTTTCAATAATCGGGAAGGTTGCTGATTGCATATTTGATAAAAAATATTGCTCGTAGTTGTAGGTACAAAGATAGTATGATTTGCTAATTTCTATTCCAAACGACAAAAGTCTTTTGGCTCTTTCCGAATCGTTTCAAGTTAAAACACAAGCAAAGGGTAAGCAATATCTAAAAATCAAGTGCTTACCCTTTGACAACAGGCTATCCTTTCCAACTATAAGGATAGTGTTCGTCTACAAATTCCAAGGCATCCTTGGTCACATATAGCGGACGAAAAGTATCCAGCATCACTGCATATTCTTCCGTTGCCTTGGCACCGATGCTTTTTTCTACGGTGCCGGGATGGGGCCCGTGAGGAATCCCTCCGGGATGCAATGTAAACGATCCCCGGCCGACTCCTTTCCGGCTCATAAAATCTCCCTCGGCATAATACAGCACCTCATCCGAATCGATATTGGAATGATTGTAAGGTGCCGGGATGGCCAGGGGATGGTAATCAAACAAGCGAGGAACAAAAGAACAGATCACAAAAGCATTGGTTGCCTGGAAAGTTTGATGTACCGGAGGGGGTTGATGGATTCTTCCGGTAATCGGCTCAAAATCATAAATAGATAATGTATAAGGATACAAAAAGCCATCCCAACCGACTACATCCAGGGGTGAATGGTTATACAGATACTGATGCAGATAGCCTTCTTTCTTGATTTTAATCAAAGTCTCTTTCTCCGACAACTCAGGACTTAACTCCGCCGGTGGGTGAATATCCCGTTCACAGTAAGGCGAATGCTCCAGTAACTGTCCCAACTCATTCCGATAACGCTTCACCGTTTCTACAGGCACTTTGGATTCGATCACCAACATTTTAACAGGCCCCTCATCCAGTTCCAATTTGTATACGGTTGTACGGGGGATCACCACATAGTCGCCTTTTTTGATCCGCAATTTTCCAAATTGGGAAATCAGATATCCACTGCCATCGTGCATATACAGGACCTCATCCCCATCTGCATTTTTAAAGAAATAATCCATAGACTTTTGCGAAGGGCAACAAAGGGCCATGGTCACATCCTGATTGGCCAACAATACCTTCCGGGCTTCCAGGTAATCACCACCGGTATTGGTCACTGCACTGGTATTCAAATGTGTGTGACGCAAACCGTACGCTTCGGCAAGCTCATAGTGATAGGGTACTGCTTTTTTCACTTGTTCCACCCGGGTAGGCGGAAATTTATGATACATATTGGTGTAAATGCCTGAGAACCCTTTGGAACTCACCAGCTCCTCGTAATACAGATTCCCATCCGGCTGCTTGAATTGTGTGTGCCGTTTGGGAGGTATTTCTCCTAATCGATAATAGTATGCCATGATTTCTAAGTGTTGTTTGGTCGGTTAATAGTTCTTCCACCAAAGATAACAGTTCATGCCAAACATTCAAGGGCAAGGAATAAAGGATTGGGGGAAGGAAGGATTGGAGGATTGAGGGAGGGAAGGAAGATTAAAAAAATTTATTCAATTGAAAAGTAGTGTGGTTGGTAACGAAAGAATTTTCTCCGGGCCACCCCCTTCCTTTTTCCTCCATATCTTTTACTTTCGCTATAAGTGAACTATGTGAATTGAGATGAGTGTAAAACAAAAAAAATGTCCGGATTGCGGAACAGATTTTACTTGTGGTTGTGACAGTGCCCAAGCTTGTTGGTGTGATTCGCTGCCTGCCATTATGCCATTGAGCACGGATAAAGGATGTACTTGTCCGGAATGCCTGAAGTCGGAAATCAAGAAGCGCGTGGAAGAATTTACGGCAAACCCACCCTATGACGAAACCCAGTTAAAACGGATACGGGAGCGCTTTACTCCCAAAAAACTTAACGAAGGCATTGATTATTATCTTAACGGGCAAGGGTATTGGGTCTTCACCAAATGGTATCATCTCAGCCGGGGATATTGTTGTGAAAACGGTTGTAAGCATTGCCCTTATGGCTTTAAAAAATTCTAATCAATTCACCCCGGTTTTCAGTTTACTATTCGTAACTTGTTAAATTTTATTTATAGAAATTTATGCTCTACTATATTACCGGAGGAGCCCGTTCGGGCAAAAGCAGCTATGCAATGAACCTGGCCCTCAGCCTGACCGACCACCCAATCTATGTAGCCACTGCCCGCAGATGGGACGGTGACTTTCAAAAACGCATCGACCGCCACCGACAAGACCGGGATGAGCGCTGGATCTCCATTGAAGAAGAAAAGCATATAAGCCAACTGGAACTAACCGGTAAAGTTGTAGTCATTGACTGTGTGACCCTCTGGCTTACCAATTTCTTTGTGGATTTTAATATGGATATTGAAAAATCCTTGGAAGCATTCAAACAGGAAATCGATGCACTTGCCCGGTTGGAGGCTACGTTTATTGTCATTTCCAATGAAATCGGAATGGGCGTGCATGCCGAATCCGAAGCAGGCAGAAAATTTACCGACCTGCAGGGCTGGGCCAACCAATACCTGGCCGGGTTGGCCGACAAAGCTACACTCATGGTATCCGGACTCTCCTTGCAATTAAAAGAAGGGAACGGGAAATAATAAACAAGGGAAAATTCATGACCAAAAAAGCCATCTTTAACTGGAGCGGAGGGAAAGACAGTGCACTGGCCCTGTACCGCCTTCTTCAAAATTCCGAATATCAAGAGATTCGTCTATTGACCAGCATCAACCAACAATACCAACGAATCACCATGCATGGAGTACGGGAAGAGCTTCTGGAAAAACAGGCGCAAAAACTTCAACTTCCTTTGCATAAACTTTACTTGCCCAACAAGCCCGGTATGGAACCTTATAATCAATTGATGCAAGAAACTTTGCAGAAGTTTACAGACGAGGGATTTTCAGAAGCAATCTTTGGGGATATTTTTTTGGAAGACTTGCGGATGTACCGGGAAGAACGCCTTCAAGAAGCGGGGTTTACCGCCCGTTTTCCCCTTTGGAAAGAAGATACCCGTAGCTTAATGCGTCAATTTATTGACCTGGGTTTCAAAACCATAGTCGTTTGTGTCAAATCCGATGTATTGGACAAAAGTTTTGCCGGTCGGGTAATCGATCATCAATTTTTAAAAGACCTGCCCGGTTCGGTAGATCCTTGCGGAGAAAATGGGGAATTTCATACTTTCGTCTATGACGGCCCTATCTTTTCCGAACCCGTTTCTTTTCAAAAAGGTGAAGTTATTTATAGAGAATACAAAGTTCCGGAAAGCAAAGAAGAGAAGACAAGCCAAGCTCCTTCCAAAGATATCTGCCGAAAATCCTCTATGGGTTTTTGGTTTTGCAATTTGTTACCAGTAAAATCTTCCTCTTTGCCATAAAAGTATCTGTTCCGTTTTTTATTCATTCTGTTTCAACTATTAGATGTTAACCCTTCATGATTTCAATTAAAATACCTGACCTCTCTATTCAACAAGCACTTATTCAAAAGATCAATAACAAAACCAAGCCTTTACAATCCTTAGGACGCCTGGAAGATTTGGCTTTACAGATCGGTACTGTTCAGCAAAGTCTCAGTCCGCAGCTCTCCCAAGCACATATTCTCGTGTTTGCCGCAGATCATGGTATTGCCCGGGAAGGAGTCAGTGCTTACCCGCCCGAAGTCACCGCCCAAATGGTGTTAAATTTTGTACAGGGAGGGGCCGCTATTAATGTACTTACCCGCCAACATGGCATTGCTTTGAAAGTGGTGGACGCAGGTGTCAATTTCACATTTGCTCCGGACACTCCGGTGTACCCGGCTAAGATCGATATGGGGACCAAAAGTTACCTTCAGCAAACGGCTATGACGGAAGAGCAACTGGAAGCCTGCATGAGCGAAGGAGCTAAAATTGTAAGAGAGGTTCATCAAACAGGCTGTAATGTCATTGGCTTCGGAGAGATGGGAATTGGCAATACCTCTTCGGCTTCCCTTCTGATGCATACATTACTTCGGCTCCCCTTAGAGGAATGTGTAGGCAGGGGTACGGGATTAAACGATGCACAATACCAACAGAAACTTTCTATCTTACAACAAGCCGTTAATAAACACTCACTTACTGACTCCGATCCGCGGAAGGCTCTTCAAACGTTCGGGGGCTATGAAATAGCAATGATTTGTGGTGGAATGTTACAAGCAGCCAGTTTGGGAATACTCGTTTTAGTCGATGGTTTTATCGCTAGTTCGGCTTATTTATGTGCCTGGAAATTGCAAGCAGCCATTTCCCACTATGCCATCTTTTGCCATCAATCGGATGAACAAGGTCATCGGTTGCTATTGGAAAAACTCGGAGCCAGTCCCTTGTTGCAATTGGACATGCGCCTGGGAGAAGGAACAGGTTGTGCCACTGCCTATCCTCTTTTACAAAGTGCGGTGGCTTTTCTCAACGAAATGGCCAGCTTTGAAAGTGCCGGGGTTTCCAAAAGCTAAGAGCAAATTTAATCATTGGGCAACAAGCGTTTCATTACTTAAAGAGATTATCCGGAAAATCAAAAGAACATAAAACACCACGAAGATCCCAAGGCACAAACCTTTGATGCATCATTCGAAATCTTAGTGTTTTTGTGGCTATAGATCTACTTTTCGGATAGGCTCTTTACTTTGTTTGAAGCGAACCCACTCTACACCCTTAATATGAAACACGAAATACGGATATTTTTTACGGCTTTAATGTTTTACACACGGATTCCCTGCCCTTCTTGGGTAGGTCATAAGGAGGAGCATATCAATCAGTCCACCCGGTACTTTCCTCTGATTGGCTGGATTGTGGGTGGGATCTCCGCCTTGGTCTTTTTGGCCGGGTATTTTTTATTCGATATGTATACCGGATTGGCATTGAGTATGGCGGCCTCTATTCTCACAACCGGGGCCTTCCATGAAGACGGTTTTGCCGATATGTGTGACGGTTTCGGAGGGGGATGGACCAAAGAGAAAATCCTGCTGATCATGAAAGACAGCCGGATGGGAGCCTATGGAGTCATCGGAATCTTTTTACTCTTACTTACCAAATTTTTAATCTTAGCCCATCTATTTCAACTCCAGGAAATTCATCCGGTGTTCGTTATCTTGGTGTTTACCAATGCGCATGCTTTAAGCCGTTTTGCCGCTTCTACATTCATTTTCACCCATGTCTATGTACGCGATGCTCCTGATAGTAAAGCCAAGCCTGTGGCCAAACAAATCAATTTGTCAAACTTGATGATTGGGGGTTTCTTTGTACTGGTTCCTATAGCGATGTTGGTTTACGTTACTCAACAAGTAGAAATTGTGGCAGTTTGCCTGCCTGTTTATTTAATGAAAATGTACTTGGGTCGATATTTTAGCAAATGGATCGGGGGTTATACAGGTGACTGTTTGGGCGCTACGCAACAACTATGCGAAATTGTTTTTTACCTCTCATTGGCCATTGTATGGAAATTTATCTAATCCGGCATACCACGCCCGACATCCCCAAAGGAACCGTTTACGGCCGCTTGGATATTCCTTTGGTGAACACTTTTGAAATTGAAGTAAAAGACATCCTTCAAAAATTACCCGATGCGTTGGATGCGGTGTACACTAGCCCTTCTCAACGGTGCAAACATCTGGCGGACAAGCTCTACAGCCGGAAGAACATCATAGACCCCCGACTGATGGAATACAACTTTGGTGAGTGGGAAGGTTTGAAATGGGAAAACATCGAAGAGACACAATTGCAAATATGGATGGATGACTTTGTAAATCAATCCCCTCCGGGTGGAGAGAATATGTCGGAAATGCAACAACGGGTATTGTCTGTTTGGCAAGAGATACTACAAACTAAACAAGAACAAATTGCCCTGGTGACCCACGGAGGTGTAATCCGCCTTTTGTTAGCCCACCTAGAAAATGTACCTTTGGAACGAAGCTTTGAACGCAAATTAAACTACGGAGCTCTTTTTCACATTCAGATACAGCAACACTCAACTTTACAGAAGAATGAACCCGGAAATTCTATTAGATTTAGTCAATTATAAAATGCCTTTTGGCAAATACGAAGGACGCTTGATTTGCAATTTGCCCCAGCATTATTTAGCTTGGTTTTCCAGAGAAGGATTCCCTCCGGGAAAGCTGGGTATGTTATTATCCACCATGTATGAAATCCAGCACAACGGGTTGGAATATTTACTCGAACCTTTGAAAAAGAAATAACATTTCTGCCTCTCACCTGACTATTTGAGAATGACGGATATGTCTTTAATTATCCCATGAAAGCACTTTGCCAGAAAAAAAATGCCTGAGAACCTTTCATCCGAAAGATGGAGTGGAAGCCTGTTTTTCATTCAAGCCATAAATAAACACTTTACCGAAAATTATCATGTACTTCTCTACAAAGAATCCAGTCCGGTGGACCAAGCGGATTTTTACATTTTTTTGGACTTGCCTGATCATCCCCTTGGCTCAGGCTCAGGAGATTCTTCCTCCCAATCTGTCCTGGAAAGGCAAAAGCGAAAAACTCATTGTCAAAAAGAAACATCCTTGGATCACTCCTGCAGAACAATCCGGATTTGAACGCTCTCCATCCTATCTTGAAACGGTACAATGGTTTCAAAAAATGGCAGATGCCTCGGAATTGATCGAGATGCGTTCTATTGGTAAAAGTTATAACGGCAGGGATATTTATATGATCACAGCTTCCTTGGAAAAGGAAAAAAGCCCTGAGACTTTGAGTCGTTCTCCCAAACCGCTATTACTTGTACAAGCAGGTATCCATGCCGGAGAGATTGATGGAAAGGATGCCGGAATGATGCTGCTCAGAGATATTGCGTTTGGCCCAAAAAAGGGCTTGCTTCAAAACGTAAACTTTTTATTTGTCCCGATTTTAAGTGTGGACGGGCATGAACGCTCATCTTCCTTTAACCGGGTAAACCAACGCGGGCCACACAACATGGGTTGGCGGACCAATGCCCGGAATCAAAACTTAAACAGGGACTATACGAAGCTAGATACCAAAGAATTAAGAGCCGTCCTTCAAGTGATCCGTCAATACCACCCGGATTTGTACATCGATATTCATGTCACCGATGGCGCGGATTATCAATATGACATTACTTACGGACATATCGGAACGCATGGGTATTCGCCGGCTATTGCCAATTGGCTAAAAACCCAATACACTCCTGCGGTCAATCAAGGCCTGCAAGCCATGGGTCATATTCCCGGCCCTCTGTTGTTTGCCTTGAATTACCGGGACTTTTCTCAGGGAAATATTGAATATACCTTCGGGCCTAATTTTTCTCACGGATACGGGGACTTACGGCATTTACCTACCATACTGGTTGAAAATCATTCCTTAAAACCCTTCAGACAAAGAGTGTTAGGCACCTATGTGTTTTTAGAAAATACACTCGAAGTTTTGGCAAAACAACATCAAAGCCTGCAACAAGCAATTGCCTCTGATCAACAGCGAAGGCCTCAGCAAATTCCTCTCACTTGGCAAGTACCTCAACTCAACAACCCGACTAATTTCGGAGATGCCCGTGCGGTATCTTTAAAACCCCAAGAGGCCATCACCCCACCGGACACGTTGAACTTTCTGGGAATTGCCTCTGAAATAAAGACTTCTGAAATCACCGGGGGCGAATACCTTCGCTGGTTAGGCCAGCCCAAAACCATGAAGGTGGTCAATTATGTAATGAGTCAAGCCTCCAGTTTTGTAGAGAGGCCTAAAGCTTATTGGATCCCGGCGGCTTGGCAAGACGTTATTCAGAGGTTAAAAATCCATGGTATGGAAATGGAGACGCTGAAGGAAGCTAAAGAGGTAACCGTAGAAATGTATCGCATTCAAGAACATCAATTGTCTTCCAGTCCGAAAGAAGGCCGGGTACAGGTAAAAGGAAAGGCAGTCCCTGAGATGTATAAAGAAATCTTTCCGGCAGGTTCCGTACGGATCGATACTGACCAACCTTTAGGAGACTTGGCAGCTCTTTTGTTGGAACCGGGCTCTCCGGATTCTTTTTTTCAATGGGGTTTCTTTCTGGAAATTTTCAGCCGTACTGAATATATTGAAGCCTATGCCATTGAACCACTTGCACAAAAAATGCTCGAGGAATCTCCCGAAGTCCGCAAGAAATTTGAACAAAAGAAAAAACAAGATCCCGAGTTTGCCGCAAATCCCAGAGCAATTTTAAACTGGTTTTATCAGCAATCTCCCTATTACGACCAGCGGTATTTACTCTACCCGGTGGGCAGGGAATTATAATCAAACCTCTTGATTTTTACTTAAAACAAATAAACACAAGCGTTTGAAATTCATCAACTTACTCGCTTGTGTTTATTTTCATAAAAAAGGATTCTTATGTTAAGAGCATGTTTAAATTTCATCCTTCGGGTCAAAAACGAATTTTAAACACGCTCTAAGATTGCTTCGATTTTACTAAGTTCCTCTGCCGAAAAATCTTTGTTGTCCAATGCTTTCAGGTTTTCTTCCAGTTGTGCCACCGAGCTGGCACCGATCAATACGGAGGTAACTCTTTTGTCTTTTAACAGCCAAGCGATCGCCATTTGCGATAGCTTTTGTCCTCTTGCCTCCGCAATCGTATGTAGGGTTTTGATTTTCGGCAACATTTCTTGTACCGCTTCGGAGGTCAAATGCCCGGATTTTTTAGCAGCCCGCGAGTCCGTAGGAATGCCTTGGATATAGCGGTCGGTAAGCATCCCTTGCGCCAGTGGCGAAAAGGCTATCAATCCGGCTCCGGCATTACCCAACGTATCCAACAATTGATCTTCCACCCATCTTTCAAACATGGAATACTTGGCCTGATGAATCAAACAAGGAGTGCCCATTTCCTTTAAAAGAGAGATTGCTTTGGCCGTATCTTCCGCATTGTAATTCGAGATACCCACATACAATGCTTTGCCCGAACGGACAATATGGTCCAATGCTGCCATGGTTTCTTCCAAAGGGGTATCAGGGTCTGGCCGGTGGTGGTAAAATAAATCGACATACTCCAAGCCCATTCGTTTTAAACTTTGATCCAGACTGGCAATCAAATACTTACGCGAGCCATGATTACCATAAGGTCCGGGCCACATATCGTACCCGGCTTTGGAAGAGATAAAAAGTTCATCCCGGTAAGGCAAAAAGTCTCGTTTGAGAATGGTCCCGAAATTGGCTTCGGCCGAACCGTATGGAGGGCCGTAATTATTTGCCAAGTCAAAATGGGTAATCCCTAAATCAAAGGCTTTTTTCAATATATTTCGCCCGTTTTCCAGGTTGTCCACATAGCCGAAGTTATGCCAAAGCCCTAGAGAGATAGCGGGGAGAAGAATTCCACTTTTTCCACATCGGTGAAAGGGCATTTGCTCATACCGTTCGGAGGCAGCACGGTACTCTTCAGGGTTTGTTTTATCAAAAATTTGCATAGCAGCTTTTTCGTTTGAGAATTGTAAAAGCGATGAAGTTAAGGAGCTATGGCAACAATCACAAACTATATTTCCCCCTCTTCGCCTTGTTCTCAGCTTTGTTAGGGCTTTTGTTTTTCTCTATTTAAAGAATTTTACTACTTCTCAAATTGCAACTCATTCAAAATAAGAGGCCTGTACAAGTATACCCTTTCCGTTTTCTATCAGGTATACTTTTCCTTATAATACCCAACCGTTCCCAAAGAAACACATTACTTGTTTCCTTTTCAGATTTATTCCAGGGCCCATTCCATATGTCTTGATTCCGGAGGACGGGGCGTGAGTTTGTAACGCTGGATCGTACGCACACAGGCATTCCAGCGCAATACGGCATCTTCATTGTTTTCAGGGCTTTTTTTCTCCGCTTTTTCATAATAAACCATGGCTTCTTGTAACCATTCGTACGCATCCGAATGGTTCACCATGACCCCCCTCGCCAGATAGGCTTTGGCTTTGCGTTCCAAAATAATCCCTTTGTAGTACATCCGGTTAAATTCATTTTGTAGACGGGGAATCAACGTATCGGCTTCCTGGTTGGTAATGCCCTTATTGAACTGGTCGGTAAGTGTTAAGATCAATAATACCAAAGCGTCCTGATTTTCAGAGTCGATCAATAGTATATCTCTACAAATGCTCTCTGCTTCGATAGGCTCATTTAACAATCGGTATCTTTGCACTTTTTCCAAGGCTCCCGGGATACCATGTTTACTTATTGGCTTGAGTTCAAACATGATCAATGGTTTTAAGTGAATACATTATAAATTCAGCAAGAAGTATCCGGCCCAGAATGAAAGTCCAAGGGCGGTTCCATAACAGAGAATGGCAATCGGCTTTCGCCAAAGTTGTAGTTGAAGCCCGTCATATAAAGTAAACCGGAACCTATGGGCCCAGTGAAATAATGACAAAGTGATGAGCATGCCTACAGCCCCACGAATGGGTAGGGGTTGTAAAAGCTCGTAAAAACGTTCATAAGCAGGAGCTTCCACCCAGCCCAGTGGTATTGCCAATCCAAACAAGAACAATAATGCCGGTAAGAAAAATGCAGAAACCACTCCTCCCGCTCCGAACAAGGTCCACCAAAAGGGTTCGAGATATGGCTTTGATTTCATAATCCATTGTAGTTTTCACTGTCTATTACAACTCTCCTTACATTCATCACTTCAGTGATCTATTGAATAAATATCAAAATCATCCAAAGGGATAGCAGTAGCCAAGCAACATAATTTCCTGCAACTATCCATCCTCCGGATATTTTATAATCATTAATCTTTAATTTCATGGCTTTGGGAGCAAGATTCAACCAGGTAACCGAATGAAAGAGAAGACCGGAAAAGGCGATAAGGTGTGCGACAATCATCACAGGAGATTGCAAGATGCTGAGAAAACTCTCATAAGCTTCGGCTCCTTTGGAAAGCGCCCGGAGATAAAATATTCCCACTACGGCAAAGAACCCTACCGATAAAGAAGTGAGCTCGCGCAAAATAAAATGCAGATGACTCAGTCGTTTGGCCCACCATAACACCGGCATTTTCTTTTGGTATAACTTGAATGTTGGTTTCTCCATTGGATATATTTTTCAAGTTAATGTTTATCTGTCCCCCAAGGAAGCAAAAGGTTTTTCCACCAATGCGATGCGGTGTCCACTTTATAGCGTTGAATAGCTCCGGCAGGGTCCACATTTTTCGGACACACCACCGAGCAATCCCCCACAAAAGTACATTGCCACATTCCATGCTCTTGGTTCAAAGCTTCTCTCCGTTCTTTATTTCCCTGGTCCCGGTTATCCAGATTGTACCGTTGGGCTAGGGCGATGGCTGCCGGACCGACAAAATCAGGTTCCAGGCCTATGATAGGGCAAGCCGCATAGCACAACATACAATTGATACACATACTGTACTGTGTGTAATCCGCCAATTGCGAAGGCGTTTGCAGTAACTCCCGCTCCGGCTCCGGTTCTTCCTCCCGGATGATCCAGGGCTTCACTGTTTTTAATTTCTCCAAAAAGTCGCTCATATCAATGACTAGATCCCGGATCACCGGAAAATTCTCCAAGGGCTCCACCCGGACCGGACCGGGCATAAATTTCTCCAGGAAGGTTGCGCAAGTAAGCACCGGCTTGCCATTGACCATCATACCACAACTCCCACATACGCCCATCCGGCAAGACCAACGATACGATAAGGTTCCGTCCAATTGATCTTTGATATGATTAAGGGCATCGAGAATCACCCAATCTTTCCTCAAAGGAACTTCGTACTGTTGGAATTCCGGCCCGGTATCGCTCTCCGGGTTATATCGAAAAACCTCCAAAGATATCCTTTCACTCATTGCCATTATATTTACCTTCCATAAATGCGCTCGCCCGGTGGCCAACGCGTAATAGTGACCGGAACATAATCTACTTCCGGAATAGCATGTTTCTTTTTGTAGGCCAGGCTATGCACCAGGAACTCCCTGTCATCGCGTTGAGGAAAATCAATTCGCTGATGAGAGCCTCTGGACTCTTTCCGGCAAACGGCCGATTGGATTACCGCTTCCGCTACATCCAAGAGGCAGGATAACTCAAGCGCTGCAACCCGTTCGGTATTAAATGCCTGACTTTTGTCGGAAAGGCGAACATGTTTAAATCGCTCTTGCAAATTGAAGATTTCTGTTTGGGAGGCCAACAAGGATTTTTCATCCCGGTAAATTCCCACACCTTCTTCCATGGTTTTTTGCATGGCTTCACGGATGTCCGCGATGTTTTCTACCCCTCCGTTTTTCTTGAAAAACAATTTTTCCAAGCGTTTGAATTCTTTTGCGGCAAGGCTTGGCAGGTTTTCGCTAAATCCGGGCTGGGACAGAGCAAATTCGGCTGCGGATTTCCCGGCAATGGCTCCGAAAACCAACAATTCTGTCAAGGAATTGGAGCCCAAGCGATTGGCTCCATTGATACTGACACAAGCGCATTCCCCGGCCGCATATAGCCCGGGCAAAGGTGTTGCGCCATGAATATCCGTATGTATTCCTCCCATCATATAATGCACCACCGGCCGCACGGGAATCATGGTCTGAATAGGATCCAGATTTTCATATTTCAAGCAAAGTTCGCGTACAAAGGGCAATTTGCTATCGATTAACTTGGCACCCAAATGCCGGATATCCAAATGCACATAATGTCCGTAGGCACCTTGTAAGGTTCTTCCTTTTTCCTGTTCTTTGACAAAGGCTTGTGAAAGCCGGTCACGAGGCCCCAATTCCATAGATCGCAAAACCGGTTTGGCTTCGGGCTTTCCCAAATCGTAATCCTGTAAATAGCGGTACCCCTCTTTGTTGAGCAAATACCCTCCTTCTGCCCGGGCGGCTTCGGTAATCAAAATTCCGGTAAACGGCAAACCCGTAGGGTGGTATTGCACAAACTCCATGTCTTTAAGCGGAACCCCTGCACGATAGGCCAGGGCCATTCCGTCACCTGTTTTGATATTGGCATTGGTGGTAAAAGGAAAAACCTTTCCTGCCCCTCCGGTGCAAATCACTACGGCTTTTGCCCGGAGGGCCTCTACTTTCCCGCTGGCAATTTCCATCACTACCGCCCCTTGACATCTCCCTTCTTCCACCAACAAACTGGTTACATACCATTCATCAAAGCGTATTACTTTATGGTACTTCAGTGAGGTTTGGAAGAGTGTGTGCAACATATGAAACCCGGTTTTGTCCGCAGCAAACCAGGTCCGTTGTTTTTTCATTCCTCCAAAAGGCCGCACCGCCACCGTTCCGTTGGCTTCCCGGCTCCAAGGGCAACCCCAGTGTTCCAAGCGAAGCATCTCCGTGGGTGCTTGTTTTACAAACAACTCGACCGCATCCTGGTCACACATCCAATCGCCTCCCGAAATGGTATCATAGGCATGGTTTTCCAAAGAATCATTGTCCTTAATCACCGCTGCCGCTCCTCCTTCAGCCGATACCGTATGACTGCGCATCGGATATACTTTGCTTACGATTCCCACGGAAATATCAGGGTGAGTTTCTGCCACGGCAATGGCTGCCCGCAAGCCTGCCCCCCCAGCTCCAAGAATCAATACATCACAGGTTTGTAGTGTTGGGTCCATAAAGCTCAACATTGAATGGAAAAGTCCATGAGCTAGTCACAAAGTGGTCATACGATTACTTTGTATAAAAAGGCAGGCTACCTGGTAAGTAAATCCGGTTGGTATTTGTCCTTACAATATAAAAAAATAAATGATGGAAGTAAAGGAGGAAAAACGAATAAGAGCCGTATAATAAGCTTCACACTCAGAAGGTTAACTTTTCTCTTACAAAGAAATTCTTGAAAGGAAATAAATATGCTATTCATTTCGCTTTGTCAAATCATCCCACATGACAACCAAGAGTTTCACCTATCACTTACTTTTTTGTCATTGCCACAAAAAAGTAAGCAAAAAAATGCTAGTCAGAAAGATGCTTCCTCCCACCAAACCCACGCACCTCCCCGCCTTTCTGACAAACCACCCTGTTTATATCTGGCAAACAAAAAAAGAGAATGGTTTTCGTTCCATTCTCCTTCATATGTTAATTTTTTAGACTTGCTGAAATTTGTGCTTTTGCAAGGCCGCCAGTTGCTTGAACAATTCTTCTTCTTCCGGACTCAAATTTTTAGGAATTAGCACTTCTATATTTGCATACAAATCGCCTTTTACCGAATTATCTTTGTAGTTAGGCAAACCCAATCCTTTCAAACGTATTTTTTTTCCATTTTGGGAGCCCTTGGGCAAGTTTACTTGCATACTTCCTTTTAAGGAAGGAATAGCAATTTTGCCACCCAACACTGCCGTATACAAATCCACTTTTACCGTTACCTGCAAGTCATCCCCTTGGCGTTGAAACCCCGGATGAGGCTGCACTTTCACTTTAATATACAAGTCTCCTGCCGGGCCTCCGTTAATTCCGGGCGCGCCTTTCCCCCTGATCCGCAAGCGCTCTCCATCCTTGATTCCGGGTTTAAATTTCACTCGCAGGCGGTCACCATTGATATTTAAGATATGACTGGTACCCAAATACACCTCGTTCAGATGTAATTCGGAGGTAGTTTCATAGTCATTTCCGGGCACACCTGCTGTTCTTCCCCTTTGTTGTTGTCTTCCATCTCCACCTCCGAAAAACTGTTGGAAAAAGTCAGAAAAGCCCCCGCCAAACAAGTCTTCAAATCCACCGCCACTTCCCGCTTGCCCACCACCAAACGGAGACGACCATTCATACCCTCCTCCGGCATTTTCAAACTGTTTCCAATTTGCGCCTAACATATCGTATTTCTTCCGTTTTTGTTCATCCCCAAGCACTTCGTAAGCTTCCGTAATATCTTTGAATTTGCTTTCGGCCGCTTTATTGTCTTGGTTTTTATCCGGATGGTACTTTACAGCCAGCTTCCGGTATGCTTTCTTAATCTCCTCCTTGCTTGCGTTTTTATTTACCCCTAATATTTTATAGTAATCTTTATAGTCCATGATATTATCACACAGTTAATAAAAGGATTGAGGAGGGCTTAAGGGTTGACCTGCTATCTATTTGACTATCAAGAGCATTCATTACATCCTCTTCCCCTCTCTCTGTGATTTTTTACTTTATTTAAAATTTCACCGTTCAGTGGCAGTTGTATGCCTCTCCAAAAATCATTACAAATAAAATACCTTTCCTGTTTTTCTGACAGTCCAATATAAAAAACCGGAAATCCTGTCAGGAAATTTCCGGTCAATTAATCGTATCCCACTTACCTAAGGCAGTATATCAGGTACACGGTTGTTTAGTTCAGGCGAGCCCAAAAGGGTTCTTGTTCTGTTTTTAAGAAAAAGGTCTGATCAAAGCGGTTATATAGCACTGCATGGTAATGCGGAAATTCTACTGTCAGGCCTTCCATGGTATCCAGCCCAAATTTTCCATTGCGTTTACAAATCACAAAGCCGTTGTCCAGGTCCTGTACTTCCTCGTATTTCGGGTAAATCCCTTTGCTGGCTTTCGCATCGTATACTCCGTATTTTCCCTTTTGCTTGACCAGCCAGTTGCCATGACGCGTTTCCCGGATCTCTTCATAGCCTGGGCGTAATACAAAGTTGCCCTTCTGAGTAATCAGCCCCAACTGCCCTCTGTCTTCCACCAAAGCCCGGCCGTTTTTGAAGGGGTACACTTTCTCATAACGGGGTTGAATAGCGATTTCATCATGTTTGTTTACATATCCCCAGCGCTGTTTGATTTTAAAAGGAGCCAAGCCTTCCGAAAAATACGCCACTTCATCGTATCGCAATTGCACCCGAATTCTTCCTAAATGATCGACAAAGCCCCAGCGACCGTGTAAGCGGGCAGGAGCAAATTGTTCCGCAGGCTTTTTGATCTCCTCCAAATACGTATAAGCATCTGACGGAGGAACTTCATCTGCGTATATATCCATAAACCACCACTGTTCCTTTTTATACATATATACCACACTGTCTTGAAAAGCAGATACGGAATCAAATTCATTGGGCAGGGTACGGTACCCTTTGTCATTGATTAAACCATAACGAAAACCCCAAGACGTATTTCTACGGGTTTCTATCAGTCCGTCTTCTCGCACTTGATAATCATCATATCCCAAATACAGTTCGACTCCTTCAGGGTTAACAGTCGCCCAATAACCGTTGTCTTCCACCAGAAATAACCGTTCGTTAATCACTTGAATGGAATCCACTACCGGCCGGATCACCCACTCTCCTTTTTTGTTGATTACCCCGTACAAACTATCCATGGTTACGGCTGCATAGCCTCCTTTAAAGTCGGAAGCGGCTTTGTAACGCAGTGCAATGGCAGGAATGAACTGCGCATCATAGTACCCCCAGTAGCCTCTTTGTTTTATCCGGTACATTCCGTCTGTAAAATCTCCGATATACTCTACCGAAGGATCGCTGATGCGGTGTCCGTTCGTATTGTACATGACTACTTTTCCTTCATCCGTGACTACCCGTAACAAACCGGAAGGGTCCTTGCTGATTTTTGGAAAGGCAACCGGAAGGATCTCTTTTCCGGAAGTATTGATGACGCCCAATTTCCGGCCCTTTCGTACTATGGCAATGCCATTTTTAAAATCTCTAATCTGATCGTACTTGCCTTTCTTGACAAAAAACTCACCCTTTTGGTTGACCAAGCCGGTTTGCCCGTTCAGCCGGGCTTCAAAAACCCCCTTTTCAATATTGCGCAAACGGTCGTAATACCAACTGTTCAAAGAATCTCCCTGGAGATTAATCAAGGTAAAACGGGAATAAGGTTTGACTTGCCAGTCAGCCTTTTCTTCGTCCCAACGAATTTCCTTATGGATAAAATCGATCAAGGTTTTTCCGGACTTGATAGAAAGCATTCCATACCAGAATTGCTTTTTGCCCACCAAGGTATCCCCCCGCAATTCCACCAATTCGGTCAACCGGTGCGGAAACAGCATTTCTCCCTGCAAATTATAAACCCCCCAATTGCCCGATTCATCTTTGGCCGCCAGGCGGTGATCGGTAATTTTCTGAATATCATAGAAAGCTGCCGGCAACACGACTTCCCCCTCAGGGGTAATCAGCCCATAGCGTTTTCGCTCGTCCCGGTCAAGCAATACCTTGTGTATTCCTTTGGCAAAAAACAGTTGAATATCATGAAATTGCGGCTTAATGATATAGTTTCCCTTTAAGTCGATGATTCCGTACAAAGGGAGGCTGCGAGTCGGCAAACTCACTTTGGCCATGTCCTGTTGAAAGTAACTCAAAGAAGCGTACTCCCGGGGCAAATGGACTTTGCCTTTTACATCCATCATCCCCCATTTATCTTCTTCTTTAAAGCCTATGTATTTTTCATAAAAATTATTCTCAATACTATCGTTATCGGTCCATCCGATGTATTGGTAAAACTTCTCTGTCAGCATTTTGCCTTTGGCATTGATCAAGGCATATCCCGAAGCCGTTTTTACAATGGCTACTTTGTTAGTAAACGGAGTAGCTTCCTCAAATTTCGCTTCAATCACATACGCTGATTCCCCGTCATAGACATAGCCAAATTTGCCATTGTCAGATTGCTTGGGAACCAGAGCCGTTTGTGCTTGCAGTAAAAAAGGGAGCATCCACAGAAAAAAGAAAATAAGGCTAGTGTTTAGCAATATATACCTCATAAATTTCTTTGATCGATTGAAATGTATTATTGAATACAATGGCTTCCACTTGTGTGCGATCGAACCAACGGAGTTCTTCAATATCCTCCTCTACCTGTGGTTGCATCTGGCTATCTTCCACACAATTCATCAAAAACCAATGTGTACATTTGATAATGTCCTGGTCATTCTGAGTATAGGTATGATACGTTTTCCCCAATTTGTCTTGTAACTCCACTTGTACCCCACACTCTTCCATTACTTCTCTGGTCGCTGCGGTTTCAATGCTTTCGCCTTCGTCCACTTTGCCTTTGGGCAAATCCCACTTACCTCTTCGCTTCATAAAAAGCAACTTATCTTGCTGAAGCACAATCCCTCCCGCTGCGTCAATAAAAGTAAAAAATGTATGAATTTGCTCTATTACCTTGTCATAGTCGTCCACCAAAAACACCATATTGGCTCCCCCTCTCAGAGTTCCGTTTTTGGCCATTTCATAATGTGTCCATATTTGTTGAGCATCCGCTTTCCCCAACACATATTCGTCCCCGGTAAGAGTTGCTTGTTGAGAAGCGTCCAAGATGTTGAAGGTATGCTCATTGACAAAAATCCTCATGGAAGAATTGAAAGTTTAGTTGAATAAAAATGAATAAACCCCAGCCTTTACAGGTACTAAGCTATAAAAGCCTCCTGGTTTCATATAAAATTTAAACTGCCAAATTAAGACTTATCCCTGAGAAAACCTGCAAGAAACTCACCAACAGTACTCCGAAAGGTATGATGTCTATGATGAAAAGTGGTAATATTACATTATATTGAGGTTCCATTGGACTCTGCCAAAACCCATGTGACAGTTATCCTGTTTTTTTTGCAAAGAACCCTTTGCTTGGCCCTGATTTTTAGAAAATGAAGTGGTTTCAACTTATAGTTTTTGATCGAAAATGGAGTCAAAATCGGTTCATCAAGGCACTTTTTGAAAACAATAGCTTTGGCTAGTCTTTTCAAAAAGTAACACAGAGGAGGCGTTTTTGAAACATTTTCAGGAAAAAGAAAAAGGTTAATTCACTTCAATAACAGTTCCTTTTCTAATTTTGATTGTGGAAAAAAATGATTCACAACTCCTAAAGATTTGTTATACTGTCATACCCAAGATTCAACTTACAGATGCTTGTCATACAAAAAAGGATTTTCCTATTGCTATTGGCCCTGGGGCTGGTGACGTTGGGATATGCACAAAGAGTACAGCGGCAGGCATATGCCTTTATGTTGGACCAGTTGCTTGAACACCGTGTGCCGGAAATAAGTGTACGGGAAGCTCGGGCACTCAGGGAGGTGACTTTTCTGGATAGCCGGACGAGAGATGAATTTGAAGTCAGCCACCTTCCCGGGGCAAAGTGGGTGGGATATGATGCCTTTACTCCGCAAGTCATACAAGATCTGCCCAAAGAGCAGGCTATTATTGTCTACTGTTCGGTGGGTTACCGCAGTGAAAAAATCGCTCAAAAGCTTCGTCAACAGGGCTACCAAAAGGTCTTTAACTTGTATGGAGGGATATTTGAATGGGTGAATCAACACCAACCTATTGAAGACAAACAGGGTCATCCTACTAGAAAGGTACATGCCTATGACAGGCTATGGGGGATATGGCTTACAGAAGGGCAAAAAGTTTACGAGCTACAAGACCCCTAAAAGGGAGCAAAGTTCACTTTGTATAACCAGCAATAGTTTCCTGAAACAGAACCCAATCATTCTCTTATTAATAACTCAGATTAAACTTCAAAAACGATGAAACTCAGCCAACTACTTTTGCTTTTGGGCTTAATGGGATTGCTCTTAGGCTGCGCTAAGAAACAGTACGACTATGTAGGAAAAGAGATCACCAAACGCGAAGCAAAAGAACAAAAACAAAAGGAGATGCAAGAGCGGAAGCAAGAAATGCTGGAAATGCTACGGCAAAAAAAGTTTGCATTAGAAGCCCATACACTCTACGACCGCTATAGCAACAGTTATCCTATGAATTCTGCCACTAATTTTATATCGGTGGACTCTGCCAATGCCGTGATTCAGTTTGCCTTTGACGGCATTGTCGGTTGGAATGGCATAGGAGGAGTGACTTTAGAGGGGCGGGTCAATCATATAGAAATCAAGGAATTAAAAAACTCTATTGCCGTAGACCTCCGCATATCGGGAGCCTCTTCGGGATTTTTAACCATTGGCATGAGTGTAATGCCCAATGGCAATGCCACATCAACCGTCCGAGGCAGCTTCGGGGGGCGTTTTTCCTTCAAAGGGCAAGTCGTATCTCTCGATAAATCCAGGGTATATAAAGGTAGCACAAGCTATTGATCCGGTAGGAAATAGCAGCATCTTCCTTGTCGGGACAAACTTAATCTTTGCAAAAAGGAGCAAAATAATTCGGATTTAGTATGGGCAATGCCATTGCATCTTCTATTTTTGCCGGGTATGTAAAATCTAATTTAAAACGATAAACGATGAAATATAATCCTTGGCATGATATTCCAACCGGGGACAAGGCTCCAGAAATCGTAAACGGTATTATTGAAATCCCTAAAGGTTCGCGGGCGAAGTACGAGTTGGACAAAGAGAACGGGATTCTGAAATTGGACAGAGTATTATATTCCGCTCACTACTATCCTCATAACTATGGCTTCATTCCTCAAACCTTAGGAGAGGATAATGATCCTTTGGATATTTTGGTCCTTTCTCAAATCTCGCTTGAGCCTTTCTGTATTATCCCTTCCCGTATCATCGGGGTAATGAGGATGCAAGACGGAGGTGATGCCGATGATAAGATTATCGCTGTAGCGGATACGGATATGAGTGTATCACATATCAAAGATGTCTCTGAAATGCCGACCCACTTTCGAAGAGAGTTGAAAAACTTCTTTGAGGATTACAAAAAGCTGGAGAACAAAACGGTAGTCGTAGAAGAAATTCAAAGCCGTGAAGTGGCCATCCAGATTTTAAATGAAGGAATTGAACAGTACAAAAAAACTTTCGGTAACTAAAATACCGAAAAGGTGAGCTTTCCGGCTCACCTTTTTTATTTCTCCCACCTCTGCTCCCTGAGCTCAGCCTCTCTCCCCTAACCATGTTCACACATCTCAGTTCGGAGAGTTCTCTCCGTTTTTTTACTTTTTTTGAAAAAAAATCTCTCAACATTTCATGTCGTAAATCCCTTACGATCTGCTATTGTATCTTCAACATAGAATTTGATACTAAAACCAATTATCCATTAATCCATAGTATCAACCCTCATTTTTTTAATTTAAAAGACTAAAAACCATGTGTGGCAGATACGCTATACTATCCGACAAAGAGCAAATCGAAAAAGAATTTGCCGTGAGAGTAGATTCCAATGTAAGCCCATGTTATAATGCAGCTCCCGGGTATCACTTGCCCGTCATCACCAATTTATCACCTAAGCGGCTGCAGTTTATGCGTTGGGGGTTGATTCCCCATTGGGCCAAAGATCCTCGTATTGCGCAACATACTATCAATGCCCGGGCCGAAACCATTACTGAAAAGGCTTCCTTTAAGATGCCTATCCGGCGGCAACGTTGCCTGGTACTGACCAACGGGTATTTCGAATGGAAATATACCGGAAGCGGACAAAAACAACCGTATTTCATTTATATTCAGGACCACAGTTTGCTGGCGATGGCCGGACTGTGGGATACCTGGCGCAGCCCTATGACCGGAAAAATCCTACACAGCTTCAGTATTATTTCCGTTCCGTCTAACTATCGTATTGAGGTCATCAACCCCAGGATGCCTGTCATACTGCCCAAAGAGGCCCATTGTGATTGGCTCAGCCAGCAAACCCGAAATTTACGCTCTATTACCAAATGGCTTAAACCCTATGCCCCTGAATCCATGAATGCTATTCCGATATCAGAATTGGTAAACAGCGCGGCCAACAATACTGCCGAGGTATTAAAACCCATTGGCAACCCTTTGTACACTTCCGCAACCATGGAGACTTATTTAAGGGCGTATAGTACGAAAATCAATTATGGTTTATCTGCCTGATATTCCAAAAAATAAGGCCTTGCACCGATGGCGCAGGCCTTATTCCTTTTTTATTTACTCAATGGTATTTTAGGGCTTCACTTCTTCTCCGGAAACATCATAAAACTTCACAGAATTATTCTCCAGCGGATAAACATTGTTAGTCCTGTTGAAGTCCGCTAAGCGATACGTTGGGTCTATCACGATGCTTTCTATTTCACTTAAGCTATAGGGCAGGCTCAGGTTATATTCAGGATACGTCCATGGCCAATCCGGTTTGAGCACTCTCTCCATGTTGAATAAGGTTTCCTGCTTTTCACCCCGCATGATCCGCAGAGGGATATAGTAATATTCTCTTTTACCATTTTTCAAAGTCACCACAATATCCAAAGGCATAGGCATCTCACCTGCTCTTTCCAAGCTCACCAGGGTCTTGTTTCCTTCATTGTCCATCACTGATTTGATAGCATAATCAATGGTATTGGTACTATTGACAAATTGCTCTTTGTACCAATCCAATTCCAAGCCTGATTCTTTCTCCATCACCCGGATAAAGTCATTGATATTTGGGTGTTTAAAACGCCACTCATAGAAATAGCGAAGCATTCCTTTATCAAAAGCTTCTTTTCCTATTACGTATTCCAATTGAGCCAAAAATACCGCTCCTTTGTTATAAGAGGTGATCCCATACGTAGCATTTTTCTTATAAAAATCTGCATGGGTAGACATCGGCTCTTGAATGTCCAATTCAATCATCCGGAAATACCCTAAATAGCTTTTGAAATAAGGGTTAGGCAAATTCCGTTTGAACAATTTGTCCATCACATAAGCTTCTCCAAAGCTGGTAAAGCCTTCGTCCATCCAAGGGTACAGCGCTTCGTTAGTCGCCAACATTCCCTGAAACCAACTGTGGGCGCCTTCGTGTACCCCTACCCCTACCAAGCTTTCCAATTTGCGATGACCGGTAATCATGGTACACATAGGGTATTCCATGCCTCCGTCACCACCTTGAATAAAGGAATATTGGGCATAAGGATACTTGCCAAAGCGCTCACCCATTAACTGGAAAAAACGCCCCATATATTCCGGAAACTTCTTCCAGCTTTTGGTTAAAGAATCCTCTTGATACAAGAAGTGCAACTCCGGCCCACCTTCTACTTTGTATTTGACATGTTGGTAATCGGGATCAGCCGCCCAGGCAAAATCGTGCACATTTTTCGCGGCAAAATGCCAGGTTAACTTTTGAGAAGCCGGTCTTTTCAACTTCTTAAAAGGCATTTGATAGCCGTGTCCTACTTCTTGCGGATTTTGCAAAACCCCTGTTCCTCCCAACACATAAGAGGAATCAATATTGATCTTCACATCAAAGTCGCCCCAAACCCCATGAAATTCCCTTCCGATATAGGGGTCTGCATGCCACCCTTGGTAATCGTATTCGGCCATTTTGGGAAACCACTGGGTCATCGTATAGTCAATTCCTTCTTTGTTCATCCGTCCGGAACGTCTGATTTGTACAGGCACCTGACTTTCAAAACTCATTTCAAACACGACTTTTTTTCCTGGTAAAACAGGCTCTGCCAAGGTCACTTCCAACGTGGTACCTTCTGTTGAAAACTGAAGTACTTTCCCATTTTGTGTCAGTTTCCGAACGTTATGGTAACCAATTTCATCACTTTTCAAATGGTAGATCCGGTCTTGCACCCGTCTGTCAGGGTCGGCAATTGTACGGGACCGTACATCCATCATACTCCCGGGTTGAAAGGCATTGAAATACAAATGATAAAACACTTTGTGCAAGGTGTCCGGAGAATTGTTAAAATAAGTCAGTTTTTGCTCTCCTTTAAATTGGTGCTTTTGAACATCGAAGTCAATCTCCATTTGATACTCGACCCGCTGTTGCCAACGGGAATTCGCCTGGGCATAAGCCATCAAGGGAATTCCCCAAGCTAAAAACAAGACTTTAAATGTGTTGTAAATTTTCATTTCTAATGAATTATTTGACCAAAATAGTTTTTCGTCTGTTGCGTCTAGGCAAAACGCCAAAAATCTTGCGTAGATACTAAAAACTGCCTTGTTCAACAAATTTAAATTCTTTTTCAGAAGGGATTATCACAGGGGAAAGTAATCGTTAGTGCCTATAGGCATATAGTCAGGGAGTAAATAAACAGCAATATCAACTGTTAAGAAAATCATTTTCAAAGACCGTCAAAGGCTTATACCATGGGGATAAACACTTTAAAACAGCTGCCCTTTCCATACTCACTGACCACTTGTATTTTACCGTTCAGCTTATCCACTCCCTTTTGTACCACATATAATCCCAAGCCATTGCCCGGACTTTTATCCGTGCCCCGGTAATACATTTCAAAAATATGAGGTAAAACCTGTTGGTGGATGCCAATGCCATTGTCTTCAAACGAAAGATTGATGTAGCCATCCCCATTGTTCATCGAAATATAAATACTAGCCTGTTGACGCACAATTTGCGTAAAGGTAAGGGCATTTTCGATAATATTTTTCAAGATAATTTTTACAATGTATTTGTTCGAAAGGAAGCATGCTCCCTCGGGAATGTCCAACCGAATGTCTGCTTCATGCCGCTTCAATTTTTTTTGCAAATCCTGGATGATTTCTTCAACCACCCGTTTGAGGCTAATTTCATGGTTGAAATCGGATTGCAATGTCACTTCATGAACCATCAACAACTTCTGCAACATATTGTCCATGTTGATGGCGGTATAATTGATCTTGTCAAAAATCTCCTTAGACAGAGCTTGATCATTCAAATAGACATCGGCCAGTGCTTTAAGCCCCATAATGGTGCTCAGTGGCCTGCGAAAGTCATGAGAAGAGCGGTAAAGGAAGATTTCCAGTTCATTGTTGATATCTCTCAATTCCTTATTTGCGCGGTTCAACTCAAAAGTTCTCTTTTGCACTAAGTCTTCCAGGTGGGCATTCAAAGCCAGAATTTCCTCATTTTTTTCCATTAACTCCAACGACTGCCGGACAATCTCCTGGTTTTTTGCTTGTATTTCAGCCGTACGGCTTTCTACTTTCTCTTCCAGCCATTGGTTTTGTTGTTTTAACAGGCGCATTCGCAATTTATAAAAGGACAACAAACCCAACAACAATACTGTAAGTAATAGCACTCTAAACCACCATGTGCCCCACCAAGGTGGCCGGATGACAATACCTACTTGCGCTACTTGTGGTTTTTGAATAGAGGGAGACACGGCTCTTACTTTAAATACGTAGGTGCCCGGGTCCAAATTAGTATAGGTGGCCATTTGTTGGTTGCCTGCGTATTGCCATTTCTCATCAAACCCCTCCAATTTGTATTCATAAGTTAAAGCTGACTTCTGTACAAAATTGATTCCTTCATAGCCTATGGAAAACATATTATCTTTGTAATTCAAGGACAATTGCTTCGTATAAGCGATATGCTTCTCAAAGGCCGGATGCCTGCCCGGTAATACTTTTTGATTGGCTAGCCAAAAATCACTGAATAACACTTTGACTGGCCTACGGGTAATTTGAATAGCTGCCGGATCAAATACCACAAACCCGCTTCTGTTTCCAAAATACATTTGTCCTGTATTGTCCGTAAAACTGGCATTCATATTAAAATAGTCTTCTCCCAGCCCGTCTTGTGTTGTAAAATTCGCGATTTTCCCTGTACTCGGATCAATCCATGACAAGCCTTTGTCTGAAGAAACCCAAAGGTATCCCTGAGCATCTTTTTGGATTGTGTAAATGATATTAGATAGCAAGCCCGAATTTTGATTGATTAGATAGACACTGTCCTGAGCAGGGAAGTAATGATATAAGCCTTCTCCATACGTTCCTACCCACAGGCTCCCTACAGAGTCTGGCAAAATGCTAAGTATCATGTTCTTTTCCAACTCCGGGTGCAGCCGTTCCGGTTGTAAGCGCGTAAGTACACGGTCATCCAATGAAATATGGTATAGCCCACTTAAAGCCCCAACCCAGAGATAGCCCTGTTGTCCTTCGATAATTGCACGTACACTTCGTATATAGTTCTTTTTGTTGGAGCTTTTGCCAAGATTATGAAACTGCAAAGTTTCAGGGTCCAATACATCTATTCCTCCCCCATCCATTCCTACCCAAATACTTCCTTTGGAATCTTCGTATAAGACCCAAATCACATCACTGGCCAGTGATGTGGAGTCTACCGGATCGTGTTTAAACCGGGTAAATTTTCCATCTTGGTAGACATTCAAACCTCCTTGATAGGTACCGACCCACAAACGCCCTCTTCGATCTTTCAAAAGGGATAGTACATTGTCTCCGCTTAAACTTGTAGAATCGTGAACCTGATGCCGGAAATGCGTATATTTTTCCCCATCGAAAAAATTCACCCCCCCTCCGTCAGTTCCAATCCATAGCCCTTGGTTCCCTTCTTGAGCAAAGGCCAAAACGGAAGCATAACTCAATGAGTTTGAGGAGTAGGGATTAAACGTATAATTCTGAAAAACCTGGGCATGGAGGGGCAACAAATCCACGCCTGTGATTTTCGTACCGATCCACAAATTTTCGTATTGATCCAAATGCAGGTCATTGATTATATTAGAGCTTAGTTGACCTACTTGATAGTCGCTGGGAAAAGCAGACAAGGTATTTTCTACAGTGTTATATCGATACAACCCGTTGTTCGTTCCAATCCAGATATTTTTCTGAGCATCTTGCACAAAATCATTTACTTGTGTGATATCCAGAGGTAAAAAAGGAGGTAAAGAGGAAAAGCGGTTTTCAGCAGGGGTATATTTTAACACTCCGTGACTTCCCGTTCCTAACCAGATGTTGGACTCCTCATCCAAATATAAAGTTCTGATTTGGTTGTCTGGTAAACAGTCATTTTTTCCACCTTTGAGATGCAAATGCCGGATGAGCTCCAAATTCCGGTTGTAGATGTAAATACCTTTTTTTTCCGTGCCAAACCAATAGTTCCCGTTAGCATCTTGCAGAAAGGCGTGCACAAAGGCTCCGGTAACTTCCGATAAAACCACATGCAAGACTTCACCGCTGAGAGGGTCAAAGCGGAAAGTGCCTCCAGAGTCACAAAACAACCACAAAAGTCCGTTTTGGTCTTCGTAAATATCCCTGACGCCCGGTTGCGGATCGATGTCCGGAATGGTGATAAACCCATCTACTTCAGGATTGTATAAGGATAAGCCCTCCAAAGTTCCTACCCACATCCTGTGCCGGCTGTCATGATAAACTTTGTATACCACATTGGAAGGCAAACTCAAAGAATCACTCCGGTCATGAACATACTTCCTGAAGCTATTCCCATTAAAGCGGTTTAATCCATCCTCAGTCGCCAGCCATATAAACCCCATAGTATCCTCACTAATAGCATTGATATTGGCATTGGACAGGCCGTTAGAAGTAGAATAATTGGTGAATTTAGTTTGCTGATCGATCTGTTGTCCCCAAACCAAATTACTGCAAACAAGATAAATTAGTATCCCCAGGTATTTCCAGTGCTTACCCATATGATCATGTAAATTCCCTCCCCTAATATGCGCTCACAGCTTTTGAAAATCAAATATTTAAGAGATATACTGATGAAGGCCACATGAATTTTAGTCTTATCATTAGCAATAATACTAAAATTAAGCAGGCCGCCAAAAACAGATAAAAGCATTATTTGCAAATGTGATTATTCCTACGGCAATTTCAAAGTTAATAACTTTCCGGATAGAACTTATTAACAATGTTTAGAAAAGATCTTCTGTAAAAGGAAATCCAAAATATTCTACCGGGAGACGATGGATAATTGAAAACTTACATCTCAATTTTGTTACCTTTGAAGATTCAAACAGCAAACACAAGCCTGGATTTTATTTACAGGTTGTTATGCCAAAGGAACATTAGTGAAATACGACTTTCAGAGACAATACCTATGAACTTTCAATCAAAGTTAATTGAAAATGCCGTAGAAGAAATTGCGAAACTGCCAGGTATCGGAAAAAAAACCGCTTTGCGTCTGGTTTTGCACTTGCTAAAGCAAGAGGAACAAAGTACTAGTTTACTGACTGACTCTTTGTTAAAGCTTCGCAAGGAAATCAAGGCTTGTAAAACTTGCTATATGATAGGAGATACGGAGGAATGTAGCTGTGGGAAAGAGCACCGCGATCAGTCGGTGATTTGCGTAGTGGAAGATATCCGCGATGTTATTGCCATTGATAACACGGCTCAATACCGGGGCATGTTTCATGTATTGGGGGGCATTATCTCTCCTATTGAAGGAGTAAGCCCTAAAGATTTGAATATTGAAGCATTGATTGAAAGGGTCCATGAAGCGGCAGGGCAGGTTAAAGAAATTATCATGGCTTTGCCTTCTACCATGGAAGGAGACACGACGGCCTACTACATCGGAAAAAAATTAAAAGAATACAAGGTCAAAGTTTCTACCATTGCCCGGGGGGTACCGATCGGCAGCGAGCTGGAATTTACAGATGAAATCACCTTAGGCCGCAGTATCCAGAGCCGGGTGAATTATGATTTATAAAGGAAATAAACAAAAAGCCTTCAGGTCTGAAGGCTTTTTTGCATTCGAAAATTTTACCGAAAAGGCCAATATCTATTTTTTGATTATTCTTTTCACAACCCGTTGAGCCCCCATTTGAAATTCAATCAAATACAAGCCACTGGCTTCCGTGCTTAAATCTAAACCGCTTACCTCCAATCGCTCGGTGCGTTTGTCTATTTGCATTGATTTTACCAGGCTTCCTACGGAATTCCGGATATTCATTTTGACGGTTCCGATAAATGCATTGTTTAATTCCACCGAGTAAGACCCTTGAGTAGGGTTGGGATAAAGTATCAAGCGGGCTTCATCCGGCTGTTCCCCCTCGTCTCCCAGAGCTTCCAAAAGGCCAATCTGAATATCATCCAACAACAACAAAGTTGCCTGGTTCGCCTCCGAATAACTATGCAACCCCAAATAATAAACGCCTTCTTCTTCTACAGAAAAAACCACTGAGGCTAATCTATACTCTGTACCGGAAAGGTTTTCCATGGTTTTCAATGACTTGGTCATATTTACAGCCTCTTGTGACGAACCTAGTTTTATTTCCAGCTTTGCAGGACTGTCAGCCATGGCCACCCGGTGGTAGAAAGTCATTGCATAATTGGTATTGGGTCTCAAATACAAACACGTAGAATACAACCAGTCGTCTGCAGCTTGACTTCCGTTCCCTTCCAAGGCAACAAAACCCGAACCTGAGTGAGCAAAACTTGGCACTCCAACAGAGGGATCAATGAACTCCCATGTGATTCCATCTTGATTGGCATCTTCCGTTTGCCAGTTGCCAAATGTGGCATTATCTTCAAAATCATCTTTGTAAATATCATCCTCTCCAAAATTAAACCGGGCAGGAAAAGTAATGGAAAGGGTATCATTTTCAGTATTTTCCTCACCTTCTAATTGTACAATCACTTTAAAGTCGATTGCATTAACCAACTTGGCAAAGTTTCCATCCACTACCAGCGATTTCACCTGTCCGTTGGTCAACTCGCCCACCGGGGTGCTGCCGGTTACTTCATTTCCACTTGCCGAGAGATAAGAATAAAATAAGGTAGCATTTTGCACATCCGTAGTACCTACATTGGAAATTTTGATTTCTACAGGTGTTTCTTCGTTAAAGTCGCAAGAACCTAATAACGGCTGGATATCTACCACTGCCAAATCGCGCCCGAAAGCCTCCCCTATTTCAATATCATCAATATAATAATTGTTTTGATTTGCCGGACTGAGTGCCTTCCACCCCAAATAATACGTTCCGGATTCTGCCACCGAAAATTGCGTTTGTTGATACTCATAAGCCGTTCCGGGTTGACCCGAATAGGCAAAGATTTTTTGGGTCATAAAATTGGACGACTGGGCTTTCCCCACAAAGACCTCTACTCGTTGGGTATTTCCGGCTATTTGCTGTTTTTGCCAGAAGTTCATCCGGTACACCCGCCCCTTTTCCAAGTAAAAACAACCCGTAATAAACCAGTCATTCGCTGCTTGGTTTGTTCCCGACCCATAATACGAGTAGTAACTTTCTCCTGAACGGGCATTGGGACCATTAGGGATATAGTTCCAGGTATGAGGGGTGTTATTTACATCCACATCGGCATTACTATTCAAAGAAATCCAGTTCGAAAGCGCATCAACCGATTCCAGATCTTGCTGATAGGCCTGTCCGTTTAAATAAACTTTAGGGTTTTTAAATTCTTTGAGCAGTACGTTATTTTCACTGTTTTCATCTCCGGCCACCGTCACTACAGCCGTAATAAAACAAATGCTTTTCTCAAGAAAGTCGGCCGAGAAATGGATCAAGGTTTCACTTCCGGCAGACAAATCACTAATCGTTTGATTCCCGTCTAGCAGTAAGGTATTCTTATCATCCCGCACTTGGTAAGAGACTTTCAGATTTTGCAAATCATTGCGCCCGTTATTGCTCACCAGCACTTTTACAGGAGTCGCATCCGAATAATTACAAGGATCGGTTTCCGCATATATTTTTTCAATTTTCGCATCCACTGCCTGGCTGATAACTCCCGAAACAATCAGCGAATAAGCTTGTTTACCGTTTTGCAACGAGCCTTTATGGGAAATGGTAAGGGTATACAAACCCGCTTCCGGATTTTCCACCAATACTTTCTCCACATTATCGCGAATGTTGTTTCCTCTTGTTGCGGCTGTAGAGGGGTTGGCGGGGTCCAGTACCCAAGGCCGGTATGGAGTGCCATTTCGCTCAATTTTGATATCCAGATCATTCACCAGCATAATCGTTTGGGGATCCAGCGATTTACTTACGGGATTCCCCTGAGGGTCGGTCCAACAAAGTGTTGCCATCAATGGCTCATTCCCTGAAGCATATATGGTAATCTGCTCTGTCCGCTGATTTTCCAAAGTTTTTTCCTGTATCAATGTCTCAGAACCCGATCCGCTGATAACTTCTGCCGCTGCAGCCGTATTCATCAGGCCCCAGCCATATTGATAATCGGGTCCGGGTTGCGTTCCTGTTTCTTCCGCAGTGTGAATTAATACACCCCGTACGGTGGCAGATTTCATAAAATTGCCAAAATGATTATAATAATGCTCTTGAAGTAAATAAACAGAACCCGCTACAGTCGGGGCTGCCATGGAAGTTCCACTCAAGTATTTATAAGCATTGTCGGCTTGTGATGCGCTGGACAACACCTGATACCCTTGTGCTACCAAATCCGGTTTGATGCGCCCGTCATCCGTAGGCCCCCAAGAACTAAAGCCGGTCATTATTACATCCGAGGGTTTTGAATAAGTATTGGGGATGCCATGTACGGCTCCCACAGAAATTACATTTTTGGCCAATGCAGCATCTGATAAACAATCATACCCATTGATTCCTCCGTCAGGCAAGCGGTTCACGGTGGACAAGGTGGTGTCACCACCGGAGGTATAAACCCAATAAGCCTCACCGGAGGAAGGGCCTGAATTATTACGGTGGTTGCCAGCGGCTTTTACAATTGTGTAATAGGGCGCTTCAAAGGCCACCTGGTCCCAATTAGCCGCTTCGTTGTCATAAAAACCAAAGCGCCAGTCTTCTTCGGTATTTACCGAAGGATCTCCCAACCAAACCCATCGCCCATCGCCAAAAAAGTCATACTCCCAGCCAGTAGCAAAACCATAAGAGTGATTGGATACTAACATGCCTGAAGTGGCAGCATCGGCCATTTCGGCCAAATCATTGTCCGAATCAAAGTATGATAATTCTGCCTTGTGAGCCATTCCTCTCGCGCTACTGTTAATTCCTTGCCCGATCAAGGTCCCTGCCACATGAGTTGCGTGATCTCTGGAGCCCTCATTATCTTCAGGGTTATTACCATCCTTATGATGTACTCTCCCGCCAAACTCCACATGGCTCAAGCGCAAGGTGGCCCCTACTTCCCATATTCCCAAGCTTTCGTCAGGCATGGATTGCCCTGATAGTTGTAAACCCAAATCACCTCCTTCCCATACCTGATCCGTATTGATGGTTTTTGCGGCTATTTCATTATTGGTAATATGATATACCGGCATTCCTGTTTCGGTAACCCCCCGGAGACGAATCAACTGCCCCGTGCCGGATAAGCGAATCAATGGCCATCCTTTTTGCCCAGCCATTTTCAGGGCTTTTTTCAAATTACTCTTATGCGTTTTACGGCTACTTTTCCGAAGCTCATTTAATGCTTTTACATCTGTCTTTTTGATTACTTGGTAAGTTGATTTGGACTGTCCTTGGACGTCTATAAAGGCAGAAGTCAAAAAAGTAAGCAAAAACGAACAGCATAAAATAAAACTTGCCTTTTCATTTTTCATTGCTGGGAACCTGGTTTTCGGCTTATTCATGGAATTAGTATTTTGATGCATGTAGTCTTCTAGTGGTGGCGATTGGTTATGCCTTTTGATGAATCTGTAAGTGATTATATAGTTCAAACGCACTTTTAAAAGTTATGGATCATTCTGTACGAAAATGAAGATTTTGTACTTCAATAAATACTTCACAAGAAGAATGTTCTTTCAGGCAATTAAAAAGCACTCACCGAAAATGATAAGTGCTTCTTTTATGACTTTACTGCCTTTCTTAGGTAAAAGTTGATTTACCCTTTTTTTAAGAATTCATCAAAAAAGTCCTTTGCTTTTTTGGATGCCGTACCGGCCGAATCTTTTATATCATCGAGTATCGGGCTAAAGGTACTTTTAAAGTCCGTGGCATAACCACTGGCAGCCTGGCGCATATCCTCTTTGAATTCGGAACCTTCGGTAGGATAATTACCGGCTAAAATAGCATCGTATTCACCGGAGCGTATCCAATTCATTAACTCCAACAAACGAATCACCGGGAACGGGTGGGTTTTCCATAGCAAATTCATAATCTTGTGGATATTATCACCCAAAGATTTCAAATTATTGTACTCTTCGGCTTGTTTCATAAACTCGCCCAAATTCATTTCTTGCAGGCGGCCACCTCCCGACATTTTCATCAGCAAATGAATGGAAGCTTCCGGGTCTTGGGAGACCAACAATCCTGCCCGGTCGGCACTGAGTTCACTTTTCCGGTCCCATTCTCTTAGGGCCGCTATAATACTATAAATGGCTACCCCGCCTAATGGAATATTGAATGCGATGGTGGACACAGAAAGTAAAATTTGCAAGAGCGTTTTATACAGAACGTGCCCACTGAGAATATGCCCTAATTCATGCCCTAATACCGTAATGATCTCATTATCATCCATGGTATCCAACATACTGGAATTAAGCGTAATAAAGGGCTTGTCCATTCCAATAGCTCCGGCATTCAAAAGCGGGCTTTGTGATACATATAATTCAGGCACCTCCTTCACATCCAACACTTCACAAGCCTCTTGATATAAAGTATGAATACGGGAAAACTGCTTATCACTCACCCGCACAGCTGAAGCCAAAGTTAAAAGTCGCAATGATTTTTCGGACGTAGCTCCAAATACAGTCCGGATGACGACATCCAAACCGGGCACTTTTCGCAGCGACTTTAAAGCAACCCTGTCAGCCGGATGCTCCCATGCCGATGAATGCACATTGGTGAGTTGTATCCGCTTTTTTCTATTGGAAGGTTTCATAGTACTTGTTTTTATTTCTCTTTAATTTGACTTGACTACCAAGTTATAACTCTTTTTTCAAAAATAGGTGAAGAAGCATTCCTATTTTCCTCAAATAACGGGAAAGCCGGGCATGAGGTTAGGTTGGGAGGCTAAAGCCCCCATAGAATAAAGCATACCGGATAGATTCCCTCCCATATTTTGCGAATAAAACACGTAAAGGATTTGTGCAAATTTTAAGAAATTTTAATTCCTTTTAACAGGCATTTAACCTCCGTTTTACCTTAATTGTAGTAGCTTTACCCCCAAGGCTCAAAGTAGGCAATGAAAATTTTTCCTATCTCAGGCAACCTCATTCTCAATACACACATTCATAAAAATAAAAACGCTATCGAAACAAGGTTACTTTTGGATGATCAACAACTCATAACCTGTTGCAGGAAAAACGACAGTGAAGCCCAGAAGCTTCTCTATGAGAAATATGCCCCGAAGATGCTTCGGCTTTGCTTCCGGTACACCAAAAATGAACTGGATGCGGAGGAGGTGTTGATCAGCGGATTTGTCAAGGTATTTCAACATTTGGATAAGTTTGAATACAGAGGAGGGAAAAGTTTTGAAGGCTGGGTGAAGAGAATCATGGTCAATGAGTCTTTAATGCTTTTGCGTAAGCGCAATAATTTTAACTTGGTAGCAGAAAGCAACGCAGAACAAATCGAAGCCCAAACCTATACGGATAGTAACCTTGCCGCAGAAGAAATTTATGCATTAGTACTAAAGCTACCCACAGGGTACCGCACCGTATTTAACCTCTACGCTATAGAAGGATATTCACATAAAGAAATTGCTGAGCAACTGAATATCAGCATCAATACTTCAAAATCACAATTAAGCAAGGCCCGGGCCATGCTCAAGAAACTGTTAATTAAAAACGGTATACACCATGAAAGATGAAGAACTGGATAGATTGTTCAGAGAGCAAATTGAAAACCTGGATAGTGCCCCCCCTCAACTGAACTGGGAGCCGGAGGCAAGTTTCCAGCGTATTCAGGCCCAGCTCAAACAACCCAAGAAAGGAGGAGGCTTTATCTGGACACACTATTTGAGCGTGGCGGCCTCCATCTCTTTATTGTTTGTGGCGAGTTTGACCGTTTTCAAGGCGGTTGATCATTGGAAAGCCGATTTTATGCCTGAACAAGCACCTCCTTCGGTCTCTTATTCCGAAAATAATAACCCGGTGCCAAACATGCAATTGCAGGTGATGAGCGGTACTCTTTCCTCATCCGCGCCTCCTTTGGCTACTGAGATGCAGTCCGTAGAGTATACCAAACAAACTACTTCTTCGGATCACTATATACCCAGACTCGAATTGGTCAATTTGGTACAAAACTCCAATCCGGTAAAAAATCAACTTCTTCACACAACTCATAACACTTCAGAAGTTGCCACTCATCAACTTTCGTATACCATCTTCGGTTACGAATTGTTTTCGACCACCTGGAGTCCGGAAAAAGAACTCTCAACAACTTCATCTCAAGAGATGTTTGGACATACAGCCAGTCAAATGCCAGCAAAAAAGAATTTTGTGGTAAACCTTGGGTTGGGAACAGAACTCATCGGAAGTCAATTTGGCCCACAAGCCAACATAGCCTTCAGTATCCAAACTGAAAACCAAGCAGCCAACGCTATTAATGAGTGGTCTTTAGGAATTTCCTCTACAGCTTTAATCCATGAAGCGGAAGGCCAACAGCGAAGCTTGCAACCGGCTACATTTGTGGAAGCTTCCATAGGCAAGAAAAGCCTGGACAAGAAAACGGGAGACAGCTTTGGTGTTGGAATGTTGATTCATTCGGATAATCCACAATTCAGTGGGTCTACATTCAAACTACAATACACCAAAAAACTCCTGAAAAGAATCAATATTTCACCGGAATTGATTTTGACAGAAAACTTCAAAAAAATAATTCCGGGATTCAAACTCACTTTGGGCTAATTTTCTTAAATGAGTTTTTTCTATAAAGTGAGTAGTAGTCAATGAATAAACAAAGAGGTGGAATAAGATATTTCACCTCTTTGTTTATTGTTGGGCTTTACTGTTCTTACACTCTATCCCCCTCTTCCCCTTTCACTCTATCGGAAACGCGCCCGATTGAGTGTTTCTCAACCATTCCATCAACCTGGTAAACATCAGTAATACGCGTTTAAAATATTGCAAAGAGAAGACTATTGATAATGGATAAGATGACAGCAAACAAAATGGCCCATCCGAAATGTTTAATTTTCATTCCAGGCATAATATAATCCACAATCATGAGGATGATGGCATCAATTACCACACTAAACAGTCCCAAAGTCAGCCAAGTGATTGGAAAGGCGATAAAGTCTAAAACCGGTTTAATAATAGTGTTTGCAATCGCCAACACCACCGCTGCTAATAATGCCTGCCAGTAGTTTTTTATGGAAACACCCGATAACAAATAGGCACAGGCAAAGACGGCCACACTATTAATTAAAATAATTTTAATCATGATGATAAAAGTTTAGGTAAGATTGTCAAAGTACAGGATGAAGATATAAAACTTTCCGGTAGATTATAGAAAATTTTCCCTTAATGGTCAAAGACTATGTTTAGGGGTAAGTAATAAGGTGTTTGTGGGGAATGAGGACAAATAAAACGGGGTGGGCACGAGAAACAGCCAATAACTGATAAAGGTTAGTGAAGATATAAAGTACCAAGAAGCAACGGATATAAAAGCTCCGGTACATCCAGAGCTTCGGTTAAGTCGATAAAAACAGCTTTCCGGTTACCACGTTGTTGATTTAATATCACTGATAGCGCGCATTACGTCTTTAATACTTACTTGTCCGATTACCCTACCCTGATCTAAGACCGGAAACCTCCGGTAATGTGTATTCATAAATAAGTTGGCGACATCAAAAATATCATTCTCAGAAGAAACCGTTACGACTTCTCTGGACATATACTCGCTTACTTTTCCTTTTGCCGGGGGGTAATTATGATAGGGCGTTTCTAAAATAATCCGCATACAATCTCTTTCCGAAAGCATACCGACCAATATTCCATGGTCATCCAGGACAGGTCCTCCGGACATGTTCTTTCCTAGCAGTAACATCATCGCCTCTTCAATGCTTTGTTCGGGATGAAAGACCACCAGATCATCTCCATCGGCCATGTATTTTGTTACCGAGTCAAATTTCTGTCCTTTGGGTTTGGTAGCTTTGACATTTTCAAAATTAGGTGTGAAATTCATATTGCTAGCGATTAGGGATGAAAAATTAAGAAGGCAATCAAGTTGGGACTGTAATAAACCAGTAGAATTTTTATAATTTAAAAATTTAACACCTGAAAAACAAGTTCCCTTCCTTCACATATTTTTAGTAAAAGTAAAGCCGTAAGGCTATCTTTGTGCCGCTCATTTGTTAGGTAAGTTCAATTACACACTCTATGTCAACGCCCATTCAAATTTACACCCAAACTCTTTGGGAGAAGCAATCTTTCAAAACCATCTTATGGATTGCTTTTCTGGTCAGGTTGCTGGCGGCCTTTTTTTCCAAAGGCTACGCTTTTCATGATGATCATTTCTGTGTCATCACCGTGGCTCAAAACTGGGTCTACCATTTACCTCACTGGTTTGAAACCGGTGCCCCCCCACTCCACAGTATGTTTTATGCGGGCTTTCACTACCTACTGTTTTTAGGGCTGGAACAAATCGGTATTACCAATCCGGAAGTAAAAATGACCCTTGTTCGTTTGATTCATGCGGCCTATAGTGTGCTCATCGTGTACTATGGATATAAGATCACCGAATTACTAAGTGATAAAAAGAGCGCAAGCATTGTGGGTTTGGTTCTTTCTTTGATCTGGTTTATGCCTTACCTAAGTGTAAAAAACCTGGTGGAAATGACCTGTATCCCTCCTTATTTGGCGGGTTTTTATCTCATTCTCAAAGCCAATAAAAAAAATACACTTCAATGGCAAACTTGGTTGGCTGCCGGGGCTTTGTTTGGTTTTGCCTTTGTATTGAGGTACCATACTATCTTGTTTGCCGGCGGACTGGGTTTGGTCTTGCTTTTCAGAAAACAGTGGTTGGAAAGCCTATTGTTTTCCATTGGCTACTTACTGGTCGCCACCTTGATTCAAGGAGGTATAGACTGGGCATTTTTTGATTACCCCTTCCATTCTATCGTGGAATATTTTGAGTATAATTCGGCTCATGCCAATGCTTATGTTTCTGCCCCGGCGTATCGTTTTGTGCTCACGGTGGTAGGTTTTTTAGTACCTCCGGTTAGTATCTTCCTGGTATACGGATTTATTCGCGGATGGAAAATCGAGCCGATGATGTTTATGGCCGCAATCGTGTTCTTCGTTTTTCACTCCATCGTACCCAATAAGCAAGAGCGCTTTATCCTTCCGCTTTTACCGATCATTATTATTTTGGGGACTTGCGGATGGCAGGAGTTTGTACAACGCTCCAAGTTTTGGCTCACTCGCCAAGGGTTCATCAAAGGTTGTTGGATTTTCTTCTGGGTGCTCAACATCGGAGTCGCCATCGCCTTATCCGTAACGTATTCCAAAAAAGGCCGGATTGAGCCGCTCCGCTATTTGGCACAAAAGGAAGACCTGAAAGCCTTTATTTTAGAATCCTACCGAGAATTTAAATTTATTCCTGTCTTTTACCTGGGAACTCCTTCCGGACAATACGAGGAGATCAATAACAGGATTTTCAATAATAAGAACTTTGATTATCCGAAGCCAAAATACATTCAGGAAAATGTGGTTGGATACACCTTGTGGAAAGACAAGAAAATCGACAAACTCCAACAAGAAATTGCGGACATGCAAGCACTACCCAACTACATCATTTTCACGGGAAGGGAAGGTTTGGAAGAACGGATTGCAATGATAGAGAAGGCTTTGTCAGCATCTTTGGCATTAGAAACCCAGCTTGAACCCGGAGCGTATGATGCAGTGTTGCACTTCTTAAACCCAGGAGTACATCCGGACGAGCATACATTCATTTATAAAATAAGCTATACGAATAAATAAAATACCCCACCTTGTTTTTTGTATAAAACCCTTAAAGCCAGTCTTTAAGGGTTTTTATCGTCTAGGGAAAACTCTTTCATTCAAGGTACCTTAATAAGGCACTATCCATTTTTAAAAGTATGATATTCCTCAGTGAATGCGGTTTCAATACTTATCAGACGCTCATTTGCTTTTCACCGATACTTTATAGATTTATAATACTTCTCACTATATTTAATAATTCTTCAAAAAAATATATGAAAAATTAAAAGCATATCAATGAAAAGCAAAGCGTCACACTTATTCGTAAGATTAACACTACTACTCTTAATTGGCTTAAGCGCCTGCAAAAAAACACCCCCTCCTGCTCCCTACGGGCCACTCCCTTCCGAAGCACAAATTGCCTGGCAAGAAATGGAAATGAATATGTTTGTTCATTTTAATATGAATACCTTCAGTGATATGGAATGGGGCCTGGGAGGGGAAAGCCCCGAGCAGTTTAATCCTACGGCACTTGATTGCCGGCAGTGGGCCAAAACGGCTAAAGAAGCTGGCATGAGGGGCATCATCATTACGGCAAAACACCACGATGGTTTTTGTTTGTGGCCATCAAAGTATACGGAACACTCCGTAAAAAATACCCCTTGGAAAGACGGGAAGGGGGATGTCATCCGGGAATTGGCAGAAGCTTGTAAAGAATACGGATTAAAATTAGGCGTATACCTTTCGCCTTGGGACCGCAACCATGCACAATACGGCAATCCGGAATATCTCGACTATTTTCATAATCAACTTAAAGAGCTTTTGACTGATTACGGAGATATTTTTGAAGTATGGTTTGACGGAGCCAATGGAGGAACTGGTTACTATGGCGGAGCCAACGAAGAACGCAAAATCGACCGGAAAACATATTACCAATGGGACTCCGTATTTAGCCTGGTAAAAGAACTCCAACCCAATGCGGTGATCTTCAGCGATGGAGGTCCTGGTTGCCGCTGGGTTGGAAATGAAGAAGGTTGGGCCAATGCCACCAACTGGAGTTTACTCCGAGGCGATGAAGTATTTCCCGGATACCCTCATTACAAAGAATTACGCTCCGGTCATGAAGATGGTACCCATTGGGTTCCGGCTGAAGCGGACGTTTCTATCCGGCCGGGATGGTACTACCATAAATACGAAGACCACAAAGTGAAAACCTTGCCGGAAATGCTGGATATCTATTACCATTCGGTAGGCCGCAACAGTTTACTATTACTAAACTTTCCGGTAGACAGACGTGGTAAAATCCATGAAAAGGACTCTGCGCGAATTACTGAAATGGCCCAACGCTTAAAAACCGTATTTGAAACCGATCTGGCTTTACAAAAAACAGCGGAAGCTTCAAATGTCCGAGGCAATGACAAAGCGTACCAGGCATCACATCTCACCGATGGCAACCCTCAAACGTATTGGACTACGGATGACCAGGTAACGACTGCTTCCGTTACCATAGATTTAGGGGCACCTACGGAATTTAACCGGGTACTGCTTCAAGAGTATATTGCATTAGGTCAACGGGTTGAAAAGTTCACGTTAGAAGTACTCGAAGGTGAAGAATGGAAGCAAATTGCAGATGAAACCACTATTGGATACAAACGGATATTGCGTTTGCCGAACGTTACAGCAAGTAAAATACGGCTCAATATCCAGGCGTCCAAAGCCTGTCCGCTCCTTTCAACTTTCTCCTTGTACAATGCTCCGGCTTTATTACTTCCTCCTTCCATACATCATGATAAAGAGGGAAATGTCACATTAGCGGCTGCTGAAGAAGGCTTGAGTATTCACTATACTTTGGACGGTTCTGATCCGGATAGTTCATCTCCCAAATACACCACTCCATTTTTAGTTGACAAACCTGCTACCCTCAAAGCAATTGCCGTTGAAGGGGGACAATCATCCGGCATATCCTTACAGCACTTGGACATCAGCCCTAAGCATTGGCAGGTTTTGCAATCGCCTAAAGGCAAAAAAGAAGAGGTAGCAAAGATGATCGATGCGGACCCGAATACCTGGTGGGAATCGGAAAAGGAACAAGCCTTTCCCCAGGAAATAGTGATCGATTTGGGTGAAAACCATACTTTAAAAGGGTTTACTTATTTGCCAAAGCAATCCCGGTATATTTCCGGTTTTATTCAAGAATATGCTTTTTACGTAAGTAATGACGGAAAAAGTTGGGGGCAAGCAGTGGCTCAAGGAGAGTTCAGCAATATCCGCAACAACCCCATTCTACAGACCGTAAATTTCACACCGACTCAAGGCCGGTTTATCAAACTCAAAGCCCTCCGTGCAATAGAAGGACATCATTCAGTAGGGATTGCAGAGTTAGCTGTAATCACCGAATAGACTAACTCTTTTTAAGTCAAAGAAAAAACCTTTCTACTCCGCGGAATAGAAAGGTTTTTTCTTTGACAATACATGTTAAAACATGGTCAAGCAACACCTTAAAAAGGTCCACCTGACCATATTTAATTCACAAAATTGCCTTTTATACTTATAAAGAAGAACTTTCTAAAATTCTAAATTCAACCCTTCGATTAATTTCCCTTCCTTCTTCTTCATCATCGTTGCTGACAAGAGGCTTATCTTCTCCAAAACCTACAGCTTCTAACCTTGATTTATCAATTCCTTGATCCAACAAGAACTGCAAGACAGAATTCACCCGCTTTTCAGACAACTTTTTATTGTATTCCGCATCTCCTACATTGTCAGTATGGCCGGAGATTTCTATTCTCATTTCCGGATGCTCATTCAGAGTATTCACCAAACGGTTTAACTCGGGAATGGATGTATCATTCAATTTATACTCATCAAAATTGAAAAAAATATTATTCACCCTCACGGTAGCTCCTACTTCAATTGGCACCAAGTAAAGGTTTTTATTGATTTCCTGGAAATTACCCAAGTTTTTCAGGTCTATGTTTTCACTTACGGCCAAAAAGCCTTCTGCCTCAGCCCGGTAGCCATATTGTTCCCCTTTCGGTAATACAATCTGGTACTTTCCATTTTCCGTATCGGAAATAGCGGTTCCTACTTCTTCTCCGGAAGGTAAGCGTTCATAGATAATTTTTGCTAAAATGGCTTCTTTGGTTTTGGAATTGAAAACTTGTCCTTTCACTACCACCACCGGATCCGGTTTGTGAATCAATGGCATTTCCACTCTGAAAATATCCGAGTTGTTTTCGTTCAGCTCTTTGGCATAGTACGAGTAGTTTCCGGAAGGAGGCGTGTTAAAGAAGATATCGTCCAACTCTGAGTTAATGATTGGCCCCAGGTTTTCGGGGTCCGACCAGTTTTCCCAGGTATCGTCTAGCCTACGGGAAACAAATATATCCTGCTTTCCAAAACCTCCATGGCCTTCGGAGGAGAAGTACAAGGTTTTGTCATCCGAAGCCAGGAAGGGAGAAACCTCATTCAAAACCGAATTCACTTGGCGGCCTAAATTCCGGGGTTTGGACCACACGCCATTTTCCATTAAAAAGCTGACATATAAATCCATTTCCCCTTGGGTATCTGTTCTCTCCATGGCCATCACCATTACTTTCCGGTTATTGGCCAAAAAGAAATTTGCCTTGGGCCCCAAATGCGATTCATTCTGAATAATCATCTGTTCCGGGGCAGTCCAAGAGCCATCGGCATTGCGTGTACTTACCGATACCCCCGGTGCCACCTTTCCGTTTTTCTTATAACGGTTTCCCAAAACAACAACCATGGCATCTCCATCAGGTGTCAGGGAACTGATAAAATTCGGGCCATTCGTATTGATAGGCGCTCCCATATTTTTGGCTTCCTCCCACTGTCCGGAGGTTGCATTCCATTCTGAATACCAGATATCTTCCGGGTCATCCACACCGCCTATATTACCAGGGTGATAACTCCGGGTAAAATACATGGTTTTCCCATCGGGTGATATCAAAGGGTTCCCTTCTTTATAATCACTATTAATGGTCTTACTCATACGTTCCACTAAGAGGTTGGGATTAAGATCGGCCCGTAAATTAACTTCGGCTTTTACCGGTTGGTCGGAGGAAGAGATAGCAATGGCATCAATTCCTACAAAACCAGGCACTGCTTTACAATCCAAAACCACTTTGACTGCCGCTACGGCATAAGAGGTTTCGTTAAAAAAAATGTTCAACATCCTGGATTCTTCTTGTAAAGGAGCAGGACGGAACGTCTCCCCCAGTAAATGCTCCTGGCCGTTCTCATCATAGAGAAATACCTGATATACCGCACTGGGATTATATGACTCGGCAATTGCTACTTGACGGATAGGCTTCGGATTGTCAAAACCTACTTTGATAAACTCCTCACGCTTGGCACTCTTAGGTACCCAAGCCGTTGGGTTCACTCCTCCTCCCGGCAATACGGAAGGCCAGCCCACCACCTGTTGGGCGTTAAACTCACCTGGGGAATGTTCGGAAGAATAATCTAAAACTCTGGCAGCCCATTGCACATCTTGGGCAAAGGATAATAGGGGAAAAAGCAGAGTAACAAGGAATAATGGCAAAGCACGTAACATAACTTTGTGAATTAAAAGTATAATATATTTTATAATAGCACTGATGTAAGTTTCTTATTGCAAATAAATAAAAATTATGTTATACCGAGCAAGTGCATTAACTCTTGTTTAATACAGAATTTTGTTAAGATCTGTAAAAATAGCTAGGAAAAGGTATCCTGAAAAGATGGGATTCCATTCATTGGCTCAATATATAGCGGTTTTTTGTACTTTTCCTTGAATGTAAGGTAAGCATTCAATATATTGCCGAACGACTGTTCTGAGGAGTTCGTAATTTTTCGAGGTAGCTCCCGACAGAAGCATTTCAGCACCTCCCCTATCCCGTTATAAGCGCCCTAAACTGTTATGGGTAAGAGTATTTTTCAATTCCTTTTATCAATTAGCCCACTTCTATTTTTAATTTATACCTTTTACTAGGCAGCCGTATTAACAAAAAGTTTTTTTACATTTACGAAAATCACTATTAAACCATTTTTTTATCTAATCATACTATGAGTCTAATCACCAAAATGTACGTAGAGGATAAAGAAATAAACATCCTTGATTTCAAATTCAGATTTACTCGTTCGGTAGATGAAAGCGGCAAGCCTATGGGTAAGCCCAATGGAACACTGTTTGACATTACCTTTGAAACCACTGCCGACCAGAGCTTCTTTTCCTGGGCAATCGGTATGGACATGGTTAAAAAGGTCAAAATTACCGTTTCGCCTGTCACACAAGACAGTAAAACCCGCGTGTTGGAGCTTTATGATGTGCATTGTGTGTATTTCAAAAACCATTTCAATGGCATCAACGGACAACCGATGACCACCCATATCCGGCTCACTCCGGCCATACTATACGATGGTGGGGTGAAAATTCTGGAGCATTATTGGAAAGAAACGGATTTGAGCGCAGTGAATACTCCGGTAACAAGCCTTCTCCCGGATACTGAGCCAGAATTTTTGGAGAGTTTTTATGAGGACAAAGACGGCAAACGTATTCCTGAAAATGAAGTCAAAGTAGGCGACAACGTCTACTTGGTATTAAAAACCCGCAATGCCGTAGGTCAGGTGCTGACCTTGGATTTAAAAAACAACTCCAAGGACTTTGAATTCAACGGACAAAGGCTGGAACAAGACCTTCTGGAAAATGTTTCTATCACCTCTGACCTTCAAAAATTGGCTTTTAAAATTATCGAACCTCAAAAATCGACAAATTAATTATGGGAAAGGCTTGGTTTAACGATTATCCTGCGATTACCTCTGATTTTAACGACTTGGTGGTCATCAATCCTGAAATTACCAATGCGTATTTTGCAAAAAAAGTGGTAACCCGTGAAGAGAACGGTGACTTATCCGTAAGTTTCGAACAAATTCATGATTCCATTCTAGGAAGGGAGGTATATATCCTTGTAGAAATGGAAAATAGCCATTTGCATCAAGATGAACCTTTCAGACTGAGTGTCCTTACCGGCAATGAGGTGCTTACCGGAACGAACAACGAAGTGCTCAGCCTTATCCGAAACGGGCAAGCTGCTACTGAGTTTGAAGTGTGCCCGGGAGATACAGACGCATTGTTACCTGCTGACGGAAACAACCCTTATGTCAATTTGGAAGATTTCGAAAACACCTTGATTTGTAAGGTTGCTCTACGACCTAACGACAGGGCGACTTTTGATACCTGGGCAGAAAATATGACTGCCAATGGTGCCGTTGGCGTACTTCAAATCAAAGTGGCATCAGATGCTTTGATGACTTATGAAGAGCAAATCAACTTTGAGCATATCATAAGCCCTGGCGATGCCCCCCGTATCGGCTTCACTGTGGAAAATAAAATTGTGTATGAAATATACCACCCTGAAAATGCCTTTAACCCCTTGGGTACACATACCTATCGCAATGAAGAGGTAAGACGGAGAATCGGTAAAATTGGCAATGACTCTTCCGACAGGGTAACATACATCTTCCGCAATGCCATTGACAACGAATACGACCTTTGTGAATGCGACTTGTCAACGGCCAGAAGAAGGGCAAACGGGCAAACAATTTCGACCGCCTCGTTCAATAGAAACTATAGCAATTACACAAGTTCGGAAGCTGCTCCACAAGGAGGAGATGCGGAAACCAACTATCACTATGCGGACGGATCCATCATTTCTCACGGAACTCGCTACGGATATAAACGATATGCCTTGGCAAGCCCCAACGATCCTGACGACTTGGTAGAGCTGATAAGAATGCCGGATAATTTAAACGTGAATGAAGGAGAAGGTGACAATAATGTTAGAGCCACCTTTACCTACAGAAATACAGCCCGGAGATATTGCAACCCTGAATCTTTCGCAGGTTTCCTGGGAGTATTGATTCAATTGGATAGAGAAGATGTGGTGTGTACGGGAATGTGTTTTGCCGATGCCACCAGTTACCCGAGTGTCACTCACCCCAATGGAGATAGTGTAGACACGGCCTATCTAGCTACGTTGGCCAGAGAACAATTGAAAGTAGATGCCTTAAATGATCATTATTTCGTAAACATATTTAAAGGCCGGGGGTATAAAAATGTCAGAAGAAGAGTCAACGGGCAAATGACAAGCGTTAGAGTCACAACGATTTCCTGGTTGCCTTCTTTGACCGGAGCCACAGCTATCGGTGGACATGAAGACCACTTACATGCAGGAGATTTTGACAGTGATCGAATTTTCCCAATAAATTAAATAACCTATGAACTTCAAAACACATCGTATTTTTCTGCTTATTCTGTCCATTGTCTTACTGACTCAATGTGCACCGGAAGGTCAACATGCCCATCAAGCAGACAATACAGAATCGGTCGCCAACCGTCAGGTAAAAGAAGCTGCTTTAAACATTACCCAACAGGAGCAAGATTTCTCCTTTATTGATACATTGAACCCACTTCCCTTGCCTATCGGCAAGCAGTTGTTAATAGAATTCGACTTTGCGCCAAGGTGGGACTTCGGGGCACCGGATCAGCTTGACCAAAACACAACACAAGCACAAAAAAACTTGGATGCTCTTTTGGGAAACACTGAAGTATCTGAACCTAAAACGTATCAAGCACCTACTGCCAAAAACAAGAGTTTGAATTTTTTCCTTTCGGAAAAGGACTATCGAACCCTGTATTTCGATACTCATCAATATTTCGATTACGACTTGTTTCGCCTGCAGGATGTCAATGATTCGGTAAAGGTGTTGGGTTTAACTTTTTTTAAAGACGAAATCGATACTGATACCGAGTTTCCTTTTAGCGTTTCTTACTATGAAATACTGACCGTTAAAAACAACAATATTGTCGACAGGTTAACCTTGGATCGCTTTGAAGGAAATTACGCTATTGGCGGAACTTACCGGCTCTTTTACATTGGTCCTGATTATATAATTCATACCAAAGACTTCCATCATGGGGAAAACCAGGGAGAGTTTATCCGGTATGAAAAATGGCAAATCAAAGCTAACGGGCATATTGTTCACTACTTCGACTCCGAGTCAACTCGGATTGACAAACAAGACGGGGCGGGCAAAGTCTCCGAACACTATAAACAAGGGGAATGGATAGAGATCAAACCCAGTGAGCCTTTGGCTTTACAACAGCAACAATGGGGCCTGGAAAATACCTATGCACTTGCCATCGGTTCTTATGACAGAGGTGAACGAACTGGGGAATGGAAATTTCATGAATACAAAGAAGGGAAAAAAGGCAAGTTGCTTTATACCGAAACCTATCAAAACGGAGCGGTTCAAGAAAGAGTATTTATTAAAAACTAAGTGCACTCCTAAATATCAAATTGTCAACGCAAGGGAGCCCTTCAGCTCCCTTGTTTTTATTTTTACACCCGGTAAACCTTTGGATACTCGACCCCGGATTCAGATTTCCAATATCCGCATTTCAACCCGCCGGTTTTGCCTGTCGGCTTCCAGGGAATTTCCATCGATCAAGGGTTGGGTTTCTCCATAAGCTTTGGTCTTTATTTGAGAGCGTTTCACTCCGTAATTCACCAAATAATCGCGAATGGATTGCACCCGATCTTTGGACAACTTTAAGTTATACCGATGGTTATGAGAAACTTCCGTATGTCCTTCCAATTGAACCACCAATAGAGGATTGCTCAATAACAAGGTCAGAATTTTATTTAATTCCCGGTAAGAATTTTCCATTATAGCCGCCTCATTTCGCATGAAACGGACATTATCCAGACGCATGACTTCTCCGTATTCTATAGGAGTTAAGTAAAAATCTTTGGAAAACCCTTCGCTATCCTTATAATGTAGTTCTTCAAACAAAGGCCAATATCCTTCAGCAGTCACTTCAAGGGAATACACCGTTGCTTGAAGCAAATTCATCTGATAATTGCCATCCGGACAGTTATTTTTGAAAACACCAATCAAGTCTTTTTTCGGGTAGTTCCGGAAGACAATTTTGGCGCAAACAGGTCTTTGTGTAAGCGAATCCAACACTTCTCCTTTCAACTTAAACAACATATCCTCTTTCTGTCCTTGTAGTTGGGAGGTTTGAGCATACATACATAAAAGGAGTGCTACAAAATATACCAGGGGTTTATAATTGATCATCAGTGATTCCGTATTATTTCCTGAAGGAAAGATAAGGTCCTGGAAACTTTTTTAATGTTAATAAAACTTAACCCTGCAAAACACAAGGGCTGAATTTGATTTAACTTCAGCGGTTTTCACCTTTAGTTTTTTTAATGATAATTCAAATAATTTTCCCAACGTTCTAACACTTGCGTGAAATCTTCAGGTAATTCCGATTCAAAAAATTTCTGTTCATTTGTATCGGGGTGCACGAACCCTAAAGATTTTGCGTGCAAGGCCTGACGTGGCAATATTTTAAAACAATTTTCCACAAACGATTTGTATTTGGAAAACTTCTCGCCTTTCAGGATTTTGTTTCCTCCGTACATCACATCCCCAAACAACGGATGACCGATATGCTTCATATGCACTCGTATTTGATGGGTTCTTCCTGTTTCCAAATTACACTGTACTAAAGTCACATACCGCAATCGTTTGATCACTTTATAATGGGTAATAGCCGGTTTACCATAATCCCCTTCCGGATAAACCATGCTGACTCTGCGGTCTTGAGGACTTCTGCCAATATTGCCTTCAACAGTTCCCTCATCTTCTTTCACTTCTCCCCAAACCAACGCCCAATACGTGCGTTCGATCGTATGCTCAAAAAACTGTTGGGCCAAATGGGTCATGGCTTTGTCTGTTTTCGCAATTACCAAAAGGCCGGAAGTATCCTTGTCAATCCGGTGCACCAAACCCGGTTTCATTTCGCCATTGCGAGATGTGGGCAAATGTTGAAACCTATGGGTCAAGGCATTCACCAAAGTCCCGTCCCAATTGCCATGCCCGGGATGCACAACCATTCCTGCTTCTTTATTGAGCACTAGTAAAGAAGCATCTTCATAAATCACTTCCAGGGGAATACCCTGTGGCACAATTTCAATTTCTCCTCTTCCTTTGGGTTGGTAAATAGTTACTTTATCTTCCGGTTTTACCTTATAATTAGGCTTCACCACCGCACTATTCACCAATACCAATCCGTCCGTAATTGCATCCTGGATTTTATTACGGGATACGCCTTGTAATTTGTCTTGTAAATATTTATCGATGCGCAACAGAGATTGCCCGGCATCTACCACTAAGATTTGCTCTTCGTATAATTCTTCATCAAATTCCTCCATAACGGCCCTGTTTTCCATAAGTATAAAATGAAAACCCGGACGGTAAACCAGCCGGGTTCTGTACCAAAGATATATATCTTGTTTTCTAAAACGTTTAGGATTGTTGGTTGATTTTGCTTACTTCTACTTCAGAAGTTTCGTCTGAAGTACCGGCATCCGCATTCCCCGCATTTTTATTCTTTTCATCGGGAAAGAAGCGCTTTTGAAAGATCAGGATAAATGCCACCCCTACAAAAATAGAGGCATCGGCAATGTTGAAAATCGGCCACAGAGAATAATAACCGCCTCCCAACCATTCGGGTAAATATCCTTGCCAGATATCAAAGTAAAACATATCGATCACTTGTCCGTGAAACCAAGGATAGAACAAGGGATGATTTTCCACTACGGGCGCATTGTCCAACATTACTCCGTAAAAAGTGCTGTCAATCACATTGCCAACAGCTCCTCCAAGGATCATGGTCACACACCAGACAAAACCGGTATGTACTTGTTTTTTTACCAACAGGTAAATATAATAGCCAATGCCAAACATGGCCACCACCCGGAACAAGGTCAACGCCAGCTTACCATATTCGGAGCCGAACTTGATTCCAAAGGCCATCCCCTCATTTAATGTGTAATGTAGTTTAAACCAATTTCCGAAGATGGGTATTTCCTCGCCTAATTCCATTGTATTGTGAATCACCAGTTTCACTACCTGATCCAGGCAAATGATTCCGATGGCGAGCAAATAAAACTTCAAATATTTCATTCAACTGTAGTTTAATGGTTTTACGAGATTACACAAAAGTAAATATTTAGGGCCAATTTTCTTCAGAGCAGGTTTAAACTTTATCCTTTCAAATGGAAAAAACTCATTTGATTGCGGATTTGTCTCCCCTTTTCCGGTACGGAGCCCTGGAATAAACAATACTGGGCACAAGCCTCAACAAATCAGGTGTGATAAAAGGCAAATGGTATGCCCGGTCTTCACATATTACAGAGTTAACAAGTGACCATGGGTTTTCGATCAATAAACTCAGAAGTTATTTTCAGCCAGTTACCCAACAGGTTCAAGCCAAACTCACTGAGGATCGCTTCGGGATGAAACTGCACGCCCCAAACAGGCCAATGAAGATGGCGCAAAGCCATAACTTCTTCTTCCTGAGTAAAGGCAAGAGGCTTTAATACGGCAGGTAATTTGTCCAATACCAATGAATGGTAACGTACTACCTCAAATTGCAAAGGAATGCCTTCAAACAGAAGGTCTTCCGTACAATTAATGCGTGAAACCTTACCATGCATAGGTTTTCGGGCCTTCACTAGACGGCCCCCAAAAAATTCACCGATCGCCTGTTGCCCAAGGCAAATTCCCAACACCGGTACCCGTTGGTAGAAGTGCTCTAAAATTGCCATTAAATTCCCCGCTTGTGCAGGTACGCCCGGCCCCGGAGAAAGCATCAAGCCATTGATAGGTAATTCCTGTATTTCGGCCAATGGCACATCATTCCGCACGATATGACACACTACGCCTAATTGCCCCAGATAATCCACTAAATTATAAGTGAATGAATCGTAATTATCGATCAGTAAAATCAACTTCACAGAAGGTTACAGGTACCACAATTTTAATTTCCACCGAGCAATTCATGCACCCTTTCAGCGGTTTCACCGATTACCGGTGCCATGACAGACCCCACTTCAATCAACCAATCCTGAAAACTTAATAACAAGGGGTAAATATGGGAATCTTTGACGATATCGTCAGGCAGGTTTAACCCCACCGCGTCTAACAGGCCGATAAACAAAGAAAGGAAAATAGCATATTTGGCCCCGCCCAAAAGCAAAGCTGCAATATTATCAAAATCATCCAGGACCGAATAGTCAATTTTTTGCTGAAGAATACGCCCCACATGGTTGAGCAGCATCGAGCCCAAAATAAACACCATGAAATAGGTAAAGAAGGCCCCCGATTTGGGCATGACTCCCAAATAATTCTCAGTAGTGGTAAAAGCAGTAGTGACCAAATAAAACATCAATACAATCCCCACCACAAATACAAATGTGGAAATCAGCTCCAGCAAAAAGCCTTTTTGGTATCCTTTGTACGCGCCCCATATGATAATGGCAGCCAGCACAATATCAACGACCCGTATGTATGAAGATAAATAATTAAGTAGCAGCACGTTAGTAATCTTTTGCTGTATTTACGAATACGATAGAAAAAGCTGACCTTTCAGCCTTTTCACCTATACTTAGATAACCCGGATTTCCGGTCAAAAGCTCAAAGGCGGAGCCTGAATCGATGAGAATCTTTCCTACCTTTCGGATGAAAAAGTCCGGACCCTCAGTTAAGCCAATTTTGCTTTTACCACTTCCGAAATTTTCTTTGCATCGGCTTTTCCGGCCAACTGTTTGGTGGCCATACCCATCACTTTGCCCATGTCTTTCATGCTTTCCGCCCCTGTCTGGGTGATAATTTCCGAAATCACTTTTTCTATTTCTTCGTCAGAAAGCTGCTCCGGCAAAAACTTTTCGATGATAGCCAATTCAGAAGCTTCCTTCTCCGCCAAGTCGGCACGGCCTTCTTTTTGGTAAATATCCAAAGAATCTTTTCTCTGTTTGGCCGCTTTGGTAAGCAATTTCATTTCGGCATCTTCTGTTAAGCCGTCACCTCCTCCCTTTTCGGTTTCGGCTAACATTATCAATGATTTAATACTCCGCAGGGCGCGTAAAGTATCTTTGTCTTTGGCTTTCATAGCCGTTTTTATTTCCGAGTCAATACGTTCTTTCAAGCTCATTTTATCGGTATTTTTTTAAATTTAAATGAATTAGTTTTTACTTTGCTCTCCCGAAAATCCAGCGTATACCAAGGGTTTTCTAGGCAAAGATATTTATTAGTTAAACACAAAAAAAATTATCTATTCTGCAATAATCCGCATCGAAGCAAGGGCCCGGCCTTTCAGTGCAAAAAAAGAACAGGAAAGCAATGTATGTAATACATTCATTAGTTTTGCCCGGGGAACATAAGCCCCCCGGATATTGGACACTTTTATAAACTTTGGTAAAAAATGACAAAACTTAGCGTCAATATAAACAAATTTGCCACTTTGCGTAACGCAAGGGGCAAAAACAATCCTGACTTGATCCAGGTGGTAAAGGACTGCGAGCGGTTCGGGGCACAGGGAATCACCGTTCACCCCCGGCCCGATGAACGCCATATCCGTTACGATGACGTATTGGCCATCAAAGAAATCGTAACCACCGAATTCAATATTGAAGGCAATCCCAAAGACCGGTACATGCAACTGGTATTGGCAACCCAGCCCACTCAGGCAACCTTAGTGCCGGATGCGGAAGATGCCATCACTTCTAATGCCGGATGGGACACCCTATCACATCAGGACTACCTCAAAGAAATCATTCAGGAGTTGAAAAACAATGGCATTCGCACTTCAATTTTCGTAGATCCTGAAGAAAAGTTTATTGAAGGGGCCGCAAAACTGGGAACTGACAGGATTGAATTGTACACGGAAGCTTATGCCGAACAATACAGCCTGAACAAGGAAAAGGCTATCGAAAGCTACCGGAAATGTGCCATTTTAGCCAATGAACTAGGGTTAGAACTCAATGCCGGACACGATTTGAGCTTAGAAAACCTGAATTATTTTTACAAAAATATTCCCAACCTCAAAGAGGTGTCCATCGGTCATGCGCTGATTTGCGATGCTTTGTACCTGGGCATTGAGAATACAATCCAGATGTACCGAAGACAATTGCAATAAGCGGATTTTATCCGACAAGCAAATTCATTCACCCCTAACTCATTGAGCTCATTGAAATTAACTCATATCCGATATTTCATACACCTCATTTTTAGTTTGATACTTGCATTGCTCGGCAGTGCAAGTATTTTTTTTATTGTGTATTCGCACCAAGAACTCTTACTTCTACTGGTTGGCTTTCTCCAACAACCCGATAAACTGTCCATATTACAAAACACCTATTTGACAGCCTCCAAGTTTTTAACACTTCGTGTCATTCTGGTTACTTGTACTTTCACCTGTATCCCTCTCTGGTTTTTCACTTATAAAAAAGCTTTAATCATAAAGAGGTATAGCACAGAAGTACAATCATTTACAAAGTCCTTATTCAAGGTATTCAAGAGTGAAATAAGAGAGATGAAGCTTCGGCAAAAAAAGCTTTTCTGGCTTTCATTTATAGCACTTACACTCCTGAAAACTTACCTCTGTTTTCATTTTCCCATCATGGTAGACGAAGCTTTTTCCTATGTGTTCCTGGTAGGAAAAGGTCCTTTGGTGGCTATGAGTTATTATCCGGGTCCTAATAACCATGTGGCCTATACGTTGCTTGCCTCTCTCTTCGCAATGCTTCCTATCGGGGCTTTGGAAGCGCTCCGGTTACCCAACTTGGCAATCAGTACTATCTTCTTGTTTTTGACATTTCTCGTCCTGAAAAAACATACCTCGTTTAAAACTGCCTATTTCTATGTTTTTCTCTTTGCCTGTTCCCCTTATGCCTTGATGTATTCATTCTTAGGACGGGGGTATTTTCTACTATCGGCATGGGCATTTCTTGCACTTTGGGCCTCTCTGAAGGCGATAGTTGGAGGTCAAAAACGCTACTGGGTTATTTTCGTTCTGAGCTCTGTTTTCGGGCTCTATACCGTACCTACCTATCTTTATGCCTTGGCGAGCAACGGCTTTCTACTTCTGATTATTTGCCTGCAAACACAACATTATTCTAACATTAAAGCCTTACTACTCAATGGGTTGACTATCCTATTTTTAACCTTATTGTTATATTCACCCATTTTGCTATTCAGTGGCTGGGAGGCTTTAGCGGGCAACCGTTGGGTGCAAAGCTTGACCTTTAGCCAATTTATCGAAACATTCCCTTCTTATCTTTATACAATTCACGATGACTTGATAGATATACCTCCTTTGAGCTTGGGAATTCTTGTGATCGCCTGGTTAGGAGCTATCTTTATCAAAAAAAACTTTTGGAAAAACGAAGCTTTTCGCAAGTTAAATCCGTTACTTGTCGCTACTTACTGCTTGTTGCCTTTGTTATTTTTGCTTATTCAGCGAGTACAACCCTTTTCCCGGGTTTGGTTATACAAAGGGATGTTCGATTTTTTTGCTATCGCTTTGAGTATATTGTTTTGTATGGATTTCTTAGGAAAAAAATTCCAGCTTTCGCAAAAGTGGCAAACAACACTTCTCGGGGTATTGCTAATGGCCTATTTAGGACATAATATCCATACTATTGAACGGTGGATACACAATCCTCATTCCCTGTACCGGCAAGTTCCACAATTAATCCAACAACTTCCCCAGCAAGCCGGACTGAAGGTCTTTACAAACCAGGACAGTTATAATGTCTTATTGCGCTACCATTACCAATCGCATCAATTACCCATCCATGTAGAAGTAGAAAAATATCCTGAAAGTGGGGAATATGATTATTTAATCCTGGATAAAAAAACATCCGTTCAAATTCCTTCTGGCTATGAATTGATGTATCAGGACGAATATGTGAAAAGCTTTTACAAAAGCAATGATTGAGGGAATGTCATAGCCAATTCCCCCAATCATTTCGGGTTTATTTTTTGTTATCCTCTCTGATTTCTTCGAGCTCTTCCGGAGTGTTTACATTCTTCAACACGGATTGATCCAAAGGCTGTATCAATTCAATTTCACTATTGATAAGCACCTTTCTCGGACAAGAATACCCTTGAGCCAAAAAATTAAACAAAGCCATATAACTTTTGGGTTCCCAGATGGTTAGCAAGGGATCAGGAAAGTCGGTTTCCGCATTTAAATAGGCAGTGGCCAGTTGAGAGGAATTGCGATGTTCTACCAAATGTTTCAAATGCTTTGCAGAAAGGTTAGGCATATCACAGGCAGCCACTAGCCAAGCCGCATCCGGATTTTGTTGGAAAGCCGACAAGATGGCTCCGTAAGGTCCCAAACCCAGAAACTTATCCGTAATCAAAGGAAAAGCCTCTAAGGCAGTGCTTTGGTCATCCCTACAAGAAATAAAAACCTCTTCACATACTTCACGCATTTGTTCAAATACATATTCCCGTTGTGGCTTACCATGATAATCAATCAAACCTTTATCTTGCTGCATCCGCACACTCTTTCCTCCAGCCAATACCAGCCCGTACAGTTTGGGGACAATTACTGTTTGCTTGATCCAATTGACAATGCCTTCCGTATCGTCCCACTCATATACCGGCAATTCATCGCAGTTTTCCAAATGTGACTTTAAAAACTCCGGAATTTCTACCTCCGGCTGAACCTTGACCAACATACCCACATCTGTCAACCGGTCGAGTTTGCGTTCCAGAGAGGCAAACTTCTTAGGGTCCAGCACTACAAGCTGTTTTTTTGCTTTAAAATGATTTCCGTTGACCAATACCAGATCCTGTTCATTAAAATGCTGCCGGTACTGATAACTTGTAAAGGCCGGCTTATGATCAAACCTGGAAAAAGTAATCTTATCTGTAAACTCCATATTTGCTCCATAAGCCAAGGCTGAATTCACATCTTTTCCCTGTACGTCCTCCTCATCGGCACTTTTATGATCCGCATCTACATAAGAAAGCTTATAAGTGCTGTGCAAAGCCTCAGTAATGGCGAATGCCAGTTTTTTAATATTTCCACAAGGAGTCCCCAAAATAGCTACCTCATTCCGGTGAAATTCTCCGAAAGCCGGCTTAACTAATTTCGCATGTTTTTGATGTTTACTCATCTCTTTTAAAATCTTTTTTACCTCCGGTTTTTTCCATCAATTTGGTTTCTTTGATTACGATATCGTGTGAAATAGCCTTACACATATCATAAATCGTCAAAGCGGCCACCGTTGCTCCGGTCAGCGCTTCCATTTCTACTCCGGTCTTTGCCGTAATACTGGCAGTGCAATCTATGGCAATTTCCTCCTCATTCAATACCCGGATTTCTAATTTACAATTTTCCAAAGGCAAGGGGTGACACAACGGAATCAGCTCCCCGGTCTTTTTGGCAGCCATCGTTCCACTGATCATTGCCGTTTGAAATACCGGTCCCTTTTTCGTCAACAATTCTTCGTTTTGAATCAGATCCATTATTTCCTTACCCAGTTTCACTATGGCCCTGGCTTTTGCCGTCCGGTGTGTAATTTTCTTTGCACCTACATCCACCATACCCGGGTTTCCCGATGCATCTACATGTGTTAATTTTTGCTTTTCCAAAAGTTTTATCGTTTTTTTCTAAATATGTATCAAGCTTTACTCACTCCTCCGCTCTCTCTTTTTATATCGAAGTGGTTTACACTTCTAGTTTTTGACCGAATATGGAATCAAACTCGGCTCCTCAAGGCACTTTTTGAAACATTTTTCAGGAAAAAGAAAAAGTTTAATTCACTTCATCTTTAAAATTAGAATAATTCAGGATTACATAGCAATCTTACTCAAGGATTTTTAAATTCGAAGCAACAGATATCACTCACCATTTGCAAATACCTATGATCAGTGTACAAGAAGCCATTCAACAAATCCAACAACAAACCATCCAACTTCCGATAATAGAAGTCGACTTGGAAGACGCCATTGGGTACATCTTACAGGAAGAGATCCGGGCGGACCGGGACTTCCCTCCGTTCAACCGTGTCACGATGGATGGTATCGCTATCAAATTCAGTGATTTTGAAAAGGGTGTCCGCACCTTTGCCATTCAGGGAATTCAATTGGCCGGAGAACCGCAAAAAAGTTTGGAAGGCCAACAAACCTGTTTGGAGATTATGACCGGGGCTGTTCTGTCCGAAGGCGCGGATACCGTCATAAGATATGAAGATGTGACAATTTCGGAAAAGGAGGGTCAACGTTTCGCCTCTATCTCTTCCGAAAACTATTCCCGAGGACAAAACATACACAAACGGGCAACGGACCGGAAATCCGAGGACTTACTGGTTTCTCCCGGAATAAGAATCAGCCCGGCAGAAGTGGCGGTAGCGGCTTCTGTAGGCAAAAAACGGCTCCAAGTAAACGCTTTGCCTAAAATTGCCATTATTTCCACAGGGGATGAATTGGTAGAAGTTGACCAAATCCCTTTACCTCATCAAATCCGGAAATCCAATGTATATGCTGTGCAAGCCGGTTTGAAAGAGCAGTTTGGTATCCAAGCCCGGTTATACCATTTGAACGATGATAAAGAAGTCTTGCATTCCCGTTTACAAGAGATCCTTTCTGCGTTTGATGTGCTCATTCTCAGTGGCGGTGTATCCAAAGGAAAAGCGGACTATGTGCCGGAGATTCTGGATCGTCTAGGGGTAAAAAAAGCATTTCACCGGGTAAAACAGCGGCCAGGCAAACCGTTCTGGTTCGGGGCTACTCCTGACCAAAAAGTAGTCTTCGCTCTCCCAGGCAATCCTGTTTCCACCTTTTTGAACGCCTATAAATACGTTTTCCCTTGGATCAGTACTGCACTGGGACAACAAGCTTCCCCCCAGATATTTGCCCAATTGGCAGCTGAATTCACCTTCAAGCCGTCAATGACTTACTTTCTGCAAGTACAACTTAAGTACAACCCACAGGGGATTTTGCAAGCACACCCTATCGAAGGCAAAGGCTCCGGTGACTTTGCAAATTTACTGGACTGCGATGCTTTTGTAGAACTTCCCGAAAACCAAGAACACTTTCGAAAAGGAGAGGTATTTTCAGTGATCCCTTACCGGTTTGGGTTTTCATCAATGCGATAACATCGAGTATACGTTTTTGGCTCTTCTAACTAATTGACTGTATATCCTGTTACCTAGTTAGTTAACAGGATATCACTCATACTAACGCCATAAACCATGCTTAACAAAATCCTGATCCCCACAGACTTTTCCCCAAAATCACTATGTGCGCTGGAGATGGCTTGCACCATTGCCATGCGGTCAAAGGCAAAAATCGAACTGTTATACATTGTGGAAATCGCCCTTTCCCTCAAACAGGATCATCGCGGCCGGTACATCAGTACAGTACCGGCTGCTCAAGCCTTTGTCGACCAAGTGTATCAAACGGCTTTTGCTAGGTTGATACAACAAAGAGAGCTGGTCAGCCAATACCCGGTAGACATTGAGCTCAAGGTGGAAATGCACAATGACCCTTCCAAACTGGTTTCTTTTTTGGTGCAACATGATTATGATTTGCTGATTCTGGGAGGGAAAACCATCCGGAAATACGATGAATTATTTGAAAGTACCCAACGGGAATTATTAACGGAGTTCTCCAAATTTCCCATCATGGCCATTAACCAGGAAATGCAGCACTACCGTTTGAAAAAGCTCCTGTTAACCACCAATTTTCAACAAGACTTAAGTAAAGTAATCAAGTGGATCAAAGATTTCCGGCACTTGTTGGAAGCCCAGTTATACATCCTTTATGTCAATACCCCAACACATTTTCTTAGTAGCCGGGAGATACAAATCAAATCAAAAGAGTTCGTTCGGAAATACGGTTTGGAAAAGGCCGAGTTGGTGCTTTACAACGATCGAAGGGAAAGGTTTGGGATTCTGAATTACGCGGACGACATTGATGCCGACTTAATCATTACATTTACCAATAACACCCAACGGATACACCGTATCCTGAAAGGGAATCTTACCGAAGATTTGGTCAACCATTCGCTGCGCCCTGTTTTAACTTTCAACTTAAAGCGCCTGGCAGATTAAAACGATAAAGACCGCCTGACAATAATTTGCCGGGCGGTCTTTGAATGACTCCTGAGAGCTATTGCTCTCAATGTATGTTTACCTTAGTTTTTTTTCACTTTAAAAGAAGCGCAGTTTTCTTCGTACAATACATTTTTCACGATCACGATCACGACTTCGTCTTTGTTGGAAGCCACTCCCACTTGTTTGTCTTTTACGGCTCCGTCTTCTGAGCTAGAAGGAGCGTTTTCCCATAATACCTCACCGGTATTTTTCCACTTAAAGTATTTTCCGTCAATCTTAACCGAGGTATATTCGCCTTTGGTACTGAAAACAAAGTTGCTCAAAATTGTTTGGTAATTTTTTCCGGTTGGCACGGTCGTTTTCGCTACATAATCTCCGGTGTTGGCCACAAACAACTCACACAAACAAGCTCCTTTGTTTTTTTCATCTTCCATCCCCACAAAGCTAAAATGAATAATTTTCCAATCATTTCCGTTCTTTTGAAAGGTTAACGTCACCGTTTCAGAGCCTTTCGACCAAGTAGTTCCTTCTTTTTGAAATTCATAATCCACTACATACACTACCACACCCGTATTTCCTTTGATGGCATTGTGTAAAATTTCCTTCACATCATATTTCACCACCAAATCGTCTTCACGCATCACATGCTCCAGGTAGCTGCTGAATTCCTCGTATCCTTGCGAGATCACTTTCACCTGACCGCTTACTTTGGAAAGGATGGAAGTAGATTGAAAATTAGGGGCTAAAAATTTTAAGACAGAACTTTTGTCTTTGGACTTAGTAATATTTGCATAGGCTTTTGCATACTCCTGTGTAATTTTCTTAAGCTTTTGCTCATCAGCCTTCGCATTTTGCGCCACCGAATCAAAAGCTACGATTGCCACAAGGCAATACGTAAATAGGATTGTAAAGATTTTCGTAATTCTAAACATGATAATACAATTTAAAAAAATTTGATTTCCGGTAATATTCTTAGCTTTTTAACCTTTTGAACATAAAAAAATTGCTACACTTCAAGCATGGCCTGGCATTTCTCTAAGGTAGCCTTTAAAAGCAAAAATCTATTTTAATTTTAAGCTAAAAAAATTTACTTTTTCCAATAAAGTCACCTCATTTCCTTTTTGCTTTTACAAGCAAGATTCTATCCAAATCTACCCATCCAGGTCTAAGCCCAACTTATTCCTTAAGTCCACTAAAATAGGGTATTTCTCAGCCAGGTAATTGAACTTTTCATGCTGAGTATAGAGCCTTCTTTCTTTTTTGGTCTCGGTTTCCTTGATTTCAGAGTGGATTGTGATGTAATCATTGGCCAGACAATTCCTTAAAAAGCTGGCAACTTCCGCTTTCAAGGATTGTACTTGTAAAGAACCTTCCTGAAAGACCATCCCTTGGATCGTATTCAGGTTACTTTGGTTTTCGGTATAGTATCTTTTCCAGGCGGCCTGTAACGCTTCCAGATCAAAGGGGGTTTTTCTTTTTTCTTTGGGGGTTAAAGCCTGGTTCTCTTTCTGAACTTGTTCCGCTTGTTGGATACGTTGACGGGCATGCTCTGTATTCGTACTGATGGCATGTGTGGGCTTGAGTTTTCCCTGTAATTTTTTGCGGAAAGCTTCTTGTACGGAGGCTTGTTGCGGATTTGGAGTTGATTTAGGATCTACCCGGTCTTTTTTTTTTCCTGGTCCACTTTGGCCAGGGCGATTGCACTGTTGACATAGCACATCTTCAACAAAGCGATCTCCGTATGCAGTCGTTGGTTTTTACTGCTTTTATAATTCAAATCACATTGATTGCCGATATTCAATGCTGTCATCAAAAAGGAGACTTCGGCTTGTTGGGCTTGCTCAACGTACTTGGCTTTTACACTTTCCGACACTTCCAACAAATTGGCGGTTTGTGCATCCTTACACACCAGTAGATTTCTGAAGTGCTCGCACAAGCCTACAATAAAGTTATGTGCATCAAATCCTTTTTTCAGAATCTCGTCAAACAGCAATAAGACATTGGCCGTATCTTCTAGTCTCAGATACTCTGTCGCTTTGAAATAATAATCATAATCAAGAATATGCAAATTCTTAATCGTTGTTTGATAATCCACCGAACGGTTAGGTGAGAAGGTCACGATCATATCAAACAAAGAAAGTGCATCACGCATAGCCCCGTCTGCTTTTTGGGCAATCAGGTGCAAAGCCTCTTCTTCAAAGGAAATATTTTCTTGCTCACAGATCTGACTGAGCTGTTGTACGATATCCGTAATCTGGATACGGTTAAAGTCAAAGATCTGGCAACGGGAAAGTATCGTAGGGATGATTTTATGTTTCTCGGTAGTCGCCAGGATAAAGATCACATAGCTGGGTGGTTCTTCCAAGGTCTTCAAAAAGGCATTGAAAGCCGCATTGGACAACATATGCACCTCATCAATGATATAGACTTTGAATTTTCCTCGCTGAGGTGGGTAACGCACCTGATCGACCAGGTTTCGAATATCTTCCACAGAGTTGTTGGAAGCGGCATCCAATTCATAGACATTAAAGGAGGTGTTTTGTTCTAACACGGTTCCTTCATTTTCCTTTGAAGCGGTTTCATTAATCACCTTTGCCAATATCCGGGCACAAGTAGTTTTCCCTACCCCTCTAGGCCCACAGAATAACAGGGCCTGAGCAAGCTGATTATTCGCAATCGCATTTTGTAAAGTAGTCGTAATATGTTCCTGGCCGATCACCGTCCCAAAGGAGGAAGGGCGGTATTTCCGGGCCGATACAACGAAATTATCCATATAGCAGCTTAGCCGTTCATCTGGTGTTTATACTAATATCAAGGCGTATTGATTTCCTCTGATCTTTTATTTTTCACTACACATCCCCACCGAAATCAGCTTTCAAAGTTAGGGGATAGATCCTGGAATACAAATAATTTTTTTCTCCCGGGCCTTGGTTTCCGGCCTCTGAAATCGACTTTCCTGAAAAGTCGGCAAAATACCCTCCTGAAGCTCAAGGAGTACGGATAAAAAATGGGAAGAACCTGTAAAAGCCCTTCCCATTTTTTACCTTTTTAAAGACATATACTTTGTGATCAACCTCGATTAATACGCCCATTTAAGATACATGGCCCCCCAGGTAAATCCTCCGCCAAAGGCACAAAGTACCAAGTTATCTCCTTTTTTCAATTTGTCTTCCCACTCCCACAGGCAAAGCGGAATGGTAGCCCCAGTGGTATTGCCATATTTTTGAATATTGACCGTGACCCGTTCCATAGGTACTTCTACCCGGTTTGCCGTAGCCTCTATAATTCTCAAGTTTGCTTGATGAGGCACCAAATACGTAATATCATCCCCACTTAGCTGATTGCGCTCCATAATTTCTTTGGCTACTTCCGACATATTGGTGACCGCATGTTTGTATACGGCCCGGCCATCCTGGTAGAAATACTGTTCGCCTTGTTCTAAGTTGGAGTGATTCAAAGGATAAGCAGAGCCTCCGGCTTTTACTCTCAACAGGTTTTTGCCTTTTCCATCGGTTTTTAAAAGGGCATCCACGATGCCGAAAGGTTCTTCGGTGGGTTCTAACAATACAGCTGCTGCTCCATCGCCAAACAAGATACACGTTGTCCGGTCTTGGTAATTAATGACCGACGAGTTTTTATCCGCCCCGATGATGACCACTTTTTTATAATTGCCCGAACGGACAAAGTTCGCACCGGTTTCCAAGGCATATATAAATCCGGAACAAGCTGCAGCCATATCAAAGCTCATGGCATTGCCCGCTCCTACTTCTTCACAAACGATATTCGCAGTAGACACATAAGCCATATCCGGAGTGGCCGTAGCACAAATAATCAAGTCAATTGTATCCGGAGCGATTCCCCTTTTCTCACACAACTGCTGTACCGCTGCACTAGCCATCACAGATGTTCCTTGGCCCTCCCCTTTTAAGATCCTCCGCTCTTTGATCCCCGTCCGGCTTGTTATCCACTCATCATTGGTATCTACCAGTTTTTCCAAATCTGCATTTGAAAGTACATCTTCGGGCACATACCCCGCTACTGCAGTGATAGCAGCATTGATTTGTCTCATTGGTTACTTTAAATTAGTTATTTAATCCAACAACAGATTGCTGATACCCTTTTCCACATTCATCCGGATACCGCTTTGGTAATATTGCGATTATTAGCATGAAATTTCAGATTTTCACAATTACTTGATAATCAACAAAATCTGAGTTATTTTCATCTTATTTTTAACAAAATTGGCACAAATCTAATTTCTTTTGCCTTATTCCACAGCACTTTTTCAGTATAAATTTTCAAGTTTGAGGAAATCCTCTTAACAAAACCCTCGCTTTTTATCCCTTCTTAACATTCAATACATCAATCCTTTTCTCCCTGACTATTCGCCGGTTTATCACTATTACAAAATATTCAAAATCAAGCATATTTACATTGATTCTCCTTTTTATTTTACTTCTTTTCCATACAGATGAGTACAAAAGTTTTGCCGCCCCCTTTACTTACATAAAACAAGGCAATGCCCCCAACAAAATCCCAAATGCCCAATTAAATATTTCTAAAAGGTTCATGGGAAAAGAAGATTATTGAATATTTTTATACGCCATTTAAAAAACATCCATTAAAAACGAATGAAAATGAAAGTGAAGTTTTGTACAAAGGATGCTCTAAAATCCTTAGTAATTCTTGCTATGCTTATGGGAGTCCAATTCAACGCCTTCTCCCAAACCACCTTTAAAGTCGCACCGGAAAGTAAAGTATCTATTGACGGAACCTCTACCATTCACGACTGGACAGCCAAAGTGAATAAAGCTGAGGGACAATTAACACTATCCAAAAAATTTGCAAAGAAAGGACCTAAAACAGGCGAATCTGTGGAGGCCGCTACGCTTACGTTGATTGTAAAAAGCATTGAAGGAAGAAATTCCACAATGAACAATAAAATTTACGAAGCCTTTAAAGAGAGCGAAAACCCTCATATCACGTACCAACAAACCGGGGCTGCGGCTATCTCGCAAGCAGACGAGGCTTCCGGTTCGTTCACGCTGGTCAGCAAAGGAAATCTGAGTATGGCCGGTGTCACGCATCCCATCGAAATTGAACTGAAAGGAAAAAAAATAGCCGGTAACAAATATCAGTTCACCGCCAGTAAGAAACTCAATATGACGGATTACAAGATGGAAACACCTTCTGCCATGTTTGGCCAGATCGTTACCGGTGAGGAAATAACGGTCAACTTTGATTTGATAGTGGCACCTCAATAAGAAACCCCAACACCCATCTTGTCAGTAAAAATTTAAGTTCAATCATTATCTAAGTAAAGTAACAAGCGAATGAATTTGAGAAGAATGAAATTAGCAGGTGCCTTCATCGGTGCATGGGCATTAAGTATGCCGTTTGCCAATGCACAGGAGGCATTTGACGAATCCTCTGCTTTTGAAACGTATGTAGACTCCATCCCCGGTACTGGAATCAGTTTTAAAATGGTGCCCATTCCCGGTGGGGAATTTATGATCGGTAGCCCGGAGGCAGAGGCTAACCGGAAAGAGGACGAAGGCCCGCAGAAAAAAGTAAAACTCGAGCCCTTCTGGATGCTGGAAGTAGAGGTTCCTTTTGAAATGTATGAGATTTTCAGAGATAAAACCAAAGACTTGATGTCAAATGGCGAAACCTATGTTTCCGAAAGCGGTGATCCTATTACCCGCCCCAGTCCTCCATACGAAGATCCGACTTTTGGCATGGGAAAATACGGGTATCCGGCTGCCAGTATGACCCAATATGCGGCTCTTTCTTTTTGTAAATGGCTGTCGAATCGCACGGGTAAATTTTACCGCTTACCTACCGAAGCCGAGTGGGAATATGCCTGTCGCGCGGGAAGTAATACAGCGTACTCTTACGGAGACGACCCGGAGCAATTAGAAGAATATGCTTGGTACTATGATAACGCTGACGATGCCTATCAAAAAGTAGCACAGAAGAAACCTAATGCTTGGGGGCTGTATGATATGCATGGCAATGTAGCAGAGTGGACGCTGGATCAATACGATGCTGAGTTTTACGCAAACTTAAAGAAAGAAATAAACGAAAACCCCTGGCGCTTGCCTACCAGCCTTCACCCCCGTACGGTAAAAGGCGGTTCGTATTATGACGATCCGGAAGATTTGAGAAGTGCAAAACGCACCGAGTCCAGCATGAGTTGGAAAAGAAGAGATCCGCAAATCCCTAAAAGTTTCTGGTGGAACACCGACTCTCCGTTTGTTGGCTTTCGCATCATTCGTCCCGCCAAAGACATGAGCAAAGAAGAGATTGCCAAATTCTGGTCAAGTGTATTAGATGAATAACAATACGATGAGAAAGAGAATGGGAACGGTTGGTATGATCCTCCGTATCCCGTTCTCTTTTTTTATTTATTTTGAAATAAGTTGAGTACAAAACTCAAAATACTCCCTTTACTAAGGGAAAACACCCCTTGAAAATCAAGTATACATAACTTTCTAATCTCTAGCTAAAAGTAAATATGAACAGAAGCGGAAAATTTAATGCCACACGAAGAAATTTTGTAAAAGGGTCTGCCGCTGCAGCAGGCGGAATGCTCTTGAGCCCCCTGGCCTTTCAAACAGGCTATGCCGGAGCCGTTGACGATACCATCAAAATCGCCTTGGTAGGTTGCGGTGGTCGCGGTACCGGAGCTACCGTACAAGCCCTCAAAACCAAACAAAATGTAAAGCTGGTCGCTATGGCCGATGCTTTTAAAGACCGCCTGGACAATTCCCTCAAGCACATTGGCAACCAAGAAGACGTTGACAAGTCCAAAATCAAAGTAAAAGGAGGAAATAAATATGTGGGTTTTGATGCGTATAAAAAAGCGATCGACCAGGCTGATGTTGTGATTTTGGCCACCCCTCCGGGCTTTCGCCCCATCCATTTTGAATACGCTATCGAAAAAGGCAAACATGTATTTATGGAAAAGCCGGTAGCCACCGATGCCACGGGAGTTCGCAAAATATTAGCAGCCGCCAAAAAAGCCAAAGAGAAAAAACTCAACGTCATTGTCGGCTTGCAGCGTCACTACCAAACCAGCTACCGGGAACTAATGAAGCGAATCCACGATGGGGCCATCGGGGATATTGTAGCGGCTCAAGCCTACTGGAACAGTGCCGGGGTATGGGTGAAAGAGCGCGAAGAAGGCCAAACCGAGATGGAATACCAAATGCGTAACTGGTATTATTTCAACTGGTTGTGCGGAGACCATATCGCAGAACAACATATTCACAATATTGACGTGGTGAACTGGGCAAAAAATGCCTACCCGGTAAGAGCTCAAGGAATGGGAGGCCGCGAAGTACGGACCGATAAAAAATTCGGAGAAATCTTTGATCACCATTTCGTGGAATTCGAATATGCGGACGGCACTGTATTGTCTAGCCAATGCCGCCATCAGAAAGGTTGTATGAACCGCGTTTCCGAATTTCTGCATGGCACCAAAGGACGGGCTACCACCCAAGGCCGCACCATGATTACCGACCTTCAAGGGAATAAAATTTGGAGCCATCGTGGCAAAAATGACCCGAACCCCTACCAACAAGAACACGATGAGTTGTTTGCAGCGGTAGCCAACGGAGACTATAAATATGCCGATGCGGAAAACGGAGCCATGAGTACCATGACTACGATTTTGGGTCGTATGGCTACTTACTCCGGGCAGATCATTGATATGGAAGAAGCCTTGAAATCCGAGCTGAGTATTATGCCGGAAAAATTCGCCTGGGATGCTACTCCACCCGTAGTGCCGGATGAAAATGGCTTTTACCCCATCCCTACACCTGGGGTTACCAAAGTATTATAACCTCCTAAAAAGTATACCTGATAAAAGACAGCTCATAAAAGCTGTCTTTTTTTCTATCATCCCTCTTCCCTCCGGCTCCTTTTCTCCGGAGGCCTTTGATTAAGTCCTCCCTTCTTGTTTCCTTTGCACACTGAGTACATGTTAGAAATTTCAGCGCTTTGTTCTACTTCCCTCACGAGAACATTAGCACTCCAAAGTCAGCTAGTGAAAGAGGAAGAAGAGCGGGTTGAAAAAAATCAAAAGAAGCTTATTTAGGTGGATACAATGGCACTTATTAAGCGTACAAACATGTGCAATAACCTTAATAGACGAACATGAATTACCTATCAGTCGAGAATTTATCCAAAAATTACGGAGATAAAGCTTTATTTGAACAAATCGGCTTTGGCTTGGAACAAGGCCAGAAAGTGGCTTTGGTTGCCAAAAACGGCTCCGGAAAATCCACCCTGCTCCGTATCCTGGCAGAACGTGAAATGGCCGATGGCGGGGAATTTGCCTTTAACAAAGATATTTCCGTAGGCTTTTTAGAACAAGATCCTCACTTTGAGAAAGGGCTCAGTGTGATCGAATATATTTTCCAGTCTGAAAACCCCTTGTTCCAAGCGATCAAAAATTATGAAAGAGCCTTGGAATTGCAACATACGCAAGCGGGAGACGAGGCTTTTGCCCAACTGGAAGAAGCCACACAGCAAATGGAAACCTTAAAGGCCTGGGACCTGGAGCTGAAAGTAAAACAGATCCTGACCACGTTTAATATTGATCAGTTGAACCGGCCGGTAGACCAACTTTCCGGAGGGCAACAAAAACGGGTGGCATTGAGCCGGGTGCTGATCGAAGAGCCGGATTTTCTCATCTTGGATGAGCCCACCAACCACTTGGATTTGGAAATGATCGAATGGTTGGAAAATTACCTGATTCGCAGCAAGATGACCTTACTTCTGGTCACACACGACCGCTATTTCCTCGACCGCATTTGCACGGAAATCCTGGAAATGGACGATACCGGCCTTTATCATCACAAAGGGAACTACGAATATTATTTGAAGAAACGGGCAGAACGCATCGAGATGAATTCCCGGGTTACAGAGAAAGCCCGGAACCTGATGCGCAAAGAGCTGGACTGGGTAAGACGGATGCCCAAAGCCCGGGGTACCAAAGCCAAATACCGGATGGATGCCTTTGAGGATTTAAAGACCAAAGCCAAAGGCAAACGCAAAGAAGAGGGGTTGCAACTGGATGTGCAGATGAAAAGAATGGGTGGCAAAATCCTGGAATTGAAACACCTTTCCAAAGCCTATGGAGAACTCAAAATCCTGGACGACTTCTCGTATGTATTTAAAAAGAAAGAGCGCATCGGTATTGTCGGGAAAAACGGAGTGGGAAAATCTACCTTTCTGAATATTCTTACGGAACAAGAAGCCTTTGATCAAGGGGAAATTGACAAAGGGGAAACCATTGCTTTTGGCTACTACTCTCAAAAAGGCCTGGAACTGACCGAAGACAAACGGGTCATCGATGTGGTAAAAGAAATTGCGGAAGTCATTCCGATGAGCAATGGAAAAAACTTTACAGCTTCACAGTTTTTACAAACCTTTCAGTTTCCTCCCGAGCAACAATACGCCTATGTTTCCACATTGAGCGGAGGGGAGAAAAGACGCCTGTACCTGTTGACAGTCTTGGTCAAAAACCCCAACTTTCTCATTTTGGATGAGCCAACCAACGACCTGGATTTAATGACATTGAATATCCTCGAAGATTTTTTGAGTGAATACCAAGGTTGTGTGATCATTGTGACGCACGACCGTTACTTCATGGACAAATTGGTAGATCATTTATTTGTATTTGAAGGGAAAGGAAAAATCCGTGATTTCAACGGTAAATATACGGAGTACCGTAATGAGCAACTCCGGATAGAAAAAGAAGAAAAGGCCAAAACCAAAGAAACCTCTGACACCGATAAAAAGAAAACACAAAAGCCCAGTACTTCCAAGAAGAAACTTTCTTACAAAGAACAGAAAGAATACGAAGCTCTTGAAATCGAAATAGAAAAGCTGGAAGAGGAAAAAGAAGCCGTCAATCAGCAATTAAGCAGCGGTACAATCACCGATCATGAAGAATTGCAAAAGCTCTCTGAAAAAGTAGGAGAATTGATGGATACTATTGAAGAAAAGACCCTGCGCTGGATGGAATTAGATGATTTGAAAAACTAATCCCCAAGATTTCCGGCATCAATCACCCGGATGGCAGCATATAAAGTCGCATCTATACTGCGGGGCATTTCTGTAGGAAAACCAGGGCTTGTGGTATACATATCACAAGCCTTGATAATTTTAAATACATTCATCGCCTTTTACAGCCAAAAGTTTAATGAATCCTATGGTTATAGCCTAACATTAGATAATAAGGAATAAGTGGTGTGGCTTTAAAATCTTGTCTGATTACCTTGCCAATATTGAGCGTTAAATCAGATTTTTTAAACGAATATCCTGTTTGTATTCCATACAGAAAGTGTCCTCCTGCAGCAGGCTCGTACCAACCGTCTTTTACCTCGCTCAAAATGTTTTGCTTAAAAGAATCAGAGTGCTTAAAGTGTGTAACTATAGCTTTGTCAAAACCAATTTCACCACCTACAAACCATTTCTCCCTGTAATATCCAAAAACACCTTTTATTTCACTTCCGAAATTTTGCAATCTGACCAAAGGGTTCTCAAATCTCCTGTAAATACCATTTAGAATAATACCCATTTTAAAATTTGAGCCGTTTATAAGTACTACTTGACCACCAATCTTTACTTTGAAATCATCCAATAGCTTTTCTCCGGATGGCATTGAAAAACGGGTGTTTAGTACCCAAGGTATTTTTGTGCTAGACCGATAAGTGTAACCCATATTGTATGACAAACTATAATCCCACCCTACACCAATGCTTAAAAGATGTTCAGCGTTTTCTGTAGCATTCCAATTGATCGTTTGTGCATTGATTGGGGAGATGTAAAAAGCCAGAGACAAACTAAAAATTAATACTTGTAAAGTTTTCATGGCAATTAGTTTAGCGCAATTAAATAATCAAGCACAACTGGATACACTGAATCCCATTTGAAGTAAATCATTTCATGGCCTGTATCATCAATTTGAACGATTTCATGATTTGGAAAAAATGCAGCTTCCTTCTCAGAAAATTCCAGTCCGTGAGACGCATTATTTTCGCCATATAGGAAAAGAACTTTCGTTGTATAATTACTGAGGTTGGTTGTGAAGTCAAATCCATCCTTTTCAGCGATCTTCGAAAGAGCATTTAAAACGACCGCTCCATTTCTCCAAAATGGTGATGGTCCCTCTATACCTTCATCATTGCCTTTAGCATAGGTATAGCTTGAAGCTATTCCTACTTTATAATCCAATCTTTCGTGATCGTTTTCCCGTCCGGTGAGAAATTGATCGTAATAGAGTATATCATTGGTTGCTTCTGCAAAAAGCTTAACTTTCCGACTGTTTTCACTATACTCATTCCATAATTTTTTATTGAGCCCTCCCGCTTCGGCCAATATGGCCCCATCTATCTGGTCAGGGTAGGAATTGATATATCCTGCAGCTAACATTGCCCCCCAGGAATGACCGAAAAGAAATACTTTTTGACTTGATGAACACTTATAATGTTCAATAACAGCGTTCAAATCATCCAACATCAGTTGAATAGAATAAATACCCTTATCATGTCTTCTCGAAAGCCCTGATCCACGTTGGTCATAAAAAACAATAAAGTACCCATCATCTGCCAACTGTTTGATACTTAGCGCATTTCTATAGTCCGCTCCTGGCCCCCCATGTAAAAATACTACCATTGGATTGGCAGGATTTCCATAAGTTTCAGCATGTAAAACGGTACCATTCACCGTGATGGATGGTAAATTGAAGTTTTCATCTACCGTTTCCGGTACTAAGTTGCCCGGTTTGTCAAGATAAAGTTCTTGTTCGCAAGCACTGAGCAATAAGCAAGTTGAGGCAATTGCTAATAAAATTTTTTTGCACATAATTTTTGATTTAAAATTTGTACAAAAATCAGTATGCTTCAATCGAAAATCGCCCTGAAATGAAGGGTGGAACACATTTAACCGCTCACAAGCTTACCAAGCAAAATATTATAAATCAACAAGTTATGAAAGATGAACCTTTGTGCATGAATCATGAAACTCATTCAATGAGCTTAATTTGAAGATTTTTTAAATACTCCGATGGAGATTGACCGGTGATATTCTTAAAATTTCTGTTGAAAGAGGTTTTTGAGTTGAAGCCGCATTCGTATGCAAGAGAAAGTAAAGTGTATTTCTGATTTTCGGCCTTGGCAACCTTTTCTTTAAATTCTTTAACTCTTAAATTATTGATATAATCAAAAAAGTTTTTTTGTTCTACCCTATTGATAACTTGAGAAAGTATGTTGGGGTGTACATTAAGTTGTTTAGCCACCATAGACAGGTTTAGCCCGGGCACAAGGTGCAATTTTTCTTGACTTATCAATTGTTCAAGTTTACTATGTATACTTTCTAATTGATCATCTGTAAGGAAAGATTTCTCGTATTTTGAGTTTTCGGCAGATACTTCGATCTCATCAAAAGGCTCTTCCAACTCAAAACCCGAAGGGTCCGTTGCAGGTAATGGATTGGTAAAAATACCAACTTGTTTAATTCCAAAATATCCAATGAACAACACATAGAGTACAACAAAAGAGAAGATATATTTATCAGGGGTGAAGAAAGCGATCACCCAAATGCAAAGTAACCCGATTACTAAATTGAAAAGCCATTGCAAATTAATTTTTTCAGTATAGGAAAAATTATCCCTAATGCTCTTTTTATGCATGTACAAAAAGCGAAGAGACAAAAAACAATATACAACACCTGAAAGAAGAGTGACCGTAAATATTGTAAAGGTAAGAATTTGATAAGATTCGCCTCCGTTTCGATAAACAAGAATTTTATCATCAAAACTTAGTAGTAAAAACGGTAGAATTGACAACAGGGCAAGGGCAAACGGAATAAAATGCAGTAACTTATGAGTGATTCTTGCAGGATGGGTGGTAAAAGCAGTGACGTAAAGGTAAAGAAACGGACTGTGTACTAAAGGCATCGGTATTTCAAGCCCCAAGAAATAAGGAAATTGTATATATTCTTGAGAAGAGATAATCCCAAACATTGTAAGGTGTAAGGTTATTACACAAAGCCAAATAAAAAGTATTTTATCGGCACTGCTTTTATTCCTTTTCGTTAAAAGCAAGATTGAAAGGAAAGCGCTTATAATAATTCCGGTTATATAGATCATTTAGTAAGGTTGTATACCACAAATTTATCCATCCGTTTTACTGGTCATTAATATTTACTTGAAAGACTCTAAAGTTAAGAAACTCATACCTCTTGAAATACAAAACCCTATTTTTATCAACAAACTACTTTCACTTGTTTTTTTACAGAGTATTTTATCTATTCCACTCTCCGGATTACCCATAACGGTAACATTCATATGCCCCCTAACAACTTTCTGCATTGTCTTCTTTGACCGGCTATTCATTTCTTGAACTTGTTCAACCTATACTTCCTGGGTGTCAATTTATCTTTGTTCAAGATTTTTAACCAAAAACGTTCAGAAATGAAAAGAATCACATTTGCCATACTTGTATTTACCTTGGCATTTACAGCTTGTAAATAACAAAAACCAACTTATGTCACACAACACATCGAAAACAAATTTAAACAGCCCGGATGGAAAAACGGCTTTGTTAATCATTGATATTCAAAACGACTACTTTCCAGGTGGAACCATGGAATTAGCAAAGGCCCATGAAACGGCAGAAAAAGCTGGTAAAATACTCTCCTACTCCCGAAAGGAAGGTATGCTTGTTATTCATATAGCCCTACAAGAAGGAACCTACCTTCTTCTTACCGAATACGTAAGGAGCGGAGATCCACAAAAGTGTAGCGCCTACTGGTCCGGAGAAAGTAATTACAAAAAATAATCCTAATAGCTTTAGGGAAACCGAATTGATGGACTATTTAAAGGAAAATAACATTTCAAATTTGGTAATAACCGGTATGATGACCGATGTTTGTGTGGCGGCCACAACCCGGGCAGCAATGGATTTGGGGTTTGAAAACACCATTATTTCAGACGCTGTCACAACAAGAAACCGAGAATTACATGGTAAATCCCTACCAGCAAATCGAGTTACGGAAACCTATTTGGCGGGTCTGAATGTATTGGGAGGTCTCTACTCTAAAGTTGAATCAACCGAAGATTTTTTGAAATAAAGTAGCATGACAGATTATACTTCTTTCCATAAAATATTTTAAAATATGTGGATTTTTCAAAAGATGAACTGGCAAAGTTCTGTTCATACTATAAGCCTGAAAAAGTAGAAAAGAATACGATTTTATTGAAAGAAGGTAAAATTTGTAATTTCGAAGGGTATGTTCTCGAAGGTTGTTTTAAAATTTTCTATAAAGATGAAGATGTTCGAGAACATATCCTATATTTCACAATCGAAGATCGGTGGGTTTTAGACATAGGCAGTTTCGTTCTAGGTACGCCCTCACAACTCAATATACAAGCCTTGGAAAATTCTGTAATTTTAACAATTGACAGAGCTACAAAAGAACGTTTGTATGTCGAGATGCCTAAAGTAGAAAAATTTTTCAGGATCGTGAACCAAAAATCATTGGCAGCAAATCAATTGCGAATGATAAGTATGCTTCACAAAAATGCAGACAAGAGATATCTGGATTTTTTAGAAAGGTATCCGACCTTGTCACAGTGAATTGCCCAACATCAAATTGCGGCCTATTTAGGAATAATCTCACGAATTTTTGAGCAACATCAGAAAAAAGTATTGAGAAACCAGAAATAAATAGAACTGAGACACTAGTAATTGAATAGGCGGATCCGCCAGTAACTGAGGAAGTACACCTCTGGATGGACTTATCCTTTTTGGAACGAAGAAAAGGACCATTACAAATCATTTGGCAGAGGGTGCTACGATAGAGCTGTTTTGATAATGCGAAGCATTTGAAATGCCAAATACCCATATAACCACCGTTGTGTGTAATTTGAGAAAAGATAAATTATTTATGAGCTATACTACAAGATTCGCTAATTTGACAGACAAAGAAAATTTGCTGGAACTTTACAAACGAGTTTCAAAAATAATCGGTGGAATTGCAAGAACTGAGAGTGAAATTACTGAAACATATATTATCAACAATCTAAAAAAATCAATTAATAATGGTATCTGTTTGGTTATTGACCAACCAAATGGTGACAAAATCATAGCAGAAATACATTGTTATAAATTACCTCCTAGTGTTTTCGACCATATTTTATCTGAATTGACCATTGTAGTTGACCCTGAATATCAAAATCAAGGGCTCGGGACATTACTTTTTAATTCCCTTTTAAAACATATTGAAAATAACAGGACTGATATTTTAAGGGTAGAGCTTATAGCTAGGGAAAGCAATGTAAAAGCAATAACATTTTATGAAAAACTAGGCTTCAAAATTGAAGGTCGATTTGAAAGAAGAATTGATAATAAAACTGAAAATTTTGAGGCTGATATCCCAATGGCTTGGTTTAATAAAAACTACACACCACAAAACATAACCGCAATGACGGCGGATTCTTTGTCGGCTGAATCCACCCGGATTTGCTAAAATCAATAACTTAAAACCCGTAACCGGCGCTTATATGAGACTGCCCTTGGTAATAAGATAAAAATGAAAAAGCATCTGCATTTTTATATGGTAGTCATTTTATGCGTTTCCTTTGTATGCTGTATAGAAAAGAAGAGAAATCACCGCATCAAAAATAGCATCAGCCAAAAAGCAAGTGAATTACCGGATGGCTTCACACCTATTAAAGAGGTAGATACCGTATTCACGCCGAATGCTCCATACAGAATTTCGCGAAAGATCAGGAGGCTTAGAGATGGCCATCTATTAATCACTGCGCTTTCCGATGTTATGCATTATGATGGGAAATCACTTTCGAAAATCTCAAAACCAGAAGGGCTTGAAAGTTTTGATGCTTTGGAGGATTCGAAAGGCAATATCTGGATTGCAAGTACCCATTACGGCGTTTTTCGTTATGATGGAAACTTTAACCTTAATTATAGTTATTAATGAGTAATCAAGAAGACATATTATTAAATTCGGACGAACTTCCTAAGGAGTTCAAACATGAGAGGTCCCGTATCATGTACATAGAAGATAAATCCGGTGGACTTGAAGGAGATGCAAGAATTGGAAGAGTGTATTTTTCCAAAACAGGCAAAACGATTTATTACAAAGGCAGAAGATTTCAGAGCTTAAAAGGCATGGGGTTTAAAGCCAATTATTTTGATCTTGATAATGGAGATCAATTCTGGATTTCAGGACCTAAAAAAGATCAAAATGATCGACTTTATGGAGGTCAATTGAACATAGAGATTGATGACGATATTCAAGAGGAATATTATAAACTAATAAATAAGGACTAAGAGCGGTCCTTTCTTTGAATACCCAAAGAATTTTTTGATCAACAACAGGATAAATGCTTGCATATACCTGGCCAAGGAGCAACCCTCATTGACAACCCTTATATTGAGAAACATCCAATTCGGAGAAATTCATTACCGAAATATTTTGCATGTATCGGTAAATAACCTCCCTCCCATACTCCTACCCATCAACCCGTAATAAAAATTTTCATTTTTCCCTTTACTCTAAATAAGTATTCCCTTAAATTATACTCGTAAAATTACCCGCTCAAGGGTAGTCATTTTTCTATCCCTTCTATTTCTAAACTAAAATAACAAACCATGGAAATTCGCTCTTATGACGGCACCAAAAACAACCTGGAAAATCCTCACTGGGGCAGTGCCAATTCCCAACTGTTACGACTGACTAAAATCGAGTATGCCGATGGAGTAGCCGAGCTGGCTGGCCCTTACCGCTGCAAACCCCGCGCAATCAGTAACATCATTTGCTACCCTCAAACCCCAAACAAACCTAATAAGCACAGTTTAAGCAATTTCGTATGGGCTTGGGGGCAGTTCATCGATCATGAGCTTGACCTTACTCCTTCGGGAAAAGAATTTGGCGAAGCCGATATTTACGCCCCTTACAATGACCTTGACCCTAAGGTCGCCAAAGGTAAAATTCCTTTTGAGCGATCGGTATTTGATCCGGATACCGGAAACCATAGTAAACGACCCAGACAGCAAATTAACAAACTGTCCGCGTTTTTGGATGCCACCAATGTCTATGGCAACAGTTATCACCGGGCCAATGCCTTGCGTTCCTTTGAAGACGGCAAGTTAAAAATATCCAAAATTGACGGAGAGGATTTTCTTCCCCTTCAACAAGACGCTCCTTTGATCAATGACTTTCCTTCAAGCCTCAATGGTCAACCTCATTTTTCGGCCGGAGACATTAGAGCCAACGAGCATTCGGTTTTGACCTTCATGCACACTTTATTTCTCCGGGAGCACAACCGCATCTGTGATCAATTAAAAAAACAACACAAGGATTGGAATGATGAAGCCTTGTTTCAGCAAGCCCGGAAACGGGTAATGGCTTTGATGCAAATAGTTACGTTCAACGAGTACCTGCCAGCCCTCTTGGGTGAAGACGCTATCGCTCCTTACGAAGGGTACAACCCTCATATCAACCCGGGGATCTCCAATGTGTTTTCTACCGCTTGCTACCGTTTGGGGCATTCCATGCTTTCCGAAACACTTGCGGTGATCGATAAGCAAGGGAGCATTGATCATTTCAATTTAAGGGATTTATTCTTCCGGCCTGATGTAATTCTCAACGGGTTTAAAAACCGGGAGGTTTTTGGCTTAAGCAATTATAAATTGCAAATAGAAGACCTGTTCCGGGGGCTTTCGCAAAGCATTATGCAAGAGGTGGACAATGAAATCGTGGAGAGTGTCCGGAGCTTTCTGTTTCACACTACCGCCCGGAAAACAGAAACACTCAATGGGGAGAGCAAAGAGTTTTTGGATTTGGCTTCCCTCAACATTCAACGGGGAAGAGATCACGGATTGGCCAACTACAACCAGTGTAGGGTGGATTTTGGCTTAGAACCCATCAGAAGCTTTGCCGAAATCACGAATAATGCCAGCTTGCAAAGTAAATTACAAGCAGTGTATGGAGATGTGAACAATATTGACGTATGGATAGGCGCTCTTTGTGAAGATCACTATCCCGGTGCCAATGTAGGAGAACTCATCCGGACTGTATTGAAAGATCAGTTTGAACGCCTCCGGGACGGAGATCGCTTTTGGTATGAAAATGACCCGCATTTAACACCGGTGGAAGTCAAAGAATTGAAGTCTACGCTATTGTCAGATATCGTAAAACGCAATACTAAAATCGGAGTCACACAATTCGACCTCTTTTATGCGCCTTTACCCTTTATTCCCGGCACAAATAATGGCACGCTGCCTCAAGCCGTTCAACGCATCCAATTGGAAACCCGGGTGCGCTTGGCCCACTATGAAACTCCCGGAAATATTGATACCGGAATCCAAGCCTTTAACGAGACCTTAGTCATCAGCCGGGTAGGACAAAGTATTACCTTCGAAGAAAGAGTAAGAAGGGTACATGGCTTATTCAACTTGGAGATTGAAGGCATGAGTTTCTATCACTGTCAACAAAAGTTATTGCCAGGAAGAACGTATGACCCTAAATTTTTCCCGGCAGAGGGGACTATCGTTGTGTACCAGGACGGCAAAGGGAAAAACTTTATGAAGGCGGCCGGGCATGACGAGAATGAGCAGCCTCAGGGTTGGATTTTCTCTGCCCGGGAAACCTCGGCTCCTACCGAAGATGTCCATGACCGGGCGGATATTTTGACAGATTTTGAAATTATCGTAGACAATGAAATGCGCTATTCGGACTTTGACTCTCCCGGGATTCCACAAGACGACCGGGTGGTACAACAAAAGTTGCTCTGCAAACGCATCAACAATCAATACCTGACCATTGACGATGCTACCGAAACTTTACGGCTGATCAGTTTATTCACATTAAACTTGGGCAAATACGAAGTGTATACCATCTTGGAAAAAGCTCCGGAAGAGGTTGAACTCGATGGTCGCAGGCATTTTGTTGCTCAAGGAACAGTGGTGGCCTTTCGTGATGAAGAAGGCGGAAAAATCCGCATACGAGTGGCAGGCCACGATGAGGATATTACCGGGCAAGGTTGGATTTTTGACGCCACAGAACAGTAGCCACACAGCAAAAGCGTAATTTGAAAAAGAGCCATGTACTACAGGCCCATAGACTTTGTAGTACATGGCTCTTTTGTATGAGAAACCGCAACGTTAAATAACTTAAAAGACTATGTGATGAATTCCTCCTACCGTTGTCTGTAGACGTCCAATACATCACGATCTTCAAATACCGGCGGAACATCTTGCCACTTGGACTGATCAAACTCCTTGACCCCCTTAAGCAAAGCCGTTTTTACACTCTCCGGAATTTGCTTCATCACGTTCAAAGCCTTCGTTTTATACACAACCTTAGCGGTATATACTTTTGCGATACTGCTTTCATTGGTTATGTAAAAGTCTAAGGTTACATCCACCCTTCCGGAACTATTCGTAAAACTGCTTTTATCCGAAATACTCAATTTTCCCACCTTTAAGATCAAGCCTATTTGCCCTTTTTCTTTGGGTAAGGAACTGTCTAAAAACTGCTTAAGAGCTTTTTCCACCCCATGTTGTAAGTCTACAGTTACCTTATTGTTAAATACGCCCACTTTCGCCACTCCTATCGAGTGTTTGTCATCCCGGGCATCAATTACTTCTTTGATATAAAAATCACGATCGTTTAAAGATACCTGTTCCGGCTCCAATGTGACAAGCCGCACTTGCGCCTGGCCGGAAGAGGTAAATAACAGGGAAACTAATAACATTGGTGTTACCAGGAATTTCATTATCAATTTGTTTTGTGTTTGTGGTAAAATAGCACTGTTAGTCGATGGTAAGCATATCACGATAGTAGAGTATATACCAAAGTTATACCGATTTCCTTTAACAATTTCCAGACTTTTGAATAATTTCAAAAGGCAGAGAAATTCATCAAATAAGAAACATATCCATTTTTTTAAATGAATTGGGGGAAGGTACTCGATATTGTTCATAAAAAAACCGCTCAACAGAATATTGAGCGGTTTGCAATTGTACCTAGAGCCGGAGTCGAACCGGCACGGCCTAATGGCCATTGGTGTTTGAGACCAACGCGTCTACCAATTCCGCCACCTAGGCCTCAAAAGTGCGGTGCAAACATAGTAAGAAAATCGTACTTCCCAAACATCTTCTCAAGGAAAAATCACAACTATTTTTCAAGTAACTCAAATACAAAAAGTTACATTTTTATTTTTTTTCATCAATTTATCATTTCTTATTTTGAACTAGTTTAAACGTATAGTTTTTGACCGAATATGGGATCAAAATCGGCTCATCAAGGCACTTTTTGAAGAGAATAGCCAAAGCTATTGTTGAGAAAAGTAACACAGAAGAGGCGTTTTTGAAACATTTTTCAGGAAAAAGAAAAAGTTTAATTCACTTCTTTATTAAAAATCATAACTTTCCATCAAAGTCTTCTATTAACTGATTTCCTAGAAAAACCGAATATGAATCGAGAGGGTTTACAGTATAATTTTTTTCCAGCTTTACACAGTGGTTTGTTTCCTAGAAAAGAAAAACTTCACCCTTCTACAGATCTAGCATGAGAAAGAGCTTTGAAAAAACTCTACTTTTATTTACGTATTTCATACCGAAGCTCTTTCTCTGATTTGATGATTATTTGCTTAGACCTTCTGCAGATTGTCCGTTTTTTCCACAGTGGGCTGTTGCCGTTTTGTACTCCATCCGGTTTTTAATCCCAATACAAACCAAGCCAAGGCTACGGTTCCGAAAGCAAAAAGGGTGTCCCCCACTGAGCGCAGCCATCGCAGCATTTCCATATGAGGTTCTTGCATAAATTCAGCGGAACGCGCATACCACATTCCTTCGTTCACGCTCGCAATGGTTTGTAACAGCCCAATAGGCAGTAAGCTCAATACCACCATCAATACCAAACCAATATTGATTGACCAAAAAGCATAAAACAAGGCTTTCTCCTTCCAAACCACTTTTTGATAAAGTCCTCTTAACACAAATAGCATCAAACCAATGCCCAACATACCATACACTCCAAATAAGGCCGTATGCCCGTGTACAGGGGTGGTATTGAGCCCTTGCATATAATACAAGGCTATAGGCGGATTAATCAAAAAACCGAAAATACCGGCCCCCACCAAATTCCAAAAAGACACTGCCACCAGACAATAAATCGGCCACTTATAAGCTTTCACCCAAGAAGTTGCCTTGCTGAGTTTATAATTGTGAAATGCCTCAAAACCTATCAATACCAACGGCACTACTTCCAAAGCACTAAAAGTAGCCCCTAAGGCCAATACGGCTGTGGGTGTTCCGCTGAAGTACAAGTGATGAAAAGTACCGATAATTCCTCCTGCCAGGAAAATAATAGTAGCAAACAACACCCCGGCTGTAGCCGATTGGATCCGCAACAATCCCATCCGGGTAAACAAGAAAGCCGCAACCACTGTAGCAAACACTTCAAAGAAACCCTCTACCCACAAGTGCACGACCCACCAGCGCCAATATTCGGCTACGGCCAAATGTGTTTGACGACCCCACATTAATCCGGCTGCGTAAAAGACGGCAATCGCAATGGAGGAAATCAGGAACAATAAAAGCAAATGACGGCTTTCGGTTTTTTGTTGCAAAGCCGGCAATAAAGCCCTTCCCATCAAAAACAACCATAAAAACAAACCTATCAATAAGAAGCCCTGCCAAAAACGCCCCAAATCCACATATTCATACCCTTGATGTCCAAACCAGAAATTATCGACCAAGTTCAACTTCTGCATAATTCCCATCCACTGCCCGGCCAACGAGCCCACTACGATAAGCAACAAAGCGCCAAACAGGAAATTCACACCCAATTTTTGTAATTTCGGCTCGTGTCCGGATACTGCCGGGGCAATATACAAACCGGTTGCTAACCAGGAAGTTGCAATCCAGAAGATCGCCAATTGCACATGCCAGGTGCGTGTAACGGAATACGGCAAGAGTTCGGCCAACGAAAGTCCGTAAAACCCCTGCCCTTCCACACCATAGTGGGCTGTAACAACCCCCAGCAGTACCTGCACCAAAATCAATGCTGTTACAATCCAAAAATACTTGAGCGTGGCTTTCATCGAAGGAGTAGGTTTTAAACCCAACAAAGGATCGGTTTCCGGTAAACTTTCTGCCAGCTCTTCCGCACCTTCGTTACGGGCATGGTAAAAGGCCAATAAACCAACACCTAATAATAGCATAATCACACTAAAGCCCGTCCACAAAATCAGGTCCCCATTAGGGATATTGCCAATCATCTTGTCAGGAGGCCAATTCTGGGTGTAACTGACTTGCTCCCCCGGACGTTGTGTTACACAGGCCCAGGATGCCCAGAAGAAAAAGGCATTCATTTTCCGGACTCTTTCCGGATCTTTTAACGCATTCTCCTGAAGGGCATAGCTCTCCCGTAATGCATCAAATTGGGGGTCGTTGGTAAACAGTCCCTTGTAGTATACACTATTCTGATGAAATGCTTCTGCCCGCAAATTGGAAATTATCAGCTCTCCCGAAGTTTCTTGATAGGTATTCTGACGAATATCCTTTTGCAAAACCACTTCCAGTTGGGCCTGAAGTTCTTCAGGGAGTTCTTGATAGTGTTTACTTTCCCGGCTTTGCGCCAGACGATCCAACATAAATACCGCTTCCCGGTGTAGCCAATCGGCCGTCCAGTCCGGGGCTTGGTAAGCACCATGCCCCCAAATGGACCCTATCTCCTGCCCTCCTATACTCTGCCACACATTTTGACCGTCTTTAATATCTTGCCCGGTAAAAAGAAGTTCGCCACTTTCCGAAACCACTTTCTCCGGAATAGGCGGGGCCATTTGATAAATTCTCACACCAAAATACCCTAACACCAAAAAAGAAACCCCAACGACAAAGCCCAGGGTTATCCATAGGGTTTTATATGTTTTCATAAGGATAGATTTGTAATTAAATAATCAAGTAAAAAATAATGAGAAACAGTTTACTGTGGTTGGTGAATGAAACGGTATACCACTGTTTGATATGCCTATACAATTCGGTATTGAGTGATGTTCAAAACTTAACTCGTCTCTCTCATAAATTCCGTTTTACTCCAAAAAACTTCCGCCATCCGGCTTGCCCTCCATTTGGCTTCCTCGGCTTTCGCTCCATGAAAAAGAGCATCTACGGTTTGGCAAAATAGATCTAACCAATGATCATAATGTTTCCGGGTAACCGGCAAATGCATATGTTGGAGAAAGGGGCTTCCCTTATAGGTATATTCTTCCAGTAACAACGTCTGCCAGAATCGATACATGATGGAGAGGTGCTTCGTCCAGTCGCTAATCTGTTCATTAAATACAGGCCCGAGCATTGCATCCTGCCGGACCCGGGCGTAAAACTCCTTTACTAGTTGCCGGATGTCTTCCAGTTGTTCGATCGGTTTAGTACACTGCATAATAAAATTATTTAAAGATCTTTTTATCTTTTATTTAAACAAACCATTCACAGTTCCCTCAAAACAAGGAGAGGCTGCTTTAACAAAGCTAATTACATACAAAAATAAAGGTATTGATTATTAGGAGAAATGGCAATCATTTTTTCAAAAACACCAAACCATTGCTTAAATCTTCCGTTAATTCCCGGACCGAGATATTCTCTAACATCTCTTGTAGGGAATTCCGGATTGCTTTGAACTGGTGATGAATCGGACAGGGTTTGTCTTCTGAGCATTCTTTGACTCCCAAACCGCAACCGGTAAAAAGTTTGTCTCCATCAATGGCTTTGACTACATCAATCAGTTTCAATTGCGCTTGATGGGGTTCTACATAAAATCCTCCGTTGGGACCCTTCATGGAACTCACCAAACCCATACGGCTCAAGTTTTGCAGAATCTTCGCAGTAAAAGGCTCCGGAGCTTCAATTTCTTTGCAAATATCTTTTATCCCGGCTCGTTTCCCCTGTTCGGTTCTGGCTACTATAAATATTACCGCTCTGATTCCGTATTCACATGCCTTTGAAAACATTCCCTTTTTAAGTTAATGGTTTACCAGATCAGGTGCTTTTCATTCTTCTTTACACCCATCCGTTAATTTTCCTTTTTATGAAATGCTAAACTATACGATCCCTGGCATTTTGCATATTCTTTTCCAATAATTCAGTTTGGGGAAACAAGATGTTATTCTCCAAGTGTATATGCCGGTGGAGATCTTTCTCAAACTCATTTAGTTTGGCAAAAGCCACCCGGTAGGTAGTACAGGCATCACTTGGCGGAGTATAATCATTGCTTAATGCCCGGATTTTTTCAAACCGTTCCCCTTCATCGCTATGTTCATTCATCATCACCCGGATAGGATTGGCCACGGACCCAAACCCAGATTGTTCGCCCCTGCCCTTTTGCTGTATCAATTTGCGTACATAAGGGAATAAAATGAACTCTTCCTTTTTCATATGTTGAGCTAAAGCCCCGGCAGAGGATTCAAATAATTGAAAAATCTCCATCAGTTCCGGGTGGTTCCTTCCATGTACCGCGACAATTTTTTCAAGATACCCTTTTAAGAGTGGTATGGCTTCTTCTACATAGCGATGGTGTTTTTTTTCGATATAGTCAACCAACAAATCCGGAGGCCAATCGGCAACGTTTACATTTGCGGACTCAGTCCTGTTACTGTCCGGTAACTCTTGAAGAGCGGCCAGTACGTTAGCTAATATGTCTTCATCGGTACAGGCCTCTTCCAGCGTCCGGCCTCCACGACAACAAAAGTCCAAATGATATTTTTCAAATACATCCGCTGCTTGGTAATTACGGCTTACCATGGCTCCCAAGGTTTCATTTACAGATACTTTCATAGTATTATCAGGTTGTGTTCAGGACAAATGTAAAAAGTTTTTTGATTAATAAAAGATAAAAAGGTCTTTTTATTTCAAATAAAAAGAATTAAAAATCAGGAAGTAAGCGAAATGCAGACAAAGAAGTATCATTATTAAGATTTAAATAACTCATTATTTAACTGAAGATCAATAATTTACCAATTAAACAAGATATCCAAAAAGATTAATTACCGAAACCCCATCAAAACAACTAACCTATTTTGGTTTTTCTTGTACTCCGTATCAGACCATCTCTTCGGCCTGCTTTTTCAAGGCATTATTCATTGCTTCAAAGCCTGCCTGGGTTTTAGATTTTATCATCTTCAAGATCGGTTTTGAAAAAAATCCACTGAAATTCTCTCCATGAACCAACTGTGTATGTCCGGCACCTATGGATTTTAATAAAAAATAATGCTCACCATCGAACAAACCTTTGATCCACAAATGCCCCAACCAACGGAATTCTTGCTGCGATTTCAACGCAATGATTTGGGGTCTGAACACTTGGGCTTTTGTCCCTTCCATCACCAAGGTATTTTCAAGCACCTCGCCTTTACGTGCGTTTCCTTTAATTGATCGGATAAAAGGATTCCATTCGGGATATTTTTTGAAATCCATCAGAATCTGCCATACGGTTTCCACAGGCGCTTGAATATTGATAGAGGTTTTGATCGTTTTATTCATGTTTGACGAAAAAGTTTAAAATTGAACTTCTGAAGCAAAACTAAGCAGATACCTCTCTATCCAATTTGCAGCGGCTGCCAAAGAATTGACAGTTGACGCCAACATGGTCAAGGGTTGAAGGATGAAGGGTTGAAGGATGAGGGATGAAGTGAATTTTTATTTATTCAATGGATTTACAAAATTTGCTGGGCACAACAAACCTTTTCACCCGGTTTAAATACAAAGCATGACTTTTAACGGACGGTTTCTACTAAACATCATTCATTTTGCGGCCCAGAGAGGAAGCTGTAAACAAAAGCTCCTTCAGTTGAGTGGTCATTCATACAGTGAATTGAATACAGAAGCATTCAGGGTAGAAATGCAAGCCTATAATAAAGTAATGGAAGCTTGTTTGGCAGCCACAAACGACCCCTTCTTCGGGATGCATATGGGAGAATATATGAACCTGTCGGCTGCCGGCCTGATCAGTCAAATTATCCAAACCAGCTCCACGGTAAAAGAGGCCTTGGAATATTGTTGTGAATTTTCCGGTTTGGGCTGCCGGGCTTTACCTTTGGCACTGACCGAAGAAAAAAATCACTTCAAACTAACCTTCACACCGGATGCTCTTTGGCAAACTCATTCTCCTTCAGTGGTACAACAAACGGCGGAAGGGAGTTTGGTTTTTACCATTAGAGAATTCCAAGTGCTAACCCGTCAACAACACCGGCCACTAGCCGTTTCCTTTGCTTTCTCACAGCCAGAGACGACAGACGAATATCACCGTTTACTCCAATGCCCTGTAAAATTCAACCAACCTGAAACGGCTATTTTCTTTGACAAAGCACATGTAAACGAACCCGTGATTACCAGTAATTTCAAGCTTTTGCAAATTCTTGTTCAACATGCGGAAGAGCAATTAGCCTCCTTGGCCCAACAAGAAGGTTTTGCGGAAATGGTGAAGAGAACGGTTGTCCACTTGGCGAACCCACAGTTTCCCACCATCGAGCAGGCAGCAGCCCATTTGGGCCTCAGTGTGCGTTCTCTTCAGCGAAAACTTCAACAGGACCAAATCAACTTTAAAACCCTCATCGAATCCCTTCGTAAAGAGTTGGCTTTACGGTATTTAAAGAACTCCAACCTCAGTATCAACGAAGTGGCTTTTCTATTGAGCTATGCGGATGCCAGTGTTTTTATCCGCTCTTTCAAACGTTGGACGGGGTATACTCCTTTGGGATATCGCACTCATCACAGCATTGCCAGTTAGTCTTCTTTCTTATCACTTGCGGATCATTTCACCCTACATCTCTTAAGAAGATTAGGCTCAATTATTTAGCTCTACTCTTCCGGTTTCCCAAAGTAAAATATTCTTTTTACGGTAGAAAAAATTCCACTCAACTCTATGGTTTTTTAAAAGTTGAAGTTTACCTTCGCCAGCACATTCAGCTAATTTATATTTAATCTAAATTAATATAATTATCATAAAATGATGAAAAGGGTATTATTCCTAATTGTAGGCTTACTTGCCTGCCAATTGGTGTGGGCACAAAGCAATTTGGGAGGATTAAAAGGTAAAATCACCCAGGAGGACGGCCAACCCCTTCCCTCAGCCAATATCGTATTGAAAGGAAAACGCCTCGGAACTTCTTCGGATGTCACAGGAGATTTTACCTTGCAGAACATTCCCGCAGGTAAGTACGAAGTAGTCGCTTCTATGGTAGGCTTTGAAGCTCAAGTACAGGAAGTTACCATCAAAGCAGGAGAAATTACCAACGCAAACTTCACCTTGAAAGCCAACAGCGAAATGCTTTCGGAAGTAGAAGTTTTCGGAGTACCGGATAAGCAACCGGACAAGTTGGATGCAATGACGCGTCTGCCACTACAACCCCGGGACCAGATCCAAAGTATTTCGGTCATTTCCAACCGTTTGATTGAATTACAAGGCAACTTGACCATTTCAGACGCGACCAAAAACGTACCGGGTGTGTACACCTTTGCCACTTATGGGAACCGTAGAGAGAGTATGTCAGCCAGAGGCTTCCGCGGAATTCCCATTCTGAAAAACGGTGTGCGGGTGCACTCTGATTTCCGGGGTGTTGGGATCCTTACGGACATGTCCGGAGTGGAAAGTATGCAAGTCATGAAAGGGTCGGCTGCCATTACTCAAGGGATTGCCGGTGATTTGGGTAGCCCGGGTGGGGTCATCAACATTGTGACCAAAACGCCAAAATTCCGTCAAGGAGGAAATGTTTCCCTTCGTGTAGGAAGCTGGGGACAAGTACGCCCGACTTTTGACGTATACGGCCCGATGGACAAAAAGAAAACCGTGGCATTCCGGATTAACGGAGCCTATGAGCGCTCTGACAGCTACCGGGCATTTGTTTCCAATGAAAAGATCTATGTAAACCCTTCGTTGGCTTGGCGCCCTGATTCCAAAACCACGATTACCTTGGAAATGGATTACTTGGACGATAATCGCACCCCGGACCCGGGAACAGTCAACCTGGCAGAAAATGATAAAAACGCCATCTACGATATGCCTCATAGCCAGTTCTTAGGGTATAAGTCAGACAAAGCCATCACGAAAAACGCAACTTATGCAGCCCGCTTCGAAAGAAGACTCAATAGCCAACTTTCTTTAAAAGCTGCTTATTATATGTCCAATTTACTATTGGAGGATATGAGTGCCAGCCTTTCTCAAGGGGGCCGGGGCATGGATATGTTAAAAAGCAAAAGCCAGCGCTATAGAAGTTTAAGCAACTCTTACCGGAAAGACAACAACAGTGTATTGCAAGTTGACTTAATTGGCCAGGAAGTGGAATCCGGTTTCCTAAAACATACGTTCCAAGTTGGCTTTGACTACCGTACTTTGGATTTGGAAACACGAAGTGCTTCTTCATTAATCGATACCATTGATGTATTGCAACCGGTAAACCATACCTTACCTCAAGGTAATAGTGTAGAAGACGGAGATCCCATTACCAGTAGTTCCAAGTCCTTTGGTTTGGTAGCTCAAGATGTAATTACCATCGTAGAACAATTGAAAGTATTCGGAGGGATCCGTTACAGCTCTACACAAACCCAACGAAGTGATAACAGCGGAGTGGACCATAGCTCAGCCTGGAACCCTCATGTAGGCGTTATGATTTATCCGGTGAAAAATCTGAATATTTTTGGTAGTTATACCAACAGTTCCAACCCTCGCAATGCTACTCTCCAAGGAAAAGACGGTGAAGAATTGGGCAACGAACGTTGGGACCAATTCGAAGCGGGGATTAAATCCAGTTGGTTGAAAGACCGCTTGCGCTTTAACCTGACTTTGTACAAAATCAACAACAAGAACATGAACATGCCTGTATACGATGATAACTGGGTAGAAACCGGATATTATCAAAAAGGCGGAAATGACGAACGCAAGGGAGTGGAAGTAGAAATCACCGGGCGTCTCTTGGACAACCTGGAGGTCATTGCCGGATATGCCTATACCGATGCGAAATACAAAGAACACGAAGCCTACTATTATAACTCTGCTCCCTTGAATACGCCTAAGCACACTGCCAATGCCTGGGCCAATTACTTATTTGACCAAGGGCCTTTGAAAGGCTTGTCCCTTGGATTGGGAGCCTATTACACCGGTGAGCGTCCTATCAACGACTGGGCCCGTGTAGTAACTCACGATGGGATTGTCCCCGGCCAAAAGCCATTCAATGTAGAAGCCTATACCTTGGTGAATGCACAAGTTTCTTATAATATCACGCCTCAGTTAAACATGAGAGTACTCTTTAATAATATTTTTGATGAAATCGGATACAATGCCTACCGTACCCGGTACATCAACCAAACGGACCCACGCAGCTTTGCCGCAATGGTGAATTACCGTTTTTAAAACTTTTCTTTAGTATAGTCATGGGATGGCCATCCGATCCGGTCATTCCGTGGCTTGATTCAAAAACAGCTTTGGTTTCCGGAGGTGTTTTTTACAGTTTTTAAGACAAAATAAAACTAACCCTCATGATAATATCCGTTCATACACTATGAAAAAAAAGTATTCTCTGCGTAAGTTCTTTAATGACATCCACCTATGGCTGGGGATTGCCAGTGGTATCGTTCTGTTCATTGTTTGCTTGAGTGGTACACTTTATACTTTCCATGCAGAAGTAGAGGAAATGCTGGAACCTGAAAAATACCGGGTAGAAGCCCCTAAAAATACAGCCCCTATGCTGGCAGAAGCCTTGCTTTCCAAGGTGCAGGAAGAAACCGGGGGTACGGCTAGTGCTATCAGTATTCCCCGGGACCCACACAGACCTTATCGCATTACCATCAAAAAGTCCCCCAAAGACCGTAGAGGCACTGCCTATTATGTCGATCCTTATACGGCTGAAATAAAAGGCACTTCCAAAGGACCGGCCAGCGAGTTTTTTATGACCATGTTCCGTTTGCACCGTTGGTTGTTGATGGAGCAAAACACCGGGAGAATTATTGTCGGAATCAGTACGATTATCTTTGCGGTTCTTTTAATCACCGGAATGGTACTTTGGTTTCCCAAGCGTTTAAAAAACATCAAACAAGGATTAAAAGTAAAGACCAATGGCAATTGGAAAAGGTTAAATCACGACCTGCACAATACCTTGGGCTTTTATACCTTTCCTCTTTTATTAGTCATGTGCCTTACCGGGCTCTGTTGGTCTTTCGGATGGTACCGCGATGGCTTAAGTTCCGTCATGGGAGCCAAAGTATTTGGCGGACGGGGAGCCAAGCCTACACAGATAGAACAAGTAGTCCCTGACACTCCTGCCCGCTCCGTTGCTCAATTAATACAGTTGACCGATGAGCACCTTCCCTATACAGGGGATTACAACATCTACCTTCCCTCCGATCCCCAATCGGCAGCAGTCGTTTACAAATACCAAACCGGCTTTTTTGCCTTATCCGCTTACGACAAAGCGGAATTCAACCCCTACAATGGACACTTATTAAAACTCGATAAATTTTCAGACAAAGCGCTTAACGAAAAAATCGTTGCTACAATCAAGCCTTTGCATACCGGAGAAATTTTCGGCACATTCAGTAAGATCCTGTACTTTATTTCCTGCCTGATCGCCACTTCTCTTCCCGTCACGGGAACGATCATCTGGATCAACAAGCTGAAAAAGAAGGCTGCCAAAAAGAAAAAAGCAGTAGTCAGCTAATTCGCTGAACTTATCCAATTAACTTTTAGGTACGACCCATTGCTTTGCGATGGGTTGTCTTTTTATATCGGCCTTTATATTTATTTTTCAGAATTCTTCCTCTACCTTTGCAGAGCGAAGGCACCCGAAAGGGTTTAATAGGGAATCTTGGTGAAAATCCGGAACTGTCCCCGCAGCTGTAAGCTTCATTCCACTGTCGGTCCATATGCCATTGTCTATCCTAAAAAGATGAGAAGGCGACCTACAGGAAGTAAGTCAGAAGACCTGCCTTTTACTTGAAACAATGCCATTACCTTCGGGAGTTAAGGTAGAAAGCAACTTGGCTTTTTCAGTTTTTCATCCAAAGTATCCGGTGATGCTTGTCTGTTTCTTTGAAAAAAAGAGACAACAGCCCCCGGGCTCTGGCTCGACTCTGCCTTGCTGCAAACCACCTCCCTCCTTTCCGGTAATCAGTTGTTTCGCTTATTCAAAAATTTAACACTTTAATAATTTCAACAAAAATGAGTAAGCTTTACAAAAGCAGTTGGAAATGGCTTTGCCTCTTTGTCTTCTTAGGACTGGCCATTAGTTGTAAGGAAGAGGAGGATGTAGTGCCTCAACCTTCGTCTGTCAAGATTGTGCTTCCGGAAAATAGTAGCGCCTTCTTCCCCGGAGAGGAAATCAACTTTGTGGGAGATGCCTTGAATGCCCAAAGTTTTTCCTGGACGGCCAATGGAGAAGAGTTTTCCAAGGAAAAATATGCAACCCACACATTTGACGAAGTGGGTAATTATGACATTGTATTTTCAGCCAACAGTGCAAGTGGTACGCAAACCGTTTCCACCAAAATTGAAATTGTCAACGGTGTCAAAGTCAACGGGTTTGGTGTAAGCGGGGAAATTTTTGCCGGAGAGCAACTCTCACTTACTGCGGAATTGCAAGACCGTTATCTGGATGACTACCAATGGGCACTTAATGGAGAGCCTGTAGCAGAAGGGATGACCTTTGAAAAGATATTTGCCAAACCCGGTACACATACCCTTACATTTACGGCTAGTAACGCTACCCGGAGTTCAACGTATGAATTAACCCTCAAGGTTGAAGCCCGCTTCCTTTTTACAGACGGTGCTTTTATTGTCAATGAAGGAAACATGTCGAATGAGATGGGAACCGTTTCTTTCCTTCCCCAAGACGGAGCCTTAATTACCAATGCTTACCGGCAAGTAAACCCCGGAAGAACTCTTGGCAACGTTACTCAATCAATTGGTTTTTATGCTGACAAGGCCTATTTCATTTCTCAAAACGGCCCTAACTATATTACCGTAGCCGATGCCGGGACTTTAGTAGCCGTTGACTCCGTGACAGAAACCCAAGTATCCTTAAGCTGGCCCACACATATTGCTGTTGTGGATGAGCAAAAAGGATACATCCGGGATAACAACGGAGTGCATATCGTCAACTTTGCCGAACATACCCTTAGTGGTACGGTAGAAGGTGTGAGTGCAGCCAAGGATCAAATGTATATTGTCAATGACAAATTGATTACCTACAGCGGAAAGACTTTATACATCACGAATACCAGTACCGATGTACTGGAAGACCAAAAAGTATTTGAAGAAAATATCGGTACGGTAACCTTAGACAAATACGGGCACATATGGGTGGCAGTCAGTGGCAGCCCTTCTAAGATGGTACAATTGTCCGCCGTGGATTTCAGCATTCTTCAACAAATTGAAATGCCCCAGGATATCAGCCTTTCTTCCGGGTTTGTTCCTGTAGGCGTTCAAGTCAGCCACTCCGAAAATGCCTTCTTTATTCAACCGAATATGGCCTGGGGTACTCCTCAGAAAGTATACAAAGTAAATTATGGAGAAACGGTTTCTTCTTCACTCCTGTTCGACATGGCCAATTGGGACGATGATGAAGCGGGAATCAGTTATGGCACCATTGGCCTGGACCCCATCAGTAACGAGGTATATATCACTACCATCAAAGGATATGCTGAGTATCAGACCAATGCCTTGTTTGTAGTAGACGGAACAGCCGGTACACGCACCAAATACTCCGGAGTGGGAAGCTTTCCGGCTCAAATCAGTTTTGCAGACAGCTCCGACTGGTAACAGTATTCAATAACTTAATTTAAGAAGAAAGTGAGTAATAGAAAGTGCTTGATTTGCCGGACGGAGCTTACACATGGCTTATTACTGACTTCTTCTTTCTTCAATTTCACTTCTTTTTAACTTTCACTTTATTTTTAATTATGAAAAAAGTAATCCGCTTGTTCCTGCTGTCTCTGACAGTATTCGTTTTGGGTTGTTCGGAAGACGATGACCCCGCCACCCCGGCTCCGGAAATTACATTAGAGGCTCCGGAAGACGGGTTTGATATTCTCATCACGGAAACCCTACTACTCAAACCTACGGTCAAATATGCCGAAGGAGCCTCTTACCTCTGGAGGCTAGATGGCAAAGAAGTATCTACCGACCTGCACTACGAATTCAAACCGGAGCTACTCAAAGAGTATACGATTCTGCTTACCGTGATGACAAATGCTGGTAATGCCAAGGAGTCTGTTCAGATCAAAGTAAACCCGGCTCCTTCTACTCCTCCGACAGCGAACAGTTCTCCTTATATCACCCAGATATTTGACTACCAATATGCTCCCGGACAACACGCTCAAAGTTTGGCTGCTGGCAAAGACGGAACCGACTTTATTGGAAACACAAGCAGTTATGTGCTTTTAGGAGGATGGGGAGGTTATATCACCGCAGGTTTTGACCATACCGTGGCCAATCAAAACTCCTATGACTTTGGTGTATATACTCAGCCCGGCACAGGCTCGGAACCGGGCGTAGTCTATGTAATGAAAGACTTAAACGGAGATGGCCAACCCAACGATGGCGAATGGTACGAACTGAAAGGAAGCGAATTCTCTCATCAAGAAACCATCCGGAATTACGAAGTCACCTATTCCAAACCAACCAACGCATCCGATCCGGTTACCTGGCAAGATAACCAAGGCAACAGCGGATCTTTGGTAGCCGGATTTGGTTCGGGAGGCGCTACCTGGTGGTGGGATGCCAATGCCACCCAAGTGACTTTCCAAGGCACCAAACTTCCCGACAGCCACTACAATGCAAACAACAACGGAGGGCAATACTGGACCAATTATCCCGACCGCTTTGTTTGGGGATATGCCGAAAACTACCAAGGTTCAGATCATGATGCCAACCTTAAAGCCAACTTGTTTGATATTTCCAATGCCGTAGACGCTCAAGGCCAACCGGTTACACTGACGGGCATCGACTTTATCAAAGTGCAATCGGGCGTTTTCCAAGTGGCCGGATGGCTGAACGAAATCTCAACGGAAGTCAGGGGCGCTTTTGATGTTCAACTAGTTATGTAAGAAACACAAACATTCACAACTATTGAAGCTCTTCTAGCCACCCCACCTTCGCTTAAGCAAGGAGGGGTGGTTCTCTGACGTACCCGCTCAAACATCACACTCATGAAAAAATTAATCAATACACTTCTGCTTGTCAGTGGTTTCATTACTTGGGGAATGGCACAAGAGACAGACTCCACCTTCTATTTACAAGAAGTCACGGTGAAGGAAAATCGCATTCCTCCGAGGGTGAGTTTTAAAAATACCTCCATTGAAAAAGAACAACTCCGGGAAAACCTCACGGCATCTTTAGGGGAAATACTGGCGTTAAAAACCCCTATTTTTATCAAAAACTATGGGGCAGGCGGTACTGCAACGCCCTCGTTTCGGGGGACGGGCGCCAGCCATACGCAAGTGTATTGGAACGGTATCAACCTGAATTCTCCTATGCTCGGCCAAGTAGATCTTTCGCTGTTTCCCGTTGCCTTCACCGATGAAATCGAAGTCAACTATGGCGCGGCTAGTTTGCTATACGGGACCGGGGGCTTAGGCGGGGCAATTCAAATGAATAGTAAAGTAGCGTGGAAGAAGCAGTTTCAGTTGATGGCTTCCCAATCCGTCAATAGTATGGAAAACCATATCAGCAATGCCAGCCTTACATTTGGGAATTCCAAACTTCAAAGTACCACCAAAGCCTTTTACAAAAAAGCGAATAATCGCTTCGACTTTGTCAATACCATCCAACCTGGCCAACCCACCTGGACCAATAAACATGCACAGCAGCAACAGCACGGTTTTCTACAAGAACTCAGTGCCAAACTAGGCAAGAAACAAACCCTTGGCATCAAAGCCTGGTACCAGCAAAGCAAAAGAGACTTAGCCCCTTCTATGGACAAAAAGGAAGAGTTTGCCTGGCAAGGAGACGAATCCCTTCGCTTGCTGGCAGAATGGCAATTGAACGATTCAAAGAAAAACCTCTCGTTAAAGGGAGCTTATATCCATGACAAGTTGGAATACGAAAAAGAATTAAACAATGCAGCTCAACCCAAGACTTCTTATTCTTTAAGCAATGGCCATATTTATAAACTCAATGGAATCGCCAATTTCAAAATTTCCAACCAATTGTATCTCAACTCCGGATTTAAATGGGATTACGATGAAATCAGCAGCACCAGCTATAAGGATTTGGATTCCGGTGAAAAAACCAATGCGCATCAAAATACCTTTGACCTCTATACCAGTGCAGAATGGCTTCCGGTACCATCTCTAAGCATAAGTTTGCTTTTCCGGCAACAGTGGCTGGACAGTGAACGCAAGCCTTTCTTGCCTTCTTTGGGAATGAAATATGCGCTCTGGACCAATGCAACATTCATTTTAAGTGCCAAAGCCAATTTATCCAGAAATTTCCATGCTCCTACTCTCAACGATCGTTATTGGTACCCGGTAGGCAATCCTCAATTAAAGCCGGAAGAAGGATGGACCGGAGAAGGTGGTTTGCAATTACAAACCGCATCCACTCATCGCCCCTGGCATGCCAGCTATGAATTGACCGCTTTCAATTCAGTGATTCATAATTGGATTATCTGGAAGCCGGCGATCAGCAACTTATGGCGCCCTGAAAACTTGCGGGAAGTACACTCTCAAGGAATCGAACAGGTATTGAAAATCCGCTATCAACAGAACAATTGGCGCTTGGACTTTTTTGCTTCTGCCTCTGTAGTCAAATCCGAAAATCAAAAACCTTACGATGACCTGGACGACTCCGTGGACAAACAACTTTTATACACGCCTGTCAGCAGTTTTCAGGGATATATCAAAGTAAAACATAAGCAAAATACACTCATTGCCGAGCAAACCGCATATGGAAAACGCTACACACAAAACGATGGAAGTGAATGGCTCAACCCTTATTACCTGACCAATTTGGTCTACGGCAGAGAGTTTTCGCTAGGAAAACACTTGTTGAGCTTACAAGCCAGAATCAATAATCTTTTTGGTTATCACTATCAGTCCATTGCCCGGAAGCCTATGCCCAACCGGGTGTATCAACTCAGGCTTACTTTTCATATGAATGAATAAGAAGCTCAATACCATGTCATCTGTTGTCAAAGTTTTTCAATTTCTACTCATGCAATACAAAGTTTTAATTAAGAAGAATGTTTCCATGAAAATCCTAAAATGCTTATTCTTCTCTCTCCTTTCGCTTCTGGTACTGGCCTGTAACGAACCGGAAGAGGCTGCACCTCAGGCAGATTTGGGTTTTGCTTCCGGCAAATACCAACAAGGGATATTCATTACCAATGAAGGAAATTTTGACTGGGGCCATGGCACCATCTCTCATTTCAACCCGGAAACAGGGGAAGTTTCCAATAATATATTCAAACAAAAGAATGGCTTCGAACTGGGAAATGTCGTACAATCCATGACCCTCCATAAAGACAAAGGTTATGTGGTCGTGAATAATTCGGCCCGGATTGAAATCGTCAACCCGGCTACCATGGAATGGCAAGGCCGCATTCATATTCCCAAAAGCAGCCCCCGGTATTTGTTGCCCCTCTCGAATAAAAAAGCCTATGTAACGGATTTGTACGCAGACCGTTTTTATGTGATTGACCTTCAGAAAGACTCCCTTATCAAAGAAATCCCCACCACCGGATGGACAGAAAAAATGACACAATTGGATAAATGGGTGTTTATGACCCAAACCCGGACGGTGTTTGACAACCGGAAAGAAGGCGGGGAGTTATTATTGAAAATTGACGGGGCGACCGATCAGGTCGTTGACAGTGTCGCACTTCCCAAAGGCCCGATGGACGTAGTGTTGGATGCCCGAAACAAACTATGGGTGCTGTGTAACGGAGGTTTGATAGAAAGGACTCCGGCCTTGGTAAAAATCAACCCCTATACCTTGGAGATTGAAAAGCAATTTGACTTTGGCAACGATGCCGGTACCTACCCTTCGCGCTTACGCATGAACGACAATGGCACCAAACTCTATTATCTCAACCATCATATATACGAACAAGACATTGATGCGGACACCCTCAACCAAGAGCCTTTGGTCCCTGCTAATGGGCGGTTATTTTACGGATTAGGTTTTGATACACAGCTTCAACAAGTATATGCCTGTGATGCTATCGACTACGTACAGCAAGGTTGGGTCTTCCGCTTTGACTTACTTGGGGTAAAAATTGACTCCTTTAAAGTGGGGGTAATCCCAGGTGAGTTTGTATTTTAAAACCCGAAGCGACAATTCAAATCCTGGCTACGGGTAGCTACTCAACAGCAAGAAGATTTACCACTTTATTATTTATCAGAATCAGAATCCACCCTTTCTTACCCAAAGGGAGGATTCTTTCTTTAGGCTCAAATTGTGTTTTAAGTTTAAACTGTAAAGGCATTGCCTTCATTTCCCTTCGCCAAACCGTTCTATATGTCCGGATTTTTTCTTAAATTCAATACAAAACCTAGCTTTTCTTGAATTCAGCGCAAAAGGTGTTTAGCAAACGGTTCTTGCAAACACCCCTACCACCCTCAGCGGATTTGTTTACCCTTCCAAATTAAAAAGTATGAAAACCTCATTACGCTGCTTTTCATCGATTTTCTTCATCGTATTGTATGGGAGTTCCCTTTTGGCTCAAGCTCCGGATGCCATCAATTACCAGGCTGCTGCCCGGAACACCGCCGGAGATCCTATGGCCAATCAGAACATTACAGTCCGGCTGGGAATTTACAGCGGTGCTATCCCTACCACACTTGTATACGAAGAGCTGCACAACCTCACCACAAGTGCAACAGGTATTTTCACGTTGGCCATCGGACAAGGCAGCGTGGAAAGCGGTAATTTCGCCAATATTGATTGGGGAGCCGATCGCTACCATTTGAAAGTAGAAATAGATGCCGGATCAGGTTTTATAGAAATGGGTACCTTACCGTTTCTCTCCGTACCTTATGCATTGTATGCCAAAGAAGCCGGAAATACCTTTGCCCTTCCTTTTGACGGAAGTATCTCAGTGGAAGGACAAACCGCTTTTAAAAGTGCAAACACCCACACTGGAAACGGATTGGCCATCACCGGGATTCAAGGAGGAGGTTCCAGTATCGGTACGATGAGCCGGTCGGCCATCTGGGGCACAGCCGAAACCGGGCATGGTGTCGTTGGCTTTACTTCGGGTAACGGAGCCTGGGCCGGCATCTGGGGCCGCACCAACAACCGTAATGGCTATGGCGTGCATGGCAGTGCCTCTGCCGGAGGCATCGGCGGTTATTTTGAAGCCATAGGCGATAATGCCGGCCCTGCCTTAATCACCGGTGCCGGTCGGATAGGATTCGGAACGCCAAGCCCGGAGAAATTTCTACAGGTAGAAGGCGATTTGTTTGTCAATTCCTCTAAAGGGGCGATCGATTTCGGCTACCCCGACAATGGCAACCAATGGCACTTATCCACGCTCAATGCCGGAGAAGACTTACAGTTTTTCAGCAAAGCGGATGGAAGTGCTGTCAATTCCCGCAGACTTATCTTTAAACAAAACGGACAAGTCGGTATTGGCAACCTTACAAATCCTACGGGTCAAATGGAAATTGCGTCTAACAGTACTGCGGCCAGTGCTCACCTTACCCTTACCGAAGCAGGCAATGACTTTGCGAGGCTCAACTTCCGCAATACGGAAGCCAGCGCTAAATTTTGGTCAATAGCCGGGTACAATGCCAGCACTATCAGCAATGAGCGTCTCAATTTTTATCATAGTATCACCGGAAATCTCCTGACCATCAGAGGTGATGGCAATGTAGGCGTATTTGATGCCAGTCCCACGGCCCGTTTGCACATCGGACAGCAAGGACAAGCGGTTGGAAACGGATTGCGTTTTGATGACGGGGTTAATCAGGATTGGGACATTACCCATGGATTTGGCTTGCGCTTTCATTACGGAGGGGCTTTGCGTAGTTTTATCAATGCAACCACCGGAGCATACACCCAAAGCTCTGACAGGCGCCTGAAAACCGATATGGAGGCAGTAGGAACGGTACTCCCTCAAGTGAACCGGTTGAAAGCCTTACGCTATCAATACATCACTTCCGCCATACCGGAAAAAACACTCGGCTTTATCGCCCAGGATGTACTTCCCCTTTTCCCGGAGTTAGTTCATTATTCCCAAGCAGATGATCTCTATGGAATTAATTATGCAGGCTTCAGCGTCATTGCCATTAAAGCCATACAAGAGCAACAGACCGTCATGGATGAACAACAACAAACCATCGATGACCTTCTAAAAAGAGTAGAGGCCTTAGAGAAAATTTTGTATCAAATGCCTTAAATGACTTACCATGCAAAAGATGTTCATTCAAATAATCATAATGGGGCTACTATTCGGAAGCAGCCCCCTTTTTGCTCAATCCATAGAGCAAAGCGTCATAGCATCTTCAGGCCTCTCTGTACAGACCGGAGGCATACAACTGGACTTTACTGTGGGTGAAACTTGTGTTACTTCTCTGGAAGCGGCCACAATTGTACTGAATCAGGGTTTTCAACAAAATGCATTGATTGCCACAGGCCTCAAAGGACTGCCCGCAAATATTTCTTTGAAGGTTTACCCGAACCCCTTCGAACGTGAGCTTTGGATTACCCTGGAAGGGCCCGACCTCAACTTTTGGGTGCAGCTTTACGATATTTCCGGCCGGCCCCTTCGCGAAGCGAAATATCCAGTACAGGCTTCCGGCTACTGGCAACAACATATCGACTTCTCCCGGCATCCATCCGGTTCTTATTTAGTCGTGATCACTTCCCTCAAAGGAGAATGGTTAAGCATTTACAAACTCATAAAACCCTAAATCCCGGGCTACACAACGCTCTATAACATTATCCCCATCACGCTTCTCGGTTATTTTTTTTTATCCCTGGATCCGGGGATACTTTTCCCAAAAAAGCTTCCCATTTTTGCTATGTAATTATTACTTTTTAATTTATCAGTCTGTACCGATGTTTTTTTAAACTGAAAACCAGATAAATCCTAACCTCCGGAAGTTGCTATGAAAGATTTATTATACGCTATAAAGACCCAGAATTTCAAAAAGATTACCCGGGAATTAGAACGTTTTCCAGTCGATTCTCTCACTTGGGCAACTTTTGAAGAGTTGCTTTCCCTTACGCTTCAGTTGGTAGAAAACACCCCCTTTCAGGATAAGGGCTTTGGCGTACTGGAAAAACAGCTGAATATTTTTTGGGTTCGCTGTAGTGAAAAAGGCGCGGGATATGCCTTGCATCTATACGACACAGTACTGAACCGCCTGGAACAAACCCATTGGGACGATGAACAGGAAGCAGCAAAAGGGTATAAAACCCTAAGTGTATTTAAAAATGATAAGATAGGTTTATATAGCAAAAATATATATTTACGGGCTGCATTAAGGGAAAACTCTTCCAGAATACTGGAAATAGCAGAGCATATTCTTACCTTGGAAGACCGGCAAATCGTTCAATCTCGCAAGCCTAGCCACACAGGTACACTTGGAGAGATCGTAGAATTTCTGTTAGATATTTACTTCTATCATTGTAAGTTTATGGGGGATGAAGATTTACGAGCCAGTGCCGCGGATTATGTCATCCCCATGGCAAAAAAATTCCCCAAACAAGGCAACAACCTCACCTTAAGTTTGGTGAAAGAGCATCCCGATTGCCCTAAAATTATCAGCGAACTGATTCATTACTACCTAAACCTCGATTTAAATGAAGATCAGTCCGGTTTATTTTATAGCATCGCGTTGGCTGTTTTGAGTGCCAATGGCTCCGGAAGTTTATTCAAGAAAATCCCAAAAATTCTGAAGCACTTGGCTCCCCTTTCGGCCACCTGGAGGGAGCAACAATGGGAATATTTTGCTGAAAATTTTGTGTACTATCCGCTCGAGGATGAAAAGGCTATTCTGCACTTCCTCGAACGCAGTAAGCAGGCTTTTGCCTTGGTAGAACTTATTGTCAATTCTTCCGCCATGACGCCCAAAGTACAAGCATTAAGAGACCTGTTTCAGAAGGCCGTACAAAATCCTCCTTCTAAAAAGAAGAACCCAAAAGCAGTAGCACCTAAAGGGGTTTCTTTCCGGAGTGTAAATTTTAAACTCGCCGTACTGGATGAATTGATGTACACGATGGACGTACTTCAACCGAAATTTGATATCCGGGAATTTGCCTGCTCACAAGCCGAGCGGATCATTGATATTGAAGAAGAAGGCTATACTATTGTTCCGGAAGCTATGGCTTTTTTTGAAGAATTGCCCGTTTCGGAAAACGACCTTGCCCAAGTAGAGTCCTTATACTTTGACGGAGGCTTAGACATCTACCGGCATATCTATCCTTTTTTTGGCGGGGAAGAAGACTATTTTGATATCGACTCGCTGGAAGATATTGCCCTGTTAAAAAACCTGAAAAGCTTAAATATTACCTCTATGGTAGATGCTTCTTGTAGTTTGAAACCTCTTAAGGGTCAGGATAAACTGGAGCAAATCACATTGGACGTAGTGACCTATCAAAACATGGATACCTTACTGGAATTGCCTTCGCTCCGGCATATTACTACGTTTAAGAATGTCGTAAAGGCTTATCCGGAACTATTTCAACAACTACAAGAAAAAGGGATAGAAATAAAAGTTAATTCATGACTACTATTCAACATATATCATTCGGAAAGTTTTTCCCTAGATTTTTTTACTTATTGAATGAACCGACTAAAATTTCAATTTCTTACAACGACTTAAATTGTACCACTATGAAAGAATTACCTGATCACATCTACGGACCCGTTCAGCAACTGTCAGAACAGGGTGAGCAATTGGTAGACAATGACCAATTGGAAAAAGCCAAACAAAAATACATAGAAGCCTTGAAATTGCTACCGCTACCCCATGCCGATTGGGAAGCAGCCACTTGGCTATATGCGGCTATGGGCGATGTGCATTATTACCTTGGAAACTTTGAAGATATGATGAAAAGTTTTGCTAATGCGGTGCAATGTCCGGGAGGTTTAGGTAATCCTTTTATCCATTTGCGTTTGGGACAGGCCTTTTACGAGTTGGGTTTTATAGAAAAAGCAGCTGACGAACTTAGCCGGGCATATATGGGAGCCGGTGAAGAAATTTTCGCAGAAGAAGATCCTAAATATATCTCTTTTCTGGCCACGAAAATTTATATGAAGAAAATGAAAGCCAGTTGATTGTGACCGGGAAGCTGTTTTCATCGATGGTCTTTTAAGAAATAGGAAAACCATTCATTAGATGGTCCGTACGATTTCTCTTATTTCCCCTCTATATAAGGAGGCTGTCTAAATAGGTAAAAGAACCTAAAATGCTATAAAGATTCTAAGACACAAATATTAGATTGATAATTTAGTGTTTCTGTGTAAATCTTAGTGACTTTGTGGCTATATATCACCTTTTTAGTCAGCCTCTCTTTCTCCCACTGTATTTCTTCGTTGAAAGGCTTCAACATTTTCTACTTCCATAAACGGGCAACGCTATGGCCATAACTTTATCAGGAGTGTTTGATGATCAAGAAAAGGGGTAAAGTAAAAATTGAGCCCCCTTCACCTATAGAAACGACTTCTTTTTCAAAATATACCTTATAACCTCACATTCAAACTACTAAACCCATGAAAATAGTTGACAAACACGATACTGAAACCGTTGAAAAGATCATAGCCATCGGCTATCCGGAAAACAAAGAATATTTGGAAGAATTGTTGAGTTGGACAGCGGACCCCAACTGGCCGGTGGCGATGGTAATCTATGAATACTTAATCGAATTAGGAGACGAAATCGCTATCCACATAATCAACCTTGCCCACCAAGTCGATAATGACTGGAAAAGCTGGTTGTTGTCTTTACTGATCCATCGTTACGATGCCAACAAATTGGAGCAAGTACGAAGCTGGCTGAAAATTTGGGCTTCTTCACCCGGTTCCGAAGGATGTGATATCCAGGCCCTGGAAATCTTAGCCGAGCAAAAAGCGATTCCGGAAGAGGAAATTATCAAGATTGCCCGGAAAAATCTATTCTACTACAATGGCAAAGTACGGGACACCTACAATATTCTGGAAAAGGCCTTGAATGGGAAAACCTTCGGGGAATACACCCTGTAATGGCAGTTTGTTTGTAGAAAAATCGTATTTAAGTATATGTCATTCATTTTTCAGTACTTACAAGCCCATCCCAATTTATCTGTTTTTTACACAATTGCATTGGGATATATTCTTGTCACACTTCCCAGGTTACTTTTCCGTAAAATCTATAAGAAGCCCAACAGAAGAGGTGGAGGCTGGTTAATTTACGGCTTGCTTATCACGCCTTTTTCATTTGCTTATTATGCTTTTAGCCAAGAGGACTATTGGACCTATTTCTTTTTATACAACTTTCTTTGGTGGCTGATGTTAATTTATGCGCTCATACTTAGTGGTGATCTATTTCGAATTCGAGCAAAAGGTAGGGAGTCCCTCATATGGATCGCTCTCATCATCATCCGGGGAGCTATTATGTCGATAAGTATTACCTTTACCCTAATTAAAAATTTATAAGAAACACCTGCTTTTTTTGAACTTTCATAAAACGATCATGCCAGCAATTCTTGAATTCTATCATACCTTTCCTGTACTCTCCCGATGGTTAGGTCTGGCCTTACTTTACTTGCTTGTCATACTGCCCGGTATGGTATTCCGTATAAAAAACTGGAATACGAAAAGGGGGGCACTTATTATTTTGGGAGTTTCCCCCTACTACTTTGCCTTTGCAGCCTCCGGTCAGGAATATTTCTGGAAATACCTTTTCACCTATGGCCTTTCCTGGTGGGTGATATTTTTCTATGACCTGGAATTAATTGGGCGAACAAAAAAAACCAAAAAAATGGATGATGGGGAACCCGTTTACTGGCTGTATGCGGTTATTCTTTGGGGAATTGCCATGCAACTGGGCATCATTGTTCACTTTATTTGGATTTTTGCTGATATTATCACGTTTTTCAAAACGGATCTCAGCATCAGTATTTGGATCTTATTCGGAATACTTTATGTCATTGTCACGATTCCGGGTATGTTGTACAAACGAAAAAACTGGAACAGCCGCAAATTCATGTTGATCGTCTTATACCTTGCCCCGGTATATTTTTGTTGGACGGCCTTTTCTGAACCGCACTTTTGGTCACATTTGATTGTTTTTGGGCTTTCCTGGTGGTTTTTATGGGTATATGATCAAGACTTATATTACAAAACTACTTATCCTTCACAACATCTTGACAAAGAACAAAAAGAAGCCCTCCGAACGGATAGTTCGGATAAATACCGGATGTATGCCTTAAATATTTGGGCACTGTGCATCGCGATAGCCATTGGCTTTTATCTTTTAGCTTAGAAAAAAGAAGATTTGTTGACACTCGTTATACAAAAACGAATACCCGTTAAGAAAACGTATCTCAGGGAAGATTCCCAATTCGAGACAAACAACCTTCACAAAACGAAAACTTCCATGTCATCAATCATAGAATTTTTACAGTCTGTTCCCGTACTTACCGGATGGTTAGGTTTGGCCTTATTCTACATCCTTGCCACAATTCCCGGCATGTTCTATTACAAGAGAAACTGGAACACCAAATTTGGCGCGATCACCGTCTTAAGTCTATCCCCTTTCTATTTTGCTTTTGCAGCCATTGGGCAGGACTACTTCTGGATTTATATTTCTATTTACAGTCTTACTTGGTGGTTTCTGATATTCTATGATTTGGAATTATCCGGTCGAACCACAAAAATGGGAGAAGGAGGTCCCTTCATCTGGATGCTTCCGATGTACCTTTGGATCCCTGTCATGGTTTTGGGTATAGTACTTCACTACGTCTGGATCTTTGATGAAGTGGTTACTTTTTTCAAAACGGACCTCAGCATTGGCATTTGGTTGTTATTCGGACTACTTTATTTTATCGTGACGAATGCGTTTAAATGGAATGTCCATAAAATCATGTTAATCATCCTGTTTCTTTCCCCGGTGTATTTTTGCTGGTCGGCTTTTTCTCAACCCTATTTCTGGTCACATTTGGCCATATTCAGTTTTTCTTGGTGGGTTTTATGGTTGGATGACGTGAGGCATGAGCAGGCATTTGCACCAGATTATTTTTCTTTCTGGGAATCTCTGAAGTACAGCAAATGGAACACCCTGTTAAGCCAAAAGTCCGGGTATTTCTGGTTCCTTTGCACTTTAGTAGCCATTGGGTATCATCTGTTTTTTTAAGAATACTTAAAAAACCTCCCAGAAACAAAGAAATATTTAATGACCGTCATTCATGTCGTCACTCATCCATTTTTCCCATACTTTTCCTATCCTCAGCGGATGGATAGCATTCATCTTGTTATACGTTCTGGCCACGATTCCCGGAATGGTATTCCGCAAGAAAAACTGGAACAGCCGTCTCGGAGCGCTTGCTATAATGGCGATTTCCCCATTTTATTTCGCTTTTGCAGCCATCGGGCAAGACTATTTCTGGACCTATATCTCCATTTACAGCCTGAGCTGTTGGTGTTGGATGTTATACGATATGCAATTAATCGACCGGACCATGCAAATAAATGAAGGCGGACCTTTTATTTGGATATTGTGGATTTATCTTTGGCTGGCTGTCATGCTTTTGGGCATTTTCTTTCACTATCTCCGGGTTTTTGACGAAGTGATCACTTTTTTTAAAACTGACCTCAGTATTGGTCTTTGGTTGCTTTTCGGGATTATTTACCGGTTGGCGATGATTCCAGGATATTATCATGAGAGAAAAAACTGGAACTGCCGCAAGTTCATGTTAATTATTTTATACTTAGCTCCCCTATACTTTAGTTGGATGGCTTTTTCTCAGCCCTACTTTTGGTCACATTTACTACTTTTCAGCCTTTCCTGGTGGCATTTGTTAAGTCATGATCTATATCTGTATCAAATCACCACCACTTCTCACCGAAGAGCCTTAGCCGCCCAAAGAGGAGAAAATTACGATGCTACGGAATTGTTTAACCGGTCCCGAAAGCTTTGGGTAAAAGCCCGGTATGTTTGGTTTTTCAGTACATCAATTGCCGTTGGGTATCACCTGTTTGCTTAACGAGAGAAGTCATTGTGAACACTAGGGTCTGTCTTTTTCCAATTGCCCCAACACTTCATTTTTCGTGAATGGCGCTTGCTTTCTCCCCAGCAGTTTTCTGATAGACAGCAATCCGATGGCAGGTCCTATGGCTAAAAGAAGGAAACTGTACGGGCTGTTCATCTTCATAAGCAACCAAGTCATTAGTTGTATACTCACAATAGTAATGGCAAATCCAATGCAATTGACAATGGTCAGAGCCGTACCGATTTTCTCTTGTGGTGCCGTTTGGGAGACCAAGGTGGAAAACTGAGGAGAATCCGCTACTACCGCCATGCCCCAAATCAATAAAAACAACAAGAAAAACGCGCTGGGAATATAAAAGGCCAAGGGTGAGAGCATACAACAAAGTCCTGAAGTCAACAAAGCAACAAACGCAACTTTGGCACTGCCATAATGCAAAGAAAAATAACCTCCCGCCACACAAGACAATCCTCCTATGCCAATGGTAAAAAAAGAAAGCAGGGAAATGTCCCAATCTATACCCGGATGAACATCAATATAGCTTCGGAGGATAAACGGAAGAAAAGCCCACAAGCTGTATAACTCCCACATATGCCCAAAGTACCCGGTCGCTGCCGCTTTAAAATCCGGTTTTTGGAATACTTTGAAAAACGCCTTTATATCCGGTTGAGGGCTTCTTTTATGATAAGGCCCATCCGGAACAAATACCAAAATCAACAAACCTCCCGCTATGGCAAAAGCAGAAGTGGCACACAAGACATAGGGCCAAGGCAATTCTTGTAAAAAGGTTTTAATCAGATGCGGGAAGGCCGTGCCTACTACCAATGCCCCAACCAGATAGCCCAATGCTTTCCCTAGGCCTTTCCGGTGCCAATCCGCTGCGATTTTCATCCCTACCGGATAAATCCCTGCCAGAAAAAAGCCCGTTGCAAACCGCAAGCTCAACAAAGACCAATAACCTTGGCCAATCACATAAACCAGTACGTTAGCGATGGCTCCGGCCAAAGCACAAATAAAAAACACCTTTGAAGGGGAATAGCGATCGGAAAGGGTCAACAAAGCAAATACCAAGGTACCCGAGATAAAGCCCAACTGCACGGCTGAGGTCAACGCTCCTACCGAACCTTCCGGCAAATGAAAGGCCACTTGTAATTCTGAAATAATGGCATTTCCTGCAAACCACAAAGAGGTTCCGGCAAACTGAGATAGAACGATAATGGGCAGTATCCTGCTCTCCTTTGTGAAATGCATGAATTATGGTTGTGTAAAAGTAATCCGTATGTATAGCCACATTCCATCCCAACCCTATCATACAGCCGGATGGAATGTAACTATAAATACAATACTATCACAGAATAGAGGATGTAATCATCATATCAGATAATTCCCAAGACTTATCGAATTGCTTTTTGGTTTCTTTGGCTTCCGGATTTTTACCTTGGGCTTTCAAACTATTGTGCAAACCGATCAAGGACCATCCGTTATTACGGTTAATTTCCAAATCTTCCCGGTATACCATTTCGGCTTCAACAGGCATATTGGCTTTTAAGAATACGGCACCCAGTGTTTGCCGTACAGGAATATGCCAGGCGGCCGGTTCACTATACACCAACTCGTCTTCAAACTTTACCCCTTCTTTCAAAAGTTCGATGGCCATTTGATAATCTCCGTTGGCGGCCGCTATTTCTCCTGCCAATACTCGCTGTGCTACTTTTGCCACGTTAATCGTAGGGTTGGTATAATTGGCAATAAGCGTTTCCAAATCAGGATCTTCCAGCATTTTTTCAATTGCCATGAGTTCCTCTTTCGCATCCTTCATATTTTGCTTCCGCAAGAAAGCAATTCCCCGGGTATAGTGCCAGATCAACATTACGTGTTTGTAATCTTTGCCTGGTTGCGGAGTGGTGAGGACTTCATTCCATTTGCCAAAACGCAAGTTGGCCAACATAGGCGTAGAAAAATAATCTTGCAAAAAAGTGAAGGTATTTAATTCGCTTACCGGAATTTTTTCCGCGGTTTTTTTGGAAGCCTCCAAGGCCGTTCTGCTATCGCCCAAAAAACTTGCAGCGGACCACAAAAAGTGGATATTATGAGGGTAATAGGCCAAAGGGTACAAGCCTTGTGCATAACATTGAGAAATATAATCCTCATCAGCTTCAATGGCCCCGATGTTAGACTTCACGGCTTCTTCATAGCGCCCTATCCGGATAAAAATATGAGCGGGCATATGCACCAAGTGCCCGGCTCCTGGCATCAGCGAACCTAGTTTCTCAGCACTGACAATACCTGTTTCCGGATAAGGCAATTCCACCATATGGATATAATAATGGTGGGCGCCCGGATGTTCCGGATTTAATTTCATCGCTGTTTCCAAGGCTTTTTTTGCATCCATTGTGCCGGGGTTCGGATTTCCCTCATTATCCCAATAATTCCATGGCATGGTATTCATAATAGCCGCTCCGTATAAGGTTTGAATATCGGCATCCTCCCGATACCTTTCCACCACTTCTTTCATGGCTTCTACATACGTTTGGTTTAATTCACCCAATTCTGACATTACGTTTTTACTATACCGCTTACTCAAGGCATTGATCATAGCCATTTCTTTTTCAGTGGCATGCATCATCAATTGTTTTGCTTTTTCTGAAGCTTCATAGGCTTTTAACCTCCGTTCGTTATCAGGCATAGGGTCGTTGATATTAGGCCCTAAAGCATAGGCTTGTCCCCAAAATGCCATAGCACATGTGGGATCCAAACGTGCGGCTTCCATAAAAGAACGGTGAGCCTCCGCATGGTTAAAAGCGTAAGTAAGCCTGATCCCTTGATCAAAAAAGGTTTGGGCTTTTTCCACATTGGTAGTTACCTTAAAGTGATGATTTCCTAAATTTTCGAACAAAGGGGCAACAGGCCGGTCGGGATTGGCGACTTCGTATTCAAACTTGGCCGGGGTGCACCTTACTAATTTGCGGTCGAGGTTGGCAAAAGCAAGTTGAGAAGCTTTTGCCAGTTCCGTAGTTTTTTTAGGTTGCTTTTGTTCGCCAAAGAAGTGCTCGAATGTGGCAAAGGTAATCGCAACGATAAAGAGTGCTAAAATGATAGGGACTCTTTTCATGGCATTGAAGTAGTTAGCGTAAATAAATAGAAAGTGGTTATTGCCTAACGAAGTTAAAAAATTACCCATCCAATATCAATGCTTTCACACAAAGTATTTTACCTTTTCACCTCATTACCAGTTTATTCCCATTCAATAAATTACAAACCTGTTTATCAGTATATTACCAACAAAACACCACCAAATATAGCTTTAAGGAGACAAGGGTTTTACTTCCTAAATATTTTCATGCGCATCATTATCTTTTCAAAATAAATATAAGCCATTCTTCACGTTCCGGAAGTACTGCTTCTCTCCTGTTCATCCATTTTGATAACCTAAATGTATACATTGTTATGGTATTAATATTGAGTATAAAAAAATACAGAGAGGTGCCGCATTTCAGTACCTCTCTGTATTTGTGGAGCTTGCAGGGAAATAGACCTATACTGCCTGATTGACCGATTGTAAAACTTCTGCGGTTACGTCTTTTCCTCCTTGAAAGTTCTTGATCAAACTACCAATGGTATAAATAGGTCCCCAAGGAATGCCCCACCATCCCAGAAAAAAGCTAAGTAGAGAAAAACCCAATCCTTGACTGATTCCGGACTCACCGGACCGGATAAAATAGATGTCCGAAGACCTTCTGAACGTCATAATGATGATGGAAATCGTATATTGATACACAACAAATTTAGCTCCGTGTTCCAATTCACGATTGATTTCTTGAGTGGACAGATCCTCAATTCCTTTAATAGCGGCCATAGCAATTATTTAATCAGGTTTAACAAAGTATACATACTCTATTAAACTTCTCAAATCCTATTATTATTACAGATATAAAGGTAGTTGTTCCTACTATTCAATTACCTGACGGTGAGTATTAAATAATTTCAAAAAATACGCAGGCAAAATGACCAACTTTTTTTCATTTATTGATCGGTAAAAATCCCGGTCATTTCCAATAAATGTCAATAGTTAAACTCTTCCCTATCTAAAATACCCCAAGCCATTGCAAGGATCGGAATCACATCAGTGGAAAACTTCTGAAGTATAATAAAGTAACAGAATACCTTGCTCTCTAAACAGGACTTTTACTTGCCCCGGCCGGAGATATACTTCCCGGGAAGTCATGAGGGGCCAGTCTTGTGGGTGGAGTTGTAAACTCTCCCATAACTCCAGACTCACTACCGTATCTGACTTTGATTCATTTTGCACCCATTGATTTAAGTTTTTCGCATCGGTTTTTAAGGCTATTTTCATCCGGTAATCTGAAGGACCGGGCACCCAGCCATTGTCATTATCCTGATACCAAATTTTGTATTTGACTTCCTTTACCGGAGAGCACACCTTCAGGTATTCCTTTAAAAAGGAAAGCTTTTCCTACTGGCTATCAAACACATCACTCGATGTATCGGTAGTTAAACTTTTATCCGATGAGCAAGCTGTTCCCAAACTTAGGATAAGCCAATAAAATACAAACTTCATGATTTCTAAATTATGGTTCGCCTTTGCCAAAGTACTTCTTTCAATAGAAGGCTTCAGTTTCACGGAAGACACCTGCGATGCCCATTATACCAAACTGACCCAAACCGCTAAAAAATGACATAGGCTACCGGCCAATACAAATAAATGCCAAATGGCGTGGTGGTAATACAAGCGTTGCCAAAGATAAAACACCACCCCGGCACAGTAAAAGCCCGCCCCGGCCATTGCTCCAATAAATATATCGGCCGGCATACTTTCCCACAAACTTCGAATGATTCCCAATGATGATAACCCAAGCCCCAAATACAGGCATGTAGAAAGCACCCGGAACTTTCCTGTATAAAACAGTTTGAAAACCATTCCGGCAATCACCAATATCCATTGCACCCATAGAAAATACACCGATACAGGCGGTTGAATATATTGAATCACAAAAAAGGTAGTGGTCCCGGCAATCAAAAAATAAATACTGATATGGTCCCAAATTTTTAAACCCTTCTTCACTTTTTCCTTCCGGACAGCATGGTACAAAGTAGAACTGGTATACACCATTAATAAGGACAGTTCGTAAACCACCAAGGCAAGCCATTGGGAGAGCCCTAGTGAAGCCCTCATAGCCAAGTGAAACAGCACAGGCATACTGCCCAAAATTAATAACAAACCCAAGCCATGGGTCAAACTATTGGCCAGTTCTTGTTTAACAGAATAGGTGTTTTGTTGCATCTTTTCTCCGGTTTTAGATCATACGCCCGAAGATATACCGGTCAGTCTTTGGCAAAAAGGACTTTGATTAGCTTTTGGCAAATTTCTCATTGCCGCCCCACACTAGCCTGTCCTTTTAAAGAAAAAACAAACTGTCTTCTCCGGTTTTTTAGAAAAGTTGCTTCATCGTTTGATTTACCAAATGATCAGCGGCACGGGTTGTTTCAGGCAAACGGTAGTTGGGAGATAAACGCAACACCCATTGGCAAGCCGTTTCCAGAGAAATCATATGCCCGACAGAAACAAAAACAGGTTTCACTTCTGTTTGAGTCCTTACGACCTTTCCCACTTCCTGCCCTTCAAAAAGCAAAGGAGTACTAGCCCCTCTTTCTTCGCCCGGTGCTTCAAACTCCCCGATCAAGCGGCTTTTGGCACATCCGATACTCGGTATCTGCAATTCGATTCCCAGATGGCAGGCCATACCCACTCCTTTGGGATGCGCCATCCCCTGCCCGTCACAAACTATCAAGTCCGGTTGAATTCTAAGCTTTTCAAATGCCTTCAGTATCGGAGGAATTTCCCTAAAAGAAAAGAGCCCGGGAATATAGGGAAAACAGATCCTGTCTTCACAAATAGCGGTTTCGACACATTCCAGGGTAATGGCATCCAATATTGCCAGGCCTGCTACCACACGTTGTGCAACTTCATTATACGCTACGTCTACTCCCGCAATAAATTTCACTTCACTGGAAGGATCTCCTTCCGTAAGGATTTGTTTTTTAATATCTTCTTGTATGTTGAAAAACGGTTCGAGCTCCAGCTCCTCTTTCTTCACCCCTTCTTGTTGAAAGTATTTCCTTTCATTTTGCCATTTTTGATAGTCAAATGTATTTTTTTTCATAGTACAAAGTAATATAAAGAAGTGTTAAATCCCCCTTTTAAAACGGGTTATTAACCCAAAAGAAGGCTTATGTTCATACAAGGTTCTTACAAGTGAATATACGCTTGTGAAGTCTTGCTTCATCACTTATGTCCAACAGTAAACAAAGCTTCTTCTTCCCGGTTAATAAGAAGGAGGTCCGGAGCCTATTGGCAAGGGTATTCTATGAATAGAAAATTCTCAATAATGTTCAATTTTGCTACTTCTAAAAAGCGGATAAATCACTGCAAAGAGATAGTCATTCCGGAATTCTTTAAATTTGCCTATACAAAAAATTCAAATCAGATATGTGGAGTAATATCAACGTAAAACTCAAAGGCCTATTCATTCTTTTATATCTTCCTTTGTGCACCTTTTCCCAAAATATAAACAGTGCATTGACTGCGGACGACTTTCATGGCGAATGGTACGGATATTATGATATGGAAAATTCCACGGATCCTATGCTAACGGTACTGGTTCTCCGAAAAGTAGCGCACAACAAAGTGAAGGGGGCCTTTATCTGGTCGGATTACTTTAACAGCAAAACACTTATTGAAGGGGAACTCAAAAACGATACGTTAACGCTCCGGGAAACAAAATTACTTCAAGGCTACGAAAGGGATTTATCCGGCAAATATGTATTTACCTTAGACAATTCTTCTAAAAAAAGGCTTACGGGTTCTTTTATCAACGCCCGTGTAAGTACTGCAAAACTTTCCCTGACCCTTAAGAAGGAATTACCGGAAAGCAAAGCCTCAGCCTTCAAACAAAAAATTTTCGACAATATACAACGGTACGGAACAACTACCTTTTCCCCGGTGAGTGAAACGCTGCGTTTTGAAGATATTCATAAGAAATACAAAGAGTTGTACTTTCCGGATACTCCACGCTACAAAGTACTGGAAGCCAGTGGCAGCACCTTTATCAAAGACATGAAACTGCCTATTTCCTTGGTAGCCACAAATGACAACCGGCAATTTGTCAAAATCAAATACCAGGGGCAAGATGTATTATTGGGAAGGGTTGGCTCTGAAGAGTGGAAATATGAACCTATCAAAGGGGAGTTATTGGAATATGAAGTAGCCCTTTCGGAATTATCCACATTCAACTATCTTCAAAATCAACTTGCATGGCAGCTCAAAAACGGATTCACCTGTATCAAAATAGAAAATGCCCATATGGATTCATCAGACTGTTATAAGTTGGTTTTTCAGAAGGAAGATACCATAAAGGCTTTGTATCTCGACAAAAATACATTTCAACTTCGAAGAAAGGATCATAATTACAAGATGATACTTTATTCAGGTTTCCAAGAAACACCCGGAGGAACCATCCCATTTCGTAAACAAGAAATCGGTTTGAACGCTCATAATTTGATTATTTTAAATCATTTTGACTTTAAACCGGAAGTTGATACTACGCTTTTTAAGATTCCCGGTCATCTACAACACAAACGCCACAGAATCGTCAGCGAAAGTGAAGTCCATAATGAAAAAGGAATTCAACATTATGAAAATCAAAAATTTGAAAAAGCGATTAGTGAATTTACCCAAGCCATCCGGATACAACCGGAAGCAGCCAATTACTACCTCAACCGGGGCATGGCCAAATACGAAGTAAAAGATTATTACGGTGCGATCAGTGATTACACACAATGCCTGGAAAGAAACCCCTTGGAGGCCGATGCTTTAAACCGCAGAGGGCTGGCCAAATATCAACTGAAGGATCTTGAAAATGCCTTGGTCGATTTCTCAAAAGTCATCGCCTTAGACAGCAACCATATCGATGGAATCACCAACCGGGCGTACACGCATTTTGAAATGAAAGAGTATGAAAAAGCCAATCATGATTTTTCCAGGTTGATTGTGCTGGACAGCAACAATACGCAGTTTTACGTTGACAAGGCGGTAACACTGGCCGAATTAGCCCAATACGAAGAGGCCTTAACTTATTATAACCAAGCCATAGAATTGGGAAATGAAGACTCCGACCTATACAATTACAGGGGAGTTACTTACTATGCTTTGGGAAATTTTGCATTAGCCCAACAAGATTTTGCCTACGCCTTCTCCAAAGATTCAAGCGATTATATCAAAGCCCAAAACTTAGGCGATGCATTATTCGAATTAAAAAAATACGAAGCGGCCAAGGAAGCTTATACCCAGGCCATGAACGTGACTAATCCCCAAAGTGGAAAGCTGCATTATACCATCGGGCTATGCCATTACTACCAGGAAGACTATGCTATGGGCATACGTTACTTCTCGCAAGCGATAGAGCAAAATCCCCGGGAAGCCAGCTACTTCGATTACAGAGCCCGCTCCTATATGAACTTGTCTCAATACACCGAAGCCATTGAAGATTACTCCTCTTCCATCAACTTTCATCCAAACGATGCACAAATCTATTTGGAAAGGGGAACGGCCAAAATTGCCCTCCATAACAAACACGATGGCTGTCGTGATTTTAAGAAAGCCCAGGAAATGGGAAATGAGGAAGCCGATAAGATGATTGAAGAATATTGTAATTACTATCTGGACGAATAAAACCGTTCCCAAACCCGGATTACGGAATAAAAGAAATGCAGACCGCATAAGGAAATCTGCATTTCTTAAGGAATTGTCCTTTGGGGAGGTAATTAAACAAAGGTCAACAGATAACCCAATAAAGCTCCACCCACCACAATCCAGATGGGGCTCACTTTGGTAAAGGCAAAAGTGATCACAGTACTTAATACAGCGATTGCCCAAGCCTTTCCATCGATTAACACCTCCTGACAAAGGTGAAAGGTTACGGCCGCCATAATGCCAACAGCACCGATATTGACGGCATCCAAAAAACCACCGGCCAACGAGGACTTCCGAAGTTTTGGAACGAGAGGATTTAATAGTAAAACGAATAAAAAAGAGGGTAAGAAAATCCCCGAGGTTGCTGCTATTGCCCCCCAAAAACCATTGATCTGATACCCGATAAAAGTGGCCGTTGACAATACCGGACCCGGAGTAAATTGCCCGATAGCAATGGCGTCCAACAACTCTTGTTTGGTCAGCCAGCCTAGGCCTTCCACCAACTCTCCGTCAAGATAGGCCACCAACACATAACCACTCCCAAACAACACGGCCCCGATTTTCAAAAAGACCAGAAACAGTTTGGTATTGGAAACAGGCCCCAACAATGTAGTTCCTAAATTCAATAGAAGTAAAGGAGTAAGGGAATGTAATGCCTTACCGTTGCGGTGATTTATTATTCCAAACCATAACAAGCCGATCATACCCGCGCCAAGTATACCAACAACCTCATTGACACCCATCAAAGACGCAACGATCACCAATCCGCCTATCACACCAAGTTGCCAGTTTTTCAATGCTTTCTTCCCCAGCTTAATGATAGCGCTTAAGATAATCGCAATCACAGCAGGTTTAATACCGTATAGAAAGGGCTCAATCGCAGGCACTTTGCCATACTCTACATACAGCCACGCTAATATGCCGGTGGAAATGGCCGCGGGAAGGATAAAAGAGATGCCGGCCAAAAATAAGCCTTTCCATCCCGCTCTTTCATGCCCGCAATGCATCGTCATCTCCGTAGAATTCGGCCCGGGAATTAAATTGGTCGCCCCTACCAAGTCCAGAAAATGCTGTCTGTCCATCCATCTTCTTTTGGTCACTATTTCTTTTTCCATCATGGCAATATGAACCGCAGGACCGCCAAAAGCGAAGAGGCCTAATTTGGAAAATACTTTTACAACTTCTATCAAGTCCTTTTTTTGATTCACTTCTGGTGGAGCACTAGGAGTCTTTTGCATCATAACGCGTCAAATTTCAAACAATAATTTCTTTATTTTAGCAATTCCAAAATTAGACAATGATCTCCTTGTAATATGGTCGATTTGAAAATAATCTGGTATCCTTTACTCTTGGCTGTTTCTAAAGGATTGCGGGGTGGTACCCACATGACGTTTGAAATACTTTACAAAGTGGGAGGGATCTTTAAAATTCAGCGAAAAAGCGATTTCGGCAACTGACAATGCCGTGTAAATCAGTAGTCTTTTGGCCTCATGGATGATATACCCGGCAATGACTTTTGTGGCAGCTTTCCCCGTATTTTTCCTACACAGTTGATTCAGGTTTTGCGGAGTAGTATTCAAAACCTCCGCATAGTAAGCAATGTTGTTTTTTACCGTTTCCGAGTTGTTCAGCAACTCCCGGAAAGCATGAAATAAATCTTCCTTGGGTTTTACAACCCCCGGGCGGGTTTTGGGATAGGACGCGACCTTGGCAAAAAAAGCTTTCAACAAACCTTCAAGGATGGTAAACTGGCACTTACCAGCTGATGCACTTTCCGAAAGGATAATCTTCAGAAGGTTTTCTATGGTAGAGCTGTCTTTTAATTCTATGCAATTCAAATTACTGATTTCCGAAAGCAAGGCCTTTAATTCCTGATCCAGACTTTGCTCCAAAAAGCTCTTTTTTAAAATCATGACATACCCTTCCGGCTCACTTGTCAACTCCCAATGATGAACTTGCTCTTTCCGGATAAAAAACAACACAGGAGGAATCACCTTGAATTTTTGGTGGTCAATGGTATGAAATCCGGTTCCTTTCGAAAGATAAATCACTTCAAAATAATTATGATGGAGATGTGGCTTAGTCTTTCTTATATGCTTTCTGAAAGGTGAAATTTGTATACTTTGGCTATTGTTCGACTTATCTTTGGTTTCTATTTCTCTGGTCATAGGATCATGATAAATTTCCGGGTAAAAATAATCAACACAGGAATAATTTACTTTGTGCTTTCTACTGTGGTAAAAAAACTGAACCACATAGGGCACAGTAGCGCACATAGGTTTGGAATCAGGGAACCGCTTTTTCTATTGCGGCTCTATGTCTCTATTATGGTAAAAAAAACTCTGAACCACATAGGGCACAGTAGCACATATAGGTTTTGAATCAGGGAACCGCTTTTTTCTATTGTGACTCTATATTACTACTGTGGTAAAAAAACTGAACCACATAGGGTACAGTAACACATATAGGTTTTGAATGAGAAGATCGCTTTTTTCTATTGCGGCTCTATGTCTCTATTGTGGTTAAAAAAACTGAACCACATAGGGCACAGTAGCGCACATAGGTTTTGAATCAGGGAACCGCTTTTTCTATTGCGGCTTATCTCTCTATTGTGGTAAAAAAACTCTGAACCACATAGGACACAATAGTGCACATAGGTTTGGAATGAGGGAATCGCTTTTTTCGATTGTGAATCTATGTCTCTATTGTGGTAAAAAAACTCTGAACCACATAGGACACAGTAGCGCACATAGGTTTTGAATCAGGGAACCGCTTTTTCTATTGCGGCTCTATGTCTCTATTGTGGTAAAAAAACTCTGAACCACATAGGACACAGTAGCGCACATAGGTTTTGAATCAGGGAACCGCTTTTTTCTATTGTGAATCTATGTCTCTATTGTGGTTAAAAAACTGAACCACATAGTGCACAGTAGCACACATAGGTTTGGAATCAGGGAATCGCTTTTTTCTATTGTGAATCTATGTCTCTATTGTGGTTAAAAAAACTGAACCACATAGGACACAGTAGCACATATAGGTTTTGAATGAGAAGATCGTAAATGCTATTAAATACCTACAACCCGGACAGGGTAAATACGACAATCTTGATCATTGTACATATTTAAAAATCAAATGAAGAATAATTGAGCTATTTTAACGGGGCGACCTTCCGTTCACCAGAGTATTTTCGAATTTAAAATTAAACAGCCAACGGTTACCAAATTTATCAATCAGTCCCCCGAACAATGCTCCCCAATAGTTTTTTTCAATCGGATGAACAGATTGGCCTCCCTCTGACAGTTTTTCATAGTAGTCCCTCATTTCCAGCTCACTATTACAATCTATCAACATGGACATGGCATTACCTCGAACCAAACCTTGTTCTTCTACCATATCCGTTCCCATAATCACCAAATCGTTGATTTTCAACGAAGCTTGTACAACACAGTTTTTGAAAGACTCGGGCAGTTCTTCATTCAATGGGGAATCTCCTAAAGTTTGAAGATGAAGTTCACCTCCCAAACATTCATGATAAAATTCCATCGCACAGCGACAGTTCCCATTAAACGTAAGATACGTAATGATTCGGTTCATATAAATTGTTCTTAGGGTTCCATACATCTCATTTCCATCCAGGTATTCTTCCAGGCAATACCCACCTTTATCCGATGTTTGGCTGTATTTGCACTAGTTGTTATTCTCACTCAAAGATGGGGAGTTCGCACAAATTTCAGGAGGCGTAAAAACGACAGTTTAAAGGGTTGATTCCGCCAACACAAAAATTTATATTTGCTTTATGAAAAATGTGTCCATATTCGTTCCGGAGTCTGCCGTACTGGAAGCGGTGGCAGACCCCCGTTACCTGTTTTCCGCAGCCAACCAGTTTCTGCAATCCTCCGGCAGACCACCTCTGTTTGAAGTACAGTTGGTCGGACTCAACAAAGAAGTTAAATTACATGACGGCTCTTTTTCCGTTCATACGGATAAACTACTGGAAGAAGTCGAGCAGACCGACCTGATTGTTATTCCAGCCTTGTTTGGCGATATGTCCTCGGCCATTGAGAAAAACAAAGAGGCCATCTCCTGGATTATCCGGCAGTACGAAGGTGGAGCCGAAGTTTCTTCTCTCTGTGTGGGCGCCTTTTTGTTGGCATCCACAGGACTACTCAACGGAAAGAGGTGTTCTACGCATTGGGCATTTTACAATGAATTCCAAGAAATGTTTCCCGAGGTAGAAATCGTAGACGGAAGTATTATCACTGAAGAAAACCGTATTTATTCGAGTGGAGGCGCGAACTCCTATTGGAACCTGCTTTTATACTTATTGGAAAAGTATACGGACAGGGATACGGCTATTTTGGCGGCCAAATATTTTGCCATTGATATCGACAGGGAAAGCCAAGGGGCCTTTGCCATGTTTAACGGACAAAAAAGTCATAAGGATGCGGAAGTAAAAAAGGCGCAGGAATATATTGAGGAAAATTATTATGAGAAAATTACGGTGGATGATTTGGCAAACCTGGTAGCCGTAAGCCGTAGAAGTTTTGAACGCAGGTTTAAACAAGCCACGAACAATACGATTATAGAATATATTCAACGGATAAAAATCGAGGCGGCCAAACGCAGCTTCGAAGCCACCCGGAAGAATATCAACGAAGTCATGTTTGATGTGGGTTATACGGATACCAAAGCTTTCCGGAATGTTTTTAAGAAAATCACGGGTCTCACACCGATCGAATACCGAAACAAATACAATAAAGGCGCGGTCTACAATTAGTGCTCGAAAGTTGGAAAAGTGAAGCAATAAAGAAATGGACATCCGGCCCGTAAACTTGACCGGATGTCCATTCAGGGCGTTCGGTATACCCCGGTTTACCCCTTTAAATATTTCTTCCTCAGTTTGTTCAATAAGTTCACCAAGTCTCCCACTTCCTTTTCGGTGCTTGTATAATTTGTAATACAAGCCCTTAAAGCAGGCATTTTCTTTATGGTGTAAATCGAAATCCAGGCCTTTCCGGAATTGACTACCTCTTGGCAAAGAGCCGGCACGAATTGGGAATCCGTTGTAAACCTGGCGTCTGTAAAGCAAACGATAGGCAAACAGGTATCGTTGAGCAGTTCCCAATCATGCTCAAGCAATTGTTTCTTTAATAATGCTCCGGTTTCCGACACCGACCTGACCATACCGGCCAATCCTTCCCAGCCCACCATCAAGAGCTGTAAATAGAATTTCAAACCGATAAACCGGCGCGACCACTGAAGAGAGTGCGTATAAGGATCGGTCACCTTCATTTCGCTCGCTTCTTTCGGCATATAGTCGGCAGTAATTCTGAAGGTTTGGTGCAAGGAGGCAGGATGCCGGGTAATAAACATACTGGTAGCCATAGGGGCTGAAAACCACTTATGAATATCAATGGTAATGGAGTCGCTTTCTTCGATACCTTCCAGGTATTTTTTTAGCTCAGGTTCTACAATCAAAGCTCCCCCGTAAGCTGCATCTACATGGTACCAAAGCCCGTACTTTTTGGCGGTTTGCGCCAGCTCTTGTAAGGGGTCCAGAGCACCGGTTCCCGTAGAACCTGCATTGGCGATAAGCATAAATGGCTCGCTCCCGTTCTTCCGGTCAGTTAATAGTTGCGCTTCCAAACAGTCCGGTTGCATTTTTCCCATTGCATCTACAGGAATTGGCCTCAGGGCATCCCAACCTAAACCCACCACCTTTGCAGCCCGGATGACTGAGTGGTGCGCTTCCGCGGAACAATAGAGTACCGGAGATACTTCCAAGCCTCTCAAGCCTTCATTGGCATATTGAGGAAAGTGATGATTCAAGGCACAGAGTACCGCAGTAAGATTCGCCTCTGCTCCACCCGTACAAAACGTGCCGTCAATGTACGACTCCTCATACCCAAACATTTTACCCAAGCCTTTGATACAATAGTTTTCTACTTCCGCAGCAAAAGGCGCATGGCTCCAGGCGGCCATCTGAGGATTAAACACCGCAGTAATCACATCGGCCAGGATGCCGGGAAAATTCGACCTTGGGTTAAAAAGCCCGAAATAAGAAGGGTGAGAAGTATGAACCGTAAATTCGGAAAGTCCTTTGAGCACATGTTCCAATGCCTCCCGGGCAACCAATGGCTTCTGAAAATCGTGCTGCTCCACCAGCTTTCTGATGGCTTGCATTTCCAGTGCCGGCGCAACTTTTTGACGGGAAGTATTTTCATAGTACTCTTCCAAGCGGGTAATCAGAAACTCCCAAATATTCTTTCGTTCCCTTGCCGTAAAGTCAAGTGTTACTTTTGTATTCATATTTTCGAACATAGTTTATCGACTCAAAAAAATCCTCCTTGAAATTTCGAAGTTTTGTTTGTGGGTTGTGCTCCGCAAAATATCAATTTAACCGCCATCATACATTTTAGAACACAACCCATACCTGTTACTCAGGTAGTTGTAATTTAACAAGCACAGGAGACGAACTCTCCGGAAGTTGCCTTTTTCCCTTCGGTGGCATAACCATCGCGTTTCCACCAATCCAAGCCACCCATCAACTCCCTCACGTTAAAGCCTAGTTTTGTCATTTTTAAGGAGCCTCTGGTTGATCCATTACACCCGATTCCGTCACAATAACATACATAAACAGGCCCCCGGTCCAACGCTTGGGTGCTTTGCTCATTCATAAACCGGTGGGGAAAACTAATAGCTCCGGGAATATGCTCTTCCTGATAAGCAAACTCCTTACGGGTATCCACTACTACGATGTGCGTTCCCATCTCCAACGCTTCGAATAAATCAGCCGAATCCCATTGAAAATCCAATTTGTCTTGGTAATGTTTAATTTGTTCGTTCATAAGGCATTTGTTTTTTCACAAAACTGGACATTCCTTCTTGAAAGGAGAAAAATCATGGTTGAGGTCTTTTGCTCGTATAGTTGAAAATTTTTCATTAAAAAATTATGGGAAATTAGCGTAATTCGCTGGTATGGAAATAAAATACTTACGACTGATCCAAACCATTGCCGAAGAAGGGAACATTGTCAATTCGGCTGACAAGTTGTTTCTGACCAAATCGGCATTAAGCCATCAGCTCCGGGAAATAGAAGAACGACTGGGCTTTAAAGTATTCATTCGTGCTCGCAACTCCTGGAAACTGACGGAAGAGGGAATGGAACTGTATCATTTGTCCAAAACCGTTTTGGCTGAGATCGAAGGCCATATGCAAAAAATACAGCATATCAGGGAAGGCTCGAAAGGTCTCATCCGGATCAGTACCGAATGCTATTCCTTTTATAGCGGTTTGCCCGGATTTATTCAAAAAATGGCTTTACTCTACCCCGGTATGGAGATCCAATTGGTAGTAGAAGCCACTCATCACCCCGTCACTAAAATACTCTCCAACGAACTGGATATTACCATCACCACCACTCAACCGGAAAGCAAAACCTTAGGAGCCATAGAGTTGTTTGAAGACGAAATATATGCGGTGGTACACGAAGAAAACAGACTCTCGGAAAAGGCCTATATCGGCATTGAAGACTTTTGGGACATCCATCTCATCATCCATTCTTATCCCCTGGAAACCGTTTCCGTATATCAGAATTTCCTGAGGGTTCACAAAGTGGAGCCTAAGAAAATCACCGCCATTCCCCTCACGGAAATTGCTTTGGAGCTTGTAAAAGCCAACATGGGGATTATGTGTATTCCCAAATGGGCTTTAAAAGCCTTTAAAATCCCGGACCATTTGATGTTCAAACCCATCGGTCAACAAGGTCTGAAAAGAAAACATTACTTGGTTTTTCGAGAGGAAGACCGCCACAAAAAGTACCTACAAAACTTTATTCAAAATATGGAAGAGGAGTTTATGACCTATTAAAACGAATGAAATAAATGCTTTTTGTGAGAATCTATGGATATACCTGTTTAGGTAAAAGAGCTCTACAACATAAAAAAGAGGACAGCAAAAAGCTACCCTCTTCCTACATCTCAAGCCCTTAGGGGGCAACTTCGTTCTTAAAGATTTTTCTTGTAGAAAGGCACTCACCAGCCCCGGATTACGTCAACGACTCTAATAGATAATCACCTCATTCTTATTTGATTATCTTTATTTATTTGATTTCCTATGCAAGATAAGTGGTGTAAGAATAATCAATAAAAGGTATGGGGTACCGGTTTAGAGTACCTTGTAAACAACCTGTCAATATTTAAAAAAAATCAATAGCGACAGTATTTTTTTACGTATTAAATTGTATTTTCGCAAGAAATATCAAAACCATTCAATTTTTATAACAATTTAAGTCTAAAATAAAAGGGCTGAGAAAAACACTGTGTAACATTAGAAAAGGGAACAAGCGAATTGGAACTAATATATACGATTGAAATATCCCCATACGATTACGCCGGTTCAGAATATGAATATCCGAATAGTAGCTTAACAGATTCAGCAGAAGAATGGGATAGGTTTTGGCGGGAGTGTTTGTCGGAGAAGAACCTCGAAAATTTAAAAAACATAAGAAAAGGCTCCTATTTGGTTGACGTTCCTTCAATCGGAGACAAGGAGCTCGAAGAGATCATAAAAAACGAACTTAAAGAAGTTGACTGAACAAATTACAAAGAGGAGGTGTCCAGCATTTCAGGAGGAATTGTCGTTAAAATGGAAGATGAGTTTCCTATTGAGCCGACTTGTTGTGGAGACCTTGGAAACCTGCTGGAATGGGAAAATATTTTTAAAGAGGGTACTGAAAAGTGGCAGCCATTATGGATTGGGCATCCCTGGATATTTTACAGAAAGACAAATAACAAAATTGAGTTTTCCGATTACTTCGAAACCAATATTGAAGCATTGGGAAAGGTACAAGCCTGTACTTGATATTCAAAGGGATGTATTAAACGTAAAAATAGCAAGCATCAAACGCTGGCAAACCGAGTTCGAAAACAGCATTCGGATACTACTTGAAAACATGGGAATTCAAGATTGCAAAATTGATGACAGGAAATGCATAAAATCGCATACACCAGATCGTTATAAACGGCCCAAACCCATAAGCATCACAAATCCCGTTTAGCCCCTATGCTAAACTCAAATAATGTAACCAAACAAAATAAAACAGATATGAGAAAAACAGTACTGATTTTTGTATCAGCTTTGATACTGACTGCATCACATGCATTTTGTCAAAATTCAGAAAAAATGGCCCAGGAATATGTGGTACGAGGAACCATCATCTTGAAGGGAAAAGAAATTGACGGGTACATAAAAAAAATGGGTCATAGCCTTTTAGATGATAAGCGCTTTTCCTCTCCTTGGGAATTCCAGAAAACCATCAGATTTATTTCGAAAGACATTTTTGAAAACAAACAAAAAATTAAGAATAAGGATTATGTCAAATATTCGCCAAAGGATATTGATGGGTATCATTATAATGATGATTCACTGATCTATATAAGTGCTAAGTATTCAGATATGTCAGCGGTAGGAACAGGAATGATTGCAAAACGGAAATTTATGAGAAAGATATCCGATGGAAAAATTTCTTTATTCTTACATTATCAGTCACCTCCATCCGTGTCATTCGAAAAACCTTCTGAGTTACAGAAAATTTATACGGAGTGCGCAGAAAATCCGGATTTGGTATTCAGAAAAGGAGCCGATGGAAAATTAAAGCTGGTGAATAGCCTAAATGTTGAAAAAGAATTCGAGGATTGCCAAAAAGTAGTTCTTAAATTCAAGAATGAAGAATACGGAACGCTGGAAAACAACAAAGAGAAAAAGTCAAAACTAACCAGCCTTGTTAATAAAGTGGTTTTTCGTGACGAAGCCAGGTTAAAAGCAATAAAAGACTATAACGAAACTTGCGGAGAGTAGATAGATATTAAACTATCCTGAGTTTACGAAGGTTTCTGCAAAGGCTGACTGTCAGACCTCGACTTCTAATTTAATTCGCTTTAACCTCAACAAGTACAAAAGCCCCGCCTTCGGGGCTTTTACCTTTCATTTATTCTTCTTCTCATTTACCAGCAGAAGGCGATGCATAAAAACCATCCGGAATTTCGTCTTCTCTCTTACGAGAGAAGGGCTTAGCCACCAGAATGGCTACCAGCTTCGAAAACCAGTCTTCAAAGGAATAGGCCACCGGATCCTTACAGGCATCCTCTATCCACTCTCCCGTATCGACATACTTGGCCAGGTTACATTCGTAATCATTGGATTCACACAAGACCGGAAGTTCCCCTTCTACTTTTCTTTCAATATCCGTATCCGTATAAAAGCACCACCGGGAAGCTTCTACCGAATAGCCAGCCGTAGCAAATGCCGTCAGAAAAGTAGTATGGATTTCCCTTCCGTTAAGCTCCCAACCTCCCCTAGTAAAATATTGACTTTTCACCAATTCAGTGGACCCATACAGGTTAAAGGGTTCATAGGTTTTCCATTTGTCCTTCCCGGTGTTGTACTCAATTCTGGCAAAAGAGTGCAGGCTCATAAAATACCGATAACTTGCAGGGATCACAAATTGTTCGGGCTGAAACGGAACCTTCTGTAGGAATGCAGTAGAAGCCGCGATTAATCCCGGCCATGAATCAATTTCTTTATTATCTACGGGAGGCCCGAGCACCAAGCGGACTTTTTTTTGCGCTGCAGCCCAGCTCTTGAGCTCACTCAGGGCATCTATTATTTTTTGATGTTTATCCGGCTTCATTTGAAAAAGGATTTATCTATTACAAAGAATAGTTACCTGAAAATTTCCTTGTTTATAAGTCAATAAGGGAAAAACAGTGGATGACTTATCTTAAACCAGCCTATAGGAAGCCTCTTCTCCCCGTCTTAATCCTTCTTATAGTGGACAATGCATTCTGACACCGGAATTAAACTTTTTTTAAAAACTTGAAGGGGTTGTCTTAATCCTTCTTATAGTGGACAATGCATTCTGACTCAGAATAATGCCACAATTAGAGCCACTCATGGAACACCTGTCTTAATCCTTCTTATAGTGGACAATGCATTCTGACAAGAGGTTACCTTTATGCCTACTCCTAGTTCTTGTCTTAATCCTTCTTATAGTGGACAATGCATTCTGACTTCAATCCATGAATATCGACATACTTTGCAACATTGCTGTCTTAATCCTTCTTATAGTGGACAATGCATTCTGACTTGTGGAAGGAGAAAAGGCTGAAAAGCATCCAGTAATGTCTTAATCCTTCTTATAGTGGACAATGCATTCTGACTCTCTACTCCTTCTATATGTAAGAATTCTCCGTCTTGTCTTAATCCTTCTTATAGTGGACAATGCATTCTGACCTACTTAAGGTGGCAGGAGTTGCCTTTCTTATCACAGTCTTAATCCTTCTTATAGTGGACAATGCATTCTGACAGCATTTTTCAGAGACCTTGATTATCAGTACTTTGCAAGCAAAAACCTTGAATAATTCTATTTGACCTCATAAAAATCATATAAAATCCAGCGATCTTACCGGGTTAAAGTTACAGGATTTTGCGTTTAAAAGAAGCGAAATCCATTGAATTTTTCACAAGCTTCTTGTATCCGTTCTTCACCGATCAAAGAGATGGAGGCCAGATGGTCTTTTTCAATGGGAATCAACAACACACTGTCGTTTTGACAACTGGCATCACTTAAAAGCTCCTTGAGTTCTTGACGCAGATTTTTAAGTTCTTTCCCGGTGAGCTTGCTGTTAAAATACACCGATAGTTGCACACGGACAAAACCATACCGCAACAACAGCTTGGCCGCTTTGTTGCGATAGCGGTTTTTATGAATATCATAGCTGGCTAAGTAGTGCATATCACTCTTTTAATAGTTTTTTCATACTGATCCACAAGGTGATAAAAGAGCAAAATATCAACAACACATAGAGCAGCAGGCGAAAGGAAGGTTCTTTTTCAACAGGCAACTCTTCCACCGGTATGGGCAAAACGTCTTCTACTTCCAGGGTTTCCTCCAAAGTGGAGGAAGGTGCTAAGGCTTGCCGTTTGCTTTTTGGCACCAAAGCCACTACTGCCCCGGCTATCTGCAGGCTATCGGGATGTTTGTACAACCAATAGGCCACTCCCCCATGCCCCGAACAGGCTCCGTTACGGGTGGCTTTACTCAAAGACCCGTCTTTACACACTGAGCCTATACGTACCTGCCCTTCAGTGGGTGCCGGACGAAGGCGTACATTTTTAAACTTCATCCGGGAAGTCCTCAAGACTTCTTCTATTGCCTCCTCTTCCGGAAAAGCCAAAGGAAATTGGGAGGCCTGGGCCAATAGCAAAGGGCCCGCCCCCGTGCTGTATATAAAAAATAGCAGCAGCAAAAAATACAGTACTTTATTCATCATCAAGATATTGTTTTTTTTAGAAGTTGCAAATCCAGTATCCTCAGTGAAGGGTGAAAAGGAGCAAAGGCTTTTACTCCTTCTCCCCTGCCACCTTACTTACTCCCTTTGCAACAAGCTTTTGGCCAATTGGCGGCATTCCACCGACAAGTGTTGCATCCGGGTTTTCTGCTTTTTTTTCAAGGAATACGGCTCGTACAGGTACTGGTGAAAAGCCGGAATGACTTCCCGTTTACCGGAGCCGGCCAACCAGAGCCCTCCTTCGCAGGGTTCAAAATCCCGTTCATTCAATGCATAGCGTTGGAACAGACGGAAAGCCACTGTGTCGGCCCATATCCGGTAGGACTCGATAAAATCATACACGAACACAGGCCGTTTGTACTGGTCGGCATGCAACACCCCGATATGCGGATCTATCCCGGCTTTCAACAATTCAACCTCCACAAAGGAATACAACATGCCGTACAGGTAGTTCAACACACAATTGAAAGGGTCTTTGGCCGGGCGTTTTGTCCGTCCGGCAAAGTGATAGCCCGGAGGCAAAGCCCAGGCCAAACCCTGAAAATAATGACGCGAAGCGGTGCCTTCCCAACCGCGACAGGAAGCCGCCAAGCCCTTATCCCTTCCCTTGGCACTCCTCAGCAGTTCTTGCAATTGCAAAGCAACGGCCTCTATGGTTTTGATACAAGCGTCTATTTTTTCCGGAGAAAGTACCGAAAAGGAATAGCGCAATTGATATAAAAAAGCGGCTTGTTGCTGCATTTTCTTCCATACGCGTTGGCCCGCCCAAGCCAGTCCCTCTTGGCTCTCGGCAAATTTCAACTGGTTTTTGCGTATGGTGGTCAGCGGCCCGAACTTATGACTCCAAACCCTGGCCTGAGGCTTTCCGGATTTGTCGACAAAAAGAATATCAATTTCATTTTCTACCGCCAGGATGACTGCATCAGAGCTTATTTTGGCAGCACAATTTAAGACAATGGTTCTGATTTTCTGAGGAGAGACTCGCTTTTTGCCCTCTTTATTGACAATTTCAAAAGCATTCTGTTTGCGGTGCACAGAGGTGCCAAAGGTATCAATGACTAATTGCATCTAAATCATTTATTTTTGGTTTGACTCAGCATACACCGAAAATAAGGCCATCCGGCAAAACCAGTTGTACTGGCTGAAAAAGGGGATTTATAATTTAGGGGTGAGCAATTATAGGTGGGATAAATGTCAAAAATTGAGCATAAACGAGGGGCATACCTTGTGCCAAACCCGCAGGAGCAACGCTTACCTCTTGAAGAGTTCGAAACTCTTCAAGAGGTACTATTGCATATACCGTTATTAAAATCAATACTCCCGGAAGCATTGGTGTTTAAAAATCCGCTGGGTCACCACCGAGCCGTCCGGTTGGGTTTCATCCACCGACTGCCGCGCAGTAGTGGCGTATACCGGGATGCCGTAGTTGAAGGATTTGATAAAGTCCACGATTTTGTAGGTAGCCCCGAAGTCCCCCTGCACCAGAAAGTAATCCAGCTCGTTGGCATGTTCCCCGATCCAGTCGTAGACCGGAGTCAGGTATTCGTTCAAGTCATCGATATCCGGCGGTATATTGCTAAAGCGCTGTTGCAAATCCTCCGGCAAGCTCACAAATTCCTCCACCCCCAAACTGCGCCTGGCATCCGCCATTTGTTCCGGAGTGAGGGAATGGGAGAAAAGGAGGTAGAGTTTCATGCTTGTTCCGTTGAGTTCATATAACCGTAGCCTACTGCGGTTTTGGCCCCGATGCCGTGGTTGGTGAGGGCTTCTTTCAGCCACTCTTCAACATTTTTATCTTTATCTTTTTTTCCAATCCCTAATTCCAATGGATTTTTTCCATCAGCGTCTGTTCTGGCAGCTACCATAAATTGGAATGAGCAACCTGTTACCGTAAGGAAAAACACAGGAACAGGGTTATGATAATCTGCCGGCGGTGTTTTAGCGTTATTGGCAGATTCTGAATAATAAGGTTGATAGTGTGGATTCATTACATCAGGCTCAATAGTTGGTGCAGAGGTTGAAAAAGCATCGAAAAAGATTACTTTACCTTGATTTTCTTCTTTTAAGGCTGTTTTTTTCTTTTCGGTCTTATATTCATTTTTTGCTTTGTTTTTATATAAAGGATTCCCATCAGCAGTAAAAAGTATTTTATCACAATCTGAGGGGCAACCAAACCAATGACAAAAGTTTTTATCTTGGTAAGCTCTGTACTCAGCATTGTGAAAAGGATATTTCTTTTCTAAATCAGGGACTCCATGTTCACCAAAGTAGTGTGTTATTATCCAACTCCTCACTACACCTTTTATAGCGCTAGCAGGGATATAGGGAATACCATAAATATGATGGAGGGTGATGCCTGTTTCATATACATTATCAATGCCTAAACCCAATGCTAATCGCCAATCAATCACTAACTCTGTCTCAAAAAAGTCTGATTCTTTTTTATTTATTTTTGCATTTTTCCTATGTTGCCGGGCAATTTCAGCAAATGGAAATCCAGAAAAATCGGCTTTAAGTTGAAAATTCTCACCTTTTCGTTCTCTTTTGAAAAAAGTAAATACTCCCCTTTTCTCATCGTAACGGGCGGCCTTATGGAATTTTAAGGCAAAATTAGCAATCTCCTCCTTTTCGGCTAGACTAAATATTTCTTGAGTATCCTTGGGTAAAAAAGTTTTGGAAATGTTCAGACTATCATCAATTTGGACAATTGAGGTTTGCCTGTTATTTTCCCAAGTCCGATTTTGAGAACCTGTTTTAGGAGATCTTACCTGTTCAGTTGGATATAAAGTCTTTCCATCTACCACTAATTTCATTAATGTACCGCCATTTCTTTCAAACTCACACTCTTTTCCATTTAAAGACCCATCTTGGAATTTATAAACTGAAACCGGCAGTTGCCCACCTTTGCCATTGGGCTTTGTAAACTGAATTATCCCGGCAAATCCTTTTTTAGTAGCATTAATTTTAAGAGTCCCTTTTTCCATTTTTCAATTCAATTGTTTGGGTCATTAGTTTCTCCTTCAATTAAGCCTTCGGCAAACCGCCTAAGCCAACCAAAGAAAGCTAATACTTCTACTGTAACCGCTCGGTAGGTATAGCTTTCAACTTGGGTTAATTTTTGAGCAAGCTTTGTTTTTTCAAAGCTGATTAATCCTTTTTCATCTCCTTCCAATAACCAATTTTCAATTTGGGTATAAATTAAACCCCAAGGGGTATTTGCTTGAGGCACCCCATTTTTACTTCCTTTGGAAAAAGCAAAAGCAATAGCAGCACCTAACCCATTTGTTTTTATGAGCATAGGCATTTTTTTGACATAAGCTTTATATTCTTTAGGTTTTCCTAGACTTTTACTCGCATTTTCAGCACAAGTATAAGCAAAAGCAGCCCTGCCTTGTTCTAGTGTTGTTCTTTTAGTTTCTGCCATTTTCATTTAAAAATTTAGTGGTGACAATTCCTTTTCCCAAGGTGGCATTACCACCAATTTGTACAATTGGAGGAAGGTTTTCATTAAAAAAGTTTCTGATACTACCTTCTTCTATTCTATCCTCGGCTTTAAACTCTGCTGCGGTAAGTACAAGTGAATACATGATGCTTTCTGCCGGGAGATACTCTTCGGTAAACAAAGCACCTGTGGCTACTGTGCCTGTGGAATTGTCTATTTTAGTGCGGGTAATTACTTCTGTACTCAGGTTTACAAAATCTTTAAAATCATCATTAGGGAGTATGATAATGTCTTTTGCCAGCTTTTCTGCCCATACTTGATTGCCCTCATGGAGAATATTATCTGCCAACCATTTTCCTAGATTCTCCAATTCTACTTTCACTTCTGAGACATTAAAGGTATATTCTTCTAAAATAACATTACTGCCTTTATCTCCCTTTAAAATGACCTCTGCTTGAGAAGTGGTAATGCAACTATGTTCTTTAAGGGAAAAGTTGGCAACTTCTTCTAGTGCAGCGATTTGTAGCTTTGCCATTTTCATATCTTCTACAAATTGTTTGAGTGATTTGGGGCATGTGACCCAGGCAAAAACCCCTTTCATTGACTTAACAGGAAAAAATAACAGACGAGCATCAGTGAAGCCTAAGGCTCCTGCAAAATCTGTGGCATACTCTCCTTTTTTATTTTTGTTTTCAAAAAGGTCTTTCAATGCTTTTTTCTCAGAATCTTTCAGACTACCCTCATCGTACCCAAATGCTCTATGAATTTTGGTGTCATTAGCATCAAGGGATTTAAAAGTTTTATTGGTCTCTGGATTATTATACACTTTCCTTTCGATTGCCTCACGGATTGCTCCTTTGAGTGAGGAACTTTCAATTTTAGGAAAAGAAGTATGTCTTTCACGTTGAATGGGTAAGTCAACAATGCCCAATTCAGAACCGCTACCTGCATGAAGCGGTGATTGACAGATTAAAAATAGTGGAGTTGCTTTTCGGTACATTTTATTTTTGTTTTTTTGATCTTAATTAATAATTTATGTCTTAATCATTCACATCCACCTTTTCAAACTTTGCCCCGTTGTCAAAAACCTTTTTTGTAATAGGCAACCCGGTAGATTCATTAATAGGTAATTCAAATTGGTACAAATTAAATGCGATATCCTTACCCTTAAACAGGGTATACATTTGGTTAATAATCTTTTGGTACTTCGTAATTTCAACTTTTGGTAGCCTGTAAACTAAAAGCCTTATTCCTTTTAAATTAGGATATGAAGCTTTTTCAACAAACTCTAATATGTTTTCAATTTGCCGTTTTGCTTTATTTAGCCCTTTACTCGAACAAGATTTTACTTCACACCATATTTCGTTACCTTCTTTTTCCTTCAAAAGGATATCAACATCAAAAACTCTTTCTTTTTTTGCATCTTTACCAAATTTCGGTTGAGTACTCCAAGAATTATCACTGAAATGCCACCAAATTTTTCTCCCATGCTTTATAGTTAAATCCCCTGTTTTACATTCTAGTAACCCTTCAAAAGCAACCATTTCCATAAACATACCTAAATCACTTTTCTTAGCATCAACCTTTGGTTGAACAAAATCACGAAATATCTGGCCTAAAGGAGTAAGTTTATATTTTTCTTGTTGAATAAGTCCTCTCTTCTTAAGTATTTGAAGTATTTCAGGCATTTGACCTATCTCTTTTAGTCCTTCTTTAGTGAGAAAATCAAAATACATTTCTGCAAAACCTAAATCAAACCCAAAAGGCAAGTTACCAACTTCAAGTAAAGGACTTTCTCCTGTTTGTAACTCATTTTCTTTATACATATACTTTAAAGACACCTCGTGGAGCTGCCCTAAAAGAGTAACTATGGGAACAATGGCTTTATAGCCTCCTGTAATATTGAGTATAGTATTATGTTTATATTTTTCTATGAGTTTGTTGAGTACATCTACCAAGTTCATAAAACCCTTTTCAAAAGTGTCTTTCTTATTCACCCGCAAACCTTTAATTACATAAAGCTCTTCTCCTTGTTGGCTAAATTGTTCAGGAGTTACAGGTTTTTGAAAGTGACAAGCTTTTAAGTTTTCAGGCTTTTCTTGGTTACCCTCTCTTTCAAACCATTCACAAATCAGTTCAGCCGCCAATACACTTAAAACTGTGTCAGTAGCTAATAGATGCACTTCATATTCAGCCTCATCTTGCTTGCAGATTTCTATGATACTGCGGATTTCGGCTGAGGCGTTTGGGGAGTTCCAAAATTGATTATTTTGTTTGATAGTAGTTTTAATATCTTCACGATATTGAGTAACTGAATTCGATGTGTTATTCCACTCTTTATAAGCAAAATCTTTTTTCTTTAAACCTACTTCATCATGAGTATAAGCGAGTTTAAAAGTGTCATTTTTTTTTCCAAGACCTAACGAAAAGTTCTCAAAAATAGAGGTGCCAACAGTTGTAATAATTTTCATTGTTATCCAAGGTTAGGTTTAGAGACTATACTAATTCCAAATCCTTCATTTTGACAAAAATCACTAATAGATTTTAATTGAAAAGCCTGATTGATTCTAGAAATGTCCTTTTCATTTTCAACTTCAAAATAATAAACTGAGCCTGTAGGGATAGCTTTTCGCAAAGGTTTAGGTTCTTTTTTCTGCATATCAAAACCTCCAATTCCAATAGGTTTACCAATGAATGCCGTTAATAATTTAACTTTGATTTTTTCTTTATCTTCGGCATGTTCAAACTCCCCACAATATTCATTTTTTTCTTTATCGAGTTGAATCCAGCTTGGAAGCCAGCCATTTTGGAAAATAGCAGGAGTTAGCAAGTATAATTTGAAAATTTTGGAATTTGTATCTATAAATTGAGGAACATCAAGTGCATCTCCAAAGGTTTGAAAATATACAGTTTTACCTTCCCCACCTAATTTCAAAAAGCCGTTATTTGTATCAATATTTAAGTCTTCAAAATCAACTACAAAATAGAGGTGTTTTGATGCACTTTCTGTTTCATACACATCTAAGGCTGTATCTCGATAAGAAAGTCTTTGCATTCCTACACGATATAAAAGCCCTTCTGAAGTCGCATTAGTTTGTTTATTACGCCCAATACCTACTTTAGGCTCATTTTTAATATAGTCTGAAAAAGGAAGCACTTTAAATACATTTTTACCATGTTCTATGTATCTTCTAAAGCTATCTTGCTTTATAAAACCTTCAACATCTTCTACTACCAAATTTTCTTCTGGGATTACAACTTGATAAGGTAATGAATTGGAAGTTATAAAATCTTGCTTTTTAAGGTTTAAAATATGGTACTCATCTTCTTCATCTACATTTACTACCGAGTCTTTAGGATTGATAAAATGCAAAGCATTATTGAAGTAGAAGTAAATACCTTTAATTTTTAAATTTTTGGTAGGGTCTTCTTTAGTATTAGCCAATCCGATTTTATCAGGGTTTTCGGAAAAATATAAAGTCCTTAAAGCACCATAAAACACACTAGGTGGTGGTGGAAAAATGCCATCAGCCCAAGTTTCCTCTCCCATAGAAAATGGTTTGCCATCTCTAAAAAATAAGGTATCCAATGCTTTTATTTTTATTCTCATTTTAAGCTAGTTTTCGGTGCATAAAATCAATGATATGTAAGGCATGAATAAAGTTTTCAACCGTATTTGCTTTTTCAACCTTTTGAGATGATTTAAAAAGCTCTATTAAGCGACTGTGAACATAATCTGCTACATCAAACTTTTTTAAAGCATCTTTATCAGTAGGGGTTTCTTTCTTTATATTTTCAATTTTCCTTTGAATAAAAAAGTCTTTGTTATTCTCTAGCAACTTATTGACTTTTGAATCAGAATCTTTTGCTAATGCCCTTTTTAGAAGTCTTTTTATTTCTGCAAACAAGGCTGTATTATTTACCTTTCCCATGGCATCTAATTGCAATCCTGCCAAATCATATAATTCCGTAGTCAGATTGGTGATGAATTTATTGGAGAAAGTTTCTGTCTCTAACATGGTAAAAATGGCTTCCAAATCTTGCCAGTTGGAGCAAGCAGAAGCTTCATTACTTTTACTATCCCATTTAAATACACACTCTTGTATTTCCCCTGAATGTTTGAGGGCGGCAATAGCAAAAGCATTACGGTCACCTTGTTTTTTGGCTTTTTTTTCTATTTCACGAGCCTTTTTTAATACTTCAGAAAGTGGGGCTTTGTAGTGAGCGATTACAATTCCTGCTGAAAAAGTTAGGTGTTCGCCCATTTGCTTATAAGTCCCCAGTTCGTTATTGACCAGTTTATCAAAATCGATTCTTAATTGCTTTATGACATCAAACAAATGATGGAGATTTACAAAACCTAAAAAATCATCGCCTCCGGCATAAACAACTTGCCCATTGTGTTTACTGGTATTTAAAATATTTTCTCTGGCATGTTTGCCAAAAGCAGCCAGTAAACCTGAAAACTTGTTGTGGAACTCTTTTAACTTTTCTGTTTTGTATTCTTCTTTTAAAAAGTCTCCTGAAAGCCATTTGCCCATTTGGTCGCCATCAAACAGGATGAGGGCATAGTGGTTGGTTTTGAGTTGGTGACTAAACTTTTGATGGGTTTCAACTATTTGTTTCAGTTTAATCAAATAATCTTGAAGACCGTTATTTTTGAAATAGGTTTCGTTTAAATTTTCTTCAAAGAACAGTTGCTCATCAAAATCACCATTTTTAAAGAAATGCTGAAAGGCTAGCCAAGCATTTAATTTATCTACATCTGTAGTTTTCGAAAGCAGTTCAATATCATGTATTAAAGCAACTTTTGCAGTTGAAGGGAATTTAATTTCATTTCCATTTTTATCTTTGAATTCGCTAAATCTCTTGACAAAACTAATAGCACTTAATCCTTCGTTTTGAGAAGCTTTCCCTATTTTTGATATATCTTTTTTGAGGCCATTAAGTGTATAATATTTTTCACGAGTACCTATTCCAAAAAACAAAGCATTATTCTCTCCATCTAAGTTGCACTTTCTACCTTTTTCTCCAATTATTGTTTCTCCTCCAACTTCCTGATATTGGTACTGCTCAAATACCCTCACATTTTTGACAGAGCCTAGTAATTGTTCTAAGGCTTCGTATGCTTTTGCATAATTTTCATAATCACTTATTTTCACAAAAGCCCAATGAATATCCAAAACTTGGGCTAATTGCTCATCAAAACCGTTAGGTTTCGGTTTTTCTTTCAAGTTTTCACTGGCAAGTGCAACAAGTTTAGCTTGAACATGTTCTTTGATATTTTTACCTATATTGATAAAGTCCTCTTTGGGATTTCCAACTTCCACCAAAAAACGATTGGGTTTAGAGCTTGTATTTTTGACAGGGAAGATATACTCACAATGTTCAAAATACGCTTGAGTTGCCCTCATACCAGCATCGATCAATTCAGATAAAATCTGGCTACCAGCAAACAAATCTTGTGTTTTGCGAGCCTGCGCTATAAAGCTCTGCACAGAGGAAATGGTGAAGAGGAAGAGGTATTTATTGTTCATTATCCGGTATAGTTTCTTGTTTGAGATCTGATTAATCAATTAATTCACTCAATAAATCATCAAAATCGTTTAGTATTCCATCAATATTTATAAATCTCTTAATGTAAAAACGATAAGGTTCATTATCTAATGGGCGTATGCGAAATATTGTATCGATGTTGTGACTAGTAGTCAATGATTCTAAGAATTCTACTTTCTTTCTTCTTTCTTCAACTAATACACCTCTATTTAGGTCATAAAGTGTAATAGTTTCTTCTGCTCTATTTTGACTATGATTATCTTTGATTGGGTTAGGCCTTATCTCACCATTTGCATCAACAATAAAATAATTATCAAATTCATAATGATGCTCATCTGGCTTCAAAAGAAGATAAGAAAAATTATCTGATTTTGCATTATTACACTTCTGACAAATAGGAAAGAGGTTTTCCCATTGGTAAGCATAAATCTCAAACCCACCATTTTTCTTTTTTGGAAAAAAATGTTCTATTGATAACCCTTCTTTTAAATGTGCATTATTTTCCACAGGAAAATAATCACAAAAAGCACAATGATTATTGGTTAATGCAACAAGTAACTCCTTCAAGTTTTTTTTCAAATCAAAAGAAGAATTTCCTTGCAGTACTTTTTTCCAAGTCCATCCATCGGTGGTATTTTTCCACTCATCACCCCAAACTAACCAGTTATTTAAAATAGGCTGTAGCTTTGGGTTAGTATTTTCTCGTATAATTTTTTCCATAATCAGTTATTGAAGTTGTGATTTAATATACCTTAATTCCCTTGCAACAAGGCCTTTGACATCTTCACTTTTTTCGGAAAAATCTTTCAATAGAGATAAAAATCTCCTGTCTTGTATAGGAATTTCTTTTTTGAGTATTTTGGTTTTGAAATCATATAATTTTTCTAAAAGCAACTCTGTTTCATTATCAAAAAGCTTGTCGTCCTCAAAATAATCTCTCATAATTGCTTCATAGCTCAAATCATCTTCACGATTTAAAATCCTTATTCCACTCTCTTCCAATATGAATCTTTGATGAGACTCAATAGACTGAACCACAAAAGGACTGTGAGTAGTAACTACAAATTGAATTTCAGGGAAAATACTCCTTAATTTCGGTATTACTTTACGCTGCCAAAGTGGATGTAAGTGTAGGTCTATTTCATCTATCAAAACAATTCCTTGCCCCATTTTAAGGGGATTTTCTATTTTAGGGTTAAGTTGAATTAAGCGAATTGCAATATCTCCTACAATCGCTAACAGGTTGCGTTCACCGGAAGAAAGCTGATTGATATTGAGTTCACTTTCATGGCCATTCTGTTGTTTGTCAATTTTTAATTCAGGTATTCCCTCATTATATTCTACTCTTAGATTAGAATAAGTTGCTTCTTCGTCATTCATCATCTCAAGGATGGCATTTTTTACTAAGGTCAACCGCTCTATTTCCTCAATTTGAAAGGCACTACCTGGGTTTTTATATAGACTTTCAATACTGTTTGCCTTACCCTTTGATGAGCCCTCAGAGTTCAGAATTTTAAGCGTTTCATTTTTAATTTTCTCATTGCCAATTTTCTGTTTATTTTCAAACCAATTAAAGAATGTGTTTAATGAAAAACGGGAGGGGGTAAGTGTATTGAAATATGCACTTGTCGGAGAAAATGAAAAATCTGCCACATAGTTTGTCTCCATATTTATAGAAGCTGCTCCATAGTAGGCAAAAAGGGGTAGCGGCCAGTTGCGATCGGATTGTACTTCTAATGAGGCTTTTATATCTTCAAAAAATACTTCCTCCTCTTTATTAAGTTCAGAACTTTTTTGTACGGTGGTAAATTCTGGCTTTCTCTTTTTTGAAAATTGAAAATCTATACTAAGATTTTTACCCGTGTAATCTACGTTGTTCCAAATATTATCATTCTGTATCTTAAGGTCTTCAATATTTAAGTCAAGTTCCCATTGATGGTTTTGGTACTTGGCAATTTGAAACTCATGGTTATTTAATTTCAGGGCTATATCAGCAACAATAAGGTTTTCTAAGTCTTCATCAATGCTTACCCACCAGCTTTTTTCCTCTCCATCAAATACCAACTTAGCCTTCTTTCCAGTATAGTCATGCTGGTTAAGCATCTCAATAACTTTATCAATTTCACTTAACGTACTTTGCTCAATGAACTCAAAAATAGTGTTGAGTCTAATTTTGCCATAGGTATCTTGTTGGTCATTTTTTACATCTGTTGATTTAAACAAAGGAGAGAACTCTTGCTGTTTTGTAAGAAAAGTCTGTTCAACAAAAAAGTGTAAAAAGCCTGCAATAGCATCTAGAATGGTAGATTTACCACTTCCATTATTGCCAATTAAGACCGTTAAGTTATTATCAAAATTCAATTCAAGATTCGGAAAACCCCTAAAGTTGGTAAGCGACAATGTCGACAATCTCACTTCCGGGAAAAAAATACCTTTGTCCATAATTCTATTCTAATATTGCGTCTTTAAAATTTTCCTGCAACAGGCTACTTACATTCTCTTTATTTTTATTAGGCGCAGTATTTAATGTAGTAATGATCGGACAAGTACCGCTTTTCAATACAGACACATAAATAGGTGAAGCAAACCTGCCCCCTCTTGCTGTACCAATAGAAGCATCATATTTCCACGTTTCCTTTTGATGAAAATCATGAGTGGTATCACTGATTTTCCTTAGCACCTGTTTAATACTAGTACCTCCCTCTCCAATCTGAATTTGCCTAATGGAGGCGTATTGTTCTAACCTACTGGAAAAAGTGCTATATATTTTGTTGCCATCATTTACAAAATGGGAAGAAAACTTTTTTAAATGAATGAATATCTCTTCCAAAGTAGTAGGTTGTATGTCCTCAGGTTTTGTGATGGAAAAACTACCCATTCCTCTGCGACTACGTTTACCTATGTCTCCTAAAGTAGCAACTAGTACAAATAAACTCTCTAAATGCTCCAAAGAGAAATAACTAAACTCCTGCATTAGTTTCAGGGTAACTTCGAAAGTTGTTTCCTTGGGCACAAAAGCCATTTGTTTCATAAAGGGTTTATGAGGTACCAGTAAGCCTATTCCTGTTTTAGATGATAACTCTTTGACCCTCACTACCACCTTACTCCTCCCTTGCCCACTATCCGTCCCCCCAAAAATAGCAGCTTCTCTTTCCTTTAAGGTTTTCAAATCCAAATGCCCATTCATCGCCCGCCACCAAAACCGCAGGGCTCCTTTGATGCTGGGGGGGCGGAGTTCCGGGGTTTGTCCATCGGCTCCGGAGAGGAACATGGGGGTGATGGTTTCACAGGTAAAGGTGATTGTTTTCATATCTTTAATGTTTCTGTCTATCAAATTTATTTTCTTACCTCTTGCACCGTTCCGTAGCCTAAACTTACTTTGCCGCCTAGACCTAAAAAGTTGGGAATAAACACATTGCTTCGGAATGTGAGGTTGAAGGCCAACAGCTTTATGCCTTTTACCTTCACCCATTTGGTGTTTCCCATTTCCAGGATTTTGCAGCGGATTTCTTTGTCTACCTGCCAGCCTACGCCCTTGGCCAGGCTCAGGATGTTTCCGCAAAGCTTGGTTTCCAGGAAGTGGAGTTTATCGCTCAGGCTTTCCATCTGTTGGTAGTCTTGATAAGCTTCCTGATGCAGGGCAATCCAGTGGCGGAGTTCGTAGGTAAACTCTTTGTCCCACACCTGCAGGGTAAACTGTTTCATATCCAGCCGGGCAATTTTCATTTCCAGCTCCCTATTGGACAGTGTTATATTCCAGCTTTTTTGTTGGAAAAACTGATGAATCTCCTCCACTCCCTCGCCCACACAAAGAATTGCCGGTTGCCTTCCGATACATTTATATTGGATCAAAGGATACCCATAACGGAAGCGAGTATCCTGATGGTTGTGAAACAGCACTGCCTCCTTCCCTACTTTGGCAGCAATGGCTCCCCGGAAGGCGGGAAGTTCATAGGGCGCGATTTCGGTATCGAATTGTACTTTTAAAAACTTGAGTTTATGCATTTTTACTTTTTCAGGAAATTGTACACGCTTCCTTTTGAAAAAATACCTTGCCAATGCCTCATACAGCAGGCAAGGGCCATTTCTCAAAAGATAAATGGTCATTTGTTGCAGTCCCGGTTAGTCAATTATTGCCAGGCTTGGTTGCATGCCAAGTTTGTATGGCTCTCAGAAGTTGTCTTGTTTAAAAATATATAAAATGGAAAATCTAGCCAAACATCATGTAAGTATTTGCTGGTATTTACAAGATTTTATAAAAAAAGTCCAATTCCATTCAAAACTTCCGGAGTAAATACCGGCAGCTTGGGAACTGCCCGCTCATCAGAAAAAAAACACCCTTTTCAAACGGTGAAATTCAAACCTGCTCTGAAGCTCCGTATAGGCAAGCAAAACAGATGAACAGAGGGATAAAAGTTCTGTATATAAACAAGCCGGCAAACCTATGTACCCAAGTGTAAAAAAATTTTTCTCCGAATTAGAAAAATACGAAAAGGAAGGCACTGACTCTATGGATTGGGCAGAGTGGGCGTCCCTTACGATTGATCAAGAAATAGTCCGAAAATTCACCGTTCGGGATTGGAGCTTTATCAAAGGTCAGTATAAAGAAATACAGGTAGCCAACATCCGTTCGGACAAGGATCAACCGGTGGTATTTGGGTGAGTATAAAAAGATGGCTTTCAGAAGTAGTATCCGAAGAAAGGCTGCCCGAAAAACCCGGGCAGCCTCTTTTTTTAAAATTCTAAGAATTTAAAGCAACAAGGGAGAGCCGTTTACATTCCGTCTATATCATTTAGCCGGATCTTCACATTGATGGTTTGCGACTGTCCGTTTCCTAAGGTAACCTGTACTTGAGCCCTGATGATTTGCCTTTGTTCGTAATCGAATAAAGAAGGGTTACTGACAAGGAGAGCGCTTCCCATACTAGGATTAAAGGTGATGGCACCAGCCGGTTGCTGATTAAAGGCTTCGTAGGTAATATCAGCCATATTGCCATGCTCGGAAGGATTATACCCCTGAATACCTACGTAGGTAAGGACATTAAACTGGCTTTGGTTTTCATCTACATAAATATCTATATCAGATACTGACCAAGTCATTTCTGTTACATCATTCAAATGGATGGTGATAGAGGCTGAGTTTGAAAACCCGTTAGCATCCGTTGCCGTAACAGTCGCAGTAATAGTAGGGTTGGTTTCGTAGTCAAAGAGAGACGCATTATTAACATTTACATAGGTCACTCCAGATGCATTAACGAGCTTTAAGGCTGCTGTGGGAGATACATTTGAAAGCGCATAGGTAATCATTCCGTCATGGACAGGATTATAGCCTTGTAAGGATAAATTACCCAGTTGAGAATCGCTAGGGTTTTCATCAATGGTCACTTCAAAATCGTTGAGGGTCCAGTCAGCTTCATCCACATCATTCAGATGGATGGTGATATTGCCTGTTTGGGTATACCCGTTTTCATCACTAATTTGAATTTTCGCGGTGATGGTAGGGTTGGTTTCGTAGTCAAAGAAAGAGGCATCCTTTACTGCCAAAAAGATTTTATTTGCAAAAACTACCATTGCACCGGCATGCGACTCTTCCAGCAATTGAACGGTGAAGTTTGACGGGTCTTTTTCCGGATTGAAGCCTACGATTTCAATCCGGCCCAATTCGTCTTCATCTTCAGGATTTTCATTAATCGTTATTTCAAAATCGGCAATAGTCCAAACAGGCTCATATACATCTGTTAGGCTGATGGTGAGGGTTGCGGTTTTTGAAACCTCCCCGGCACGGGCTTGAATCTCAGCCGTAAGGCTTGGATGGGTTTCAAAATCCAGCTCGAAGTCTTCATTGAATACGAGGTATTCGCCTGACACACGGAGAGCATTTTCAACGGACTGAGACAGGAGCGCATAAGTGACCTTCACTTCTTTTTCGTCAGAAGACTTGACATCCAGGTAATCAGCTATTTTTACCATTTTTTGGTTTTGCGTATCAAAATTTTCCGGAATGGTAATGCTAAAATCCTCAAACGTCATGGTAATGGTGACTGGCTCAGGGCCCTCCTCATCATTAGAACAGGAGAAGAATGAAAGGAATACTGTAAATAGGAATAAACGTGTAAGACTTGTTGTTTTCATTTTAGTGAATTATTTGATTGATGAACGCAACAAAACTATGATGCAAAGCAGTAAACTTTTTCTTTATCTTCCGAGGGGCCGGATTTAGTTTCTAAACAACCGGATTCACTGCTAAAGCAGGCCGGAGCACTACCAGAATACTTCTTGAATGACTTGGATAAACTCTTTTTTGCGGGATTTGGAAATCGGGACCACTTTCTTGTTTTCCATGACGATAAAGCCATTGTCAGTATTTGTGAGTTCTTTAATGAATTTGAGGTTAACCACAAAAGACCGGTGACATTTAAAAAACAATGATTTGTTTTCCAGTTGTTCGGCAAAGTATTTTAGCGGTTTGCTGATCAGCTTCGTCTCTCCATTTTTCAAGTACACTTTTGTATACATCCCATCAGCCTCTAAGAGGAGGATATCATCATGATTGACAAACAAAAAACCACGGGGGACTTCCAGTGCAATTTTATTGACGGACAACTGCTTGATGTTTTTTTGCAAACTTACCAATCGGCCGTCCAACTCCTGTTTTCGCTGTCTCTCTTCCGCTTTTTGGACCGCTTGTATGAGTTCGTCCGTATCGATAGGTTTTAATAAATAGTCAATGGCAGAAAGCTTGAAGGCTTCGATGGCATATTCATTATAAGCCGTAGTAAAAATGAGTTGAAAGGCCACCGGGGAATCAAAGAAATCGAGAATTTGCAAGCCGATCAGTTCTGGCATTTCAATATCCAAAAACACGATATCCGGTTTTTCCTGTTTGATTATTTTCACGCCTTCCCTCAGGTCAGCAGCTTCTAAAATGGTATCTATCGTTTGGCAATTTTCTTGAATCAAGGTGCTTAAAAGGCTCCTGGCTTTCTTTTCATCATCTATAATGATCGATTTCATCACTACTGTTCTTTTATTGGAATAATAATGGTAACTAAAGTACCCAAAGCGGTCTTCTTTTCTTTGATATCTTGGATCTCTACACTAATTTTATGAGAGCGGTTCAAATTATATAACTCGATCCGTTCCTCATTGGCTTTTGTCGCAAAGGAGGTATGAAAACGGTTCCGGGCATTTATCTTTTGAGCCTCTTCTCTGCCAACGCCATTGTCTTGCACCCGGCATAAAAGTTTGGTTTTACAATCGCTTAAGGCAAAGCGGATTTCCAGCCGTCTGTCGTTTTTTTTATGAAGCAAGCCGTGTTTTATGGCATTTTCCACATACGGTTGAATAAAGATGGAAGGCACTTTTATTTGTTTTGTATTTATCTCTTCGGCCACCTCCAACTGGTAAATAAGTTCTTTTTCGAAGCGAATTTTTTCCAACTCGAGGTACAAAGACAGCGCCTCTAGTTCTGCCGAAAGCGCTACTTCATTCACCTGGCCATGTTGCAAGTACATTCTCATCAACCTGGAAAATTTAACCAAATAAGAACTGGCTAAATTTTTTTGATTGTTAACGATATATTCCTGGATGGAATTGAGCGCATTAAATATAAAATGCGGGTTCATTTGAGAGCGAAGGTTTTCCAGTTTGAGGGTGGTAAATTTCTTTTCTTGTATGAGTTTATCAAAAATTCTGTTTTGTGTTTCCTCCCTTTGTTTCATCTTTTTTTGATAATAGAAAACCAATGCGGCAAAGATCAGTGCAATGCACAAGGCAATAAACCACCACTCCCGCCAGAAAGGCAATTGGATGACCAGTGTTATTTTTTTGCCCGGACTGCTTTCTTCCGGGTGCATGGCAGTGATGGTTTTCACTTCGAAAGTATAATGGCCTGCGGGCAAACTATTGTACTCCACAGAAGAGACTCCCTGGTCGGTGGTTCGCCATAAAGTATCCAAACCCTGCAATTTATATTTAAATTTCAGGTGTTTTACGGCTTCAAAACTACTTGCCTGGAAGTGAAAAGCCACGGCATTTTTTTCATAAGGGAAGACATATTTGTCCCGGAGCTTTACGGCTTTGTTACCTGCCCACACCTGAGTAAAAAACACTTCAGGTACCTTCTTCTTTTTGAATACGTTTTCGTTATCAATCGGCAGGGCAAACAACTCTTTTCTGGAACTAAAAACCAGTAGGCTATCAGAAACGGTCAATCCGGTAATCAGCTTTTCCAGCCCGTCCTGTTTGGTAATGCTTGTGATTTTTCCTGTTTCGGTATTGATGCGTTGCAGGTACCCTTTATAACTACACCAAAGGTTATTCCCCTCCGCCTCCATCTCCTTTAAATTATTGTCCATCAGGCCATTATTCACATCGTATTTCATTGTAATACTATCCCCCTGAAGCACAGCAATTCCCCTATGGTTTACATTCGCCCAAATCATTCCATTATCCGTTTGTTGTAGGTTACTCACTTGTACATCTTCAGCATTATGTTTTAAAGCATTCGGATGCCAAAGGCTGTCGTAACGCACGAGTTCATCAATATAGCTCAAATACACTGCTTTTGCCGCCTTGTCATACAACACCGTATAAGGCCTTTTCTTTTTAAGAGGTTTCACAGTTTGTTGTTCTGAAAATGCATTCAAATACACTTGCGCTCTGTTATAAGTAAGGTAGACAATATCGGATTCCGTTATGGCTAAGCCTTTGCTTGTGGCAAACTTGTTTCTTTCACTTTGCAGTTTTCCATTTTTCAGATCATAGCGGTAACTATTACGGCTATTGGTGCTAATGTATAACTCGTTTCTGGAGGCATTGTAAAATAAATTATTTACGGTAACTTGATGCGCTAACCGGATGGTCTCGACTTTTTCAGAATGAGTATTCAGCAAGTACACAATGCCTTCTGTGGTGCCCATAGCAACCAAATGATTTCCTAGGGCTTCCAGGGAAGAGATATTGCCTTCGACAGAAATATTTTTATACTTACCAAGTAAAATATTTGGCATTACATATATGCCATTATGTAAGGTAGTAAACCAATAATTTTCATCGCTATCTTTATAAAGGTCACTGATAATTTCACCTGAAAAATAACGGGCAGAAAGACGCCAACGGGCATTTTCATCTAAATGGTAAACAAACACCCCCCTATTGGTGACAAACCAAAGCTTGTTATCAAGTTCTTTTGTCTGGATGATTTTTGAAAGAGAAAGCTCCTTAAACACCTCAAAATCAAGCCGGGTATTTGTAGTTAAATTCAAAAAATAACGCTTACCTGCCTCACGGTAAGAAGTATAGATATTGTTTTTAAACTTAAAAAAAACGGCATCTACTCGGGTCTCGGTGCTATCAAATGAATAAAATGGGACCAGGGAATAATCATGCCCTAGGTTATAAATGACTCCCTGTGAGGTAAAAATATAAATTTTGCCATTTAACTTTCGGATTGCAATCTTATGTATTTTTTTGTAGTATTTCTGAGCGGATGTCTTCAGATCAAAAACTAAAATCCCATCTTCCCATACGACTATCAAATCATTTTTTTCAATAAAAATACTTGCAAGGCTCCCTTTTAATACCTGGTGTAAATCTTTAAAAATATGCAATGAATCATTTTGGGCATACATGATTTGCCCATAGAGATTAACACACCAAATACGGTTGACGCTGTCTTCCGTGAGGTAAAAAACGGATAAACCCTTTTGTTGTTTGCAATCAATTTTTTTAAAGTCTGTTCCATCATACCGAAACAACCCGCTATGAGCCGCCAGCCAAAAATTTTTTTTTTTCCCTCTTATGATACTATAAAACTCCACTTCAGGCAAGCCGTCTTTTTCCGCTATATTGATGGTGACCGGGTGTTGGGCACACAGCACCTGAATCGTAAAACAAAAACATAAAAAGCCTAATACAAATTTCATATTTCAAAAATACTGATACACTTTAGTAAAAAACCTAAAATCTTCTGAAACTACTGAATTTAATGCTGAATACCGGTAATTTGAAGTTCAGTACAATAAAGAAACGGAAGCGTTTGCTCTGGGGAGGTCTAATTTCAGCGCTAAAACACAATACCATACTTCTGACATTTTCCATATCCACAAGCATGTTTAATATTCGTTGCGGGAGATACTCCTTCGAGAGGCGCTCCTTTGAGAGGTATAGGTATGATCATCTTTCAACCCAATACTGCTCGCAGCGCATACGAGAAACACTACCTGCACCCGGGAGAAGAAAAGGATTTTGTTTCCGGAGAAAACTTACCCAAGGAAGTAAATATTCACCTGATAGATTGGTCTCCGGTGAAACGGGTTTCAATGAATATTTACTTCTTTTTCACTCCTGCTTTCCCCAGTTGCCTTGCTACTTTGGCTAAAAACATTTGTGGAGCCACCCAAGTGCTGTTCACCCGGATACTCTTTTTATTTTTCGAATCGATATTCAGGAAATACCCGGATGCATATCGAGTAGGGTTTTCATATTCAAAAGAAAATAGAAGATCATCCGTATCAAACTCTTCCACTCTCTCTTTTCTGCCGATGATAAGATTTCTGAATTCAAACTTTACTTTAGTTCCCTCAAAGGAAACTTTTCTTAGGTACTTGAGGCCATGTCCCAAATAATTTACCAAGGAGTTTAAAACAAAGGTAAGCACAACCAATAAAATAAGGTAAAGACTCTGAGACTCTAGGACCATGAAGGGGATACATCCAAAAACCGAAAGAAGTAATAGCAATAAAATAGCATTTGAAATTATCAATCTATTTCTGGCACCTTTGTTTACCAAGCCATATTTATCAAACCCCTCTCCCCTATTCTCTATGAGTTTTGATGCAAGTACTATGTTTGTTCTTTGGGTTAATTTTAAACTTAGTTGATCCAAAAAATCGTAATGATAATAATCAGCAGCACTAACATTCAACTCAACAAACTTCCCATCCTCTTTTTTCAAAACAAAATAAAAGCGATCCTCTCCGTCATGATATACCCTTTTATTGAATAATATACGCCCTGTAACGATTTTATAACGCTGTTCCTTAATATCCTTTTTCAAACGTTGGTGTTTCACCCAGGTAATCAGAGGAACCGGTAAGGTAAGGCAGGTTAATATGGAGGCTTTTTTAAAATAGTCAACAAAGTTTTCGGGTGGAAAACCGATTAAACTTGAAATTCCCTCTCCCAAAAATACAACAAGGATAGGGCTGGAATAGGAAATTATTACCCATAGTATAAATACCTGAAGAAGGTACTTGGAAGAAGCATCCAACTTTTCTTCAAGTATCTCATGTATTTGAGTATCCATCAATTTATTTTTTTAAGTTTACTAACAGTCCCACAGCTGTGCATCACACGGTTTTTTATCAAAAGCAAAGGAACCTAAGTTGCTCTTTGGGAAAAGGCCATTGCGTTGGAACATTGTTAGCCATGGCGTTGTAACTTAGCCTTCGCTTGATCAACAACCGGTTGTATTAAATCATCAATACCCTCAAACTTCTCCACCAGCATCTTCAACATCTGCTTGCCAACTTCCATATACATTTGATCCATAAGCATTTCCGCATCCATTTCATACCCTTGAAGTTCGAGTAACTCATATTCGGGTAAAGAGGCTCCATCATCGAGCGTTTGCTTAAACCTATCCAGATACTTCTGAAGTGCTGTCAACCCCGATTCAATATCATGATCCATAAGGTTTCCGACAGCTCCATTATAGAGGCTTCTTTGCATCTCCAAAAGCGGGTAGCCGTACTCATCACATACCTCATCCGCTAAAAGCGCAATAGCTTGATGGTAATTTGCTTTATCAGTCCATTCATATGCCATCTTGTTTTCATCCAGTAACTCCGCAGCTCTCTTTAATTTTTTGAATTTTAACTTCTGAAACTCCAGCCGTGTTAACTCTTCTTTCAGGCGTTCCGCGTTTTGTTTCCAATACCGCTTCCAAGTGATACCCGTCTTTCCTTCAATGAGATTTTTGAAGGAAAGCAGATCTGATTCTCTCATGATTAAAAATAGGCAATGAAGTGAATTAAACTTTTTTTTTTTCCTGAAAAATGTTTCAAAAAGGCCTCCTCTGTGTTACTTTTTTCAACAATAGCTTTGACTATTCTCTTCAAAAAGTGCCTTGATGAGCCGATTTTGATTCCATTTTCGATCAAAAACTATACGTTTAAACCACTTCAATAGTTCTTTTTGAATACGCTATGAAATGCTGTTGCTTTATTTCCTGTAAGGGGATTTTCGTTTAATGCGAGGGGGCCGTTCTGATGCTTGCTTCTTTCGATTTGCCCTTCCTTTAATCATCAGGGCAACTCCCGAAATAATTGCCCCATAGGCAAGGATAAATGAGCTTCCTCCCGATAAAAATGTATAAACAGTTACCCCAAATCCAATTGAAAAGAGAAGGGCTCCCATCAAAATCAGGTTCAATGAATTTTTAGCCGATTGTTTGTTGCTAGCAATCCGCATTTGTTCTTCATCCACCACCTTCATGATTTGCTTTATTTCTTGATCGGAATACCCGTTGTCAACAAGTAATTTTCGTATTTCCGAATACTCTTTTTTCTGATGGGTAAATTCAATGATGGAATTGATATCTATTTTTTGTTTCATCTTTTTCGATTGTGAACACCGAATCTAATTACCTTGGTTGTAAATCATCCGGCAAAACCTACAGGAATAACAAACCGGCATTAAAAATAAGTAGTCTTTTGTATAATTTAATAATCTCGCTAATTTTAAATGCAAAAAAGCAAATAACCTTCTCATAAAACAAATACACTGCCCTGTAGAGCGATGCCAAATACTTTCCCAATAGATCAAAAGTCGTCTCAAATTCCGTTATGTAGAAACACTGGTCCTCTCAAGCAATTTTCCGATCGATTCATTCGGGTAAACTAATACAACAAAAATTTAATCATCAGTTTCTAAATAGATTATGGAAAAAATGACAGAATCGGAACTAATAACATTGAATTTTAAAGAAATCAGAAGACGAAGCATTAAGTTGTGGAGGGAGTTACCGGAACAATACTATTACTGGAAACCCGATCAAGAGGCAATGAGTGCAATGGAAATGATAAGGCATGTAGTAAGTGCGGACCATGGATGGAATACCATCATCAACAAAGGCGATATGTCAAATTATCGTTCACCCTGGGAAGGCCGCCCTTATCTGAATTTGGATGACGAACTGGAATTTGCCAAACCTCACCGGCAAGCATTCCTTGATAGTGTCCGGAAATTTTCGGCAAGTGAACTGGCCACTACCGAAATCATCCATCCCGGAAACGGACAAAAAAGAAAACTCGGTGATTACTTGTTAAGAACCGGTTATCATGAGGCCGTTCATGCCGGGCAATTTTTATCTTATTTGAGAGCCATGGGAGTTAAACGACCGCATATTTGGGATTGACATTCAATATTTAAGCTTTTAAAATTTTAGCACAACGCCCATTCGTTTCAAAAACTCAACCGGCTTTGTTCCATAAAATCTCTTGCGATTTTTTATAGAATTTTACTTTTTCAGCATACCCCTGTTTCGTTAAAAATGAAATTAATGCCTCGTACCGATCACTGATATCCGTACCTGTACACCAAGCCAACTTTGCCAGGCATTCCGGGCATAACCACGAAGGCTTGTGATCAGCCTCTTCCAGACTAATACTTCCGTTCATGATACATTTATATGTAGTACAATGTTTTATTGAAAAAGTATGACCTAATTCATGTGTAGTGGTTTTCATCAGTCTGTTTAGATACAGGCCCTGATTACCCGATTTTAAATTTCCACTCTTGAGCCGGTATATTGACACTACCCCCACTTTGTGTTTCAAACTTGCTTGCCCGAATACGAAATTCCAAGACTTTTTGGGATACAGATCTTTGCTTGTGATTGAAACATATGCAATCGCATCTTCCGGCAAGCCCTCCCGGACCGTTTGCTTTAAGATATATTTTGTATGAATTTGTTCTATTCCCTTGTGTATTCGTCGGGCTTCTTCCGGAATGATTGAATCCGAAACCGGATCAAGTAGAATGGTTTCCAATCCAAAAAAGACTTGAGTATACTCTCTTAAAGAATTGAAAATGCGAACTTCCGAACTATCAAAAGTTCCTATAGGCTTGAGGTATATTTTATTCTGCTCCGGAGTGGGTTGTACCGGTTTTGAGTTTCTATATTCTTCGTACGATTGAGCCGATTTGTTATAAACATACAACCATTCGCCAGGGTCTTCAGGCCCCGGCAAACGTGTTTGAACGGACTTCAAAGCTACTAAATCCGGTATTTGAATATTTTTATTTTGTAAATTGATCTTACCGGAGGATATCTGATTTTGTTTTTGCTCACAAGACAATAACAGCAATGTCAGCACTACAAAAATTTCAATTTTCAGATAAGGGTAATTTGGTTGTGTAGTTAAATTATTCATTAAAGCTGCTTTTTCAATTGCCATCATTCAAAAATTAAATGCTGTTAACGGTCGAGCTGCATTCCCTGTATCTACTTGAGATGATAAAGCAACTGTCAGAAAGGTAAAGTTCAGATGGGTTTTCATAAGGTAAAGTTCAGATGGGTTTTCATTTAGAATCCATGTTTAAATACTTGCCTTTTCAAACCCCTGAATTTAGGTAGTAAAAAAAGCAACCCAAAACTTATTTTCCCCAACGCATCTTTTACCGATAGAGTGACCCGGACCTTTATTCCCTTATTCTAATCCCTTTTAATACTGATTTCTTTCGCTTCATAATCAATCAAAAACTTATGCTTCTTCATGACGTCAGAGCCGATGATCCCATTGATTTTGATTCCTGAGTCTCTTCTTATGGAAGATGCAATCCTGGAAAGATCAAAAACCTTGAAATACCCTTTCATTTTTTTGTTACCCAAGTGAATGGCCACATTATAGGCCATCCATATTTCTTGCTGATGTTCCGAACCCAAGGCAGACAATTTATAGCCTTGTAAATCTATTTTCCTAAACTTAAAGCGGAATTTATTGGCATCTTTCAAATTTAATAAGGTTACATCCGAACCCGTATCGATAAGGAAATACGCTTTTTTCCCATTTAACTTTCCAATCACGATCGGTTGATTTTTTAAAGTAATAATTTTAATCACCTCCTGTGCAAATGCAATTTGACTCAAAACTCCTAAAATTAAAACAAGGACAATCCACTTCATGATTGAGTATTTTTTGTAAATGAACCGGAAAATAAGGTTTGGTGAATTGTGATGTATCGATACTTATTTCTCGCCAACGTTTGAAACAAAATAAGCCAAGAAGCATACCATATTAAAAAACAGCCGGTAAGGCTGTTTGAAGGGAGGCAAGCTGTTCGATTTTGTACCTTTACGCACATAACCGAACAGTGTACTTGTATAAGGAATACCGGTGAAGGTATAGAGCCATGTCTTACCTTTTCACGAAGCGGTTAAAAGCATTTGCCAATGCGAAAAGATCCGGCAGCTCAAATGTGGATTTTGCTGGTAATACAACCGACCCCACGTAATGTTGCGTTGTGAATGAGATGGCCCGATACTGTGAAAAACTACTAAAGTGACTTATCCAAACGCCTTCTTTTACCTTCTCTAGGTTGCCAATCTGCATATATTTAAAATCCAGCATCAATCCGGTTTTGAGGATTTTGGACAAGGCTTCTTTGATGGTCCAAAAAACAAAATTCCCATAGGGCTCCATGAGCTTTTTTTTGATCAAAGTAATTTCATCATTTGACAAACAGGTTTCAATCACGGAAGTTTTATCCGGGTCAATTCTTTCTATATCGATACCCACCGGATGTTCTTCGAAATGAGCGAGAGCAACTCCCAAGCCATCGCTATGGCTAATACTCACCTGGATTTTCTCTTGAACGCCTTTCACTACCGGAAAGCCAAAAACACCATTATCTACGGTTATTGTATTCAGATCAGCTTTTGTAAGAATTTGCTGCATGGCCAACTTCGCGCTGACTCTTCCCAAGCAGTAGCTGTTCTTTCTCCTCGGGTATTCAAAACTCTCCAATTGCTGCTGTTCCTGGGTACTAAGAAGCAGAGTCAGCTCAGTCAATGATTCAACATCACCTTCTACAAAAGCATAGCCGATGCTATGCCTCTCGTTATTTTCTCTCTTAAGAGAAAAAGACCCGACCTGCGGAGGCGGCATATTAGACAAATAGTTCATGTATCGTCACTGAAAGCAGGATGAACAAACGGTAATATTCGAACTACGAAGTACAAGCATGTTATCAAATATGCATGATTAAATTGCGAATAACTTTTTTCATAGAAACGTAGCACTTGGAATCCTTCAGTATTTTCTTTTTCACATGACTTTCTCATCCACTTTATACATTTCCTGTCCGACTTGTTTTACTACATCCTTCACAGTCGTCAATGAAGCCAATACCTGTTTAAGGACTTCCGGGGTAATCTGTTGCTTGGCATCCGTCCAGGCCTTATCCGGAGCGAAGTGGCTTTCAACCATTAGTCCCTCCATGCCAAAGTCAAGTGCTTTTTGTGATACCTGACTGATAATATCCCTGCTTCCTGCTATATGGCTTGGATCACACAACATGGGTAACTCAGGAAAGCGCTGTTTTAATTCGACAGGCAAAACCCACTTGGGCTGATTGCGATATTTTGTTTTTTCATAGGATGAGAAACCGCGATGAATTGCCGCTAAACGGGTAATTCCTGCCTGATTGATCCGCTCAAGGGCACCTATCCATAATTCCAAATCGGGATTGACCGGATTTTTCACCATCACCGGAATGTCCACGCCTTTCAGTGCATCCGCAATCTCTTGTACGGAAAAGGGATTGACCGTAGTTCTTGCCCCTATCCAAAGGACATCGATACCATGCTTTAAAGCCAACTCCGTATGTTTCGCATTGGCCACTTCCGTACATACCGGTTTACCCGTCTCTTCTGATGCATTCTTCAACCATTTCAACCCTTCTTCCCCAACCCCTTCAAAGGAGTTGGGCCGGGTTCTGGGCTTCCAAATACCTGCTCTTAGTAGGTCTACTTTTTCGGTAGCCGCCAACAAGTTTGCCGTTCTTATAAGTTGCTCTTCCGTTTCCGCACTACAAGGGCCACTGATTATAACCGGTCCCTTGCCTTTGAGAAGCCAGGTCCGGTCAGCAGATATTTCAATTTGTGAATTCATATGTGTCGTTTGATTAAAAAACCTCATCGAATTGTATAGAAGTGAATTAACCTTTTTCTTTTTCCTAAAAAATGTTTCAAAAACTATACGTTTAAACCACTTCCTCGTCAGCTCTCCTCAGTTGCTTCTCCCGGTCAAATAAAATATTTCCTCTCTACGGTCCATTCAATTTAGACGGGGGGTATATGCACCTGTCACTTAAACAGAAAATCCAGTACCTTCCTTTTTCCCTGTTCTTCGTAAGGAAAAACCATATCCTTAGATAGGAAAGCTTCATTTTCAAAATACTTAAAATATTTTTGCACAACGGCTTTATCTATCGGAGGGCAATATATATCGGTACCTTGTAATCCTGCAATCGTATTTTGTTGTGTAAACTTGTGTGTCTTAGACGGATCGTAGTTTTTTGCCGCTTCAAATATTTCATCGGTCACCTCATCCAAAACTTCGTTTTTTCCTTGCAAGCTTAGGATTCTGCTCTTCCACTTTCTGAATGACAATTTTTTAATATCAAAACCCAGTGGCTTTATCCACTTAATAATGTCACTCATCTGAAGATAGTGAGGGGAAATGATATGGTAATTTTTATTCAAGCCTTTCGGGTTTTTCGCCAAATGCACAATAGACCGGCTTGCATAATCCACCGGTACCCAGTTGAACTTTATCGGGACATTGGGTATAGCACTGACAATGGCCATGTTACGCAAAGATTTACAGGCAAAATCAGAGGTATTCCATATTCCGGTTTCGCTATGCCCGGAGATGGTTTCCGGCCGGTAAATATTTACGGGAAATCCGGCTTGTCTTGCTTCTATCATAATCTTGTCTGCCACCCACTTCGACTGGGTGTAACCAAGGTCATTCAGCAGTTTGTCATTCAGTAGAAGTTGATGCCCTTCCGAAATGATAGCACTGTGGTGGTAATTTTCAAAAACTGACAGTGACGATATAAAATGCACCGGTTTTAACCCGTGTAAAGCCGCCAGTTTCAATATTTCTTTGGTCCCATCCACATTGGCTTTTTTCAGGACATGATAAGGGTAGGCAAAATTCACCTGGGCACCGTTATGAAAGATAACATCCAACGTTGTAGCAAGGCTTTCAAACTCCTCCGGCTGCAATCCCAATCTTGGTTTTTCCAAGTCTCCGGGTACAATATGTATGCGCGGCATAAACGCATCTTCCCAGCGTTGATGGCTCTTTAATTGACCTGTCACGCGCTCTCTTCCATGCGATTCCGATTTGCACCTGACCAGGCAATACACCTTAGCCTCCGTACTTTTAAGCAATTCGTATAAAATATTGACTCCCAGTATCCCTGTGGCACCGGTCAACAATACGGATTCAAAATTTGCCAGGGAAGTAATGTCATTCTCTATCCGGATATCTTGCAGTATACACTCTTTCAATGAGAGTCCGGGTTCCTCATGGTTTTCTGTTTCACCTACTAACCTGGCGAGGTGGGTGATAGTCGGCTCGGTCAAAAAGTGAGGCAAGGAAACTCCCGTACCTAACGCTTCTTTTACCTCATTGATCATTTTAATTACCAAAAAGGAGTGCCCTCCAAGGTCAAAAAAGTTATCTCTCACGCCTATGCGTTCTAACTTAAGCAATTGCTGCCAAATCTCCTGAAGTTTGGTTTGCACCGGTCCGGTGGGCGCCACAAATTCCTTTTGCACTTGTAGCGCCTCCAAAGGCAACTCCTCTTTATTGACTTTGCCATTGGGAAGTAGCGGTATTCTATCTACCCGAACATAAACGGTAGGTACCATATGTTGTGGCAACTTATGGTGAAGGTAACTCTTAAAGGACTCATTGTCTATTTCTTTGGTTCCACGGTAATAGGCAACCAGTAGTTTATTGTTGTCAAGTTCACGATCCACCACATATACTTCCGTTATTCCCTCATGCCCGGAGAGTACAGCTTCTATCTCGCCTAACTCTATTCTAAACCCTCTTATCTTCACTTGTTTGTCTATACGTTCCAGGAACTCAATGTTTCCGTCAGGCAAAAAGCGGCCAAGGTCACCGGTTTTGTACAGTTGCCTTTCGTTACTACTGTTGGCATAGGGATTTTGTACAAAAACGTCACGCGTTTTTTCATCATTCTGCCAATATCCAGCCCCTACACCCACCCCGGAAACACAAATTTCTCCGGGAAACCCAACGGGGAGCCTTTTCATATGTTTATCCAATATATGTATTTGCATATTCGCTACAGGCTTTCCGATAGGGACCCTTACGGAATGGCTTGGCATTGCCTTTTCAATCATCGCCTGGCATACATCATCTGCCGCTTCCGTAGGTCCATACGCATTAACTACCGGTATCGTTGGGTACAGCCCCAGCCATTTATTTACGACTGACACTTTAACCTCTTCCCCGGTGACCATAGCAAAAAGCAAGTCCGGTAACGAGCGACTTTTGTCATCCAACTTTTCGGCATACTCAATGACTCCCTGTAGCACGATAGGGACCGGTTCGAACAAAGAGATTCTCTCTTCTCTGAGCACCTTAAATAACTCCGGGGGGTTGCTGACTACCTCCAAGCCTACGACTACCGAAGCTCCTCCCACTAACAATGGTGCCAACATCTGCCAAACGGAAATATCGGAGGAAGCCGGTGCCGATTGTAAAAAGCGTGTTTTTTCAGAGAAATTCAACGCTTCAAATTCGGCATACATATGATTGATCGCTCCATTGTGCCGCACCATAGCCCCTTTGGGTTTTCCGGTGGAACCGGAGGTGTATATCATATAGGCTATGTCGTCACTTTGATTTATGACATGCGGATTGCTTTCCGGCATTTTGTCTATCGCCTCCTGATCGTATACCTCTATTTTACCTTGGTCCGCACCAAAATTCCGGTCCAAGAGCAGAACACTGTTCAAAGAGGGTAAGTCATCCGTCTCAATACCTTTTAACAAGGCGGCCGTAGTCACTATTGTAGACACCTTACTGTTGCGCAACATATAGTTTACACGCTCGGCAGGATAGGCAGGGTCCAGGGGGACAAAAGCCGCCCCGGACTTCACAACGCCCACTACGGAGGTGATAAAGTCTACTCCACGCTCCATCAACACTCCCACAAACTCGTTTCTTTGAACACCCGTTTGCCGAAGCGTATGCGCTATTTGGTTGGCCCGTGTATTTAGGGTTTCATAAGTACACGACTTCCCTTTTTCGACTATTGCGGTTTGATCACAGTACTTCTCTACGCTTTTTTCGAACAGACTGGCGATCACATCATACCCGGGATAATAGCAAGATAGTTCATTGAATTCCTTCAGCTTTTCCAGTTCTTCCGAAGATACAAGGTTCACCTCTGCAAGCGGCAATAGCCTGTTGTCTATTAGACTACTTACTGCATAAGTATACTGTTCTATCAGCGAATGCAGCAACTCTTCTTTAAAGAGGCCTTCCCTGTAGTACATTGTCCCTTTGACACGAGAGCCCTTGTCGGAAAAATAAAAAGAGACCTCCGCATTATCTACATGAACGAGATCATGAAGATCTTCCTGCAATACCAATACCCCGATATCCGATGGTATCTCCTTCGTGTTTTCGTACTCATGGGTATATGCATTGATCAGTTGCTCACCCGTTTCCAATACATGATCTTTAAAAGATGTTTGCCAGTTTATCGAACTCCGTAGAGGTAGGCACTTTCCGGACTCATCGCTCATCAGTGCCGGTACATACAATAACAGCTCTTCCGAATCGGTGTACTTGCTAAAAACAACTTGCAGACCTGACAAAAGCATTGTAAATAAGCTTAATGCCTTGTGCTGTCCCATTTCCCTCAATTGTCCGGAAACGTCCTGACTTAAACTAAAGGTAATGGAGTTCAAGTTTTTATGATCTGCAGGGTGAAGATAATCTCTTAATAGTCTTGCCGGAGCCGGTGAATCTCCCAGTACTTTTTTCCAATATACTCTCCCGGATAGCGTATTGTGATGTTTCATTTATTCTACTCAAATTGATATTTATAGATCATTGAAGGACTCATAGAAGAACCGCTTGCTACCTACATAGGCTATGAGGTTTGTATAAAATGCCTATGTTAGCTTACGGTCTGTTGTACATGCCATGATATAGCTTCTTTTAAAATATCCAATGCTTTATCAAGAAGAGCATCCTCTATCACAAGAGCGGGCAACAGCTTGATGACAGCACCTTTGCGCCCTGTACTTTCTATCAGCAAACCCTTTTCAAAACACCTTTGTGTGATCTTTCCTGTGATATCGCTTTCTTGAAATTTGGCAAAGTCAATTCCCCAAATCATTCCTATGCCTCTGATACGGATATCCGGGTGCATAGCTGCTATTTCATTTTTCAATACATGTTCTATTACTTTGGACTTGGCAACCATGGTTTGTTCCAGGTTAAAGTTCTGATAATATTCAAGGGCTGCCTTAGCTCCTACAAACGCCAACTGAAAGCCTCTGAAGGTACCGTTGTGCTCCGCAGGCTTCCAAATATCCAGCTCTGGCTTCAACAACAGCATTGACATAGGAAAGCCATAGCCGCTCAGCGATTTGGACAATACCACTATATCAGGTTGAATAGTAGCCCGTTCAAAGGAGAAAAAAGTCCCTGTTCTGCCGCATCCTACCTGGATATCGTCACAAATCAGTAAAATACCGTGTTTATTACAGATTTCTCTTAACCTCACCAACCATGCTTCGGAGGCTACATAAACCCCACCTTCGGCCTGTACGGTTTCCACGATCACGGCAGCCGGCTTACTTATTCCCGAATGCGTATCCTTGAGTAATGACTCCATATAATCCAGCGCATCGAAATTGTTGATATAGCCATCTTCGTAAGGAATGAAGGTAACGTTATTCAACTCTACTCCGGAGGCATTCCGGTGTGAAGCGTTGCTTGTCACTGACAGGCCGCCAAGGGTCATCCCATGATATCCCCCCATAAAAGCAAATACCCGGGTACGCTTTGTATAATTCCGGGCCAATTTGAGAGCCGCTTCCACGGCATTTGTCCCCGTAGGGCCGCAAAACATGAATTTATACTTCAGTTCTTTTGGTTTCAACATCGTATCGTTCATCTGTTGGATAAAAGCCTCTTTGGCGTTGGTGTACATATCCAGCCCCTGAATGATACCGTCATTGCTGATATACTTTATGACTTGCTCTTTGATATAATCATTGTTATGACCGTAGTTGAGAGCCCCTGCGCCCATCAAAAAATCGATGTATTCTCTTTTGTGCTCATCTTGGAGTAAGGCCCCTTTGGCATACGAAAATTGTGTGGGAAAGCTTCTGCAATAGCTGCGGACATTGGATTCCAAACTTTCGAAAACGGATGTTTTTATAGCTTCTATTTCTAGCATTGTATGTTGTTTAATTTGTTGACTGATTAAGAAAATATATGACTTGAAAATCATAGAAAGGTCAGGAACCACTCCTGCACATTCGGGTTCCTTTTCCCTCCTCAAATTCTATTAAAGACTAAACCCTATCTGCTCATGAAGTCGTTTTTTACGAATGGTTTCTTCATCTGTCAGAATCGAAAGCTCGTTGATGACGGCTCCGGAGTTCGCCGAAATTTGCTTCAACAGCGCAATGAAATGTTGACTCATTTGTTCCACCGTAGCTTTGTCAAATAAATCGGCATCAAACATCAATTTCCCTCTTACCGAATGTATACCCTCCATGAGTTCAAGTTCCAGATCAAACTGACCTTCCTGGCTCAACATTTCAAAGGACTTTAGTTTCAAAGCATTTTTATACCACTTAGCTTCTTCTCTATAACTGTCTTCAATCTGTGCATTCAAAAATTGAAAGGTAACTTGAAATAGCGGAGAGATATTGGCATTCCGGTGGGGTTGTAGTCTTTCTACCAATAGCGGAAATGGATAATCCTTGTTTTTAAGTGAATCAAATACCCTGGTTCTCACCATTCCTAAAAGCTCACCGAATGTCATGTGTTTATTCAACTGAAGCCACAATACAATGGGATTAATAAAGTACCCGAGCGTATTATTGAATTTACTATCGCCCCTTGCCGTAGCCAGTGTACCTAACACCACATTATCATCGGGAATATATTTATGAAGCAGTACACTAAATGCTGTTAAGAAGGTCATGAACAAGGTTGATTTTTCTTGTTTTGCAATGACTTTAAACTGTTCGTAAACGTCTTTCTCCACTTCAAAATATACCGTATCACCTTGCCTCACCGGTAGGCTTGGCCGGGGGTAGTCATGTGGGAGTTTCATGGTCGGTACCTTTTCTCCCAACAGACGTTTCCAATCATTCAACATGCTTTCTCCTTTCCCTCCTTCCATCATATCTCTTTGCCATTCTACAAATTCCATATACCCGGGCGCCTGATGATCTACTACATGGGCACTAACAGACTCGCCATTTACCATTATGGCATAGGCATCAAACATCTGTTGGATTAACATACTGGTTGAATAGTAATCGGTGATAATATGATGAAGGTTGAGGAATAAATAATGAGATGTGGACGATTGGTGATACAGATATACTTTTATCACTGGCTCCTTTTCCAAATCAAACGGTTCTTGATATACTTCCCCTATATGGTTAACCACCTGCTCATTCGTCCAACCTGCTGCATCAATAACTTGTGGAGAAAGTTTAAAATCATGATGCATTCTTTGAAAAGGCTCACCGTTTTCTTCTCCAAACCTGACTTTTAAAATATCGTGTCGATCTACCACCGCTTGCAGGGCTTTTTCAAATTTTTCATCATCAATTTCAGATAAAATATTTACATGAAAGCCGCTATTATACGCATAACTCTCGGGCGCACTTTTATACATGTACCATAAAGAACGCTGTCCATACGATAGCGGATAGTTTTGCTTATCACTCATTTGCGTATCACCGCTCACCTCCACAGGGTTACTTTCAGGTAAAAAAGCCGGGGCCTTATATTTACTATCAATGTTTTTTAACGAACAGTAATTAAACCTCTCAGGAGTATCTGCAGAAAACTCATTACTTCTTTTCTCTTGATACTGCACCGCTCCTCCCATAAAGCTATGAATCATTAGTTGGGAAGCGTTCAAGTGAAAATCGCCTTTGATTTTGTCAAAAGACATCCCCCCCACAGGCATAAGCCCTATATTGCATTCGGCCTGGTGGTCCATAAGCAGTTGACCCATATGTCCGGCCTCCTTATACACATAGCTTGCCGCATTAGCGCCAAACATATTTTCCAGCTCAACCGTGTCCACTACAAGGAAAAGAAAAAATGAGGCCTTCCGGCAGGTCATGAGATTAAAAGGTGAGTGGCAGTACTCTAAAGGCACCGACAACCTGTTGCTAACTTTGTGTAACTCGTGGTTTTCCGGATGATAGCGATACACTCCTTCTTGCAGGTTTTCCACCGCATCCTTTCTTGTATACAAGTAAAGCTGTATACCATGAAAGTTCCCTACCGAAGGATACAAATACGGAACCGAACGGGAATCCTTCTTTTTGGAAATATATTGCAATAACTTCGACAGCCCTTCAAAGGATATCCTACCCTGATCAAACTCCCTCTGTGAGGCTCTTGTGCTGAGTTGATTATTTGGAAAATAATGTGAATTTAAGATTATTTTTTCCGCATCGTTTTCAAAACTTCTGAGGTGCAGTTTTTTCTCTGCAAGTACTGCTTGCTCCTCTTGAGAAAGCGGATTAAATTGTTTTGCATTGTGAATACGGATAATCTTGGAAAAATCCCTGACCTCCAGTTCCTCCATCAAATTTGCATCCGCGCTTTGGTGGGTATTAACCGCCTCATATTTTGACTGCATGGCGCTATACCGCACCGGATCTTGCACATAGGCCGCATAATCTACGAGCCCTCCTTGCAAACATTCTACAACCACATGCTCCTCTTCTAGTTTCAGACTTTTTCGTATCCGCTCATGTTTGACTTGCTGTACAGGACATATCCCCAAGCCAAATTCGGCCTGCCGGCTCAACAACAACTGGGTCATATACCCGGCCTCCAATGTAGCCAATTCCTGACTAAAATCCATGTACACGGGAGTCATGGCTTTGAGCTGAATCACCAGGAACATTTGAAAAGCGGATAGCTTATCAAGCTCCTGATTTTCCGTATAGTGAATGTCTATAGTTAAAGATTCACTTTCATTCACTTTGTACAGTTGATGTTCTTCGGGGTGGTAATAATAAACCCCTCCGTTTAGTCCTTCTACTTTACCGGGTTTGATATGTAAATACGTCTGAACGGCATTTTTTCCTCCTGCAGAGGGGTACAGGTATTTACACGCTTCTCCAAGGCGATGCTGCCGGAGCAAGGCTATAAATTCGGAAAACTGCGTAAACGGGATTTCCTTCTGCACAAAATCATACTGGGGGGCAGAAAGCACATAGGAGTCCTCATGAAAATACTTCCGCCTTAGCGGAATATTGACAATTTCTCTTTTGTGAATCTCTCCAACGTCATTCTGATCTGTAGTTGTCACTTGTGCGCCATTGGTTTGCTCTCCTTGGCACTGTTCTTCCAGATAGCCGGCGATCCCCTGTAGTGTAGTATGGGTTAAAAAAGCCTCTATAGGCACCTCTATTTGAAGAATATTCTTGAACTCTTCGATAGCAAAAATCAACGTCAATGAGGTACTTCCCAAGTCAAAAATATCATCCTCAGGTTGTATCGCATCATTGTTGAGTATGCGCTGAAAAACAGATCGCACAATATGCAATACTCCCGCTGTATCTTCCTGACTATCGGCACTTTGAGATACAGGTGTTGTAGTTGTACTGTCATGCCCCAGTTCGGCTATGATTTCGCCTATCTTACTTTTTTCAAGAAAGATTTCCATGGGCACTTCTACGCCAAACTTCTCCTGGATTCCCTGACTGATCAGAATCAGACTTAAAGAGGTAGCACCTAAATCAAAGATATCATCCTCATCCGATAGATCGTTTACTGCCAAACACTGCTTAAAAACATCCATAATTCCCTGTTGTTGAGGGGTATTCGGATTCGTTTCTACCACAGGAGCAGGTTCATTGACGGGGGTACTGTGCTGTCCTCCTGATCGCCAAGGAAGTCTGCCCTTATCCAGTTTTCCATTGTGGTTTAGCGGAAGCTCATCAATCTCAATGATCGATGAAGGCAACATATACTCCGGAAGGATTTTTCGTAAAAAACTGCGAAGTTCCTTTTCTTGAGGAATGGTACCGGACGGAGAAGCAGCGATTACATAAGCAACAATTTTGGGATCGTCCGTATCGGCTTCTTGTATCACTACTACGGATTCACTAACCTGCTCATGCCGGTTGACAGCACTTTCTATATCTTCCAGTTCTATACGGAAACCTCTCACTTTCACTTGGGAATCAATACGGCCCAGATAGGCAATCTCTCCGGTATTCAGCATTTTCCCCAGGTCACCCGTACGATACAGCCTCGCACCTGTTTTATTGAGAAAAGGATCGGGGATGAAACGCGCTGCCGTTAATTCAGGTCTATCGAGATAAGCCCGGGCGACTCCCAAGCCTCCTACATACAGTTCCCCTTCTTCACCCGGATGGACCGGCTTTTGATTCTGGTCGAGAATATGAACCGTCAGGTCCGGAATCGGGATACCGATCAGGCTTTCTTTTTCATCCAGATCCGAGGCTAATATTCTTCTATAGGTGACATGTACGGTCGTTTCGGTAATTCCATACATATTAATCAGTTCCGGTTGTTGGTCTCCATGTCGATTAACCCATGAGCGCAGATGCTGAAGGTTCAAGGCCTCCCCACCGAAGATGACATAACGGAGCGCCAGGTGTTGATGGGAGCCACTTCGTTCGTCTGTCCTGCATAGCTGCCGGAATGCCGTGGGTGTCTGGTTAAGCACAGTCACTTGTTCCTTGATTAATAATTGATAAAACCTATCGAATGACCTGCTCACCACATACGGCACCACCACCAGTTTCCCCCCGTGAAGCAAGGCTCCGAATATCTCCCAAACCGAGAAGTCAAAGGTAAATGAGTGAAACAAGGTCCAGGTGTCGCGCTCATTAAAATGGAACCAGTTTCTTGTCGCCAAAAACAAGCGGATCACATTATAATGGCATATAAGTGTGCCTTTGGGCTTACCGGTAGTGCCTGAAGTGTAAATGATGTAAGCCAAATTGCTACCCTTCGCTGAAGGATGCAGGTTTTCCGGGTCTTCCCGATCGATGATGGGCTTTTCAAGATCGTAACGGATGACCTTACACGAAGAATGCCTCACATTATAACTATCAGCCTGTGTTGTAATGATTACTGCCGGCTTGGCATCTTCCAATATCATATTTAGTCGCTCAGGGGGAAGTGAGGGGTCTAAAGGTACATAAGCGGCCCCACTCTTTAGTACACCCAGTATACTGACGACCATCTCCGCAGAACGCTCCATACAAACGACTATCTTCTGCTCTGGCCCTGCTCCATACTGTTGCAGGTATCTCGCCAATTGATTCGCCTGCTCATTGAGTTCGGAATAGTTTAATTCATGTTCTTCAAACTTAAGAGCAATGCGCTCGGGGTATTTTCGTACCTGTGCTTCAAATTCACTTTGAATGGTTTTATCGGCTAACCCTAAAGATTTTAACAAGGGTAGCATCGTATCTTCCTGATCATTGGCCGACTCTTGTTCCTCCATCCTTCCCAGTTGCTCGCGGATAGAAATATCCTTCCAATCCGTGTCAGTTTGCACCAGAAAAGACAATAGCTTCTCGTAAACCCGAAAGGCTCTTTCAGCATCCGCCATATCAAGTGCCGATACATCCCATAAGTATTGTAGCTTTTCGGCATCTGCCATACTCATATTATCAATGAGCACATTAGGAGTGATTGAACAACCATATCCCGGTTTTACCTTGTCATATTTGTGCTCATACGTCTGATCTATAAGGTTGGTGTAGACTACCGGAAAGGAGAGGCTTTTCTTTCCTCGATACATTAACTTTCCCAGCATTTCCAAACCACTGAAAGGCTTCGTGTCCAAATCCTGCTTGATGGACGCCCCACAGTGTTCCATCAATTCCATCAAATTATCAATATTCCTGTCAAATTCCACCCAACTTAATGAAGTAAAATCCCCTACAAGCCCTTCATGCTCAAGGGACCGTTGCCAATCGACATACACCAAGGAAAACTTTTCCTCTTGACAAAGGGTGCTTATTGCCAAAGCGTATAATGAAAATAGTAGAGTATCATTCGTTATGCCATGGCTTTGTGCTTTGTGTTGCAATACTTGCCATTGATCACACTGTCCTCCCAATCGCGTATGCCGGGAAGTCTCCCCTGTATTTTGAGCTATCAGCCCTGGCCCCGGAACAATATTTTCAAACTTATTCTCCCAATACACATTAGCTTTATAATACCTATCCGTTTTACGTTGACTGTCTACATACGAGCGGTAACCGGCATAGCTGTCATTCATTACAGGTAATTGCTTAGCCGGGTTTTGGTATAATTCAAAAAGCTCTTTGTATAGGATTCCCATACTTTGTCCGTCTCCTACGATTCCATCGAAGCAACAGTGCAATACACCTTTCCCATTTTCTAAAAGGCTTACCGAGAGGGAAAACCAAGGATACTGATCGTATTCAAATTGTTTATTAGTTTGTAACTGTCTTTCCTTGTCCAGGTTGCCAGCCTGTTCATCATGACTCAAACCGCTCCAGTCCTTTACCGCTATATGATAATTTGAAGGCATCTCTTCCAAGGTTTGAAAGACTCCGTTTTTGGTGATAACGGCATGCAACATTTCATGCCTGCTCACTACCGTATGCCAGGCCCGCTGAAGCCTATTCACATCCATCTCTTCGATCTCAAACTCCTGATAAATCAAAGCCGTCTCTCCGGACCGCTTACTTACATAATAGGACTGTTGCAAAGGAGTCAGGGAAAAATGGATTTTCGATGGCGGCTGATGACGTACCTCTGTTCTCGCGGTTTCATATCCGTTTTTTTGCAAATCTCCATTAATGGCCAGCTGCCGCAGCATATCGTAATACGTATCCATCATTTTGCGAAGTATGCCGGGTTCGAAAGCCTCTTCTACTACGTCCCAATTGAGGTGCAGTGCCTCATTATACTCATATACCTGATGATCCAAATATATTTGCGGTGTTTGGGAGATGGAATACCCCATTTTTTCCAGCCAGCTGTCTTTACCGGCTACACCCGATTTATTAATCATACTTGTAAACACGACCGGCACAGACAGATGCGTACCGGAACGCCTGTCTCTGGATTCCCTCAATGCCCTGATACCACTTACTGTCCCATGATCCAGAAGTGTCCATAAATATTTCTGATTATCCTGCGTCTTCGCTATAAAGTCCTTTTCCGGGTTTCGACTTATATTAAAAAAGTTTGTAGAGACAAACGGACCCATTACTTTATCGATGTCAGGATGTAAAGGCTGACGGTTAAATAAAGTAAGGATGATTGAAAATTGATCGTTGTGACTATACCGGGCCAACAGTTCTGAAAATACTGTAAGCAAAAGGGAAGTCGGTGTGATATTTTTCGTTACACACAACTGTTTTAAAGCCCCCCAATGGTTTGCTTCCAAGGTTTTGTGGATGCGTTTCCTGTAATAACAGGATTGCCCTTCAGCTTTTACAGGCATTGGCTTTACATAGGGTAAGTCCGGCCCGTTATGTATTTCCATTGCTTTCCAATAAGCCATATCCTCTGCAAACTTTTGCGTGTTCTCCAAGGCTTTACTTTCTAGCACATACTCTTTAAAAGAATAACTCAGTGGTGGCAATGTATAACCAGGGTGAGTATACAGCTGGTGCCATTGATTTAATAACAGGCTCATGCTATAGCCATCCGTGATCCATTCATCAATACTAAAGTGTATGATCGACCTCTTTTCCGGAAGATGGGTAATGGCTATTTCATACAGAGGCCAGTTTCCCGGTTCATATACTTTGTGAGAAAGCCGTTTACGTAACCTCTCCAGTACTTTATTACATTCTATCTCTGTCTTATCCCGTAAATCATAGATTTGGAAGGGAGGAATTTCAAAGTGCTCTTGTATACGCTGGGTGGCATTGCCAAGGATCACCACCCTCAACATATCATGATAGGCAACCAGCGTACACCAGGCTTGCCTCAAACGCTCAGTATCCAAAGAAAACTCCTCAAATTCAAAATAAATATGGCAACCGACATAGTCGTTTTTCTTTCCCAAAAAGCGGCCTGAAAAAAAGGACTCCTGGATATCACTTAAAGGGAATACTGTAAATTTGTCACCGTTTTCCTGTTTATTGTTCACAAGGTTCTCACGAGGACTTTTGCCCATACCGGTCACAAGCCCCATGATGTACTTCTTTTTTTCCTCTTTTGACAGCTTGTAAAAGACTTCCTGATCCATTGGTATGTGTTATAAGGTTTTTGATTTTAATGATTACAGGAAATAACCAAGGTACAAGCTCCGATCTCATCCGACTGAAGTGGAATGCCCTTAGTTATTTCATTTTTTACCTGTTAGAAAGCATATGAAGCTCAATCCGCATCATTGTTGGAAACTGATTTACCGTTCAGTATTTTTCTGTACAATTCATCCAATTCATCCTCTGACAGGGCATCTAACTGATGTTTCATTTCTGCAAGTGGTTGGGCATCCGTATGGCCCGGGCCTATTCCGGCATCATTTGCCTTGATGTCTATTATCTTATTTACCAAAGTCGCCAAGGAAGTATCTTCCATGATTGCCTGACTCAATGCTGAAATCGTATGACATACTGCAAAAAGGGACAGGGGAAACGCTTGTTGCAATTCCTTCTCGATATCGTACTTTAATTTGGTAAGTAAAATAGAGTCAAAACCTATGGTCTGAAACGGGGCATCCTCATCCAAATCCTCGGTTTCCATACCCAGCATCTGAGAAAATTTATTCTTAAAATATTTCACTATGATTTGCCTTGGTGTGGTAGTGGTTCCATTAGATTTTTCCGCTTGATCAAGCTCTGGTTTTTGGTTTTCCTTCCGGGAATAAACCTTTATCCAATGGCTGACTTGTTCGAAAGCATAAGTGGGCAAAGAGACTCGAGTTCTGGGCTTAGCGTATAACAGCGGCCAGTCAATAGCAACTCCTTTGCACCAAGCCACGGCTAACTCAGTCCAATTTTTATCTTCAATGGCCTGGCTTATGTCAACTTCTGACAGTTGCCCGACAGCCTCCTTTGTAAATACGCCTTCTACTTCTTGATGAGTAAGGTATTCTCCAATGCGCTGCGACAATACCTCTTTGCTCTCGGCAACAATGGCTACTTTACTTTCCATAGATTCGCGACCGACCATTAAGGTGTAGGCCATATCACTCAAGTGAATGCGATCCGTTTCCCGGAGAAACTGTTGGAATTGTCCGAAGTATTGACGCAATGCCTTTTCATTTTTAGCGGAAAAAATAAAGAGGTACTCTTCCTGCTCATTCGGCAAGGACACTTTTTGTTCATATTCTTCCACTACCAGGTGCGCATTGGTTCCTCCTGCCCCGAAGCAATGCAAGCTTGCACGCCTTGGAATGGCGCCTTTCTGTTCCCACGTCTCAGACTTGTCTACTATATAAAACCGGGTACCTTCCAGCCTGATCTGTGGATTCAAGGTTTTAAAATTGGCAGTGGCAGGTAAGACTTTATGCTTCAAGGCCAAAAGAACCTTCACCAGTGAAGCCGCTCCAGCGGCAGCCTCCAGGTGTCCAATATTCGGTTTTATTGAACCGATACCACACCTAGCACTTTCCGGCATTTCCAAACCCTGTTCGCTATACATTTGTTTGAATGCTTTTTTGAAAGCATTCACTTCTACCGAATCTCCTATACTTGTGCCTGTTCCATGCGCTTCAATATAACTCACGGTATCAGGGCTGATTCCTGCAGCTTTATACGCCTCTATCATAACATCCGACTGAGCTTCGGCATTAGGAGCTGTCAGAGAATATCCCTTGCCACTATGGTTTACCGCACTCCCTTTGATCACACCATATATAGGGTCATTGTCTTCTTTGGCTTTGCTCAGAGGTTTTAACAACAAAGAAACCACACCTTCACCTCTTATATAGCCATCGGCACGTTCATCAAAGGTATTGATCTGATCATTGCTGCTTAACAAGCCGGCTTTGCTAAAATTCACATTGCTATACGGAGAAATCAACAGGTTTACCCCTCCTGCGATGGCCGTTTCACAGGTACCCGATTGTAGGGCTTTCACCGCATTATGTATGGCCACTGTGGAACTGGAACAAGCTGTGTCAATTGCTTCACTCGGCCCCCTGAAATCATAGAAATACGAGATCCTGTTAGGAATCAGAAAATGAGCATTGGATGTGGAAGCATGCACATTCGACCCTTCTCCCGCTTTCGCCACTAACTCGGCATACTCCGAGCTGCTTACCCCTACAAATACTCCCATGGGTGTGCCCGCAAAATCCGAAGGTTTATACCCTGCATCTTCTATGGTTTTCCACACACTTTGCAGAAACAAGCGCTGCTGCGGATCCATTACTTTACTCTCGTTGGGTGAAATATTAAAAAATGCAGCATCAAACTTATCCGCATGCTCAATAAAGCCTCCCCATTTGCAATAGGTATACTCTCCTTCAAAAGGATTTCCGTAAAACTCCTTCCAATTCCAACGGTTTTCTGGTATTTCCTCTATTAAATTGACTCCGTCAACCAGTTTGGACCAAAACCCGGTAATATCTGTAGATTGGGGCAATTGTGCTTGCATACCAATAATCGCGACAGGTTCTGATGATAGTGACGGATGCTCTGCCTGTTGTTCAACTTTACTTTCAACAGGAAGGGATCTACGTATCGTAGACAGTGATACTTCTGAAACCGGATATGAACCTGTACTTTCATCACTTACAAGGCCTTGCTCATCAACCGAACCTGTATAATAGTTTCTCAGCACATTTTCATACTCGCTATACAGGTGTTGAGCCAATTTTTCTATCGTTACTTCCGCCACCTCAAAAAATACTGCAGGAGTGGTAGACAAACTGTATTTGTTATTTATAGCATTCGATAACTCCGTCAAGGTGATAGAATCAAAGCCATACTGTTGGATGCCGGTTGTTACCGAAAGTTCTTCCTTATTGATCTGTGATATGGCCGATACCATACTCAAAAGATCCGTTTGCAAACCCTTTACAACACCTTGATTATCAACTCTTCCTTTTTTATTCTTACGTTTTGGATCGCTCAACTTTTGAGGCTTACCTGACCCTAGTATAAACGCCGGATTGCCGGGAAACACCATTACCTCAGGGAGTTCAAACTGAAGTAACGATTCCAGTAACTTCAGTGCTTCTTTATCCTCCAAAGGTCTTATTTTCAAAGCCTTTAACATCCATTCCTCCTGTTGTTGAGTCACCGTCATACCTCCGTTGCGCCATAAGGGCCAATTCACGGACAACGATTTACCGGATCTCTTTCCTGCGTCTGTCAGCGCCTTGCGATGAGAGGCGTAATAATCCAGAAAACTATTTGCATAGGCATAATCGGTCTGTCCAAGATTTCCCAGCTCAGCGGATATAGAGGAAAACATCATAAAGAAATCAAGAGGCAAATGACCGGTAAGCTCATCGAGCAACCATGTACCTTTTACTTTTGGAGCAAGTACCTCAGTGGCCATCCCAATTGGTTTATTTGCCATCAATCCATCCCGGATCACTCCTGCGCAATGTAACACTCCGTTTAGTTGGCCGAAATGTTTTTCCGTATAAGCTATCAGTTTTTCTACCTGTTCCCTTTCGGTAATATCACAGTGGAAATAGTGCACATTACTCTTGCCCTTACTTATCTGATGAATTACCTCTTTTATTTCATCCTTATATTCAGAGCGACCGGTCAGAATCAGATTCGCTTGGTATTTGTCGCTTACATACCGGGCAATTTGCCTTCCTATTCCTCCAGTACCTCCGGTAATCAAGTAAGTGCCCTTTATACGAAAAATATTCTGATCCGTCTTTCGTCCTTCCCATTTGGTCAGTGTTTTTACAAACCTTCTTTCCCTTTGATAGCGTACTTCCGCAGAAAAATCCTCCACAAAAAATTCATCGGAACACACAGAGGAGATACTTGTATCCTTATCATACCCGACAACCTTAAAATCCACCTGTTTTTGCTCGAGCTGTACAGCCTTACCAAAAGCTCCTAACGCAGCATGTTCCACCCAGGCACCATCATCATTAAGTTCATAGGCATAGACAATTCTGATTTTCTTATCTAAAGAAAGCTGGGAAAGTGCTTTGCAAAAACTATATACATCTGTAAATGTATGCCGTCCTTCATTTCCAAGCCATAAGATCTCTTTTATACCTCCGGGTTCCTTCAGACACTTTTGGGCCAGCTCCTCAAAGCTTCTGTTGCGGTCTGTGTTATCAATGGTCCAATAGGTCGGTTCGGGCTGTTCTTTTTCCTCGCATACCCAATATATCCTGCTTTCCGGCATACACTTCTGAATATTGGCAAAGAGTACTTTGTCTCCTCCTACCAATAGTAGCTTTTGAAGAACTTTGCTTTGAATGCTACCCGAAGCGGTAGTTTCCTTCCATTCTTTTTGCAAAAGCACTATTTCCTGGCTATCCTTTTCCTGACTTTTGGTATGTTTACCCCCTATAAGACGTACGGTATAATTGAAAATTTCCACTAAGATCAGTCCTTCGTCATTCAGCAGTTTTATATCGTATTTTTTCGTCTCTCCTTCACTTTCTTTCTCTTTTACATAGGCAAATACGGCACCGGGCAGTTTCGCATATATTTTGAGGTCTTCAAGTAAAAATGGGATGTAAGAAGTTTGACTTCCGGCCAGTTGTTGATTTGCCAATACACCTGCTGTTTGTAAGCCCCCTTCCATTAAAGAGGGATGGAGTACATAATCACCGGCATTTTCCTTCATATTTACCGGGATCTCTATCCTGGCCAATGCCTCGGCCTTTCCATACCACACTTGCCGGATAGGCTTAAACGAAGAGCCATATTCAAAGCCTTCCTGTTCGAATACTTTGTAAAAATCCTCCTGCCGAATACTCTGTTCCTGTTCTTTTAGCAGGTCAATATTCAAATAACTATCAGCCGTTGGTGCTGTACCATAGAGTAGTTTGCCTTGAGCATGTATACTTTCATTCTTTTCATTTGTACTAAACTCAAAAGCTATGGCATCCTTGCTTTTATCAAGATGAATGCTAAGTCCGACAGGTTTGTCAGTCACCACTACCGGTTTTGCCCATACTACATCTTTTAACCCAATTATTCTTTCATGGCTGTTGGCAAGCTCTCCTGCCATGCGTGCCATTTCGAGGTATACCACTCCCGGGAGCAAATAATTTCCTTTTACCTTATGATCTTTAATATAATAGGCTTCAGGCTTCAGCAATTTATAAAAACAAAGTCCGTCAAAAGAGGATTTGTTGCTATCTATTAATGCCGTAAGCTGAGATTCTTTGGCATTAGTACTATATAAAAGTTGGGCTTCATTCCCCTGTTGTACCCAATACTTTTTATTATCGAAGGGGTAAGTAGGCAAGCTCAGTTTTCTGACAGGCGCATTGTAAAAAGCGGACCAGTCAATCTCAACACCTGAAACCCATAATTTTGCAATTTGTTCCAGCTCACGGTTCTGAATCGCATTTGCAATAAAAGCGGTTCCTGCTTTTCCTTTTAAGAGTTCCCTTATTTCTTGAGAAACCGTAGTTTGCCCTTCAAACACTTGCCGGCTTTTATCCGGGTGATCCAGCCAAGAGGTTAATTTTGTTTTCAGGTCTTTTAATGAAGATGCAACCAAGGCAAGTCTACACTCCATGGCTTCACGCCCGGTCTGTAGCGTATAAGCCAGCCTCTGTAAATTCAATGAAGACCGGAGCTGATCCGATTTTTGAGTCAAGTCATTTTTATCTGCATTATTTGCAATAAACTTATCCGCTATAACTTGAATCGTAGTACTCTGCAGTACCATATCAGGTGATATAGTCACATTGAACTTCTGTTCCAGCTCTCTGAAAATTTGATTTAAATGGATCGCTTCAATGCCATAATGAGCAAAATCTACCGTAATATCAATTTCAGTCCTCTCTACTTCCATCATTTCCGAAACCTTTGTACTGATACATTCGCATATTCTTTCATGCAAAGTATGGTCAGCAACTTCAAGATTAGTTGTTTCATGTTGCCGTATATAACTTTCCATTTTTTCGGCATACGCTCTCAGCCTGTCCTTATTTTTTGCTGAGAGTACGATCAACTGGGGCGGGTGGCTCTCCGGGGTGGGCTCCGCCTCCGCTAGGTACCCTTCCACCACCACATGCGCATTCACCCCGCCGAAACCAAAGGAGCTGATCCCCGCCACCGGGGCTTGTCCTTCCTCCCTTGGCCAGGCGCCCGTCTCCGACTGGAAGTAAAATGGACTCCCCGAGAGGCTCAGGTACGGGTTCTGTTCCTTAAAATGAACCAGCTTCGGTAGCTTGTCGTACTTCATCGATAGCAGCACTTTCAACAGGCCCGCTATCCCCGCTGCCGTCTCCAAATGGCCGATGTTCGTCTTCACCGTACCAATCCCGCAACGACCACTCGCCGGATCGTACCCATGCTCGCGGTACAACTGCCCGAAGGCTTTCTTCAAGCCCGTCACTTCGATCGGGTCGCCCAGGCTCGTCCCTGTACCGTGCGCTTCGATATACCCTACACGGCGAGGGTCCAGGCCCGAGCGTTCATAGGCTGTGTACACCACCTCACTCTGCGCTTCCGGATTCGGAGCCGTCAATGAACTCGAACGTCCTCCGTGGTTTACCGCACTCCCCCGGATCACCCCGTAGATATGGTCTCCCTCCGACAAGGCTTTGGACAGCGGTTTTAACAGCACCATGCCCCCGCCTTCCCCACGGCCAAAACCCTCAGCCTCCGAGGAAAATGCCTTGCAACGGCCCTCCGGGCTCAGCATCCCCACATGGTCAAACGCCAGGTATAAGGATGGCGTCAGGATCGCATTGATCCCTCCGGCCAAGGCCTGCTCACAGTCCCCCTTCTGGATAGAGCTCACCGCCTGGTGAAGCGCC